>JAFVGW010000058.1 GCA_017474765.1 Salinivirgaceae bacterium | reverse complement strand
TTTTGAGTTGAAAAACAGTTTGCCTTCAAGGTAGGGCGGTGTTCCTTTCTTAAACTCTTCCTTATATACTTGGTTGCCAATCCCTGGCCAATCCAAATTATACGGCGCAGGACGACCATCGTTGCACATATTTCCGTCCTCGTGCCCCCAGCCCATATTATGCGAGTGCTCGTGCCAAAAACTATTCGGTGTTCCACAAGAAAGACCTAAAAGCCACGAGTTATCCAACCATATTGCTTGTCCCCCAGCCACACTCAATCCTCCCTGACATCTTCCGAGCATAATTGACCATTTTGATGCTTTTTTCAAAAGATTATCCATTTGCTCCTTCGTAAGAAATTCAGTCAACTCCTCGTTTGTCACAAGTGTTTGTTCCTCAACCGCTTGATAACAACGTGCGGCATATTCGGGACTTCCCGCTATATAAGCCACATTGTAAATGCCAGCAATATATTCCCGCGCAAAGACTGGCCGCATCGGTCTGATTAAATCTTTCTCATATTTTCCTGGCCGATAAATACTTCCATCAAACGATATTGACCATTCTGTAGGAATGGAAACAAGCCGTTTGTAAAACGCATCATCGGTCGTAAGTGTGTAGTTTTCAACGCTATCGCTAAGAAAATCGAAGTCACACAACACGGTACGGGTCAGCGGTTGAATGGTTTTGTTGCTGATTAAAGCCTTGCCGTCTTTGTCGGTAACCGTAACATTCTCACACGGATAGAGCATAAACGAGGTGAGCACGAGTTTGTCGTCAACCTCCTCCAACTTCAGCGGCTGCTGAATTACAAATTTGTACGAAGTCCAGTTGACGTACGAATCGTCGTCGCACAAAATGCGGGTGAAATCCTCTTCAATCTGCTTCGATGCATCTTTAGTGTAAACATTCAAATCGGCAAGCACGCCACATAGATAGTAGCCGTGTGCTTTAGCCCACGTGTCGGCGTAAGTGTTCCGTTTCGCACGCAAGGTCAGATTATCAGTAAATAAGCCAGAAGGAATTACCGTAACATCAGGTCCAATATCAACTGATTGCAGATTTGGGCAGTTCTTGAAATAATCGGCAGGAACATTCCCATTTATACTGATTTTCAACGCCGTTTCGCCCGAATAGGCGGAATATGGTTGTGTGTAGTCGATGTTGTATGAGCATCGGCTATTAACATACTCCTCGGCATAACTGCCTTGAACAACCGTCCACACTGCCTCCCCATTTGTAATACCATTTTTTGCAGCCAACGTATCCACCGAATTCGGCACATAGATATATAGTTTTCTATAAGTGTTAAATGCGTATGAATCTATCTCTTTCACGCCTTCTTCGAGTATGGCTTTTTCGAGTTGCGAGCAGTAGAATGCCGAATTTTTGATGATTTGCACACTTCCAGGAATGGTGATTTCCCTGATTTTTGAAGAGAAAAACGACTCGCCTCCAATTTCAGTCACAGTGGAGGGAACAACAGCCTTCACAAAGTCTTTTCGGTATGAATAAGCACCACCCTTAATTGACGTGGTGCCAGGCTTTATGTAAAGAACACTGTCCTCAATAATGTCGCGTGTGGCTGTTGCAAGCCATTCTTCGTGACTTCGCTTTGGTGCATTGTCGGTAAAAACGAGACGAGAATCGCTGCTGAAATATGTATGCGCCTCGGAATATTTGTCAACTTTGATTACGGTTAGGTTTTCACATTCGGCAAGCGAATAGTCGCCAAATTCCGTTACCGTCGGAGGAATGGTTATTTCGCGGATTGCAGTATTCTTGAAAAGCCTGTAACTCAAATTTTTTAGTCCATTATGCAGCGTAACTTTTGTAAGCGACGTGCAATTTTGGAACACCGCATTGCCAATCGTGTCAACCGAAGCGGGAATCTCAATCTCCTTGAGTTTTGAACAATTGTGGAACGCAAGACCGCCAATTTGCGTAACCGATGATGGAATCACAACTTTATTGAAGTCGGTTTTGCCGTAGTAAGCGCTGTTTTTTATTTGGGTTGTGCCCTCGTTGATATAGAGAACGCTGTCAACAATGGTTTGCGCCGTCAGCGAGCCCGCCGTCAGCATAAACACCGCAATCAAAACTTGTATCTTTTTCATAATCAATAAAATTATTCTATTTCGCCACCATTCAATCCTTCAATCTTTCGTAATTCAATCCTTCAGTTGTTCAATTATTCAATCCTTCACTCCCTCTGTTATTCAATCCTTCACTCCTTCAATCTACCAACTTCCGCTTGCGCCACCGCCGCCAAAATGCCCGCCGCCGTAACCGCCCGACCGTCGGCCACCATACGACCCCGAATGGCCTGGTTTGACGCGGCCTGGGTGCTTATTGGCATATTTGGTTGACAGTATTACAGATACAATCAAGAAAACGAAGAAGCATATGACTACGATATAATCTCGCGTTTCCAAATCGTCATAAGAACTATCGCTTTTCTGGCTGTAATCGCTTTCGGTGTATTCGTAATAATCGTCAGCCTTGAACTCGCCTTTTGTGAGCGAAATGCAGGCGTCAACAGCACGGACAAAACCCTCATACACAGAGTCTTCGCGAAAACATGGAATCATCTCGTTTTCAATAATCCGCTTGCAGATTGCATCGGGAATGAGCGGTTCAATGCCATAACCAGTTTGAATTGTAACTTCGCCTTTCTCGGTTTCGGTTTTGGGCTTGTAGACAATGACTATTCCGTTGTCGAAACCTGCCTGTCCAACGCCCCAGCCCTCGCCCAGCCTCTGACCAAAATCGGCAATGGCGTAGCCCTGCAAGTCGGTCGTGGTGTAGATTTGAATCTGCGTCGAAGTGGCCATGTCAAGAGAGTCAAGTTTCGCCGCCAGCGACTCCACCTGCCAGTCAGAGAAGGCATTGGCATTGTCGACAACAAGATTCTTGGTTAACGGGCGCTGGAAGACCGCATCATCGGCCAAAGCCGCAAAAAAAACGGCAAAAAAAGAAAACAGGAACAGTATTTTTTTCATAATCAAACTATTACAAGACATTCAACCTAAATCCATCGCATTGCGTGGAAACAACAAATTTAAGAATTGTTCGGTGAAGTTCAAAAATAACTGTTCTAACACTCGGTTAGCCGTTCCTGTGCGCCGCAGCAGGCATCACTCTGCCGTAATGTTATGATACAGAATTTATTACAAATTCTTAAACCGATAATAAAGGAAAGCCAAGAGCCCCACAAACATACAAAAGCCAACCAAGAGTCTCATGTATTCTGATTTGAAAATTGACTCCAGCAGTTCTGCTCCGAACACGAACATCAGAAGGCACCACGTGAGCAAAATGAGGAAAATATTCGCTATCGGGTATTTGAGTTTGGTTGAGCGGCACTCTGCCGGGTGCGACTTTTTGCAGAAAACCATCAGGTGGGCGCTCGTTACCTCACTGTGCATCAATAATTTGGCATTATATTCCACATCTTCGAAATAATACTGCAGTTCCGCCCATCTCTCAATGAACATAGCCGAACCTCCTGCGTTGTATTTGCTGCCGAAAATGGGGACAGCGCGCGGTTTCACGGAAACACCCATAACCGTTGCGGGAACCTCGACATACCGCGAGGCATCAATCCATTCCCACACAAAAAGCCCGATGCATATTGCAAGAAACAGCCATCCTCGGTTTGATACCAAAATATGCGGGGTTCCGCTGTTTTCTGCTTCTGAGGCCGATGTTTTTTGGGTGTTCTTTTTAGGTTCATCTTCATCATCGGTAGAGAAATACGGGTCATCGACCACTTCAATCTCCTTGTCAACTGGGCGTGGGTAAATATGAGGCCGCCACTCGTCAGTTTCGTTTTTGACACTCTGATTGCTGATACCAGCGCTCGATGATTTTTTCTGTCTTTTTGCCATAGGTATTTATTTCTTTGTATATCATCAGAATATATCAGTACATCTTCTGGCAATAACATTAGAACATCTTCCGAACAATGGGTATTTTGTAAAGCAGGAATGCCAAAAGATAGCTCACTGCGGAACTCAAAACCGCCGTAAACAGCCATTTGAAGAAAACAGGTATCGACAGAGGCTCGAAAATTATGGTGAACGATACAATAACCACCGGGCAAAGGAAATAGACCAAAAGCGATATATTCGACAATTGGACCACATTCTGACTTGGCTGGTTAAAATATCGGTAGAAAAACGTCATCAAGAAAAAGTTCATTCCCACACAAAGCATCGGTTCCCAAAGAGCGTAAAAGAGCGACTGAGAGTTAAGACCGCCCGTGAAAACCGTCCAGTCTTCGATGAAATGCACCGAAAAAAGCAACAATGGCAGACAAATGAACGCGAACAAAAGCCATGGTATCGAGAAACTTATTTTCAGTTTATAAATCCATCCGTTGCGCTCGGCAATCAATCCTGAAATGAACATTCCGACATACAGCGGATAAAATCCCCACTGAATGCCAGGCTGTGTGGCTCTGGCTGGCGATATCAGTCTGATAACGAATGCTAAAATGCCAATTCCCAGCACAAAAAGCGTGGTGCGAAGAGCGGCAATTTGTTGCCAAAGTTCGGTCATGAGCGATTCAACTTTCGGTCCGCGGTGCTTGTATAGCGCATAGCCCAACTCAAAAACAAGCAAAGTGGCAACAAACCAGAATGGGCCAAACGAGAATTTTGTTGTCAGCTGTTGAACAACAAACTGAAACCATCCCAAATCTGTCATTCCGTGAGTCCGCTCAACAAAAAAAACTATGCTGGGATGAACAAACAGAACATAGATGAACATCGGCACTCCAAGCCGCTTAATGCGCTGCTTGACAAACGTTTTGAAACCATAACGCTTGTACGATTCATGAGCAAACATGGCCGAAATCAGAAAAAACAACGACGCCAGAAACGACAAATTGATGGTTTTGATGGTGTTGACCGCTATAAGCGCCGCACCCGAAAACCTGTCGGCTGAGGTGTAATACCAAATGCCTATTCCACCATACGCTATCAGCGACTGATGGAAAATGAAAAAGCAGATAAGAAACGCCTTAAGTCTGTCGATATAATAATAACGTTCACTCATAAATAACAAAGAATAATTCAAATAACCGCTGAATCATGCTGCCCCATCAGCTGTGACCAGCTTCCGCATACACCTCATCACGCAGCTGCCCAGACAGCCCGTTTTGTCTATTATTGCCTAAATCGATGTAAAACAAAACAAATTTAATAAGATACTATCAAAAACCAAATTTTAGATATTTTTTTAAAACGGACATCCCGTATCATCACAAAAAAAAGCCGGACAGAACTGCCCGGCTTTACCACATTATTCTGTTTACATGCTATTTGCAAGCGCAACGCGGCTTCAGTTGCTTGAAGAAGTCGTTGCCTTTGTCATCGACGAGAATGAAGGCTGGGAAGTCCTCAACCTCAATCTTCCAAATGGCTTCCATTCCGAGTTCGGGGTACTCAACGCACTCAATGCTCTTAATGTTGTTCTGGGCAAGAATGGCTGCTGGGCCGCCGATTGAACCAAGATAGAAGCCTCCGTGCTTCTGGCAGGCGTCGGTGACGCACTGGGCGCGGTTGCCCTTGGCAAGCATTATCAGGCTGCCGCCGTGGTCTTGGAACTCGTCAACGTAGGGGTCCATACGGCCTGCTGTGGTTGGGCCCATCGAGCCGCAAGCCATACCTGCGGGCGTCTTGGCGGGTCCTGCGTAGTAAATCGGGTGGTCTTTAATGTACTGCGGAAGGTCCTCGCCTGCATCCAAGCGGGCTTTGAGTTTGGCGTGGGCAATGTCGCGGCCGACAATGATTGTTCCGTTCAGACTCAAACGTGTGGCCACTGGATATTTCGACAGTTCTTTCAGAATGTTGGCCATCGGCTGGTTAAGGTTGATTTTCACTGCATCGCCCTCGCCCGCCTGACGCAATTCGGCTGGAATCAGGCTGCCTGGATTGTCGTCCATCTTCTCAATCCAAATGCCCTGCTCGTTGATTTTGCACTTAATGTTGCGGTCGGCTGAGCAGCTGACGCCAAGGCCGATTGGGCAGCTGGCGCCGTGTCGCGGCAAGCGGATAATACGCACGTCGTGAGCCATATATTTGCCGCCGAACTGTGCTCCAAGGCCGATATTGTGGGCCTCGCGCAGCACTTCTTTCTCAATTCGACATCGCGGAAAGCGCGACCGTACTCGTTGCCCGTGGTGGGCAGGCTGTCGTAGTAGTGAGTGGAAGCGAGTTTGACGGTGAGAAGGTTCTTCTCGGCCGACGTTCCGCCAATCACAAAGGCGATATGGTACGGCGGGCAGGCTGCGGTGCCAAGCGTTTTCATCTTCTCGACAAGGAACGGAACCAATGTGTCGTGGTTCTGGATTCGGGCCTTGGTCTCCTGGTAGAGATAGGTTTTGTTGGCCGAGCCGCCGCCCTTGGTGACGCACAGGAAGCGGTACTCCATACCTTCGGTGGCCTCAATGTCGATTTGGGCTGGCAGGTTGCATTTGGTGTTCACCTCGTCGAACATTGTGAGCGGCGCGTTCTGCGAGTAGCGCAGATTCTCCTCGGTGTAGGTCTTGAAGACGCCGAGCGACAGAGCCTCCTCGTCGCAGAAGCCTGTCCACACCTGCTGTCCCTTCTCGCCGTGGATAATGGCCGTGCCCGTGTCCTGGCAAAGCGGAAGTTGTCCTTTGGCGGCCACCTCGGCGTTGCGCAGGAATGTGAGCGCCACATACTTGTCGTTTTCCGAAGCCTCGGGGTCGCTTAAGATTTTGGCCACCTGCTCGTTGTGCGAGCGGCGAAGCATAAACGAAACGTCGCGGAAGGCGGCATTCGCCATCGCCGTCAGGCCCTCTTTTTGCACTTTCAGGATTTTGTGTCCTTCAAACTCTCCCACCGACACGTAGTCTTTTGTCAGCAAGTAGTATTCTGTTGTGTCCTCGCCGAGCGGGAACATTGGTTGGTAATGAAACTCTGCCATTGCTAATGTTTTAAATTTTATTGATATTCAGATAGATATAATTCAAAGATAACAAACACGTTTAGTGTCAAAAATAAGAAAAAAGCAATGAAAATGACTACCAAACAAAATATGTTTCCACATCATTAAACAAAACTATAGCAGCATCCGCTCCAGTTTTGCCTTCCAACGTTCCCAATGCGGCATTTCTTTTGCCAGAAGAGCATAAAATTCCTTTGTGTGGTTGCGATGTACCAAATGGCACATTTCGTGGGTAATGACGTATTCAATGCAACAACGTGGCGCACAAATAAGTCTCGGATTAAGACATATTTTTCCTTTTGGGGTGCAATATCCCCATCGTTTATCCATATTCCTGATGGTGAGTGATTGCGGCTCTACCCCATAGACCGCAAAATGCTCAATAATAGGCTTTGCATATTCTTGGAATTTGATTTGTGCACGCTCAAGATACCATTGCTTCAACAACTTCTCCGCCCCACACCTTTCCAAACATTCAATTTCGATAATATTATTCTGGTAATGAACAGCATTATGCACTGACTCTTTGACACGAAGCATATATTGACGCCCCAAATAAAGATGTGACTCTCCGCTTATGTATTGTCGTTCGGCGGTTGGCACGCCAAAAGATTCAAAATAACGTTTCTGCCGAAGAATCCAGGCGGCGCGGCGGCGCACTTTTTCCTTTATATCATCAAGCGCGGCATCAGCGGGGGCTTTAAGACTTACAAAGCCATCAGGCTGAACCGTGATTCCCAATGTCTTCCGATTTGCATAAGCAACACTGAATTCGATACGGGTTGCACCGTAGATAATGCTGTCTTTTGTCATCGAATCCATATTTTTGCCACATCAACACAACCATCGATAATAATATCCATATCGTCAAACGATAGGGCCACTCCGTACTTGCGTTTAATATTGTCAATCAGTTCGTCCTCAAGTCGGATTTTCATTTTGCCAATGATATCGGTCTTCGACTGCCAGTCAACCAGAACCGAGCCTTCAACAATAACTGTCTGGCGGACAATATCATCGAAAGCACGAGCGGTGGCCAATGCCATTTCGCGAACAGGCTCATCGGGGAAGATTCGTTTGTAACTTTCCAGAGCTATACCAAAATAGGCCTTGGCCACATTATTGTGTTCCAATTCTGCTGGCAATTCGCTATCGGTATGGTTGAGCACATCGTCTTTGTACTGCATCATCTTTTCAAGATACTCACTATCGGAAAGCCGTCCTTGCTCATAAAGCTCAATGGCTTCTTTGATGAGTTGCGAGAATTTCTTGTAGAATGCGGGGTCTGAATCCATATTCTCGCGAATGTATTTGGCTGTGCGTGTGGCGATTGTATCGGCCTTGGCGGCTGTTCCAACCACATTGTCAACCTCTTTCTGAAAATCTTCTTTATCGAAAATATTGACAAGGTTTGTAATGACCTTCACCGCGTCGCTCTCCACGTGATGGTTGATGAGCTTCTCAATACGAGCCTCATACTTCTTGTAATCAACCGTGTCGGAATAGCGAAGCTGCACGGCAGTGCGCAGTTTGGCGAACATATTCAAATCATCCTTATACCGCCGTATCGTTTTATCATCGGTAGTGTTGAAAAACTCTTCGGTTGAAAGGGCTATCTGCAAAACCGATGAGAAAGCTGTCAGGCGGTCGTAGAACTCGTGGCGGCGGTCTTCCATACGCAACGACTGGGCGTAAGCTTCCAAATCGCGCTTATTGGGAATCATTTTGAACAGCTCCCAAAGGTCGGAATGGCGCTGCGGAAGTTCGGCAATCTTGTCGCTTACTGGCACCAGCGTTTCGCGAAACACATCTTTGTCCTCCTCATCATATTCCGAATAGATGCTCAACGCGTTGTCCAATTCTGCCAAAACACCGTAATAATCAACAATATAGCCATAATCCTTCCCCTCGCAGGTACGGTTGACACGTGCCACCGCCTGCAACAATGTGTGACCGCTCAAATTGCGGTCGAGATACATCAGCGCAACTTTCGGCTCGTCGAAACCTGTCAGCAGTTTATCAACCACAATCATCACTTCGGGTGAATCCTGATTCTTGAAACGCGATATCAGATTCTCCTGATACTTCTGCGGTGTGCCGTGCTCGTCCATCATTCGCTTCCAGAAATCCTTGACTTCC
>JAFVGW010000057.1 GCA_017474765.1 Salinivirgaceae bacterium | reverse complement strand
GCAACAATGGCAAACTCGCCGCCGTAAGGCTGACGGTAGGTTCCGCCGTGGCCAACGGGCAGATTGCAGGCGGCAATGGGCACGTTGTTGATGCGGCTGAAATCGTCCATACCGTTCCCGTAGGCAATGTCGGTGGTGTCGCCAAGCAGGTAGAGCACAGGAACTTTGATTTTCTGCAAATCGTCCTTGGTTGGCATTGGCATTCCTGGAATGGCGGTATTCGGGTCGATGAACGAGCCGCTGTTGCAAATCATAATGGTTTTCAGGCGCTCGTCGGTGGCGTTGTTGAGTGTCTGCAATCCGCCGCACGACATTCCTGCTGCCGCAATGTTCTGCATATCAAGTTTTTGATAGTAGGGGCTGTTCTTGTCGGCGTTTTGAGCCACTGCCCAGTCAAGACCTTCAATCTGCTGCTCGGTTTTCGACATTGGGCCGTGATATGGCTGGTCGTCAACGGGGAAGTTGCCGATGGCCACAACCATAAAGCCGTGCGATGCAATCTCGTTCAGGAAATTGACGTGTTCCCACGGCGAGTTGCCGCAAGCGCCGTTACCCCAAACCAGCACGGGCAGCGGGTTCTCTGCGTTGAACGGTGAAAGGTCGGCGGGGCGGAAGATGGTGTGCTCGGCCAGCGACGGCTCAGCCACCATAATGGCCTTGTAGTCGCCCGTGCCGCCGTCTTCGAGCGTGCGCGATTGGTTGTAAGTCTCAGGTGCCGCTTTGTGCGACGAGCAACCGACAGCCGCAAAGCAAGCAGCAGTCAGTAATAAGCATAATTTCTTCATTTTGAATGTGTTTTTAGTTTTTAAACATACAAATCTACATAAAATGTTTAATTGTTGAATCGGATAATTGATGCTAGGTATTAGGCACTAGGCACTAGGCACTAGGCACTAGGCATTAGGGGCTAGGCATTAGGCATTAGGTGCTAGGCATTAGGTATTAGGCGCTAGGTATTAGGGGGCAAGGATTGAATGCGGTTAATTGGAAAACTGTCGCGCGGTGGCGGCAGATGGTTTGTGGTTCCACTTAGATGGTTGCCAGCCTTTCGCTTTCTTTGGTTTTCGGTTGTTTTCTTTCGGATAAAGTTGTTTTGTGCGGTTTCCTGTTGTTTCGTTTCGGATGCGGTTGTTTCGTGCGGGAAAGTTTGCGATAACCCCGCGAGGGGATTACTCGGGGATTACTTGAGGATATGATGGAGAGGGAAGTCTTTTTGATTTATTAGCGGTGAATATTGTTGCAATAACGAACAAACAAAGGGGCATAAGGACTACAATGCATAATGGATAAATGCTGTGCACACAGCATAATAGGCGGCGAAGTGCTCTGTGATGGGGAATGCGTTTTTTATTATCAAAAAAATAACAAAGGAGGCACTATTTAGCATAAAAAAACAATTGTTACATTTGCCTTACTCTGCGTTCTGCCTTGCAAAGGGCTTAATTGCAGACGGACATATTGAAAGACGTTTACTGACGTTTTCCTTTGACTATTCGAAATCTCGCAAGTTTTGAATGTTACCGTCAAAGATAGCGCAACTGTGAACGCCTACGTTGGTATGTATGTGATTATAACGCTATTATAATCGGTGGTGTTATGTCTTTATATATCAAGCGTGGGTTTTCGCGTTGCTCGTATCTTACGGTAACTGGCAATGCGAGAGCCTCGAATAGTGGGAGCGAGTAACAGATTCCCACGTTTTTTCATTTATAAGGCTAACAATCGGTAGGGGGAATCGCCGAACAAAAACCAACGGCGATGATAAAAGACATAAAGGCGCAAAACGAAAACGTAAAACCAACCGACAGTGTAATGGCGAAACTGCACGCCGATTTTCCGCAATGTTTCAGCAAAGACTGCAAATTTGATATAGATAAATTTCAAAACCTGATACAACCCGAAACCGACATTACACGTGAAGGTTACGATTTGAATTTTCTCGGCAAAAACTACGCTAACCTCATTGCCTGTACCGAAACAGAAACAGTAATTCAGCCCGACCTTGAACATAATGCGCAGCCAGAAAACGCTAATAGCCAAAACGTTTACATAAGCGGTGACAATCTGGATGCGCTCAAGCATTTGCTGAAATCATATAGCGGGCGCGTTAAATGTATTTATATAGACCCGCCGTATAACACTGGCTCTGACGGATTTGTATATAACGACAAGTTTAATTTCACTAGCGAACAACTTCAAACAAAACTCGGGGTGAGCGAAGAAAAAGCCAAACGTATTCTTGACTTGTGTACGCGTGGCTCTGCGTCACACTCGGCTTGGCTTATGTTTATGGCACCGAGACTTATGTTGGCTCGTGACCTTTTGACTGAAGACGGTGTGATTTTTATTTCTATTGATGATAATGAACAAGCGAATCTTAAATTATTGTGTGATAGTGTGTTCGGAGAGGATAATTTAGTATCGCAATTAGTATGGGAACAAGGTAAGAAATCGATGG
Source organism: Salinivirgaceae bacterium (assembly GCA_017474765.1). Classification (GTDB taxonomy): domain Bacteria; phylum Bacteroidota; class Bacteroidia; order Bacteroidales; family SZUA-534; genus RUG13583. The sequence continues at coordinate 49,959 of JAFVGW010000057.1, read as the reverse complement.
CTGCCCAAATTGCTGTAAATCACGAATATTGCTTGTGTTACAATAAAAGACGGCAATCAAACATTGATAGAAAGAAGCGAGAAGAAAACAATAACTGGGTCACACGAAAACTGGGATTGGAACCAATATATGCAGAATATGAAAGGTTGAAAGATATATATCACAATGATTTCAATGAAATTGAAAAAGGAATGAGTGCTTTCTATGATTCCTTAAAGGAAGACAACCCATCGAAGGCACATAAGCATTATTGCAAAGTAGATAGTAATGGCTTGTTTTTCCCAGATAATATTTCGCAAGGAACAGGAAAGGGTGGTACATTTGATATTATTCATCCAATAACAAATAAACCTTGTAAATTACCCTCGGGAGGATGGCGTTTTTCTGAAAATAATCTTCCGTCTTTTTTGGAAGAAGGTAGAATTGTTTTTGGTGAAGATCATACAACTGTACCTTGTTTGAAACGCTATTTGAAAGAAACGGAATACAATGTGTTCGCAAGTGTTTTTTATAAAGACGGAAGGGGGGCATCGAAAAGACTTGAAACACTTTTAGGAGCAAAAGTGTTTGATAATCCAAAGGATACAGAAACAATTAAAACTCTTGTACAAATAGCGACAAGTGATAACGACAAGGAACAAATTGTTGTTGACTTTTTCTCTGGATCAGGGACAACAGCGGAATCTGTTATGAGTTTGGCCACTGAACAAACGAAAAAATACCAATACATAGCTGTTCAATTACCTGAAGACATTGATGCTTCGTATGAAAAAGCATCTTCCGATGATAAGAAGGATTTAAAGAGAGTCATTGATTTTTTGAATGATAACCATTATCAACATACGCTTGATTATGTCGGTTATGAGCGTATTCGTCGTGCCGCTTCGAAAATTAAGTCCGACATTCATAATGATATTGCACAATTGGAAAAACAATTGAAAACCAAAGAAGAAAAACTTGCCAAAGCAAATAAACAGAAAAGTCTATTTGATACGGGAAGCCTTTTGGTCAAAGAAATCGAAACTCTGAAAACCGCAATAGAAAACAAGCGAAAAGCATTAGAAACAACAGATTTTGGATTCAAACACTATACATTGCAAGATGTTGACAAAAACACGCTCGACCGAATGGATAAGTTTGATGCAAATGGGTTACTCAGCGATGAAGATATTCTGCAAAAATTCGGCAAAGAAACTGTTTTGGAAACTTGGTGTGTGAAAGATGGTTATGGGTTTGGTGCAAATGTAGTGGAGTTGCAATTGGCAAAATATACAGCCTATCATTGTGGCAGCCACCTATATTTTGTTAGTGGTGAATGCTTTGATGAGAATGCAGTTATAGCATTGATTGATAAATACAATAGCGAGCCGTCGTTCAATCCGCAAAACATTGTGCTATTTGGTTACAGTTTCACGTTTACGCAGACTGAGATGTTACGCAAAAACCTCAACACATTGAAAGATAGTTTCAAGAACCTGAATATTAACATTGATGTACGGTATTAAAAACTAATCATTATGGAAATAAAATATCAATCAGGACTGGAACACCAGCAACGTGCAGTTGATGCCATTGTGAAAGTTTTTGAAAACGTGCGTATCAATGAACCCACTCAATTGTATGAGTGTCCACAAATTGATTTGACAGATACTAGGCTAGCCGAAAATATTCGAACTATACAAAACGACGGAAAATATAATGTGGATGGAGAATATCGTCGGCAGATTGTTGGCGCCGATTGCTTAAACATCGATATAAAAATGGAAACGGGAACAGGCAAAACCTATGTTTATGCTCATACTATGTATGAGTTACATAAGCGTTACGGTGTCAATAAATTCATTGTTGCCGTTCCTTCTCTTGCCATTAAAGAAGGTGCAAAAGCATTTTTGGGGGATAGTGACGTAAGAAGGCACTTTTCTAATACTTGCGGCTATAATGCGGAAATAGATTTGTGTGTGTTGAAAGCGATGACAATAAAGAAAGGCAAGCGTTTCTTTCCTTCGGTTGTGCGAGATTTTGTTAACGGTTCGCATCAAACAAACACACAAATATTTGTTTTGCTTGTTAATTCGCAATTGCTCACCAATGGTAATTTGCTCACCCGCAACGACTATGATTTCGGAGTACAAGGTTTTTACCGTCCACTTGATGCTATGAAAGCCGCACACCCATTTGTGATTATTGATGAACCTCACCGTTTCTCTCGTAACCAAAAGGCATACAAAAACATAATCGAACAGATTAGCCCTCAATGTATTATTCGTTTTGGGGCTACATTCCCTGAAATAACCGAAGGCAAAGGCAAAAACAAAGTCGTGAAAAAAGATTATCTGAATTTGCTATACAATCTCAATTCGTGCACGGCATTCAATCAAAATCTGATAAAAGGTGTTGCAAAAGAGCATTTTGATAGTCCTGACAAGAAAAATGAGTTGATAAAACTCACATCTATTGAAAGCAAGTCAGCAGTAACGTTCAATTATGTAAAAGAAAGTCAAACAAAAAGTTACAAATTATTTAAAGGTGACAGTTTGGCAATGATTTCACCAGAAATAGCGGAATTGACCATTGAAAATATTGGAAAAGATTTTGTTGAGTTTAGTAATGGACAAACCAAACGCAAAAACGAGGCATTTTGTGTTACTTGTTTTGCCCAATCATATCAAGAGGCTATGATGAAATTAGCCATTGAACGTCATTTTGAAACAGAGCGCATCAATTTCAATCGGTCACAACGCATAAAAACTTTGGCATTGTTCTTTATCGATGATATTCAGTCGTTCCGAGGCAATGAAAATGGCGAAAATGCCTGGCTGCGTGATTGTTTTAATGAACTTTTAAAAGCACAAATCAAAACAGAACTTGAGAAAAATAATTCGAAAGATTATTCCGATTTCCTGAAAGCCAGTTTAGAAAACATAAATGAGTGTTCGGCGGGTTATTTTGCGCAAGACAATAGCGACAGCGATGAGGCAATTGCAAACGAAGTTGATGATATTCTGCGAAATAAAAAGAAACTTTTATCTTTTAAAGATTCTAATGGGAATTGGAATGTACGCCGTTTCTTGTTCTCGAAATGGACATTGAAAGAGGGATGGGATAATCCTAATGTTTTCACTATTACAAAATTGCGTTCGTCGGGTAGTGAAAATTCTAAAATTCAAGAAGTTGGCCGCGGTTTGCGTCTGCCTGTCGATGAGTTTGGAAACCGTATCAGCAATGAGGAATTTACTCTCAATTATATTGTGGATTTTCAGGAGGCTGATTTTGCCAACAGGTTAGTCGCAGAAATAAATGGAGATGTGTCTACTGCTATTGTGCTGAAAATCACAGAAGAACAATTGGAAAAAGTGGCGCAAGAACGGAATTCGGATAAAACAAAATTGTTTATTGAACTTCTTACAAAACAATATGTCGATACGGACAAAAATATCATAACGGACAATATAACAGAATTTTACGAGAATTATCCAGAGTTCAAGCCTGCCGAAGGTCTTAAATCTTCTAAAGTAATCGACCGCAATAAGAAAGCCACCAATATGGTTAAAATCAGGGCGAAGCAATATGAGGAATTGAAAGATTTGTGGAAGAAGATTAATCGGCGTTATGTGATATTTTTCGAGAATGAGTTGAATAAGAAAATTGAAGCAGATTTTCATTTAGAGAAAGGCGCTTTTGATTATGTATTGGTAGAAAGCAAACGAGAGGCGTTGTCGGTGGAAGATAACGAAGCAAGCATTGTAAGCGAGGCTGGGGCACAATATTTTATGATGGGTAAAAGTATTGCTTACAATGAGTTCCTAAAACGTATCAGCAAAGCCACATCTCTGCCTATAAAACTCGTTCACAATAAGGTTGTTGAGTATTTTAAGAAATACCCACCATTCTCGGATTCTCTAATCAACGAAAGTTCTATGGCAAATTTCATAAGCCAGTTTAATGATTGGAAAATTGGAAATGTGAAAGGTTTATTGAATTATAAACAAGCACATTACGATTCAAAGGAAACTGCGTTGACAGACATAAACGGCAATTTGAAAGATGAGATAGCGCAAGGTTTAATAGGGGTTGATGTTGTTGGAGGAAAAGTCGCCGCAAATTATTTGTATGAGAGCATTGCCTTCGATTCGGAATTGGAAAAGAAAAACATTTTGGCAAATGTTGAGGATGTGATAGTATTTGGTAAAATTCCCCGTCGCAGCATTGCAATTCCAACAGTTATAGACAATTACAGCCCTGATTTTATGTATGTTGTCAAACGCAAAGACGGCAAAAAGGAATTGAATGTAATTATTGAGACCAAAGGAGTTGAAGGAAAATCATCGTTGCGCCCGACGGAGCAAATTCGCATTGACTGTGCCGAAAAGTTTTTTGAACAACTGCAATTAGATGGTTTTGATGTAAAATTCCGTACGCAAATAAACAATGTAGAAATGAAAAATATTTTAGCAAGGTTAATTGACTGAAAAGCCAAGCTTTATTGTTCTTTTCATCGGATTCGAATTGCAATGGCGGCCACAACTGCGTCAAATAATAAATCTGTGTATTTTGTGTAGTCTGTGCGAGAAAAATCTGCGCGAATCAGTTCAATCAGTGTTCCCGATATCTATCGGGACTGCGTTCAAAAGCAAGTTTCGGAAATTCAAACAAATCGCTAACTTTGCAAAAAGCAAACGCATACGGCGATGAAATATCCGATAGGCATACAGACATTTGAGAAGATTGTTGAAGGCGGCTACGTCTATGTTGACAAAACAGAGTTGATTTACCAGCTTGTCAGCTCGGGCGAATATTATTTTCTGAGCCGTCCGCGCAGGTTTGGCAAAAGTCTGCTCACCACCACTTTGGAATCCTATTTCCTTGGCCGCAAAGAACTTTTCCGCGGCCTTGCAATGGAGCGTTTGGAAAAGGATTGGACAGTGCACCCCGTGTTCCATCTCGATTTTTCTGCTGCCGACTACACTGATGCCACCGCGCTTGATAGCAGAATCGAACTCACCATTAGCGGTTGGGAAGACAAATATGGGAAGAACAAAGCCGAAAAGAATTTTGGGGAACGATTTTATGGCGTAATCAGTCGCGCCAAAGAGCAGACAGGCCAAAAGGCTGTGTTGCTGATAGATGAGTACGACAAGCCACTGACCGACACCATCGGCAAGCCCGAGCAGCAAGACCGCAACCGCGCCCTGCTGCAAAGCATCTATGGTGTTATGAAACGTGCCGACAGCAGCATCCGTTTTGCTTTTTTGACGGGAGTAACGCGCTATGGCAAATTGGGGATTTTCAGCGCGGCCAACAATCCGCAGGACATATCGATGAGCAGGGATTATGCGACCATCTGTGGCATTACCGAAGCAGAGCTGCACGAATATTTCGACGATGAAGTGATGGAATTCGCCAAAGTGATGAATGTCACGAAAGACGAAATGTACGAGCTTCTGAAACGAAAGTACGACGGCTATCATTTTTACCCGAACACCGAAGATGTGTACAATCCGTTCAGTCTGCTGGGCGCTTTGTGTGCCAAATCGTTGGACAATGTATGGTTTGCCACAGGCACACCGACTTACTTGGTGAAGATTCTGAAAAAAAAGAATTTCGACCTTACAAAATTCAACAACGACATTGCCGCCACAGCCGAGAGTATGGCAACGTTTGGCAATGGCGAGGAGAATGTGACGGCGGCGCTTTATCAAAGCGGTTATCTCACCATTAAAAGCTACGAGCAAGATAACAATGTCTACCGTTTGGGATTTCCAAACGAAGAAGTGGCCGAAGGATTTGTGCGGTACCTAATTGTTGAATACGCAGAGAAGAAAATCGATGAGTTAGACGCAGATTTTATCCAACTGCGCCGTTACGTACAAGCCAATGACGTTGAAGGCTTTATGCAGCAAATGCAATTTATTATGAGCCAAATACCATTCGAGAGCAACGAGCCGAAAATGATTGAGGCCAACTTCCGCAATATGCTCTACCTGATGATTCGCTCAACGGGCCGCACGGTGAGTGTGGAATTTCCTGTTTTGGGTGGCCGCATCGATGTCTTTTTTGAGACCAAAGAATGCGCCTACATTATCGAATGCAAGCGCGACCAATCGGCTGCCGAAGCCCTTGCACAGATTGACGAGAAGAAATATTCCGCCCGAATCAGCGCCCCAGGTAAGCGCATTGTAAAAATCGGCGCCAGCTTCAGCACCATCGAGCGCAACCTGACGGAGTGGGTTGTCGGGTGAAATCAGCCTTGACTGTAAGCAAACGCAGAACTAATACCCCAACAAAAAAGCGAATCCCTTTCGGAATTCGCTTTTCTTATATCGCGGAAGCGTGATTACAATTTGTTGTCGCTGCCCAAAACGTTGACAATCTTGTGGATGTACATTTTCTTCATATTCTCGCGGGCAGGTTTCAGATACTGACGCGGGTCGAAGTGCGACGGGTTCTCGGCAAGATATTTGCGGATAGCGGCGGTCATAGCCAGGCGAGAGTCAGAGTCGATGTTAATTTTGCAAACAGCCGACTTCGCAGCCTCGCGAAGTTGCTCTTCAGGAATACCGATAGCGGCTTCAAGTTTGCCACCATATTTGTTAATGGTCTCAACCTCTTCCTGCGGAACCGACGATGAGCCGTGCAGAACGATTGGAAAGCCAGGAAGTTTTTTCTCGATTTCGTGAAGAACGTCGAATGCCAACGGGGGCGGAACAAGAACGCCATTTACTTTAGTGCACTGTTCAGGTGTGAACTTGTGTGCGCCGTGCGATGTGCCGATTGAGATGGCCAGCGAATCGCAGCCTGTGCGAGTGGCGAAATCCACAACCTCTTCAGGTTTTGTGTAGTGTGATTCAGCAGCCGAAACTTCGTCTTCAACACCAGCCAAAACGCCAAGCTCAGCCTCAACGGTAACATCGAATTGATGAGCGTATTCAACAACCTTCTTTGTCAACTTTATGTTCTCTTCGTATGGCAGCGATGAGCCGTCAATCATAACTGATGAGAAACCGTTGTCGATGCAGTCCTTGCAGAGCTCGAAGCTGTCGCCGTGGTCAAGGTGAAGAACAATCTGCGGATTGGGGCAGCCAAGTTCTTTAGCGTACTCAACGGCGCCCTTTGCCAGGTTGCGAAGGATGGTGCCGTTGGCGTAGTTGCGAGCGCCTTTCGATACCTGCATAATGACAGGCGATTTGGTCTCAACTGCGGCCATAACAATAGCCTGCATTTGTTCCATTGTGTTGAAGTTGAAGGCCGGGATAGCATATCCGCCTTTAACTGCTTTGGCAAACATTTCACGAGTGTTCACCAAGCCTAAATCTTTGTAGTTTACCATATTATTAAAATTGTATAATTAAAAATATACTTTTCTAAAACCGATGGCAAATATATCAAAAATTGAAGAGAATGCCTTTCTTATATAAAATAGTGTGGTTCTATTTTTGGTGGGATGCCGAAGTGACTGATTTTGTGCTATAAATTGCAGATAATCAGCCGATATTTTGCCGTTGATGACACGATGGCGTGGCTGTCGGCTGAAAAAATCAGTGTTTTTTGGAAATTATCTCGGACCATGACTTGCAAATGGTGTTTGTTGTGTATCTTCGCCAACTTTCGGAGGACTGAAAAATCTAATTTGAAATTCAGATGGGAAAGAAAAATAGCGCAAGTAACGATTGGAAAGACCGCTTGAATGTGGTCTATTCAACCAATCCCGATTTTGTTTATGACACTGGCGAAGAGTCTGAACCAGAGACACTTGAACCGTCGCGTCAGAACCTGAAGGTCAGCATCGACCGCAAGCAGCGCGCAGGGAAAACCGTTACGCTCGTGCAAGGCTTTGTGGGTACCGACGATGATTTGAAGGATTTGGCCAAGATGCTGAAAAACAAGTGTGGAGTAGGAGGTTCGTCGAAAGACGGCGAGATTCTGATTCAAGGCGAATTCAAGCAGAAGGTTTACGATTTGCTGGTTCAGGCTGGTTACAAGGTGAAAATGTCGGGCGGAAACTGATGCAGCGCGAACTTATTATAGTTGTTGAGAAGCACCGCAAATTCGGAGTGCTGCTGGTTCCGTACATCATCACGCCGTCGGGCGGAAATGCGCTCTACTCGGTCATCGACAAGGCTTCGCCGATAAGCATCCGCGATACTGCGGGCTATTGCGATGATTATGAGCAGATTATCCGTCTCTATGGCTCGATAGAGGACACCTATGTGGCAAGGCTTTTCTCGAAAGAACCGCCGTCCGACTTCTTGCGTCATGTTGATAAGGAGTTTATTGCCAGCAAGATACGCCCGTATATTGAGATTCGCCTGAAGAAGATGATGAAATTCGCATTGGCTCAACATCTGCGTATCTTCCAGAAAGACAATAATTGCACACAGGTTTATGCTGCCGATGAGATTAAGGTTGCGGGCAGTCGTGTTTATGCACTTTTTCTGTTCGACCGCAACGAGAACGGAATCCGCTACCGCATTGCCATCGACCATGGCGACCATTACGACAAACTGAAAGGCAAAACCGCATTGGTGATTACCGATGAGAAACCATGTAATGTGGTAATCAACAAGGTTTTATATCAGTTTTTCGACATCGACAGCAAAAAGTTCGCACCATTTCTGACTAACGATTTCATTCATATCCGCAAAGAGACTGAAAATGCTTATTTTGAGAAGTTTATCCTCAATGCCGTTCGCAATTTCCATGTCCGAGCAACGGGGTTTGGTGTGAAAGTGGTGCGCGAACTGCCAAAGGTGGTGCTCAATCTTGGTTATAGCATCATGGGTGATGCAGTGCTGACGCTGAAATTCCAATATGGAATGAGCCAGGTTTTTCATGAGAATCAGACGCAGGCTTTTGTCGATATGCAGCGTAGTGGCGACGATGTGAATTTCGTGAAAATGATGCGGCAGACCGATTATGAGGATGAGTGTGTTGAACTTTTGAAAAGTTTTGGTTTTCAGACTAATGACAACATAAATTTCAAAGAGTCGAATGCTGGCGCGGCTGTTGGCGACGAATCGATGTACAACCTTGTGGAGGCGTTGGGAGAGCGTGTCGAGCAACTCGCCAATGCTGGTTTCGAATTGCGGCAGACAGAAAAAAAACGTTATCATATAGGTGGTATTGGTTTGTCAATCAAGGCTGAAGAGCGCAACGATTGGTTCGATTTGCGTGGAACAGTCACTGTTGGCGGGTTCCAAATCCCATTCCAGAAGTTGCAGCGCAATATTTTGGGCGGCATCCGCGAGTATGAACTTCCCGACGGCACAGTGGCTGTGCTTCCTGCCGAGTGGTTTGTTCGCTATTTTGAGTTGTTCAGGGTTGGACGCGTTGCTGGCGACACACTGTCAGTCAAGCGGCAGATGTTCGGACTGCTGCACGAATCGGGTGTTGAAGCGGCAGGAGTGGAGAGGCTTTGCAATATGTTCAATGTTGGCAATCTGCCCAAGGCGTCGCTGCCCGCGGGGCTGAACGCCAATCTGCGCCCTTACCAACTCACAGGTTACTATTGGATGAAATTGCTGAAAACCAATGGGTTTGGCGGTTGCTTGGCCGATGATATGGGACTTGGAAAAACACTTCAGGCACTAACGCTGCTTCTCGATTCGTCGAAAGATAGTTTCAGTGTTGAGGTTCCAACAGCGCCCAAAGGGGTTCAATTATCGCTGTTCGATGTACCCGAAGTGGTGCGGAAAAGACCTGTCAGTCTGATTGTTATGCCTTTATCGCTGATTCATAACTGGTGTGCAGAGGCGGCGCGGTTCACACCGTCGCTCAGGGTTTTGGCGCACGTGGGGCAGGGGCGTGCCCGCGATGCCTCGCAATTCAATGGCTACGATGTTGTGGTGACCACCTACGGTCTTGTCCGCAACGATTGCGACCTGCTGTCGTCTTATCAGTTCTACTACATTATTCTTGATGAGAGTCAGGCCATAAAGAACGCATCATCAAAGAGTTACGCGGCCGTTATCAGCCTGAAGGCGAAATATAAACTGGTGCTAACCGGAACTCCAATTGAGAACAGCCTAACCGATTTGTGGGCGCAGATGAACTTCATAAATCCAGGTTTGCTTGGCAGTCAGACTGCTTTCCGTAAGGAGTTTGCGCAGATTATTGAGCGAGACCCCGACAGCAGTCGAGTGATAAAGCTGAAGGCGATGGTGGAGCCGTTCATTCTGCGCCGCACCAAGGAACAAGTGGCCAGCGATTTGCCACCCAAAACCGAGCAGATACGCATTTGCGATATGAGCCCCGAACAGCAGTCTTTGTATGAATCAGAAAAGTCAATCGTAAGAAACAAATTACTTCTTAGTCTGACTGACAATAATTTAAATCATAATTCCGCACTGATTTTGCAATCTCTCACCCGCTTGCGCCAGATTGCCTGTCATCCGAGGTTGGCAGGTTTCGATGAGCCGTCGGCAAAGTTCGATGAGGTTGTGAGAGTGCTCGAAACAATCTTGTCGGAGAACCACAAAGTGCTTGTTTTCAGTTCGTTTGTTGAGTATCTGAATATTTTCGAGGAGCATTTGAAAAATACGGGAATCGGGTATTCAAAACTGACTGGCTCCACGCACAATCGCGAGGAAGTTATCGACAGGTTTCAAACCAACAGCCAAGTGCGGGTTTTCCTCATCTCGCTCAAGGCAGGCGGTGTGGGTCTGAACCTGACGGCAGCCGATTATGTCTTTATTCTTGACCCATGGTGGAATCCGTCGGCTGAAAATCAGGCAATTGACCGTGCCCACCGCATCGGGCAGACAAAAAATGTGTTTGTCTATAAGTTTGTTACAGCAGGTACTCTTGAAGAAAAAATCATTACTCTTCAGAACCGTAAGAGCCGTCTTGCGGGACTCTTTGCCAGCAGCAATCCGCTTGGTAATCTGACAGTTGATGACCTTATGCAATTGTTTGAGTAAAGAACCCGCAATCTGATTTTACGTTGAGGCATAAAAAAACACAAACCATTTGAATGATTTGTGTTTCTGATAGTTATGCGTTGGTTAGCATCACTTTTGTTGTTTCTGATGCTGCGTTTTTTTCTTTGCTTTGGCTTTTTTGTTGTTTGCCTTGCGTTTTGGCGCGCTGATAGTTGAGTTTGTGGCATTGTTGACAGCGGCTTGCATACGCAGCAATTCTCTTGTGTCGGTCAGTTTCAGGCCTTCAGGAATTTTGAGGTGGTTGCATGAAATGGCGAGTATGTCAGAAAAAATCACCTCGTCAGAGATGGTCTCGCGGTTCCATGTCAGGAACGATTTTTTCATCTGGTTGGCAATGACGGCAATGAGGGCGTCTTTCTCCTCACCATCAGGGTATTGAGTGGCTTTGCGCACCATGTCCTCCAGAATCTTCCCGTAGTGCTTGAATCTGATTTCGTCGGGGTTGCTGTATTTCATTTTTGCCGGCTTTTGGCGAATTTCGCTCTTTGTCGGCAACGGATATGGTGCGTCAATGTCGAGGTCGAAATTTGCAATCACGGCCAGGTGGTCCCAAAGTTTGTGTTTGTAATCAGCCGACTCGCGCAGTTGCGGATTCATGTTTCCCATCAGCTGCACTGTGCTTTTAGCCAATGTGTTGCGCAGTTCGCGGTCAGTGGCTCTTTTAATAGTGTTGACCATTTCCTGAACATTGCGGCCATATTCAGGCAATATGAGTTTTTCTCGGTTTGTGTTATAATCCATTGTGATTCTGTTTGGCGCAAATGTAAGTCAATTTTCGATAATTGCAGAATAAAGTTGAATTTTGAATTTTCTTTCTCGTTAAAAGTCGAAATCATGGCCACTTTGTCAAAAAATGTTGACGGATGTCACTTTTTTTTCTACGAGTGGTGTTTGTGAAAAGAAGTAAAGCCTTTATCTTTGTTGCCAAGAAAGAATAGTTTTTCATAATGGTTAGTTGTTTGGGCAGCGGTCGTCGCGAGACGGTCGCTGCTGTTTTTTTTTCTGGCCCAAGGGCGGCAAATGCAAAAAATACTATATTTGAGTGGCAAATAAAAATGTGAATAAAGTTTCATTGGGCAACGGTCGTCGTGATGACGGCCGTTGCTGCTTTTTGGTCAACTAATAACCTCCCGTTGCCAATATCCGATTAAACAATTCTCTGAATTTGCTACCTTGCGCTGTTTTTTTAATTGTATATGGGATTTTTCAAGAATTACTTCACAAATCTATTGAGCCGCAAGTCGAAGTTCAGTCTGGCTGTGGACTTGATAATCGTGCTGCTGGCCGTTTTCATAATGATTCCGCAGACGCGGAAATCGACCATCGCACTGGTGCTGAAACCAACGGTTTTTGTCTATCAGCCGTCGCTGCTCAAGCAGCCCATTCCGCTGTTCACATCGTCGCTCGACTGGCATCTGCGCACGCTCGGGGGCGATACCTGCACGCTGGCCGATTTTGTCGGTAAGCCGACAATTATCAATTATTGGGCATCGTGGTGCGCGCCGTGCCTGGCCGAGATGGGGCAGTTCCGCAGCCTTTACGCCGACTATGCCGACAAGGTGAATTTCATCTTCGTGACCAACGAGAAACGCACCGATGTGGCTAAATTTGTCAAGCGAAAGAATCTGGATTTGCCTGTATATCTGCCAATTAAAAAGTATCCCGAGCAACTCTCGACAAGCACTCTGCCCGTAACCTTCCTGATTGACGCCGAAGGCAACATCCTGATGCGCAAAAGCGGAATGGCACAATGGAACGGTCAGAAAATGAGAACGATTCTTGATGCGATGTTAACGCAAACACAAACTGGAAACTAAGACAATCGGACGCGATTAATCGCGTCCCTACCAACACCCAAAAACTAACACCAAACAGCATTTGATTCCTAATTAATAAATCAAAAATCCTAAATCCTAAATCCTAAATCCTAAATCCTAAATTCTAAATCCTAAATCCTAAATCCTAAATAATTCTATGGCTCTCAACTACATCTGGATAGCATTCTTCGTGATAGCGTTTGTGGTGGCGCTCATCAAACTGATTTTTCTGGGCGACACGCAGATTTTTTCGGCAATGGTGGCGAGCACCTTCGATATGGCCAAAACGGGCTTCGAAATCTCTCTCGGCCTGACTGGCGTGATGACGCTCTGGCTCGGCCTGATGCGGATAGGCGAGAAGGGCGGAATGATTAACGTCTTCTCGCGCATTATGGGGCCGTTTTTCAACAAACTGTTTCCCGAAATTCCTAAAAATCACCCTGTTAACGGCTCAATAATGATGAACCTTGCGGCCAATATGCTCGGCATCGACAATGCCGCCACGCCGCTCGGACTGAAGGCGATGAGCCAATTGCAGGAACTGAACCCGAAGAAGGACACCGCATCGAACTCAATGATTATGTTCCTGGTACTCAATACTTCGGGACTGACGCTGATACCCGTGAGCATTATGGTTTACCGCGCGCAGATGGGCGCCGCCGACCCGTCCGACGTTTTCATTCCGATTCTGATTGCAACATTTTTTAGCACTATTGTCGGCATTCTGGCGGTTTCCATCTTTCAGAAAATCAATCTTTTCAATAAGGTTTTTCTCGGCTATTTCGCTGTCTTCTCGCTCATCATCAGCGGCCTGATTTGGTACTTTGTAACGCTGCCGCGCGAAGCAGTCAACGCGCAGTCGTCGCTCATTGCCAACATCATTCTGTTTTGCGTGATTATTTCGTTTATTGCATTGGCTATCAGGCGAAAAGTGAATGTGTATGAAGCGTTTATCGAAGGTGCGAAGGAAGGGTTTGGCGTTGCCATCAAAATCATTCCGTACCTGATTGCGATACTTGTCGGGGTGGGCGTTTTCCGCACTTCGGGCGCGCTCGATTTCCTGATTGACGGCCTGCGCTCGTTCTTTGCCCTGGTTGGCTTGAACACCGATTTTGTCGATGCCCTGCCCACGGCGTTTATGAAGCCTTTGAGCGGCTCGGGCGCGCGCGGCGTGATGATTGAGACGATGAACCAAATGGGCGCCGACTCGTTCGCGGGCCGTCTGGCGTGCTGTTTCCAAGGGGCAACCGACACCACGTTCTACATTCTGGCCGTCTATTTCGGCAGCGTGAGCATCACCAAAACGCGCCACGCCGTGGTATGCGGCCTGCTTGCCGACCTTGCAAGCATTGTGGCGGCAATTGTTGTGGCATATATTTTCTGGGGATGATATGAAACAATTGCTTTCAATAGCAACTCTTTTATTATTGATTGCCAATCAGTTGATGGCGGGTTTTGTGCTCGTTGACAAGGCTCGGACCGCCGCAGCCGATGTCTTCGGCAAAAACACGCAAAAGTCTTCATCCACAATAAGTTTGCTCTATGTTGGCACTGTTGGTGCCGACACGGTTTATTATGTTTTCGGTCAAGCCGATGGCGGGTTTGCCATCATTGCGGCTGACGATGCGGTGAATCCTGTTTTAGGCTTTTCACAAACATCGCCTGCGAGCGAACCTATTGAAAACAAGATGCTTATGCACCAACTCGACCGTTATGGGCAGAAAATATCGGCGGTGCGTCAGTCGGGCATCGGCTCGTCCGCCAACCTTCGCAAATGGCGGGCTCGCGCCGATTCAACGCCAACAGTTGATTCTACGCAAGTGGCTGATACCGTATCGATTATCGATTCGGTTATAACCGTCGGGCCGCTGCTTACATCGGCGTGGGAACAGCGCGGCGCTTACAACGATTCGTGCCCGACCTTTGCCGGGTGTGTGGCGGTGGCAATGGGGCAGATTATGCGGTATCATAAGTGGCCCAAAACGGGGCGCGGGTGGCACAAATACGTGCCTTCGGAGGCGCCTGAGTACGGGCAGCAATTTGCTAATTTCGGGGCGACCACCTACCGTTGGGACTTGATGCCCGACAAGATTCGTGCTCATAATTCAACCGCCGAGCGGGCTACTATAGCGCAGTTGCTCTATCATGCGGGGGTGTCGGTTGATATGTCGTACACTAAAAACGGTTCAGGTTCATATACAGTTGATGTGCTTTACGCAATGCCTCAATATTTCCGCTATTCCGACTCAATCAGGCTTTGCACTTACTCTGATTATTCTAATGAGCAGTGGTTCAATATTATAAAGACTGAAATTGATGAGGGGCGTCCAGTCATCTATTCAGGAGCAACAAGCAGGGGGGATGGTCATGCTTGGATTGTAGATGGTTATGACACAGACGGTTATATGCATATTAACTGGGGATGGGGTGGTGACTACGATGGTTTTTTTCTGCCCGACAGAATGATTCTCGAAACAACGCTTTTCGACCGCGAACTTGACGCAGTTATTGGTATAAAACCAGCCGCCGAAACACCTATTTTGTGGACAATGCAGGCATCGGGCTTCAGCAAAAGTTATCGCGGCATCAGGAATATTTCGGTTGTCAATGAGCAAGTTGCATGGGCTTCGGCCTACGACGGCACCATCAGCAACGGCCAGTGTATGGATTTTTGCCGCACGACCGACGGAGGCGAATCGTGGCAGGCAGGAACGGTGAATATCCCTAAAAATGAGAGTTATACAATTTCTTCGATAAGTGCGGTGAGTGCCGATGAGGCTTGGGCATCGATTTATGTGAGCGTCAACTCTAACTCACTGACAGGCGGCAAGATAGTCCACACCACTGACGGCGGCAAGACTTGGAATATCCAATCGACAGCGGTGTTTGACGGTAAAAGCGCTTTCCCCAACGCCGTTCATTTTTGGGACAGCCAGTCGGGTGTGTGTGTGGGCGACCCCAATGGAGGGTATTTTGAGATTTACACCACCACCGATGGCGGCAAGCAATGGACGCGGGTTCCTGCGTCGCGCATTCCAGCCAGCAACCGCAATGAGGCAGGAGAGGTGAGCAGTTTCGAGGTTTGCGGCAACACAATTTTCTTTGGCACTAGTGCCGGACGGTTGTTTCGTTCGGTTGACCGCGGTGCAACATGGACAGTTGTGCAGACTCCGCTTTCCGACAATTTTAAAATGGCTTTCCGAAATGATAATATCGGCCTAATAACTGGCTCATTATCAAAGAAAGATGAGGTTTACCTAACTACCGATGGCGGTACAGAATGGGAACAAATTCAACCCAGCGGCAGCTTTTACATCACTGATTTTGCCTATATTCCTGGTACAGACACACTTATTAGCGTTGGTAAAAAAGCCGGAGGTGTGACAACAGGCTTGTCGTACAGTATCGACAATGGCCTGACGTTCACTACTTTTGCCGATTTTTATACTGATATTGACCAATTTACTGCTGTGGGCATTGCACCAGACGGAAAAGGAATGTGGGCGGGTTCGCTGAATTATGGCGAACATTATGGCGGAATGTGGCATCGTGGCTCTTTGGATGTTGTGTATGGATTCACTGCTGTCAATCAGCGAGATAGTATGAATTTTTGGCCGTTGAATTTTTATCCTAATCCAGCAAGTGATTGGGTGACAATGGCATGCGACCAATTGATAACCAATGTTGAAATAATTTCTGTATCTGGCAAGATGGTTTATTGCCTGAATGTTGATTCTAAGCTATTTAGAATGTCGGTTGCTGGCTTGCCTCGTGGAACATATATTGTTAAAGCCAGTTTGCTCAATGCTCCGCCGAGGTTAGGGAAACTGGTTGTCAGATGATAGCATGCAAAAAGGCGCACCTTGCGGCACGCCTTCACAAATGAATGGTTAGTTGTCTGGGCCTATTCTTTAATAACCCGTGGATTGTATTCAAATAACGATTGGTTTTTGCGAAGTTCGCTGACATTCAGGTTGGCACGTACCCCGCCTCTGGGATTTGTAAACTTCACGTAAAAATTTTCAAGGTCAGGCACAACGTAGGAGAAGGATGCGACAGAAGGAGGCATAGGCTCAAATTCCATTAGAAATGTAAGAAAATCGCCTGAATATCCGTCTACCCAAAATAATTCATCCATAGGCAGATTACCGCCACCAAACCGTTTGAGTTTGTATTGGTTTCCGCGATTGTCGACAAGCATTGTTCCAGATCTTACAGAGTAGTATTCGCTCATTGAATTTTGTTCGTGGGCAATAGCAATATAGGTTGCCTCGGGCGTGTTCCATATAGCCATAGTGCCTTCGTTGACAGGTTTTATAAGGTGCACGTCTTTGTAGCGTTGCCAAGTATCCCAGTTGTCACTATCATATTTTTTGCCTTTACTTATAAATGTTGGTGATTTGATTTGCGGAACGTCATCGTACTCTTTTTCGGCTTTATTTTCTCGTGTTAAAACATACTCGACTCCACCCCGCAACGACCATATAGGAACAGTATATATTGACACACGTTCGGTGGTTTCAGGAAGTTTCGGAAAATAAATTTTTAAATCGAGGACATCGCCCTTTTTAGCTTTTAAGCCAAAGTGCTTCCTCATACATTCGGGCTCAGTTCGTCTGATTCGATAATTTACACCCGTCTCCAAATCGACAATGGCTGTCTCCTGCATTGCCAGGAAAAGGTTGGTTACTTCGTCGGCTGGCATTGTGAAGTAGCAGTGCAACACGGTTTCGTCGTTTTCAATAGCCAACATCCAATTGATAACAACCAAGTTAGCGTTTTGGTTATTGATAGTTGCATCTCGCATACCAGGGAACAAAGAGTCGTAATAATCGCTGCTGATGACAGGTGCTTTAACCCAGCAAGTGTCTTTAATCCAACTGTTTTCGGTGTATGGCCATCTAACGGATGTCATTACGTATTCAATGTTTTCTTCATCGGTATAAGTAGTAGTAACTGGTGGCGGGCTAACCGTCATACAACATCTGCTTTTGTAGAGAATAGTTTGGTTTTCTGATTGAGCCACAACGTTGGCACAAAACAATGCCATAAAGCTTAAAATTGTTATTTTCTTCATTTTAGTACGGTTTTTAATGATTAGTAATATGTATTGAAGTTTGCAAACGTCAAGTCATTGTAGAACTGCTGGTAGCAGTCAGTTTTATATTCGATGTCAATTGGTGCGTTAACGCTGTAAATCATTACATTGGAATTACCTATGCGCTCAGCAATCCAAAGATAGTTCAGCCCGTTTTGCTCATCGTCAATAGAAAAGATTATCTGCTGCTCAGAGTTGTTGAAAATGTAACCCGGTGCGGTATTTGAATAGTAGCTAGCCATTAGCAAAAAGCGTCCGAGAACATCATAATCTTCTTTGACAGGGAACACGTAGAAAGACTCATTAAAGATGGTGTCGCTGGCTATTGAACACTCCGATTTGATTTTGGTTACACCTTGATATTCAGCCATTTTTAATATAAATTCATCCATTAAAGCAGGGTCAAGATATTTTTCGCTGCCTTTGGACTGCTTTTCGGCATAATTGATGTTGGCTTCATCTTGTGAAGTCACGTTGTCAATAGTCAAGCTATCGGCGGCAATGGCTGTTGTCTCATTTTCAGCATATTGTGGTCGTTCCAATCTCAAATTCGGATTCGATGCCGGTTGCGTCGCGGGTGCCGGCTGAGTCGCGGGTTTCGGCTTTACGGCAGGTGCTGCCTTTGTTTTTGGCGCTTCAATCTTCGGCTCGGGAACCACAACGGGTTCTGCCACCGAGTCGGCCTCTGCAATGTCAGTTGGTTGTTTTTCAGTGTTTTCCATAATAACGGTTTCGGCAATCGGTGTCGATTCCACAATCGTCTTGTCGGCAAACAGAATCGCGCTTCCAATGCCAGCCACAAGTGCAATGCAGGCCGCTGAGGCCACCCAACGCCACAGTTTTATGGTCTTGGGTTCGGCCTCAATCTTGCCCATAACGCTGTCGAAGAAGTCGTCGGGCACCGTTGGCGCAGTACGTTTTTCCTCGCTTCGGCGCAAGGCCTCGCGAATGTCGTTATCGTTCAACTTGTTCATTTTCTCTATGTTTTATCATTATCAATAATTTCTTTCTAATCCGGTGCAGCCTGACTGCCAGCGCGTTGGCTTCGGCATCCATTACGTAGGCAATCTCTTGCAGGGGCTTGTCTTCGTAATAATAGAGTTGCACCAGCATCCGCTCGTCGGGCGGCAGATGGTCGAGAGCATCTTCCATCAGACTGATGCGTTCCTCGCGGCCTGTCGATAGTTCATCGTCATCGATACGGCTGTCGGCAATCTGCGCATCGTCAACATCAATCCAGCGTAACTTACGGCGTTTCAGGTGGTTAATCGACTCGTTGTAGGCAATGCGGCTCACCCACGTCAGAAACGACGCCCGACCTTCGAATGTCTCCAACCGGTTGAAAGCCTTCACGAAAGCGTTTTGCGCCAACTCTTCGGCATCGGCCCGGTTGCTCACCATTCGCACCGTAAAATCAAGAACCTGTTGCGAATACCTTTTGACAAAGTAAGCGTACTCGGCAGCCGCGGCCTTACGGTCGCCCTTGCTTAAAAGGTCGGCTATCGTGCTGACGCGCCTTTGTTCGTCGTTATCCGTTTTTTGAATCATTCTGCCTTTTAGACAATGGTGTTTGCAAAATATTACACTCTGCCGCTATTTTTTTGAAGTTTTTACAAAATAAATCATTCCAAAACATAAACCTTACATATTCTTGAGCCTTTCGCCGTTTGACTTATGCGTAACCCTCAACCGCAAATGTTTGCATAAAAACCCACATTTTCAGCGTATTATTTTGCCTGTTGTGTGTCGGACTGATTGCTCAAAACTCTACTTTTGCGCTTTCTTTTCAGGAAGGGTGCCAGGCATTTGTTCCTGCAAGAAATAAACTGATTATCAGTTTGATAATAAATGTTTGGAAGTTGATAAGGTTAGATGTTTAGTGGTTTGAAAGCGGTTTTCTAAACTCTCAACAGCGAAGCGTCTCACCTTCTTAACCTTCTAAACAGTGAAGCGTCTAAATTTTAACATAAATATATGTCGTTTATAGGGATTTATCTTTTGACACTTTTGGCGGCAATTCTGCTTGTGGTTTCACTCGATTCCAAGGGCAAAGGTGTTGCAGCCGTTGTCGGTATTGTGGCGCTGTCGGCCATCAGTAGTGTGCCTGCCGTGCAAGCGCTTGCAGGACAGACGTTTGTGCAGGAATTTGCAGGCTCGTTCTTTACAGGAATGGTGCTTGTGGTTGTCGACCCGCTTTCGGCGTGGTTCGTTCTGGTCATCAATTTCACAATGATTACTAGCGTGTTATACGGCCGCCGTTATATGCAGGCTTACGCCGACCGCCGTTCGGCCTTGAGCCTGCACTGGGTAAGCTTTTTGCTCGTCCACGTGGGACTGATTGCCGTCTGCGCAATGCGCAACAGCATAGCTTTCCTGATTGCGTGGGAGCTGATGGCGCTGGGCTCGTTCCTGCTCGTCATTTTTGAGGGCGACAAGGTTACCACCATTCGTGCGGGCATCAACTACTTGGTGCAGTCGCACATTGGCGTGGCGCTGCTCACGGTGGCGTTCGTCTGGGTGGCTGCCGTGACTGGAACGTTTGATTTTTCGGGCATCGGGCAGTTTGCCGCAATGCAGTCGCCTGCCGCAAGTTTCGGACTGATGCTGCTTCTTTTCATCGGATTCGCCTTCAAGGCGGGATTCGTGCCTTTCCACACCTGGCTGCCGCACGCTCACCCCGCCGCACCGTCGCACGTGTCGGGAATGATGTCGGGCGTACTCATCAAAATCGGTATCTACGGCATTTTGCGGATGCTTCTGCTCACCGACACCAATTATATTGCTGTGGGATACTTCATTCTGGGCATATCGGTCATCACGGGCGTTTATGGTGTGATGCAGGCCATTGTTCAGCACAATCTGAAGAAACTGCTTGCATATCACAGCGTTGAGAACATCGGCATCATTGGCATCGGCATTGGTCTGGGCTGCATCGGGATGGGGTATAACTGCGCACCGCTGGCCATTGTGGGCTTTGCAGGTGCGCTGCTTCACGTGCTCAACCACTCATTGTTCAAGTCGCTGCTCTTTTATGGTGCGGGCAACGTTTATCAGGCCACACACACAATGGACATCGAACATTTCGGCGGACTCATCAAACGGATGCCGCGCACCGCGTTGCTCTTTCTGCTTGGAAGTTTGGCCATTTGCGGTCTGCCGCCGTTCAATGGATTTGTGTCGGAATTCATCATTTATAGTGGCTTGTTCAGCGGCATAAACGCTTCATTCTCAAATGCTTCAATTTTGATGTTTGTGTTTGCGATGGCAGGACTGGCGCTCATCGGCGGACTTGCCATTATGTGCTTCACCAAGGCGTTTGGCGTTGTCTTTCTGGGCGAGCCGCGCGTCAAACTTCACACCGAGCCTGCCGAGTTTGGCTTTGGCCGACTACTGCCGATGTATATGGTTGGTATTCTGATAATTGCCATCGGCCTGTTTCCGCAATATTTCATCAACGCCATAATGCTGGCGCTTGCGCAGATGGTGGGTGTCGGCCCGTCGGCGACGATTCTGCCTGCATCGTTCGGGGCGCTTTCGCAGATTGGCTGGTATATGGTCTGGTTTGTTCTTCTGGTTGCGGCCATCTATGCGCTGCGCTGCTTCTTCACGCGGCGTCTGCCCGAATCGGAAGGCTCCACTTGGGGTTGCGGTTATGTGGCACCGACTCCTAAACTGCAATACACCGCAAGTTCGTTTGTTCGCAGTTATCGCCGCTTGGCTAAAGGCATTTTGTTGATTAGCAAGCAGAAAACTGAAGTCGACGGCATTTTCCCTGCAGAGGCTTCGTACTCAACAGAGTCGCTCGACCGCATTGAAACTGGCTTGATTAAGAGCCCGTTACGCAAGATGCGCTATCTGCTCGGCAAATTCTCGTTCCTGCAAAACGGACGGCTGCAGAACTATATTCTCTATGGTCTGCTGTTCGTGGTGCTGGCGCTTGGATTGCCGTTCCTTTATCAATTGATTAGAATATTCATAAACTATCTAAATACCTTATAATGTTGAGTTTTGCGCTGATATTTGCGGTTAGCCTGTTTTTTTCGGGCATAGTTGTCCGCACCAAAAGTCTGGCGTCGGGGCGCAAGGGGCCTGGCATTTTCCAACCTATGCACGACATCTGGCGCTCGCTGCGCAAGGGCGCGGTTTATAGCACGGTCAGCAGTCTTGTTTTCCGCGTTGCGCCGTCGGTTTATTTTGCGTCGGTGCTGGCGGCCATTGCTGTGGTGCCGTTGGGCTCAAACCCTGGCCTGTTCTCGTTTCCGTGCGATTTCGTCTTCTTCGCCTACGTGCTGGCACTGGGCAAATTCTTCTGCATCATTGCCGCACTCGACACTGGCAGCAGTTTCGAAGGTATGGGCGCAAGCCGCGAAGCCTTGTTCTCAATGCTTGCCGAACCCGCTTTCTTCATTCTGATGGGCACGCTGGGACTGATAACTGGCCATACAAGTTTCTTGCAGATTTTCAGTGATTTGCACCTTGGTTCGAGCCTCTCGTATGCGCTGGTGACCATCGCCTGCTTCCTGCTGCTTATGATTTGTATGATTGAAAACAGCCGAATGCCCGTTGATGACCCCAAAACGCACTTGGAACTGACTATGATTCACGAGGTTATGATTCTCGACAACAGCGGTTTCGACCTTGGTCTGATACTTCACGCCACCAATCTGAAATTCGCAATGTACGGAGCCCTGATTGCCAATCTTTTCATTGGTAGTCTGGAACTTGCGATTGCCGTGCCTGTCTTTTTAGGCATACAGTTTGTCACGGCTGTGGTGGCGGGAATCATCGAATCGTTTATGGCAC
Organism: Salinivirgaceae bacterium; assembly: GCA_017474765.1. Taxonomy (GTDB): domain Bacteria; phylum Bacteroidota; class Bacteroidia; order Bacteroidales; family SZUA-534; genus RUG13583. Next base: position 27,304 of record JAFVGW010000057.1, on the reverse strand, counting down.
GTTTCAGAATGGGCCACAACGCGCAGTTCATTCTGGTGCTCTCATCGCTTGCCCTGCTGATGCTTCTCGGCGTAATGCTGATTATTAACTGAATGATTGAATGACTGATTATCGCACAGATGACACAAACAACACAGATATTTAATTCACAATTTCCTAATGCCTAGTGCCTAATGCCTAATGCCTTTTTAACTAATAACTTCTAAAACTTAAAACTTAAAACACAAAAATGACAACCATCTTACTGATAATATTCGCTATCACGCTGTTATACTTTTCGATAGCAAACCGTTTGATGACCTACTTGTCGCTGCTCACCGTGCAGGGGATGCTGCTTTTCGGTGTGGCGCTGGTTGAACTTCATCAGATGAACATCGTCAACCTGGCATTCATTCTGCTCGAGACGGTGGTTGTGAAGGCCGTGGCCATCCCGCTTTTCATCCGTTACGTCATCAAAAAGAATCAGATAAAGCGCGAGGCCGAACCGTTTGTGCCATACTTTGTGTCGCTCATCGTGACAACGCTCATCATTGCGGCAGCCTATGTTTTGTCGATGGTTGCCGATGTGCCGCAGTCGGGCAAACCATACTTTGCTGTGGCGTTGGCGGCTGTGTTTTGCGGTCTGTTTTTCATTGTTTCTCGCAAGAAAATCATCACTCACGTCATCTGCTATGTGCTCATCGAGAATGGCGTTTTCATTCTGTCGATGGCCGTGGGCAACGAGATGCCGCTGCTGGTGAACCTTGGCGTGCTGCTCGACGTGTTTGTGAGCGTGTTCCTGCTCGGAATTTTCATCAACAAGGTAGGCAACGTGATTAATGACGGCGATGTGAACCAATTGAGTAGTATTAAGGATTAACTGTTTGAAATTATGATAATTGCATATCTGATTGCATCCATTACAATAGCCCTGCTGCTTTTTGTGAACCGCAGCAAGGCGATAAGCGTCGCTCTAACCGTGCTATTTCTGCTCATTCAGTGCGGCCTGACTGTTTACGAGTTCACTATCAAGGATTTGGCCGATGCCGTCTATTTCAAACCCGATGCGCTTGCGCTGATATTGCTGACCGTTCTCACCATTGTCAGCATTCCTGCGTTCATTCATAAGTGCAACTATATCAGCCCCGAAGACGATTCGCCGCGCGTTCGCGGAATCTATCAGGGCGCAATGGTTCTGCTGGTTACAGCGCTCTCGGCGGCCTATCTTTCGGCACACATCGCCGTGACGTGGATTTTTGTGGAAATCACCACTTTAAGTGCATCGGCACTGGTTTTCCACCGCCGCAACGCTGGTTCGATTGAGGCCACCTGGAAGTACATTTTCGTCTGCTCAATCAGCCTTGTGTTTGTGTTCATCGGCATTTTGCTGCTCGGCATCTCGCTTGGCAATGCACAGCAGTTTGATTTGCAATACGATACGCTGGTAAAAATCGCGCCAACGCTCGACACTTTCTGGATAAAGATTGCCTTTGTGTTCATCTTTGCGGGCTACACCGCCAAATTCGGGCTTGTGCCGATGTATACGGCTGGCATCGATGCCAAGGACAAAGCGCCCGCACCCGCTGCAGGCCTCTTCTCGAGCGTTCTGATGAATGTTGGTTTTGTGGGTGTTTTCCGTATGTGGCAGATTGTGGCACACACAAGCGTTATGCCATGGGCGGCAAACGTGGTTGCGGCGGCGGCTCTGCTTTCGATTTTTGTTGCGGCTGTTTATCTGCTTAAAGTAAAGAATGTCAAACGAATGCTTGCTTATTCGAGCGTTGAGCATATGGGTGTTGTTGCTTTAGGCTTGGCAGCAGGCGGCGTTGGCTATTTTGCTGCAATTCTGCACATTGTGCTTCACACATTCGCCAAATCGGCGCTATTCTTCCAAGTGGGACACATCTATCACGTCTACCATACCAAAAATATCTATCACATAGGCAATTACCTGAAATTCAACCGCGCTGGTGCTGTTCTGCTTCTACTTGGATTTGTCTGCATCACGGCAATGCCACCTTCTGGACTGTTTATCAGCGAGTTGATGGTGTTCAAGTCGATTTTCGAAGCTCATTCGTATGTGGCGCTCACAGCCGTACTTGTGATGCTAACCATAATAATATGGGCGCTTGGCAAGAATTTCTTCAAGATGCTGTTCACGCCCGCGCCCACCTGCAATGTGGTTGGCAGTGTCAAGGTCAGTGCGGTTGAGACCGCCACACAGTTTGCGTTGCTGGCACTGGTTTTCTGGCTCGGAATGTGCCCTCCGCAGTTCTTTGTCGATTTGATTAACGAAGCCGTTCAACTTATAACTTTCTGATAATATGGATTTTATTAGCATAAAAAACAATCAGTGCATACGGTTCGGCGAGATTCCCGTTCTGCCTTATGCCCATTTTTACAGCCTGATAGACAATAAGTTGACAACCGCGCCCGATGCGCATTGCGTCGCCTACTACGGCGTGCCGATGGACGGCAAAATCCGTCTCATTTGCTGCCTTGCCGACGATGCCACGCACCTTATCAACGTTGCTTCGGCAATGGTTGAGCCCACGGCCGTTCTTGAGTCGCTCACACCCAAACACCTTGACCTTCAGCTGTTTGAGCGCGAAATTCACGAGAATTTCGGTGTCGGATTCAGCGGCCACCCGTGGCTCAAGCCCGTGCGCTATCCGCACAATGCCGCCGACCGCTCGCTGAAAATGCAGGATTATCCGTTCTATCAGATTGATAGTGAAGAACTTCACGAAGTGGGTGTGGGCCCGATTCACGCGGGAATCATTGAACCTGGCCATTTCCGTTTCATTTGCAACGGCGAGCAGATTCTGCACCTTGAAATTCAGTTGGGCTATCAGCACCGCGGCGTTGAGACGCTTTTCTTGCAGAAAAACAATCTGTTGCAGCGCGCCACACTGGCCGAGAACATTGCTGGCGACACCGTCATTGGCCACTCAACGGCGTTTGCCAACCTTTGGGAAAGCCTTTGCGGATTCGAGCCGAGCCGCCAACTGCAAATTGAACGCGCTTTTGCGCTTGAAAATGAGCGCATTGCAATCCACACTGGCGACTTGAGCGGCATTTGCACCGACATTGCCTATCAGTTGGGCAACTCGGTTTTCGGCCGCTTGCGCACGCCCGTAATCAACTATTTCCAACGTTGGGCGGGCAACCGCTTTGCCAAGGGGCTTATCCGTCCTGGCAAGACTAACTTTCACTTTACCAAAGAGTTGGCGCAGCAATGGATAGAGATGATTTCGGCCTATCAGCCCGATTTTGTTGAGATGGCAAACCAGACGTTCGACCTGCCGTCGGTGCTGTCGCGAATTGAGCGCACGGGCATTGTCGAGCCTGAAACGGCGCGGAAGATTGGAATGGTTGGAATGGCCGCCCGCGCAAGCAACGTGCCGCGCGATGTGCGTTCGTCGCACCCGTGGGGTTACTATAATGAGATTCAGTATCAGCCCGTTACAGAACCTGTCGGCGATGTTTACTGCCGTGCCCGTATCCGCCACGACGAGATTCTGAAATCAATCGACCTGATGAAGCAAATGATTGATACAATGGATTATACCGCACAACCGTCGGCGCCGCTGGCCAACGCCGCCGCCGACTCGTTTGTGGTGTCGCTTGTTGAAGGCTGGCGCGGCGAGATTTGCCACTGCGCAATCACCGACGCGCAAGGTAACTTGCTGCATTACAAGATTAAAGACCCGTCGTTCCACAACTGGCTTGGCCTTGCCCTTGCCGTCCGCAACAACGAGATTTCCGATTTCCCAATCTGCAACAAGAGTTTCGACCTTTCGTACAGCGGACACGACTTATAGATTGAAGGATTGAATAACTGATTGATTGAATGAATGTTCGCATAGACAACACAAATACAAATTACTAATGCCTAGTGCCTAATGCCTAACACCTAAATTGCTATGTTTATCAACAACTTAAAAATATTATTCCACCAGGGTAAGCAGTTCATTCCTGATGTTACCACGACCGATGTTCCTGGTGTGTTCCGTGGCCGCCCCGTGATTACCGACGCCGCTTGCAACGAGCAGCAACTCATTGATTTATGTCCGACTGGCGCAATTAGCGGCAAGCCATTGAGCATTGATTTGGGACGCTGCACCTTCTGCGGCGAGTGTGCCATTGCCTGTCCCGAAAAAATCCGTTTTACCAAGGATTACAAAATGGCCACCAACGACCGCAACCGTCTGATTGTCACAGGTGACCAGCCCATTGAAGTGGATGCCGACAAGGTTCGCGCCGAGATTCACCGTTTGTTTGGCCGTTCGCTCAAGTTGCGCGAAGTGTCTGCCGCTGGCGACAATAGTTGCGAGTGGGAACTGAACGCCACCAGCAATGTCAACTTCGATATGGGCCGCTTCGGTATCGACTTTGTAGCGTCGCCCCGTCACGCCGACGGCATTGTGGTTACAGGTCCAATCTCTGAAAATATGGCCGAAGCGCTTGATATCTGCTATCAAGCAACCCCCGACCCGAAAATCCTGATTCTGGCAGGCACCGACGCCATTAGCGGCGGAATCTTTGCCGACAGCCCCGCGCTTAACCGCTCGTTTTTAGACAAATACAAAGTCGATTTGTACGTTCCTGGAAACCCCGTCCACCCGCTGGCATTTGTCAACGGCGTGTTGAGTTTGGTGAGGGGGAAGAAGTAGACAGTTGTGATTTTTTTTGAGATTTTTAGTTAATCAGCAAAAAATCAACGGAAAAAACTATTTTTGTAAAAAAACGATATATGCAAGTTATGATACAAAAACCGACGATTGCCGCATTTCTCAAGAAAATGCAAGCCGACAAAATGGCATTGAATGCGTGTATCCGTAATGGTGGCAACATAAGCAACGAGGCGCAAAAACGTGGAATCAAACTTGCGACACCCATATCAGTTTCAGGAAACAGATAATAACACGTTCTGGTTTGAAACAGATGATGGCTTGAAGTACCAAGCATATTTTATTGAATTTCCAACAATTAACTACAAACTCTACTCGTTTTCTTTCGATAAAGAAGATGGTTTGAAGTATTTCGACAGACGCATAAAAGATACAGTTATATGTATTTTGAGAGAGTTTTGCAGTGCTGACAATCAGATACTTGCTTATACCTGCGATGTGAGCGACGGACACGAGTTGGCTCGTAAACGGTTGTTCAACAAATGGTTTAACGAAGAAAACGATGGCTCGTTCGCGAAATTCGATTTTCAATCGGAAAATATCTATGTGTCGTTGATAGCAAAAAAAGATTTTCCTATTGTAAATCAAGCGATAACAGATGTTAACCAGTTGTTTGCCGATGTGATTTCAAATAAATAACCCCGTCCACCCGCTGGCTTTCGTCAACGGCGTGTTGAGTTTGGTGAGAAGGAAGAAGTAAAAGTTTGTGCAATCTTTACATATTAGTAAAACATGGTGCAGAATTCCAACCAACCAAATTGCGGTTCCGCTATAGTTTTCCCGTTTTTATCAATGATACCCCACAAACAGTTTTGTCTTATAAAAATACTGTTCTTATAAAATATCATTTGTTCATCATATTGCGGCTTAATAACAAACTTGCTAGTTTCATCGATACACCCCCATTTGCCGTTTAATTGAACAGCAGCCAAACCATTTTCTTCAAAAGGCCCAGCATCGTCAAATTGCGGATTGATAACCCAATTCCCTGTTTGGTCAATATAACCAAATTTATCTTTTAACTTGCCCCACGCCAAACCGTTTTCTGCAAAAAAGCCAACTAAATCAAATTGTGGGTTAATAACAAAATTGCTGTTTTTATCAATAAAACCATATTTGCCATCTAATTGGACACGAGCCAAACCACTTTTTTCAAAATCAATAAAACAAATACTATCAAATATCGGTTTAACAACCATTTTGCCAGTTATGTCTATACAGCCATATTTGCCGTCTAATTGGACAATAGCTAAACCATTATTTGCAAAACGCTCAGCACTATCAAATTGTGGATTAGCAACATATTTGCCAGTGGTGTCGATATAGCCATATTTCCCGTTTAATTTGATACGAGCCAATCCATTTTTTTCAAAATTGTATGCATTGTCAAACTTAGGATTAATAACCCAATTACCAGTTTGGTCGATGTAACCCCATTTGCCTTTTAATTCGGCGAAAGCCAAACCATTTTTTTTGAAACGACCGGCATCGGCAAATTGCGGGTTGATAACCCAATTACCAGTTTTGTCAATATAACCATATTTGGTACAACCATACTTATCTTTTTTACTAACTAAGGATAGACCATTTTTATCAAAATGAAAAATTGATTCAAATCGCGGATTGATAACAATTTTGCCAGTTTGGTCAATGCTTCCCCATTTACCAGTTAATTTAATAGGAGCCAAGCCATTTTCGAAAACATAAACATCGTCAAATTGCGGATTTATAACCCAATTTCCGGTTTTGTCAATAAATCCCCATTTATAATCCCATTCATATTTTTGTTTAAAAGCAACAGGCGCCAAACCATTTTCCCCGAATATGCCAACTTTTTCAAAGATTGGTTTAATAACCCATTTACCTTTTTGATTGATGAAACCATGTTTTCCGCCGTTGCTAGCAATAATAAGAATGCTATCGTGCGGTTGGTTTGTGTCAAACCATTTCATAGTTAGTCGGTTTTAAACGTGAAAAACAAAATAAAAGTCACTCAAATATAGCATTTCTAATAGCATCCTTATTCATAAGAGAAAAAACTTTCTACGTTCATAGCCACCCGCCGGCATTTGTCAATGGCGTGTTGAGTTTGGTGAGGGGGAAGAAGTAGACAGCCATTTCCATTCCAACACCCGCAGGTTGATAAATTTTGCTCAAAAACGGCCCTAAAAGGGTGTTTTTCACGATACGCTGCCGTATATTTGCGGCCGAAACAAAAAGAGCAATGACATTCATTTACAACCTGAGTATCAGGGTTTACACGTTTTTAATCCGCGTGGTTGCGCCGTTCAACGAGAAGGCGCGGCTGTGGATTCGCGGCCGCAAGGGTTTGCTTTCGCAGATGGCCGCAAAAATCGATGGCAGCAAGCCGATTGTTTGGTTTCACTCGTCGTCGCTTGGCGAGTTTGAGCAGGGAAGGCCTGTCATTGAAGCATTTAAGGCCAAGCACCCCGATTACGCCGTGCTGCTCACGTTCTTCTCGCCGTCGGGTTACGAAGTGCGCAAGAACTACGCCGGCGCCGATTACATTTTCTACCTTCCAGCCGACACTCGCCGCAACGCAAAGCGTTTTATGCAGATTGTCAAGCCGAAAGCCGCACTCTTCATTAAGTACGATTTTTGGTATAACTACTTGAACCAGTTGCACAAAGCCAGTGTGCCGACATACGTCTTCTCGTCGATTTTCCGTCCGCAGCAGGCGTTTTTCAAATGGTACGGCGGATGGTATCGCAAAATGCTGAAATTCTTCACTTTGCTCTTTGTTCAAGACGAAAACTCAAAGCAACTTTTGGCCGAAATCGGAATCAATAATGTGCAGGTTGGCGGCGACACCCGTTTCGACCGCGTTTACGACCTTGTGCAACAGGCTAAACCTCAGCCTATTATCGAGCGTTTTGTGGCCGATGCCGATAAGGTTTTGGTTGCAGGCAGCACGTGGATTGGTGATGAAGAATTGCTTTGCCGTTACGCTAACGAGCACAATATCAAGATGATAATTGCACCGCACGAGACCACCGAAGCCAATGTCAGCCGAGTCGGGAGTTCGTGCACGGGCAAGGTTGTGCGCTACACCGACGCGCAAGCCGATGAATCGAAAGTTGACGGTGCAAACGTACTGATTATAAACTGCATAGGTCTGCTCTCGTCGCTCTACCGCTACGGACAGTTGGCCTACATTGGTGGCGGATTCGGCAAGGGAATCCACAACACGCTCGAAGCCGCAACCTACAGTGTGCCAGTGGTTTTCGGACCAAAATACCACAAATTCCGCGAAGCCTGCCAACTCATTGAGCGTGGCGCGGCTATCAGCATATCTGATTATGAGCAACTTGCTCGCGCTTTCGACCACTACTTCGCCAATCCCGACGACTGCAAGCGGGCCGGACAAAAGGCTTCAGCCTACGTTGACGAGATGCGCGGCGGAACCACGCTGATAATGAAAGAGTTGGATGCTGTGGTAAAGTAAAAATAGAGTAAGCAGTTTCAGTATCAAATTTTGAGTGTTTCTTGCAAATCTCTGAAAATAAGTATATTTGCAATATGAATAGGGCAACCATTATAGAATCAATCAAGCAGACCGCACGGCAAGTAGTGCCGTCGGGTTCACGTGTTGTCCTGTTCGGTTCGCAGGCCAGAGGCGACTATCGTGCTGATTCTGATTGGGATATACTTATTTTACTGAATAAAACAGGCCGCAGTACAAATTCCGATTTCAATTCTACGGCCTATCCGTTTGTTGAGTTGGGGTGGACAATCGATACAACAATAAATCCGATTATCTACACCAGCGAAGAATGGGAAAAACGCAGTTTTACGCCGTTTTACAAAAATGTTACGCAAGAAGGAGTTGAGCTATGGAGTTGAGCGACAAAGAGAAAGCTGCGATTATCGAATATCGGATTCAAAAATCATTTTTTGTGTTAATTGAGGCTGAAGACAATGCACGATTGTGTCATTGGAGTCTGACAGCCAATAGGTTATACTATGCTGTTTTTCATATGGCGTCGGCACTTTTAACCGACAAAGGCATTTCGGCAAAAACGCACACCGGAGTTATCGGGCTCATTGGAAAAGAATTTGTGCAAAACAACCTGCTCAATACCGATGATGCCAAACTAATTTCCAGGCTTCAGAATATGAGGCAGAGCGGTGATTACGATGATATGTTCGATTGGTCGGAAAACGATGTGGCACCGCTGATTGAGCCGACAAAACAATTGTTGGATAAGATGCATAAAATGCTGAAAACAGCTAAATGATTGGATTTTAAATAGAAGAACTACCCAGTACTAAAGCAATGAAATTCGCAGACTTACACTTAAATCCCGAAGTTTTTGAAGGTATCGACGCAATGGGCTTCGACGAAGCGACGCCAGTGCAGGAACAGGTGATTCCGCAGGCGCTCGACAAACGCGATATGATTGCCTGCGCCCAGACAGGAACGGGCAAGACGGCGGCTTACATTCTGCCGCTTCTGCACCACTTGACGACCAAGCGCGAGCAAAAAATCAAGGCTCTGATTCTTGCGCCCACACGCGAATTGGTGATGCAGATTGACCAGCAATTCCAGGGATTCGCCTATTTCTGCGGTGTTGAGTCGGTGGGCATTTACGGCGGCAGCGACAGCGGTGTTTGGGACCAGCAGCGCTCGGCAATCGAGAGCGGCGCCAACGTGCTCATTGCTTCGCCAGGCCGTCTGCTTTCGCACCTGAATCTTGGCTACGTAAAACTCGACAGCCTTGAATATCTGATACTTGACGAGGCCGACAAGATGCTCGATATGGGTTTTGTCGACGATATCAAACGCATAATCACCTATCTGCCAAAACAGCGTCAGACGCTGATGTTCTCGGCCACTATGCCGCCCAAAATCAGGCAGTTGGCAAGCGCAATCCTGACAAATCCGGTCGAGATTAACATTGCAATCTCAAAACCTGCCGAGGGCGTGCGCCAGACGGCCTATATGGCATACGATGAGCAGAAGAACAAACTGATTGCAACCATACTGAAAAGCAAGGATTTAGACAGCGTCATTATTTTTGCTTCGACCAAGAGCACCGTGAAAACGCTTGTGCAGGACCTGCGCCGCGCAAAAATCGACGCGCGTGCCATTCACAGCGACCTTGAACAGTGCGACCGCGAGGCTGTGATGCTCGATTTCCGCAACCGCAAATTCTCGGTTTTGGTGGCCACCGACATTGTCTCGCGCGGTATCGATATTGATAATATCGGCTTGGTTATGAACTACGATGTACCCCGCGACCCCGAGGATTATGTGCACCGCGTTGGCCGTACAGCCCGCGCCAAATCAACGGGCGAGGCTATCACACTCATTAACCCGAAGGATGTGCAGCGCTTTGCCAAAATTGAGAAACTGATTGGTTATGAGATAGAAAAGCCTGCGTTGCCCGAAGGTTTCGACGCCGCACCCGAGTATAAGCCCGAAGCGGCTGAGCGCAAGCAGAACCGCCATTTCCACCGAGGCGGCCGCAACAACCGCGGTGGCCGCAACAACAACAACGGCAACCGTAGGCGAGGAGGCAAGCCGCAAGGCGGGAACAGCGGAGGCAAACCGCAGGGCAACGCGCCGAAAGCATAGGGTTACTTCTTTAACAAGGAGGGGCGCTTTTTCTTCTAATTGCAGTATAAGTCCTTTTTCCCCTTGAGTTAGGCGAAAATGTGTTTTATTTGTATAATTGTTGAACAATAATATTGATTTTGAACGCATTATTTTATTAAACAGAATTCAAATGAAACACAATCCTGATTACCCTAATAGAAATAGGCACGATGATATGCTTCTTTCAGAAGCATTGGCAGACCGCATTGAAATGATTAAAGTTGTTATGGAAATGACGGGTGCGACTTTTGACCAAGTATTAAAAGTTTATGGCATTGAAAGCATTAATCGTTTGACAGAGACAATTCTTGATGCAGGTGATGCAAAAGATGGTTCATATAATAATCTGAAAGATTTTATTCATAGTGAAATCAATAATATTTGTTCGTGGTTTTATGATAATCAACCATATAAAATCAAAATTGAGCAAGGCTGATTATGACAGAAACAGAACTGAAAAACCAAAACCCTTGGTTGCAATATCCATATGTTGCTCGATTGTATGATGAAAAAACAAATATGATTCATCCTATCGATAGCAAAATCGTGGATGATTATAATAATAACCGACCATTAGATTGTTGTTTTGAACTTCATACACCACCAGGACCATTTCAAGGTAATCCTTTTCGTTCAAAAGTGATATTTTTAAGCCTGAATCCTGGTTTTGTGGAGCATAATAATAAAGATGCGGCATTGCTATTAGAACAAGTAAAAGACCTGCGCTCTCAACTTTATGAAGAATGGCATAATCATATGATTCATAATGTTACTTCATTCTTTCCCGATAAAGGAAATATTAATGTCTATCAAGGATTTCAGTTGTTGGGTGAATGGTATTGGTATAAGAAATTGGCTCGGCTTTTAGAAGATTCAAAAATTGCGGAAACAGATTTCTATAGCAAAATCGCACTTATACAACTAATGCCATATGCATCTGTTAGATGTAACAAAGTTATAACTAACTTGGAAACACAACGATATACCAAAAAACTTATAAATTACTTACTTGAATCGCCTGACGGACCGTTATTTGTCGTAATGCGTAGTGAACCAGATTGGGAAAAGTTGTTAGGAATAGATTTCCAAAGAGAATACAAAAATCGTTTCATTCTTCGAAAACGGGATATAAATGAACGTCGTCCTCGGGCGCAAAGCATTAATCCTAACGCATTTACAGATGATGGATATAGACGTATATTAAATGCGATAAATCCAGAATTGAATAAATAAGCAAACGTGTGTTTTTCTAATAATCACAATTAATCAAATGAAACCACTAAAACTCTTGTGTCTGGCCGCCATTTTCGCAGGCTGCACAGCCAAAAACGCCGACGAGCAACTAATCGACCAACTCTACAACCGAATACCGCAGCAGGAGCGTATCGCGCAACTGCGCAGTATGTATATGGACACGCTTTTCGACGCGCAGGGGCTGCTCGATACGGCTCGCTGCCGCCAGATGATACCTTACGGAATCGGCCATTTCTCGCAGTATGCCAGCCAGAAACCGATGGACCCCAACGTTTTGCGCGACCGCGTGGCTGCCGTCCAGCAGTGGCTGATGGCCAACACGCCAAACGGCATTCCCGCACTCTTTCACGAAGAGGTGCTGTCGGGAGTCAACACGCGCGGCGCCACCATTTATCCGCAGCAGATTGGGCAGGCGTGCTCGTTCAACACCGAGTTGGCCGAACTCAAAACGCGCCAGACTGGCAAGGTGATGCGCCAAATGGGTGGTGTTCTGTCGCTTTCGCCGATGGTGGATGTGTGCCGCACGCCGTCGTTCAACAGGCTTGAGGAGTCGTATGGCGAGGACGGATACCTGTCGGCGGCGATGGGCGTGGCCTTTGCCCGCGGTCTTCAGCAAGATGACATGAAACAGGGCGTTGGCACTTGCTCGAAGCACTATTTGGGCTACGGCGGCGGTGGCGATGCCGATGAGAAAGAGTTGATGGAGGAGATTTTGCTGCCGCACGAGGCGATGATTCGCCTTGCCAGAAGCCGAGTGGTGATGCCTGGCTACCACGCTGTTCACGGGACCAACTGTGTGGCTAACAGCGAGATACTTATCGATATTCTGCGCAATTATCTCGGATTCGACGGAATGGTGGTGAGCGATTACACCGCCATCGACCAAATTCCCGACCAGCCTAATGCCGTGCACAAGGCGGCAGCGGCTATCAACGGCGGTTGCGATGCCGATTTTCCTCACGGCGCCAACTATCAGTATCTGCAGCAGGCAATCGACAGCGGACTTGTTGAACCAGCGGCTTTTGAGCGTGCCGTGAAGGCCGTTCTGCGCCACAAACTGCACGCTGGCCTGTTCGACCAAAATCCGTATCTCTACTCAACCGACAAAATCGAACTCGACACACCCGACGAGCGGCAAACTTCATATCAGATTGCAACACAGTCGGTTGTGCTGCTCGAAAACAATGGCATTCTTCCGCTTGGCGCGAAACAATCTGCCGAAAAGTCGGAACTCAACGTTTTGCTAACGGGCCCCAACGCCAACTCAATGTGGGCAATGTGCGGCGATTATGCATTCCCGTCGATGACCTATTTCTGGAAACTGATAACCACAGATTTGGACCATCCGCACGTGGTGCCGCTGCTCGAAGGGATGACCTCACGTAGGCCTAACGGTGTGACAATCAGTTATTCGCGCGGCTGCGACTGGACCGATACCATTGAAACTCAACTGTCGAACGGTGGCGACAAACGCGCTTGGGACTATGAGATTCTGCACCGCAAAGTTGAGTCGGGCGAGAAAGCCGACAAAGCCGAGGCCTTGCGTCTGGCTGCCAAAAGCGATGTGATTGTAGCCGCCGTGGGCGAGAATGTGATGCTCTGCGGTGAGAACCGCGACCGCCAGGGATTGCGTCTGCCAGGCCGTCAGGAAGAGTTTGTGAATGAGCTGATTGCAACGGGCAAGCCTGTTGTTCTGGTCATCTTTGGTGGCCGTGCCCAAGTGGTTTCAGGATTGGCCGAGAAGTGCGCCGCCGTTATTCAGGCGTGGTATCCGGGCGAGGAGGGTGGCAACGCCGTGGCCGACATTCTCTACGGCCGAGTATCGCCATCAGCCAAATTATCAGTTAGTTACCCTAATGCGGAGGTTTACGAGCCAATTTGCTACAACCGCTCCACCACACCCGACAGCCGCGTTCAGTGGCCATTCGGTTACGGCTTGAGCTACAGCACTTTCGAATACAGCAATCTGCAAATCGACAGCGAAATCTCAACCAACTCGCCGTGTGTCAATCTGTCGTTTGAGGTGAAGAACACAGGCTCAATAGCCGCCGACGAGATTGCGCAGATTTATCTTTCGCCAACGGCTGATAATCAGAATATTCGACCAATTCAGCTGCAGGGATTCGCCCGCATATCGCTCAACCCGGGCGAGACAAAGACTGTGCGCGTGAAACTCCACACCGAGCAGTTCGGCTACTACAGCAACAACGGCCAGCGCCAGTGGAACATCGCCCCAGGCGAGTTCTGCGTGAAAATTGGCGCATCGTCAACTGACATTCGCCTGCAAAAGAATGTGACGCTGAAAGGCAAATCGGTGGTTAAAAAGTTGAGAGAGAATTATTTATCGGAAGCAGCGGTGGAGTAGGGCAAGTTGGCGTTTTGGGGATATGCATACATTTGATATAACGGCCTATCCAAATTTACTTCCTCAAATTCAGTTGTCGTCAGCTGAAATAAGGAGCGCTATCTCCAAATACAAAGTAATCTTTTCGCAAGAGAGGAATCCTAAGGTTGAATGGGGAGTTAAACTTCCAATGTTTGTTGAGGCATTCTACGATTTTCTGGTCAAACGGCAATCTGTTCCCGAACAAGAGGCATTTTATCAGTATTATTTGGAGTTCAACAAGCCTTTTTTCGATAGTCTTAATCGCCCCGACTTGGAATCAGGAATAAAGGCAAGGGCTTATCGAGCGTATCCTTCTCTCGTCAGAGACATCTGTTTCAACAAATATATCGACGAACGCATCGGCACAAAATGCCAAGTGGTTTATAACACCAAACTCGATATTGAGGAAGGTGTTGATTTAATGATTGTTACTAATCGAAATAACTACGGCATCTGCTTTTTTACAAAAACCAAGAGAGCTGAACAGGGAAGAAAAGCAAAAGAGAACAGGCATACATTGTTCGATAATGTGAGGTATGTTGAAATGCCATTGAAATTTAAAGGGAAAGGGAAGAAGGACGCGATTTTCTTGTATGGTGAGAAGGAGTACGCCGAATTGTACCAAAAACTTAAGAATCTGGCTAAAGAGCAGGCTAAATAGTTGCGCAGGAAGGCAAATGGCTTGTGCCGTATCGCCGCAAGGCTGAAACGATTCAGCAATCCAGATACCCGTATTCGCCTAAAGTTTTCAGCAAATTACCAGCTGTGGCTTGAATTGCAGGAACAGCCACACTGTTGCCAAATTGCTTGTAGGCGGAAGCATCGGCAACAACAATCTTAAAACTGTCGGGATAGCCCTGCAGACGGGCCCATTCGCGCGGAGTCATCCGTCTGATTCCTAATGTGTTATACTCGCCTTTGATATTGGTGGTTGGAGTTAAATCGTGTTGCCTTTTGTCCACAACCAAATTCCTTTCGCGCCCCATGCCGCCAACAACAATGGCACTTGATACGCCATCGTCAGGAATGATTGCATAACCAAAACCGTTTCCCTTTGCCTCGTGCCTTGCTTTATGTCTTAAAAGGGTTTCCCAATATGTATTTGATAAATAGTATTTTGCGGGAACAGGTTTTTCTTCACGGATGTCGATGAAATGTTTTGAAACTTCATTTTGCACAGGATATTTGAAGGCGTCGGCAGGAATGTTTAAATCCTTGCGAAATCCAACAATATATATTCTTTCCCGATGTTGTGGAACCCCAAAGAACATGGCGTTTACGATTTGTGGTGATGGCACAGTATAACCCACTTCGTTCAGGGTGTTGAGAATCACCTCTAAGGTCTTCCCCTTGTCATGAATAGCCAATCCCTTCACATTCTCCAAAAACACTGCTTTTGGTTGTTTTGTTCTTAGAATTTCAGCAACATCAAAGAATAATGTGCCGCGAGTCTCAGCAAATCCTCTTTTTTTCCCGGCTAACGAAAACGCCTGACAGGGGAATCCAGCGCACAGCACATCAAAGTCGTCGGGGATGGCGTTTTTAATCTCTTTCTTTGTGATATCGCCGAAAGGAATGTCGCCATAATTTTCATAGTAGGTTTGTTGAGCTTTCTCGTCCCATTCCGAGGAAAACACACATTCACCCCCCAGGTTTTGAAATGCTATGCGGAAGCCTCCAATGCCGGCAAACAGATCGATAAAAGAGAATTTATGATTGGCCGATGGCTGGAACGGCTTGTGTTTCATGTCTTTGCGCAGATTCTCTTTCAGTGTGCCAACCTGCATGTTGAGGCAGGCAGCCCACAATGTCAACACGTCTTCGGCCTTATCGGAATAGTTATGCTCAATTCCAATACCCGCATTAGCCAAATGGTGGGTGATCAGCGCCGCCTGCTCGTTGAAATTAATTACAGAGCCATCCCCATTGAGCAAAGAGTCGGGAATTAAGGACTTGTCCGCCTTTTTAATAGCCTTCTGTATGTTTTTTTGAATCTGATAAATCATTTCGACAAGTGAAAAAAACCTTAACTTGTTGTAAGTTAAGGTTTTTATTACAGGTTATTCTTTGCTGCGGAGAGAGAGGGATTCGAACCCCCGGTAGTGTTACCTACGTCGGTTTTCAAGACCGGTGCATTAAACCGCTCTGCCATCTCTCCAAGACGGCACAAAAGTAGAAAAAAGTTCTTTCCGCACAACAGAGCAAAACAAAAAATGATGATGACTCATAATGTTGAGCGCCAGTGTTTTGGCTAAATTAAATATAATAAGCAGAAAGATATCGCCGATAGTTGGCGGCGTATTTGGCTGCCGTTGGCAGTTTATTTGCTGGCAGGTTTGCCGTTTCGGCGGGTAGGAGGCAGAGGTTTGTGCGTCTCCTTTTTGGCGTTGTCAGTATTGGCTGCAGGCGCGGTGATGCGGCGGCTTGCGGCGGCAGCTTCCGTGTTGTGCCAGATGAAGATGTCGGCTGGCGATTTTGGGCGGATGTCGTCGAGCCAGACAAAACCACCCAGACGCATATCGTTTTCGGCAACATTCTCAATCGGGAAGATATCAGAATGCGGTTCTGAACGATAGACAAGGCGCTTTATGGCCTTGTTTTTCAAATAGATGGTCAGGTCGGTGCTCTCGCCTTTGTTCACCCCAACAATCTGGTCGTCGTCAACAGGAAAGTAGAGCGTTTGCGCGCGCTTGAAGACATCGACTTTGTATAGGTCGTTGTTGCGCAGGTAGCCTGTCATTTGCGTTCCCTTTATCTGATTGTAGTGGATGCTGTCGTGCGGAGCAATAATCATTCCCGTTTTATAGAGCATGAACTTCTCTAACAAATTGTTTTTCACGTAGGCTTCCATATATTCTGTGGTAATCTGGTTGCCTTGAACCCAAAAAATAGGGTTGCCAAAGAAACGAGCAATGCTGTCGGCCATTGAGAAGAAAATGGAATCAGTCTGTAGTTGAAGGTCTGACTTGTAGGCACGGACATGCCAGTATGCGCTGAAGGTGCGGTACAGGCCCGAAGTGTCGCGACAAGCTTTGAGCGTGTCGGCGTGCAGGTAGAGCGAGTCGCCCATTGCCACATAAATTATTTGTGCGCTATCGGTAACTATCAGTAATTCTGGCTCTTTGTGTATCTCAACATAATTGCCTTTCACCACAAGTTGCTGTACGGTATCGGTAGCCACAACATTTGAGTAGGCCGTGCCGCTCTCCTTCAGGCGGTCGAACGACATGCTGTCGCAAGTAACTGTCTGATTGGGATTTCTGAATAAGGCATCGTACTTGAACATCGATAGTTCGGTCTCAGTGTTGTACCATCCGTAACGGGCGTACATGTAGTTTGTGTCGTTGTAGAACTCGGTGGGGCCGAAAAAGTCGATGATTTTTGTGTCAAGACCGTATCTGATTGTATCAGTAAACATTTGGTATTCTGCCGAATTGTGATCAATCACCACATTTTTGCGGAAATAGACTTCCCGCTCGCGATGGTAGTAGTAGCCCTTTTGACTTGTGAGCACGGTCTGGCTGTCAACAATGCGGCCGTTGTGCTCGTAGTAGCCGATGTCGGTTTGCAGGTTGTAGTCGAGCGAGTCGGTGGTAAGTACAATCTGGCTGTCGCGAAGCACAACATTGTTGCGGAAATGTGCAATCTTCAGGTCGCCGTCGTGGCGCAGAAAATCAGCTCTAACATCAATATTCTTGTTGTTCTGCTTGTATAGATGCACATGACCGAAGGCGTCGAACATATTGCGGTCGGAATAGAAGTGGGCGCTGTCGCACTCCATGATGGCGCTGTCTTGTTTGAATTTGACGTTGCCGATGAGCCGCCTGGCACCATTGTATAGGTTCTTGTCGGAGCGGATGGTGTTGGCTTGAATCAGCTCCACTTTTGTCTTTTTCTGCGCAAACGACTGATTGGCAGCCACGAACGCAACCAAAAGCATACAAAAACCAATCAACGACCGATGTGTCAGCATATCAGAATTTTACATTGTTCAGGATTTCGGAAATGATAATGTCGTCGGTCACGTTTTCGGCTTCGGCCTTGTAGTTGCGCACAATGCGGTGGCGCAAAACCGATGATGCCACGGCTTTAACATCTTCAACATCAGGCGAATACTTGCCAGAGACGGCTGCATGAGCCTTTGCACCCAAAATCAGGTACTGCGATGCGCGTGGACCTGCGCCCCAAACCAGATATTTGCTTGCCAGAACTGATGCTGACGGAGTGTTGGGCCGAGTCTGAGCCGCCACGTTGACCGCATAGCGAACCACATTCTCATTTACAGGAATGCGGCGAATAAGCTGCTGGAAATCAATTAGGTCGCTGGCGGAAATCACAGTCTCGGCTTTTGCCGTGGCCGATGATGTGGTGGCCGTCACAATGCTTATTTCGTCATCGATTGACGGGTAGTCGAGATTCACCATAAACATAAAACGGTCGAGTTGCGCTTCGGGCAGGGGGTAGGTGCCTTCCTGCTCAATGGGGTTCTGCGTGGCTAGCACAAAGAATGGCTCGGGCAGTTTGTTGCGTGTGCCGGAGACGGTTACGCAGCGTTCCTGCATGGCTTCGAGCAGTGCCGACTGGGTTTTGGGCGGCGTACGGTTAATCTCGTCGGCCAGAATGATGTTGGCGAAAACGGGGCCTTTTATGAATTTGAATTCGCGTTTCTCGTTCAGAATCTCAGAGCCGGTGATGTCGGACGGCATCAGGTCGGGAGTGAACTGAATGCGGCTGTATTGCAGACCCAGGGCGTCGGCTATAGTGTTCACCAGCAATGTCTTGGCTAGACCAGGCACGCCCACCAGCAGGCAGTGTCCGCCGCTGAAAACCGACAGTAGCACCGACCGCACCACATCGTCCTGACCAATAATAACTTTCGCTATTTCGGCAGTTATCTTGTCGAAATTTATCTTCAAGGCATCAACCGCCTTCACATCGTTTTCGTAAATCATTGCCAGTCAGTTTTTAACCATTCCTTGTTGTGGAATTTGCATTTTTTGAATTCGTCGTCAATCTTAATGTAGGTGGATTCGATGGTTTTTGCCAGCCATTCTTCCAAAATATCACCTTTTTTCTTTTCAATGGCCAGATTTTGAATGCGTTGGTAGTCTTGCGACAGATTGGCTTTGTGCGGTTTCGTTTTCGATCTCAGCAGCACTATCTTGCACACAGTGCGCCCTTGTTCATCTTCTGTTTCAAATGGTTTTGAGATGTCGCCCACCTCAAGGTTGCGGATTGCGTTTGCCACCTTCGGGTCGAGTTGCTCGGCCTCAAAAAGCGATGTGCCGGTGTATGGGTTCAGCATCACGCCGCCGTTCAAGCGGGTGTCCTCGTCTTCAGAGAACATCCAGCAGGCATCTTTAAATGTAACATCTTTGTTTATAATCTTCTGACGTATGGTGTCGAGCCGCATCATGGCGTTTTTCTTTTCGTTTGCCGACACTTTCGGTTTGAGCAGAATGTGGCGACAGTTCATGCGCTCGCCGCGTTTCTCGATGAGTTGAATGATGTGGTAGCCGTATTCTGTTTTCACAACCTTCGAAACCTCGTTCGGGACAAGGTTGAACGCCACGGCCGAAAACTCCGGCACAAGCTCGTTGCGGGTCATGAAGCCCAGTTCGCCGCCTCTCATGGCCGATTCGGGGTCTTCAGAGTAGAGTACAGCTAAAGTTGCGAAACTTTCGCCTTTGGCTACGCGCTCTTTAAACTCGCGCAAACGGTCCTTAATTCGCAGAATTTCAGTTTCTTCAATCTTTGGAAACACCGACAGCTGCTCAATCTCGAACTCTGTCTTGATTGTGGGCAGACTGTCTTTGGGCAGAGCCTTGAAACAGTCGCGCACTTCCTGGGGGGTGACAGTCACGTTGCGAGTCACCTCATCTTCCATATTCTGCGCCGTAAGTTGCTCTTTTACAATGTCCAGCAGGTCTTCGCGGATGTCTGCTATCGGCTTTTTGTAGTATTCCTCCAGTTTGTCTTCGCCGCCAATTTGCGACACGTAGTAGTTCAGGCGGCGGTCGGTTTCGGCGTTCACTTGTGCCTCGCTGACTTCAACTGTATCGACAATGGCCTGATTGACAAGTAGTTTTTGGTACATTCCCTGCTCCAGAATCTGGCAGTCGATGTTGTCATCCATCATATAACTTTGGGCGCGCATCTGCAATTTCTGGTTCTGAATGTCGCTGTACATAACTACTTGACGTCCAACGATTGCGACAATTTTATCAATCACCATGCCGCCTTCTTCCTGTGCGGCAGACGAGCCGGCAAGCAGCATTAACGATGCCTGCAAGCAGACGGCTTTCTTTATTGTTGGTCTTATATCAATTAACATAATTTGTGAATCTCTGTTTGTTTACTGCATCAACGTATATTTTTATCTCAAGATTGCGAATGAGGTCGTTTTTTCGGTGATTGAGCAGAATCTCGCGGATTTTTTCTTTTGCAAACACCAGCGGTGCCTGCTCGTTGACATCGCGAAACTCTTTAACCATGAAATAGTAGTTGTATAGCGAATCGCGGGCCTCAACAAACCGCCCGCTTTTGGCAATTGCCTTCGGGTCGGCAATTGAGCCCCGAGGCATCTGCCTGACAGCATCTGACAGGTAGCGCCAGTTGGCACCCATATCGAATTCACGGGCATCTTTTTCGCAGTATTCCTCAAGTTTTGGCAAATCGTCGGGGCGGTTGTTGCGCACCAGACTGCGGATTTTGTTCGCGTTGGCCAATGTGTTGGGTATCTGCACAAAGACAA
The DNA here is from genome assembly GCA_017474765.1 of Salinivirgaceae bacterium. Taxonomy (GTDB): domain Bacteria; phylum Bacteroidota; class Bacteroidia; order Bacteroidales; family SZUA-534; genus RUG13583. Next base: position 6,617 of record JAFVGW010000057.1, on the reverse strand, counting down.
CCTTTACCGCGCTACTGTCGAGCAGAAAATTATTCCCATATTTATCGTAATGGTCAGCAATTTGCGAGTCAAGCACCAGTGTGTCAAGATTTTGCTCAATGTAAAGCTGCTGATATTTGTAAACCAGCAGAGCTGTGCGATAGTCATTCACCATATTCTCAATGCTCTCGTAGCCTTCAGCATCAATATTGGTGATGGCTAGCTCAAGCATCAGCCGATTGTGAATCCATTTGTCAACGTAGTTCTGCACAAACTGCACACTGTCAGCACCTTTCAGATTGCTGGGCATTAGTTTGCTCACTTGTTGCAACGTCAGTTCCGCGCTGCCCGTTTTAGCCAGAATCATGTCAACGGTAGTGTTTTTCGCCCAAAATTGGCAACTCACCACCAGTGTCAATGCCGATACAGCAATCAGGCCAATGCTCAGCGCCAGTCCGTGTGTGTTTCTGTTTCGTGTCATTTCTTTATTATTGAATTAAACACCGATTCGTTGATTTTCACCGAATGCTTCTGCCGCAGTTGCTCAAGCCAGTCGGCCTCCAGTTTGTTCTGATAGTCGGCGATGACCATGCCGCGGCATTCTTTGAATTTTTTTTGTGCAGGCGGCAGGTTGCGCACTAAATAAAACACGTATGAACGGCCCTCGTGATTCAAGACTTTCGATTTCGATTTTCCCCACGAGTCTTTGTCGATTCGTATTCCGTCAATGTCGCACCATTTGCCATCGACTATGTTGAAAATGTTTGAATTGCCACCCATTCCAATGCTGTCGGGGCTTATGCCGATTTTTTGCATTGCGACTTTTATCTGTGTTTCATAATCGCCTTTTTTTGTGCCGGCTTTCAGAGCCGCAACCATCTTTGAATCAAAGTTTTTCTTGTTGGCTGTCGAGTATTTGTTGTTTTTGTCGGGGTTTGTGAATGTGTTGCCGTTGTAAGTGCAGTAGGCAACCTCAGCGCGCTCGCCCCACATATAGTTCTGCTTGTTAGTTTCATAGAACTGAGCAAGTCCGGCAGTGTCGGTGGTGGCTTTGGTCCATACCATCTTGTCCATCAGCGCAAAAAGCAGGATTCCGTCGTGGTATTCTTGAAGCAAGTATTTGAATTCGGGATATTTAAGTGGTAGTTGCTGCCGCTCGTATTCAAGCACAGTTTCTTCCACAATCCTGTCGTACTCTTTTTTCAGCAGAACCTCAATGGGCATTTTGGGTGCCATTCCGTTGCTCTCCACAAGTTTGGCATAATCACTTTGTGTGAACTTCAAGTCAGCAAATGAGAAGATGACCTTGTTGAGGCCTTTAGCTTTGTCGGCAGTCCATTTCCCGCTCCAGACTGATGTGTCAACCTTGCTGACAAACTCTGTGTATGCGGCTTTGTCTTCAGTGAATTTATATTCGCGTTTAAGACGTTCAAGCACGGTTTTTTCTGCCATTTGGCTGCGAGCATCGCGTGAGAGGCGGTTTTTTATCTGCTCCTGAAGATTTTCAAAACTGTCGATAGGCCTTTTGTCAGTCAGTTTGATGATGTGCCAGCCATACGTTGTGCGGACTGGGGCCGAAATGTCGCCGATATTTTTGAGCGCGAACGCCTCCGATTCAAATTCGGGTACCATTCTTCCTGTCGAGAACCATTGTAAATCACCGTTTTGAGGAACTGTGCCACGGTCGTCGGAGTAGCGGCTCACCATTTTTGACCAGTCGGCTCCGGCAGCCAGAGAGTCGGCAATCATTCTGATTTTGTCGGCGGCGGCCTTTTGTGCGGCCTCATCGGCATCAGCAGCAACTCGCACCATCAGGTGTGATGCCCGAATCTGTCCAGGATTTGGACGGCGGTCGAATACTTTTATTATATGGTAGCCGAAACGCGAGCGGAAAACAGGCGAAACAGCACCAACCTCAGTGGCATAGGCAACCTTCTCGAACTCGTAAATCATTGAGAATGCAGTGAAATAGCCCAAATCGCCGCTGTTTCGCGCGGCTGACGGATCGTCGGAATTCTCACGGGCGAGTTTTGCAAAATCTTCACCTTTCACGGCGCGTTCGCGGATGGTCTTGATGCGTTTATAAGCCTTCAGAGTGTCGGCGGCTGAGGCATTCTCTGGGCAATCAATCAGTATGTGCGATGCACGGACATCCCAATGCATGTGCTCGTATGCCTCGTGTGCCAGAGAGTCATCGACCGATGGGTCGGTGAAATACGGTTTTTCAAGTTGTATGCGGTAACCGTCAAATTCCCGTTTAAAGTTATCAGTAGTATCCATGCCCAACGACTCAGCTTCAATAACCTTCAACTTATAGTCAACAAAAAGGTTCATATACGCGGCCAGCGATGCGGAGTCGAACGAAACATCAGTATTGTTCTTTTGGTAAAGACGCACAAACTCCTCTTTGCTAATTTGCTTATTATCAATGGTCAGCAAAACATCATCGTTGGCAGTTTGGGCAACGGCTGACATTGTGGCCGCCATGACAATTGACAGAAAAAAACTTCTCATTCCAATAATTTATATGTATTTGACATACATAATTCCAACATTCCATCATGCAAGCAAGAAGGTATTTGTTTGATAACAAGCATGATACGACTATCGAAACAATGCGTCATAATCGCGGCAAAATACAAAAAGAAAAAGACATACGAAAGGAAATCGGTGTTAGGTGTTGGGTATTGGGTGTTAGGGTTAAAACTCAATCTTAAAGAAGAGAGGAAAATCCTGTTCTTCTGTTTGCGCCATACGCGCTTGCATTGTGTCTAGAACGGCTCGTTGCTTGGTATCGAGTATGTCCTTGGATGTATTCAAAAAGTTGAATGCACCGCTCGCTGGCTGTGTTTTGAAATAGAAATATCTCCCGTCGGAATACAGGAATTTCGAACTTAGCATCACTGCCCACACATCAATTGGAGTGTCTATCTTATCTCTGTTTCTTTTGATGCAACGCACCTTGTTATCGCATTTCGATAACAAAACATAATAGGACATCCTGTTCATAGAATATTTGAAAAACATATAATCTTGGTTTTCAACAAGTTCTTCAAAATCTCTCGCATAACCATTGTTGATAACTCTAAGAGTAAACTCAATAGACGCTTGCGTATCTGTGTTACCACAATTTTTCAATTCACTTTCAGGCATAGGGTTCGTTGCCGCGAAATGATAGGTTTTATCATCAGGAAATGAATGCAACCGAAATATATGGTGATACATAAAACGCAGAGTGTCGTTGATGACATACACATTGGAGTTCTTGTTAATTCTTGCAACAGGTTTGTACATCTCGGGAATGGCGAAGTATGAGTCAGCCAAATTAAATGCACTGTCGAGCAAAGTGATGCATTTGTCGGGGGAGTAGTTGTCGTTTCCCTCTTTGTCGCAGCAAACATAGCCATTGCCTAATGGCAGAACAACGCCGTTGGATTTTGAGTCGCCAATCACACCGCAGAATTTTCCGTTGTGGTTGTACATTTTCAGTATTCCGCAATCGTTAATCACAATTGTATCGCCCAATACAAAAGAACTGCACGGGTATGTGCACTCGGCGCGGCTGCGGCCCTGAAGGTCTCGGGAGAACTGCAGTTTGCCTGATTTTTTTTCATAGCACATCAGCCAATATCCTTTGATGCCCCAAGGCCCGCGCGGGATTGTAAGAAAATAGTAATAGTTTGGTGTCACTCTCAAATCGGCATCTGAAATGCGGAATGAGTTGCTGTCAACCTGCAAGTTGATAACCTCAATGCTTTTTATGGCATTTACAAAGCCTTCGGCGTCGCAGTCTTTGTCGGGTAGCGGAATTTCAATCTCGCCTTCATCGCCCTTTTGACAGCACGCCGCTACGACCATCGCTGCGGCGGCAAATAATAACAATGATTTCTTCATTCGATTAGTGGTAATGGGTTAGAATTCAAATTTGAGGTAGAATACTGTCATTTCGCCATCTTCGGTTGCTGCCAAACTCTCTGCTGCGGCTTCATAAATAACGCGCTGGCGCTCTTCGAGTACATCTTTGCCTTCTTCCAAAACATTGAGCACTTCCTTATCCGCCCGTGCATAGAAATATTTACCATCGGAATAGATGATGTGAGAGTGCAGGAACACTCCAGCCCACACGTCAACTGCGTTTTCGTAGTTGTCGATGTCGTCGCTGATGCTGAAGACTTTGTTGTCGCGTTTCGAGTACAACACGCAATAGTCGTTTGCGCCAGCGCCATATTTGAATGATATATAGTCATTGCTTTCAGCCAAATCGCAAAAACCTTCCGCATATCCGTTCTTCATACATTCCATTGTCAGGTCGGAAGACTCGTCGGGATTCAAAAGCAACGCCTTCGGAACAGGGTTCGATGGAACGAAGTGGTATGTGATGTTGCCAGGAAATGAGTGCAGACAAAAGGTGTATTGATAGATGAAACGTAGAGTGTCATTGAATACATATCTGTCGGGCGATGTCTTGCCAACACCGATGTTGCTGACCGCCATATACTCTTTGGGTATGTCGAAATAGCAGTCCTTCACATTGAATTTGCTGTCGAACAGTGTCAGGCACTTGTTGCCGTCGGTTATCGAGCCACTATAATCACAGCCAATGTATCCGTCTTTCAGTGGCAGCACATAGTCCGATTCTGCATCGCCCAGCATTCCGCAATATTTACCCGTATGGTCATATGTCTGGAGTTTGCCAACATCGTTTGCCACGAATTTGTCGTCCTTTACAAACGAATTGAGAACCTCGTTGCACTCGCTTTGTGAACGCCCTTTGATGTTTCGCGAAAACAAGAGTTTTCCTGTGGCTTTTTCATAGCACATTAGTTGGAGGCCGTTGTTGTCATAACCAAAGCCATTTTTGAAAAGGAAATAATAGTAGTTGTCGCTCACACGCAAATCTGCCTCCTCGTTGTACATATAATTGCTGTCAACTTGCAGGTTGATAACTTTGACGCTCTTTAAAGCATCGGCAAACGCACTTGCGTCGTTGTTTTCTTCAGGCAGAATGATTTCAATCTCACCTTCAACGCTCTTTTGGCTGCACGCGGCGGCAATCATCGCGGCTGCGGCAAATAGTAACAATGATTTTCTCATAATAAGTTTTTAGTTATTTGTGATGTTTGATGCGATAAAAGTAAGAAGATTTTTAAAAATACGAAATAAATAGTGGAAAAGTTTACTTGATTTTCTCCTCCAGTCTTGTAACACACCAGCAACCGCAGCGTCTTTTTCGGTGTGTTAAAATTAAAGATTATGAAAAAGACATTTTTACCGATTCTTATTTTTGTGATGCCGTTATTGTCTGTGGCACAGAGTGATACGAATGACGGCAAACTCGCGGACTACAAGATTATCACGGGCCGATTTGAGGGCGGCTCGGCTGAGCAGCAGGGCGCCTACGCCCAATTGTTTGGCGCCGACGACACGCAGCGCAAGTTCGACTTGTATTTTCATTGGTACAACATTGCGCACGAGTACAGCCACTGCCTTCTCGACTTTTACGGCAAGAGTGTTGGTGGCGTTGAGGAAGAGATGCTTGCCAACAAGTTTGCGGTTGCCTATTGGCGGGCCGCTGGCTTTGCCGACGAACTCTCAACTCTGAAAAGCATACTCGACAGCGCGCTGTCGGCTTTTCCGAATCCTGTGCCCGAGGGCAAGACGTTTACCGATTGGTACACAGAGATTTGGGGCACCGAGCAATTGATGGACGCCGCAGTTTACGGCTATTTTCAGTTCAAAAGCGTGCTCATTGCGATGGACAATGCCGACGACCTGACGCAGTGGTTTGCCAATGTCGGAATTGATGGTTTTTCAATGCCAAGCAGTTGCCAATCAAATAAATATCCCGTCGAGGCGGAAGCAGCGGCCGATGTTCTGAACGATTTGCAGCAGTTCTTCAAGGCATCGGGCCTTGAGCCGCCAACCGTCGGCCTTGACCTGACCAACGACCCAATGACCCATCGCTCACAAAAGATGTAAAGGGTAGGGTGCTTCAATCCTTCAGTCATTCAATCCTTCAATTAATCAATCCTTGGTTTCCGCCATTCTGTCATACAACACTGACACGTTTCGGGCCGAATCGCTCTGCGGACTGACAAAAATTCGGACAGCGGCGGCCAAAAGCGGGCAAAAAACGTCTGGCACAGAGATTGTCAATCGTTGGGCAATCAATTTTAAAAATTGAACAACAATTTAAAATTTAAATATTATGGGAAAGATAATTGGAATCGACTTAGGAACCACAAACTCTTGCGTTGCCGTGATGGAAGGCAACGAACCTGTGGTTATTGCAAACAGCGAAGGCAAACGTACAACGCCTTCGGTAATCGGCTTTATTGACGGCGGCGAGCGCAAAGTGGGCGACCCTGCCAAACGTCAGGCCATCACCAACCCGCAGAAGACCGTCTTCTCAATCAAGCGGTTTATGGGCGAGCGCTACGATAATCTGACAAACGAAATCAACCGTGTGCCTTACAAGGTTGTGAAGGGCGACAACAACACCCCGCGTGTCGATATTGACGGCCGCCTGTACACACCGCAGGAGATTTCGGCCATCATTCTTCAGAAAATGAAGAAAACAGCCGAAGACTATCTGGGACAGGAAGTAACGGACGCCGTAATCACCGTGCCCGCTTACT
>JAFVGW010000056.1 GCA_017474765.1 Salinivirgaceae bacterium | reverse complement strand
TTTAAGGTAAAATCTTCTGCAATGAAGATTTTGTCTTGCAATGAAGAAATTGCAGATATAAAGTATATGTATTATTTGATGCAAATAACACATATACAAAGCGATACACACAAACGGTATTGGATTTCAGATTATTCTAAAATTCAAGTATCCCTTCCCCCACTCGCCACCCAGCACGCCATAGTAACCCGCATAGAAACCCTTTTCGCCGAACTCGACAAGGCCGTGCAGCACCTGCGCACCGCACAGCAACAACTCAAAACATACAGGCAGGCAGTGCTCAACCATTGGCTGAATAATGACGAGGGGAAATGGGAGATGGTGAAGTTAAAGGATTGCACAAAGAAAATTTTTGCAGGAGGTGATGTTCCAAAAAATAATTTTTCTGAAATAAAGACCGAAAAATACAGAATTCCAATTTATGCTAATGCAGTAAAACAGAAAGGATTATATGGCTATACGGATGTTAGTCGTGTAAATGAACCTTGTGTTACAATTGCAGGGCGTGGTAGTGGCACAGGGCACACTGAAATTAGAGAAGAACCATTTTTCCCAATTGTGAGATTGATTGTTATTATTCCAAGTGACAATCTGAATAATTCTTTTTTGAAATATATGGTAGACTCTAAAACTATGGCAATTACGGGAAGTGCAATTCCCCAATTAACAGTACCTACCGTAGAAGAATATGAATTTTCACTTCCCCCGCTCGCCGAGCAACAACGCATAGTAAAAGAAATCGAATCGCGTCTGTCGCAGGCAACGGCAAGCGAAACCTACATTGAAAACTCACTGCAACAAGCCGAGGCACTTAGGCAAAGCATACTCAAGAAGGCGTTTAGCGGGGAATTGTTGGCTTCGACAAGCTCAGCCACCAATGACGCAATCCCTACCACTAACGAAGCGGTGCCTGAGCCTGTCGAAGGCACCGTGTCAGAGCCTGTCGAAGGCACCGTAGCAGAGGCAATGAAAGGCACCACTGTGGCTTCGACAGGCTCAGCCACCAAATTGAGAAACAAAGATTTATGAAAGGATATATGTACATATTACTCTGTAACGATGGCAGTTACTATACAGGCAGCACAAACGATTTGGAACGTCGGATGGAGGAGCATTTTTCGGGACAGGGTTCGAATCATACCAAGAAACACCCGCCAGTAAAATTGCTGTACTACGAAGAATTTCAGCGAATTGACGAAGCTTTTTATCGGGAAAAGCAAGTGCAGGGTTGGAGCAGGAAAAAGAAAGAAGCATTGATAAACGGTCAATGTGACAAATTGCCCGAATTGGCAAAATGCTATGCACAAAGGGACGTGGCTTCGACAAGCTCAGCCACCAAAGTAAAGGTCGTTGAGCCTGTCGAAACGACCGACGACCATAGCTCAGCCACCAAAGACGCAAGCTCAGCCACCAACGAAGCGGTGCCTGAGCCTGTCGAAGGCACCGCGACAGAACTTGACAAAGGCACCACTGTCGTTTCGACAAGCTCAACGACCACTAGCGGTGCCTGAGCCTGTCGAAGGCACCGCGACAAAGCCCGTCGAAGGCACCGCGACAAAGCCTGTCAAAGCCCCCGATGCTATAATGACGAAATTTATCGTTTTTTTAAAGTTTCGTCATTATCGTAAAAAGAAGCGTACCTTTAATTAAGGAAAGCCATATTTAACTTTCGGACCGATAAACTTAAATATGGATAGTTATATTTAACTTTGCACTACCTAAAGTTAAATATGGCATTCAAATATGAGTATGGCTTTATTTGACTGCGAAGAATATTTACTAATGTAAAACAATATAACATTCTGAAAAACAGCAATATTTTTATTTGACGGTTATTTGACTGAATATTTATGACAGAATCAGCAATCATATCAAAGATTTGGAATATGGCCAACGTCCTTCGCGACGATGGCGTGAGCTACGGCGACTATCTTGAGCAAATCACCTATCTGCTCTTCCTGAAAATGGCCGACGAGATGAACCGTCCGCCTTACAACAAGGGACTGAAATTTCCGCACCTGAAGGATGCCGAAGGCAAGGAGATTGCCGATGGTGAAATGTGCGATTGGGAAACGCTCACAAGCAAGCGCGGCGCAGAGTTGGAGGCCTACTACGTGCAGATGCTTCGCAGCCTTGGCACGGAAAAAGGGATGCTCGGACAAATCTACACCAAGAGCCAGAACAAGATTCAGGACCCTGCCAAACTGCTGCGCGTCATTGAGATGATCAACCGCGAGAATTGGTCGCTGATGGGTTCCGATGTGAAAGGCAAAATTTACGAAGGTCTTTTGGAAAAGAACGCCGAAGATACCAAAAGTGGTGCAGGACAATATTTTACGCCCCGTGCCCTGATTCGTGCTATGGTGGCGTGCGTGCGCCCCAAGCCCGAAAAGACCATTATCGACCCAGCCTGCGGAACGGGTGGTTTCTTCCTTGCCGCCTACGACTATATTGCCGCTCAGTCGCTCAACAAAGACCAGAAGCAGTTTCTGAAGAAAAAGACCTTCTTCGGCAACGAGATTGTGGCCAACACACGCCGTCTGTGCCTGATGAATCTTTATCTGCACAACATTGGCGAGCTCGACAGCGAGGATTTCATTTCGCCCAACGATGCCCTTGTGTCCGACACGGGCAACCGCTACGACTATGTGCTCACCAATCCGCCTTTCGGCAAAAAGAGCAGCATAACCATTACCAACGAGGACGGCGAGGTGGAGAAAGAGGATTTGAGCTACAACCGCCAAGATTTTTGGGAGACCACGTCCAACAAGCAGTTGAATTTCCTTCAGCATATCAAGACCTTGCTGAAAATCAACGGTCAGGCGGCAGTTGTCTTGCCCGACAATGTGCTTTTCGAAGGCGGTGCGGGCGAGGAAATCCGCAAGCAGCTGATGAAAACCACCGAACTGCACACCATTCTGCGTCTGCCGACGGGAATCTTCTATGCCAACGGCGTGAAAGCCAATGTTTTGTTCTTCGATAACCGCCCAGCCAGCAAGGATGTGCAAACCAAGGACATTTGGATTTACGATTACCGCACCAACATTCACCACACGCTGAAGAAATCACCACTCACATTTGAGGATCTGGCAGATTTCATTAAATGCTACAATCCCGAGAACCGCAACCTGCGCACCGAGACGTGGAGCGAGGCGAATCCCGAAGGCCGTTGGCGCAAGTTCACCTACGACGAGATAATTGCCCGCGACAAAACTAATCTCGACATTTTTTGGATAAAGGACAAGAGCCTCACCGACCTTGACAACCTACCCGAACCCGATGAAATTGCAGCCGAGATAATTGAGAATTTGGAGGAAGGAATTGCTTGTTTCAAGAAGGTGTTGGCAAATGCATAGTTTGGCTCGTTCTGTTTAAAACACAGTGTATCAATTGCTTTTGCAAAACATTTTTTTGGTCATTTAAAACGAAAATATTATGGAATGCCGCCCAGGATGTGCAGCCTGCTGCAAGATTTTCGGCCGTCCCGAGCGCCCGCGCATTTGCGGCGCCTTCCAACCCGACCCGCTCATCTGCGGTCAGTCGCGTGCCGAGGCTGTGAAAATAATGGCAGAACTTGAGGATATTGATTCTGGCAAATTCCTATAAATGGTGGATTTGTCAGCGTTTTCGCTTATGTTTGCGCCAGCGATATTAAATTTGATATGCCAAAATATTCGTTCATAATACCAGTCTATAACCGTCCCGATGAGGTTGACGAACTTCTGCAATCGCTTTTAGGACAAGAGTTTACCAATTTCGACATCACCATTGTCGAAGACGGCTCCACCAATACCTGTCAAACAATTGTCGAAAAATATTCCGAAAGGCTCCCACTCCACTATGTTGCCCAGCCGAATGCTGGTCCAAGCATAGCCCGCAACAATGGCGCGGCCCACTCAGAAGGCGATTATCTCATTTTTCTCGATTCTGACGTGATTGTTCCCGACGGATATTTGCTGGCTGTTGACAAGGCCGTCTCGGAGCGCGGACTGCAATGTTTTGGCGGTCCCGACGCCTCGCACCCGTCGTTCACGCCAATCCAAAAAGCCATCAGCCACTCAATGACCTCAGTCCTGACCACAGGCGGAATACGCGGCAAAAAGGAGAATATGGACAAGTTCTACCCGCGCAGTTTCAATATGGGTATCAGCCGCGAGGCCTTCCAGAAAGTGGGCGGTTTTTCCGATATGCGATTCGGCGAGGACGTCGATTTCAGCATGCGTCTGATTGAGAACGGGTTCAAAGCGGGGCTCATCAAAGACGCTTTTGTCTATCACAAGCGCCGCACAACTTTCAAGGCGTTTTTCAAGCAGGTTTACAACTCGGGAATTGCGCGAATCAACCTTTCAAAACGCCATCCCGGCACACTCAAAGTGGTGCATCTGCTGCCCGCCGCATTCTTTTTAGGCAACATTGGGATAATTGCAATTAGTTTTTTCTGGCTTCCGATGCTTGCCCTGTTTTTAGTTCCGATTGCCGCTTTCTTCATCGATGCGCTCATAGCCACCCGCAGTTTCCGCGTTGCAACGCTGGCGGTTGCAGCCTCGTACGTACAATTGGGCGGCTACGGCTGCGGCTTCTGCGAATGCTTTGTGCGGCGTGTGATATTCCGCCAAGGCGAATTCACGCGGTTTGTGAAGAATTTTTACAAAAAGTGATGCTACAGCAAGAATTATAGTGTGCTGTGTTGTTTTGCGCTTTCAGCGCGGCAATATCCGCCATTCAATTCACCAGTTAACCAATTAACAATGAAAAGACTACTAAAAGCTGTCTGTAGTCTGTTGTCCGTAGTCTGAAGTCCTAAAAACCGATTCACCAGTTCACCGATTAAACGATTCACCATTTCACTCAAAAAATCCTATCTTCGCTTTGCTAAAAAACAGACAAAATGGCTGACAAAACGCTTTTCCTGCTCGATGCCTACGCGCTGGCATACAGGGCCTATTACGCTTTCATCAAGAGTCCGCGAATCAACTCGAAGGGGGTGAACACATCGGCGGTGTTCGGATTCACCAACACGCTGCTCGAGGTGCTGCAAAAAGAGAACCCGAGCCACATTGGCGTGGTTTTCGACCCGCACGGGCCCACGTTCAGGCACGAGATGTACGCCGAGTACAAAGCCAACCGCGAGGCGATGCCCGAGGATATGCGCCAGGCCATTCCGCTCATCAAAAATGTGATTGCGGCGCTGCGGATTCCTATTGTTCAGGTAGATGGCTTTGAGGCCGACGATATTATTGGCACGCTGGCTCACAAGGCTGTGGCCGAAGGGTTTACGGTTTATATGATGACGCCCGACAAGGATTACGCGCAACTTGTCCGCGATGGCGTATTTGTTTACAAACCAGGCCGTTCGGGTGGCGACATTGAGATTTGGGACGCCGCCAAGGTGAAAGAGAAATTCGCCGTCACACCCGACCATATCATTGATTTGCTCGGACTTATGGGCGACACTTCGGATAACATTCCTGGCTGCCCAGGCGTAGGCCCGAAGGGTGCCGAAAAACTGATTACCGACTTCGGCTCGATTGAGGGCATCTACGAGCACATCGACGAACTGAAGGGCAAGCAGCGCGAAAATATGGTGAACTTCCGCAGCCAGATTGAACTCTCGAAGGTTCTGGCCACCATCAACACGCAGGCGCCCGTTGAGTTCGATGCCGAGGAATTTAAGCGCGAAGAGCCAGATAAAGACAAATTGACAACCCTATTCGCAGATTTGGAATTCCGCAATATGCTCACACGAGCGCTCAGTCAGGCATCGCCAACGGCTTCACAATCAGCAAAATCGGCTGCCAATCCGCTGCAAGGCACTTTGTTCGACACCGACAGCACGGGGCAAGGCTCGCTTTTCGACATTGACAACCCGCCTATTGCACCCACGCTCGACACAATCAAAGATGTGAACCCCGACTACCGCATTGCGCAGACAGCCGATGAGCAAACCGAACTTGTACGCCATCTGCTTGAGTGCCAAGAAGTTTGCTTCGACACCGAAACCACATCACTCGACGTTCACAGCGCCGAACTGGTGGCAATGTCGTTCAGCACAAAGGAAAAGAGCGGCTGGCTGGTGCCCGTGCCCGAGAATCAGACTGACGCTCAGGCAGTTGTCAATAGATTCAAGCCTTTCTTCGGCAATGAGAACATTGCCAAAATCGGGCAGAATCTGAAATACGACATTCTGGTGCTGAAAAACTACGGCGTTGAGGTGCGCGGCCGCCTGTTCGACACAATGGTGGCGCACTATCTCATCCAGCCCGAGCAGCGCCACAACCTTGATTTGCTGGCCGAATCGTATCTGAAATACAGCACAATAAAAACCGAAGAACTGATTGGCCGTCGCGGAAGCGCGCAAACCACAATGCGGAACGTTGAAATCGGGCTGCTGCGCGACTACGCCTGCGAGGACGCCGACATCGCCTTCCGCCTGAAACCCTTGCTGGAAGCCGAATTGCGCAAGTCGGATATGATTGATTTGTTCTTCAATATTGAAACGCCGCTCATCAGCGTGCTGGCCGATATGGAGTGGACGGGCGTGAAAATCGACACCGCCGCGCTGAACGCCTACGCCGTGGAGTTGCGCGCCGCCATTGCCGATGTGGAGCAGAAAATCCACACCGAGGCGGGGATGGCGTTCAACATCTCGTCGCCGAAACAGTTGGGCGAGATTCTGTTTGAGCGCCTGAAAATCGGTGGGGCCGCGAAAACCAAAACCAAGCAGTACTCGACGGCCGAAGATGTGCTTGAGAAAATCGCCGACAAGCACCCCATTGTGCCGCTGATTCTAGAGTACCGCTCGCTCAAAAAACTGCTTTCGACATACGTTGAGGCGCTTCCGCAGATGGTTCACAGCAAGACGGGGCGGATACATACATCTTATAATCAGACTATTACGGCCACTGGCCGCCTGAGTTCGACCAATCCCAACCTGCAGAACATTCCCGTGCGCGAGGAGCAGGGGCGCAAGGTGCGGATGGCGTTTGTTCCCACCCACACCGACGGCTGCATTATGGCCGCCGACTACTCGCAGATTGAGTTGCGACTGATGGCTCACTTGAGCCAGGATGCGGCAATGATTGAGGCTTTCCGTGCCAATCAGGACATTCACGCCGCCACCGCGGCACGGCTTTTCCACGAGCCAGTAGAGAGCGTCACGCGCGAGCAGCGGCGCAAGGCCAAGAGCGCAAACTTCGGCATCATCTACGGCATCTCGTCGTTCGGGCTGGCGCAGAATACGGGCATCAAAGTGTCGGAGGCGAAGGAGATTATCGACAACTATTTCGCCAGTTTCCCAGGCGTGAAAGAGTATATGGACAAGAGCATCGCCACAGCGCGAAACGTGGGCTACACCGAGACACTCTGCCACCGCCGCCGCTATCTGCCCGACCTGCAGTCGGCCAACAGCCTTGTGCGCAGCGCCGCCGAGCGGAACGCCATCAACGCGCCCATCCAGGGCACTGCCGCCGACATCATTAAGATTGCGATGATAAACATCCACCGCAAAATGGCCGAGCAGGGCCTGCAATCGGCAATGGAGATGCAGGTTCACGACGAACTTGTGTTCGATGTGGCGCCTGGCGAGACCGAGGCTTTGAGCCAACTGGTGAAAAACGAGATGGAATCGGCCATCAGCCTGAGCATTCCGCTGACTGCAGAGGTGGGAATTGGAAAGAATTGGCTGGAGGCGCATTGATTGAAGGAGTGAAGGGGGGGAATGACTGAAGGCGAGAAGGTGATGGTTTATTTTCCCCATCCTTCAATGACGTCATCTTTTATCAAGTCAACAATTGCCTGATGTCGGTCTCTTGCAATAAGGTGCATAAACTGCGTATAGCCTTCGCCGTTGATAATGACAGGGGTGTTTGCGATGCCCGAAACCTGGTGGCTATCCATATAAGAATCAAAGATGTGCGAGAACAGAATGCTTCGGTATTCTTGAACCGATAATTCCTTATTTGCGCTCTTCATATTTCTTGAAGGAATAGGATTGATATCATCACAGGAATAGTAAAGGATAAGATTTTCATTTTCAGCAAACAAATCGGCTATTCGGCCAGTTATGGCGTGCAATACTTCAGGTTTGGTACTCTCGCCACCACTCAATCGGTCAATCATAATTTCCGAAATGTCAACGCCTTGTTTGGCAATGGAATTCTGCACATTATCAGCCAATAATGAAATGTCCGCATCAAAAAGCATAATGCGGTATTCGTCACCGTTTCTTGATGAAATTGAGAAGGAATAATTCATCTACAAAAGAATTCTACACGAAAAATCTTCGGGCTTCATATTGCGCAATTTTTCGCGTTGGGCGCATTTGCGTTCCTTCAAGTTCTTAACCGCTTCCAAAAGTTTCTCGGAAGGATTATTTATAACTATCGGTTCTTTTGTGTGTGACATCTTTTGAAAGATTACTTTCGCGTTGCAAAAGTAACAACTATTCTCATTGATTTCCAAATTTATCTGAAATCCAAACAAAAAACATTTTCCTTTTCCAACCTACTTTTTATACTTTTGTCTTGCTCTGCCGTTTGGCCGCAAGGGCTGATTTGCAGAGTGACATATAGAAAGACGTTTACTGACGTTTTCCTTTGGCGAACCAAAATCTCGCAAGTTTTGAATCGTCTGTCAAAGAGAAAGCAACGGTGAACGCCTACGGCAGTGTATATTGACTTGAAAATCAATGTGTACACACGTGGGCTTCACGTTGCTCAATCTTACAGATGAAGGCAATGCGAGAGCCGTGGTTCGTGGGAGCGAGTAACAAGATTCCCACGTTTTTTTATATGGATAGCCGACATACGTTTTTCATTGCCTGACTGGGGAGTCGCAAGCACAAATTAGAAGTTGCGCTCGACACGAACAAGGGCATAAGATTATGAAAAAGAGTATTTTGATAGCATTGGCAGTTGCATTGACAACGGGTGCGCAAGCGCAGGTTGATGAGTGGGTTAATCCTTTTGAGAAGTATGGTGCATACGATTATGTGCAGAAACAATCTAAACATTATTATGGCAAATGGTTTCTTAAAACGTCATACCTTGATACAACCAAGTGGAACAAGTATCCTACTCTTGTAAATTACAACAATGAAACATTTGTACAGATGAGTGATAGTTATTATGCTATAGCCATAGTTTTTAATAAACCATATTATGTGGATGAGCATAATATTAATGTAGATTTGAAATATAATGCGATTCATCTTAATAGCAATGGTGAAAAAACAGATATGGATTTTTTGAGTGCAAGTATTTATTTTATAAAGGAAACTGTTAAAAAAGAAGATATTTTTAACAAAATAGAATATTGTTATAAATACAAATCTGATTTAAACTCATCAGCCAATGGTACGTTGGTAACGGTAAATGGTAGTGATTGTGAATATATCTGCATAGTTTTAAGTGGAACAAATATTAGTAAGAATGGTTATTGTTTGATTAACAATATTGAAATCACCATACGTGACAATGAAGACAATTTTCCATATAAGTATTTTTATGAGCCGTATTATATGGATAATGAAGGAAACATTCATTCTAAAAGTGAAAATTGGGTACTTCCAACATCAATAAACGATAACGATATGGAATCAAACATTTATGTATCAAACAACGTTCTCCACACAGATGAGCCATCAAGTGTTTATATCTTCAATGCAGGTGGTGTCCTTGTCAAGACAGAGCATAATGTAACATCGGTTGATATATCCGACCTTAAAAAAGGTGTTTACATTGCAAAAGTGAATGGTAAACCTGTTAGGTTTATACAATAAGATAGTTTAAAAGACTTTGTTCAAAAACATAGGGGGGGTGAAATTTTTTCGCCCCTTTCTATTTAAATTCGGATTAAATCCTATTTAAATCAGTTAGATAAAACATTGCTCTCGAGACGACAGCAGACAACCTATTCTGCATTCTCATCCTCGCCACCAGTAATCTCATCGATGCTGTCAGTCTCGATGTCGTAATCGTCAATGTCGAGTTGTTTTTTTCTGACAATATCGCGTATCTCGTCGAACGACAGCATTTTAACATTGGTTACAAGGAAATCGCTTTGCAGGAAATCGCCGTATTGGTTGCACTCCTCAACGGCGTCGAGCAGAATCTGATGGAATGGCACGTTCAGCGGCATCAGAACTGTGAGAGCCGCGTATTTATCTTGAAATTCAATGCGTTCCAATTCAGAGCGGTTGTTTTTCAGAGCCGTTTCAAACTCCGATTGCACAACGTGCTGCTGGTAGGGCATGAACTCCTCAATGTTGTTGCCAATCAGAGCCACAAAATAGCGCAGCAGATTGCCGTGCCCGCCGAGCCCTGTCGAGACAAAAATCTGGCGCTCGTCGAGTAAGTTGCCCTCTATCAGCATTTTACTCTCCTGAAGAGCCATCAGTGCCCACTGGTGGAGAGGGTTCTCCATGTCTTTCGAAAACTCTTCGAGGATGCGGTAAGCCTTTGGGTCATCGACCGATGAAAGCAGAATCATGTTGTCCTTGATTTGTTCGGCATCAAGGTCGGGATTGTGCAGGTCGCCGATTTTCTCCAAATCGATGTTTTCAGCCGCAGGACTCGATTTGATTTTCTTCGAGCGCTTGAAATAGGCCATTTGCAGTTTCATGTCAATCGGTTCATCGATGACATTGAATTTGTCTGAAAACAAACCCGACAGTTCCCTTAATTTGTCAAACAATTCACTATTCATCAGCCAATGTTTTAGAATGCAAATTTGCAAAAAAAATTGAGTTGTGTATATAAGTGTGAAGAGTTATACAGTCCGACTTGCAAACATTTGAAATACAGCAGTAAAACTCTGTGTTTGAACTCACTTGTAATACCCGTCCACCGCGCTGAATGCCGGCGTTAGCGACGCCTGATTCCGCACCATTTTAACGCTGTCGGTGAGTTTGCGGACAAAAGCCTCGAGCTTGGCCAGATATTCCTGCTCGCCGATTTCGCCGTTGGCAACCATTGTCAGGCCTTTTTCCCAACTTGCTGTCAGTTCGGCGTTTAGCAGCGGGCGGATTGACGCATCGACAACCTCATACACAATCTCGCCCAACTTGGCGGGGGTTACAATCTGCGTTTTCTTGTTCAGGTTCAGATAATCGATATTCACCAACTTTTTCAAAATCTCGGCGCGGGTGGCGCTTGTGCCGATTCCGCTTCCTTTGATTTGCGCCCGAAGTTCTTCGTCTTCAATCAGTTGGCCAGCGTTTTCCATTGCCAGAATGAGCGAGCCCGAATTATAGCGCTTCGGCGGCGACGTCTCGCCCTCTTTCAACTCGTATCCAGCCACGGGCAGCACCGAGCCCTTCTTGAGTTTGCTCACAAGTTCAAACTGATTGGTGTCGAGCACCTCGTCCTGCTGATTGGTGTCGTCAGTCTTTGGCGCATCGCCCATAACAGCCAGATAGCCAGGCGATTCCAAAATTTTAAAGTTGGCAAAGAAATGCTCGGTGCCGACGGTGAGTTCAATGCTGACTTTGCGGTACTCGGCAGGCGGGAAGAATATCGCCAGAAAGCGGCGGACAATGCGGTCGTAGACGCCGCGGGCCGTTTCGGAACAGCCGTCGAGCGCCTGAAAGCCTTGCCCCGTGGGGATTATGGCGTAGTGGTCGGTAATCTGCTTGTCGTCGGTGTAGCGGCTTTTGCCAATGGTGGCGTAGAGCCCGTGCTGTTTCACCTGCTTTGTAAGTTCCAGATATTCAGGGCGGGTGGCCAGTCCGTGCAGATTCTTCGTGATTTCCTTAGCCACAGCCGACGACAGCACGCGCGCATCGGTACGCGGATAGGTCACCAACTTCTTCTCGTACAGGTCCTGCACAATCTGCAAAGTCTCGTCGGGACTCACTTTGAAGAGTTTCGAGCACTCGTTCTGCAACTCGGCAAGGTTGAAGAGCAGCGGTGGATTTTTCTTCTCTTTTTTCTTATCGATATTGACAATAACAGCCTCGCTGCCAGATTGTTGCATCATTGCAATGCACTGCTCGGCGTCTTCGCGGCGGCGGAATCCGTTTTCCTTGTAAAGCAACGGCGACTCAAAGTATTTTGAGCCCTCAACGGCTCGCCATTCGCCTGAAAACGAGTCGGTTTCGCTTAAAGCGAAGTTGCCCATAATGCGGTAGAACGGCGTCTTGATAAAGGCTCTGATTTCACGCTCGCGGCGCACCACCATTCCCAAAACGCAGGTCATCACGCGGCCCACCGATATGGCGCCAATCTTGTCGAGATTCAGGAAACGGCGCACGGTGTAGCCGTATTTCAAAGTGAGTATGCGGCTGAAATTGATACCCATCAGGTAGTCCTCTTTGGCGCGCAGATAGGCCGCATCGGAAAGGCTGTTGTACTCGGTGAGCGGCTTGGCCTCGCGTATTCCGCGCAGAATTTCCTCTTCGGTCTGCGAGTCAATCCACACGCGGCGGCGCTGCTTGTCGGCGGGCACCTTGGCCATTTGGTCGACAAGGCGGTAAATGTACTCACCCTCGCGGCCCGAGTCGGTGCAGACGTAAATGCAATCGACATCGGCGCGGTTGAGCAGCCCACTCACAATCCCGAACTGCTTGCTGACGCTCGGAATCACTTCATACAGAAATGTTTGCGGCAGAAACGGCAGAGTGCTCTCGTCCCAGCGCTTGAGCGTGGGGTCATAGGCGTCGGGGTAACTCATCGTCACCAGGTGGCCCACGCACCAAGTCACAATGCTGCGGTCGCCTTCAAGATAGCCGTCGCCGCGCGACATACTCTCTTTGAGCGCCTTCGCAAACTCTTGTGCCACACTCGGTTTCTCTGCAATATATAGGTTTTTGCCCATTTGTTCGGCCTCGTTTGATTGCGTCGGCAATTGTAGGAAAATGATTCGACGAATGAAACGATTGTTGAAAAGTTGTGAGATTTGGATGGCTATTGAAGCATCGACAACAAAGCTTCGGGGGTGATGTCGTATTTGATTTCGCCTTTGCGCACAAGCGAGATGCTACCTGTCTCTTCCGACACAACAATGATTGATGCTTCAGTCTGGTTCGACATACTCATGGCGGCACGGTGGCGCAAGCCGAGGTTCGGCGGCAGAACAAGGTCGTCGTCGATGGGCAGGACACAGCGCGCAGCCTTTATGTGATTGCCAACGATAATCATCGCACCATCGTGCATCGGGCTGTTTTTGAAGAAGATGCTTTCAATCAGCCGGTGCGACACATCAGCGTTAAGTATGTCACCGCTCTGCACAAAGGTTGCCAGTTCGGTGTTGTCGGCCAACACAATGAGTGCGCCAGTCTTGGTTTCAGACATGTTGCGGCAAGCGCGACCGATTTCACGGAGAGTGTTTTCTGATGTGGTGTAATCGCCTGAATCAATAAAATGCCGAGCCAGAGCGAAACGTTTTTTCACAAAATCTGTGTTTCCCAACAAAAGCAGGAACTTTCTGATTTCCTGTTGGAAAAGAATGATGACGGCAATCACGCCAACACTGATGAACGAGTCGAGAATGGTTGATAACAGGCTGAGATTTAGGAATTTCACAATCAGCCATACCAAGTAGAGCAGCATCAGACCGACAAAAATATTCATGGCCACCGTGCCACGCACCAGTTTATAGAGCTGGTACAAAATGACGGCCACAAGCAGAATGTCGATTAAATCAACAAAACCGAATGATATGAAAAGCAGCCCCATATGTTGCAAAAATTGCGTTCGCTAAGATAAGATGTGTCTGCCAAAATATAGCGACGAATGGTCAAAATCAGAAAAAAAATGCCGAAATTGTTGGCTAACAATCGTTTTGTAACATTTCACAAACTTGCCGTCACATACATAACTTACTGATTTCACGATAATTATCGACCAAAACCTGATATAAATATTACTTGTTGCACAAATCTTTTTTATTATATTTTTACATATCAAAACACAGATTAGTTATGATAAGCAAATACATCAAGGAACTGATACCCGGTAATTCGCGGATAATAATCCCTGATTTCGGTGCATTTATGATTCAAGACACGCCCAACGGCAAGGTTATTTCGTTCAACGATTTCCTGAAATTCAACGACAGCGTTCTGCTCAACCGCATAATCACAAGCGAGAAAGTTGACGCTGCTAAGGGAAAAGAAGCCATCAAGGCTTATGTGGCCAACATTGAAGCCGCATTCAAGGCTGGTGAAAATTTTGCAGTTGAGGGCGTCGGCTATCTGTCGAAAGACAGCCAGAACAACATCAATTTTGAGCAGGATGAAAACGCCAAAAGCAAAGGTAAACCCAAAAAGGCCGCCCAACCCAAAGCAGAGGCTCTGGCTGCCGAACCTGCAAAAACTGAGGCTCCAGCTGCTCCAAGTACCGCACCGACAATCGTTTCTGCACCAAAACCAGCTTCTCCAAGCCAACCCGCAGCAGAAAAGAAACCTCAGTCGCAACCTGCATCAGCGCAGCGCACCACAATCAGCAACACCAATTATTCAAATAACAAAATGGAAATAAAAACTAAAAACAACAAGACGCTTACTACAGTCTTAATCATCGTCGCAGCACTTATAATTGTTGGAGTCCTGATTTGGATGGCCATTGATTTTAACTGGTTCGGACGTTTTATGCCCGCCAAAGAAGCACCTGCACCAATTGAAGTTATTGACACAACACCGGCTGTGGACACTGTAGCCGTTGACACTGTGGCAGTTGCTGAGGAACCGCAACCTGTGGTTGTTTCAGAACCTGTCGATCCCAACTCGATGCACTACCACCTCATTGCAGGCAGTTTTCAAGTTGAGTCGAACGCCATCAGATTCCAGGAAGATATGCGCAGCCGAGGCTACGACGCCAACATCGTAACCCGCCGCTACAGCGCTTACCACTATGTCAGCATCAAGATGTTTGAAACATACTCTGAGGCTGTTGCCGAATGGCGGAACATGGTTGGAGAGAATCCAAATCTTTGGATACTCGTAAAGTAAAAAGAGTTTTATAGAATGTTGAACAAAGAGCCTTCGGTTTGCACCGAAGGCTCTTTTTGTATATCGAAGCGACTGAAATACAGTAGCTTATACTTTTCTGAATTCTTCTAAAAAAATAACTATTTTTGCGTAAAGTATTATTCCGAAGATGAAACTTATTGCAGAACATTTAGTGAAACGCTACGGCAGCCGCACGGTGGTGAAAGACGTGTCGTTTCAAGCCGAAAAGGGTGAGATTGTGGGGCTTCTGGGGCCGAACGGCGCCGGCAAGACCACATCGTTCTATATGATTGTGGGACTGATTACGCCCAACGGCGGCAACATCTATCTCGACGACCTGAACGTAACGAAAGAACCCATCTACAAGCGCGCGAAACTCGGCATCGGCTATCTGGCGCAGGAAGCGTCGGTGTTCCGCAAATTGAGCGTTGAAGACAATATTATGTCGATTCTTGAGATGACCGACCTGACCAAAGAGCAGCAGAAGGAAAAACTTGAGTCGCTGCTGACCGAGTTCAGCCTGCACCATATCCGCAAGAGCCTTGGAATCCAACTGTCGGGCGGCGAGCGGCGGCGCACCGAGATTGCCCGCGCTCTGGCCATCGACCCGTCGTTCATCCTGCTCGATGAGCCATTTGCAGGCGTTGACCCGATTGCCGTTGAAGACATCCAACGCATTGTGCGCCAACTGAAAGAGCGCGGCATTGGCGTCATCATCACCGACCACAACGTGCAGGAAACGCTCTGCATCACCGACCGCACCTATCTGCTCTACGACGGTCGCATTATGAAGGAAGGCTCGGCCCGCGAACTAGCTGACGATGAGGAAGTTCGCCGCGTTTATCTGGGGCAGAATTTCGTGCTGAGAGAGTGATTATTAAAGGGAAGAGGTGAATGTTTAGAGGTAAGAAATGTGGTTTATTACTTCAAATGTTCCCGATTGTTGTCTGTAGTCCAAAAAAGAAAAACCACGAAACTAAAACTTAACATATTACTTTTTATACTGCTGTGCGCCGTGCAAATGAGCGCGCAGGTTACGCGTATTCGCGGCTCGGTGGTCGATGCTGAAACCGATGAGCCGATGCCGTTTGTGAATGTGGCCGTGAAGGGCACGCAGATTGGCACCATCACAAGCGTTGACGGCACTTTTTTCATCGAGACACGCGAGCGAGTGGACACACTACTGGTGTCGTTTATGGGGTACAAAACGTTCAAAACTGCGCTGAAGATTGGTAATTATCAAGAACTTAGCATCAGACTGCAACCCGACAACATTGTGATGGACGAGATTGTGGTGCACCCTGGCGAGAATCCCGCCTTCCGCATTCTGCGCGCGATTAACGAGAACAAGGCGCGCAATAACCCGATGCGCCAGTCGCTCTACACCTACGAGGTTTACAACAAAATGGAACTCGACATTAACAACATCTCTGAAGAATACAAAAACCAAAAGATTTTCAAGAAGTTCCAATTCATTTTCGATTATATCGACACATCGGCAATAACAGGAAAAACATTCTTGCCAGTGTTCATAACCGAAACATTGTCAGACTATTACTACCAAAAGAACCCCAAGCGCGAGAAAGAGGTGATAAAGGCGAGCCGCATCTCGGGCACCGAGGACGATATGGTGTCGGAATTTACGGGCAAGATGTATCTGGATTTCAATATCTACGACAATTTTGTGCCGATTCTGGGGCACGATTTTGTGAGCCCGATTGCGAACATTGGCCGCGTGTACTACAAATATTACCTGATTGACAGCACTTTCCGCGAAAATCGCTGGTGCTATCAGATTTCGTTCAAGCCGAAACGCAAGCAGGAACCCACGTTCACGGGCTACTTCTGGGTGCACGACACCACGTTTGCCATCGAGAGTTACAAAATTCGCATTTCCGAAGGGGTGAACATCAACTTTGTGTCGGATTTCGTAGCAGAGCAGTCGTTCACGTATGTTGATGATTCTGTGTGGTTTCCGAAGAAGCAGGAACTGTTTGTCGATTTCTCGGTAACGCAGAAAGTCTACGGATTTTTCGGGCGTAAGACCACGTCGTACAGCAACATAAACATTCATCCCGACCTGCCCGACAAGACTTTCTCGGCATCGGCACCGACCGAAACCGTGCTGCTCGACGACGCAATGCAGAAATCGACCGACGACTGGGACCACTTGCGCCACGAGGAATTGAGCCAGCGCGAGAAGGACATTTATGTGATGGTGGACTCGGTGCGCGAAGTGCCAATGTTCAACAACATCGTCAAACTTGTAAACGCCTTTATAACAGGCTATTGGGAAAGCGGATACGTTGAAGTTGGTCCGTACTACACACTCTACAGCTTCAACCCCATCGAGGGTAGCCGTTTCAAATTGAGCCTGCGAACCAGCAACTTATTCAGTACCAGGCATATGCTTTACGGCCACTTGGCGTATGGAACCCGCGACCGCAAACTGAAATACGGTCTGGGATTTACCGAAATGTTCAGCAAGATGCCCCGACGGTGCGCCAACATCTACTATTTCCACGACAACGAGCAACTCGGCCTGACCGACAACGCCTTTTTGAGCGACAACATTCTGTCGTCGCTGTTTGCGCGCGAGCAGAACGACAAACTCACCATTGTAAACGAGGGCGGCGCCTACTACGACCACGAGTGGTTTGCGGGCTTCTCAACCAAGTTCAAGGTGCGCCACAAGCAGATTTACGCGTCGGAAACGGTGCCATTCCAAATGTACGACGAGAAACTGCGTGATACTGTGAATGTTACCAGCCTGCGCACAACCGAATTGTCGGTGAATTTCCGATTCGCCTACAACGAGAAGTTTATTATGGGCGAGTTCGAGCGCCGCAGCCTTGGCACCGACTACCCGATTTTCAACATCGGGCTGACCGTCGGCTTGCCAAACATAATGAACAGTAAATATGAGTATTACAAACTTCACGCAAGTGTGGAACAGACTGTGCCGCTGAAGCCGCTGGGCGATTTGCGCTACGTTATCGATGCGGGCAAAACGTTTGGCAAGGCGCCGTTCCCGTTTCAGCAACTGCACGAGGGCAACCAAACCTACGCCTACGATGAGTATGCCTTCAACCTGATGAACTACTACGAGTTTGTGAGCGACCAGTACGTCACCCTTATGCTCGAACATCACTTTAAGGGATTGTTTCTGAACCACATACCGCTAATGCGACGGTTGAAATGGCGCGAGGTGGCCACTGGCAAGATTCTGGTCGGCGATTTTGCGCACCGCACCAACGACGACCTGTTTTTCCCCACCACGCTAAACACTCTGCACAAGCCGTACGCCGAAGCGGGCGTTGGTATCGAAAACATTTTCAAGTTTTTCCGCGTCGATGCCATCTGGCGTCTCACCTATCTCGACCACGAGGATGTGCTGCCGTTCGGAATTTTGGCGAAGATGCAGTTGAGGTTCTGAAAGATTTAGGAAACAAAAGTATAAGCTTTTTTCCACCTATCCTCTACCCCACACTTCCTTCCAAACTGACTTGCAGCAGTTTCTGCGCCTCAACGGCGAATTCCATCGGCAGGGTGTTCAGCACCTCTTTGGCATAGCCGTTCACAATCAGGCCCACGGCGTCTTCGGTTGAAATGCCGCGCTGGTTGCAGTAGAAAATCTGGTCCTCGCCGATTTTCGACGTGGTGGCCTCGTGCTCGAGCACAGCAGTGTTGTTCAGGCACTCGACGTAAGGGAACGTGTGGGCACCGCATTTGTCGCCTAAAAGCAGCGAGTCGCACTGCGAGTAGTTGCGGGCGCCGTCGGCGTTGGCCGAGACCTTGACAAGGCCGCGGTAACTGTTCTGGCTCTGACCTGCCGAAATACCCTTCGACACTATGCGGCTGCTGGTGTTCTTGCCAATGTGAATCATTTTTGAGCCTGTGTCGGCTTGCTGGTGGTTGTTGGTGACGGCCACCGAGTAGAACTCCGACGACGAGCCGTCGCCCAAAAGCACTGTGCCTGGATATTTCCACGTAATGGCCGAGCCTGTCTCCACCTGGCTCCACGACAGCCTTGCGTTCACTCCCTTGCACAAGCCGCGCTTGGTCACAAAATTGTAAATGCCGCCGCGGCCCTCCTTGTCACCTGGATACCAATTCTGCACGGTCGAATATTTCACTTCGGCGTTGTTCATCACCACAATCTCGACAATGGCGGCGTGCAGTTGGTTCTCGTCGCGGCGGGGTGCGGTGCAGCCTTCAAGGTAACTTACGTAACTATCATCGTCACAGACAATTAGTGTGCGCTCAAACTGTCCCGTTTTGGCGGCGTTTATGCGGAAATAGGTGCTCAACTCCATCGGGCAGCGCACCCCTTTCGGGATATAGCAGAACGAGCCGTCACTGAAAACGGCCGAGTTCAGGGCCGCAAAATAGTTGTCGGTTGGCGGCACCACCGAGCCGAGATACTGCCGCACAAGGTCGGGGTGATTGCGCACGGCCTCGCTGAACGAGCAGAAGATTATGCCGCGCTCGGCAAGTGCGTCTTTGTAGGTGGTTTTTACTGATACACTGTCCATTACGGCATCGAAAGCCACACCCGAGAGCGCTTTTTGCTCATCGAGCGGAATGCCCAACTTGTCGAAAGTCTTTTTCAGTTCGGGGTCAATCTCGCCGTTTTCGGGCTTCACACTCTGTTTTGGCGCCGAATAGTAGATAATATCCTGATAGTCAATCTCGGGAATGTCAAGGTGCGCCCAAGTTGGCATCCGTTGTGTCAGCCAATGGCGATAGGCCTTCAAACGGAACTCGAGCAGCCATTCGGGTTCTTCCTTCTTGCTCGAAATCAGCCGAATAACGTCCTCGTTCAAGCCCTTGCCAATGGTGTCGTGCTCAATGTCCGACACAAAGCCGTATTTGTACTCGCTGTCGGTTACCTCGCTGATTATGTTGGTGTTGTCCATTCGTTTTATGTTTAACGGGTTGAAACGTTTCGTTTTTTCTCTAACCGATTTAACCCGATTATATCCGATATTTTGGTGCAAAATTACATTTTTTCGGCGATTGTTTGTGCTGGGTAATAATTGAGCGCAAATCGACTAAAAATCAACTTCGGCCAAATAGCGTTTCAGCAGGAACGCGCAGAAATAAGGGAACGTATGGACATTGTTTTCAAATCCAATGTTTCCACTAATGAATTTTATTCCTGTGGTTATGTCAGGATATTTATCGCTTGAAATCAGTGTTTTAAGCGATTTAGCCTGGCCGTTTGTCGCCTTTACTTCAACTGGCACAAGTGATTTTTGTGTGCGGACAAAAAAATCCTCCTCCAAAGTGGCATTTTCACGTTTGTAGTAGAAAAGTTCATAGCCCTGCTTGCTTAATGCCTCTGCCATAACATTCTCATACAGGGCACCTTTATATACATTCATATTCTTGTTTGCGCGCAAATCCATCTGCGATTCGCTGTCGAGATTGGCTACCAGCAAACCAGTGTCACGGAAATAGATTTTGTACTTGCCATCATCGTAATTGCCTTTCAACGGCAGGTCGGGAGTGTGCAGGCAATGACAGATATTCACCATTCCAGCATCGTTGAGCCACTCAATGCAGCCCCAATAATCCTTGAACCGCGCTCCACTCGCCACTTTCGAAATCTGGAACTTCTTGTTTTCTTGTGCCAACTGCACTGGAATGTGGTTGAAAACATTCAACACGCGAGTTTTATCAATGCCTTCAACATATTTTTTAATGTCCTCGCGGTAGTCGCTTAACAATTCGGTCTGCATCTCAATGCAGCCTGAAAAATTACCTTTTTCAATGTAGTTGGCCACAATGCGCGGCATACCGCCTAAAATACAGTAATCCAAGAAGTTTTCGCTAAAAACCTTCATCGTGGTTTGGTTGAATGCCGTGCCAGCCAGCATCTGCTGCAGAAAATCGGCGGCAATGCTCTCATCGTAACCTTTAGCCCACAAAAATTCTTCAAAATCAAACGACTGCATTGCAAATTCCGACTTGTAGCCCACGCTGTTGCTCTCAATGCGCTTGTAGTTGATGCCAAGCATCGAGCCCGAACAAATGACATCGTAGCGACCGTCGATGCAGAACGATTTGAGACTGGTGGCAATTTCAGGATAATCTTGAATTTCATCGAAAAGAATGAGTGTCTGGCCTTCAACAAACTTTTTAGTTGAGTCGATGCGCGAAATGTTTTTCACAATGTTGGCAACAGTGTAGCCGTCCTCACAAATGGTTCTGTAAACTGGCTCAATGGCAAAGTTGATTTCGACAAAGTGCTTATAACCAGCCGCAAAATGTTGAACGCTCTCGGTTTTACCAATCTGCCGCGCACCTTTTATGATTAGCGGTTTGTGTTCTGGTGTGTGCCGCCATTCATTCAAAAAAATGTCGATTTTCCGTTTTAAATACATATTATTGATAATCAGTATAAGATTGCAAAATATGAACGACTTTCGACTGCAAATATACAAAAATATGAGCCACTATTCATACTATCGCTACAAAAATATGAGTCACTTTTGGTAGTTTGAATACAAAAATATGGGTGAGTTTCTGGCAAGTTTTTTTTAATTATGATTTGCCTAATGACAAAGGCAAAGTGTCTTGTGGAATTTTCTATAGAAGAAGAAATTAATCAGTATCATTACCACAGCAATAGCGGCATAGCCTGTAACGCTCACTGCCTCAATGTAACTTGTAAGAACGGCGGCTTCAATTATCATCCATTTGCCTAAATTTTATAAGGCGCCGCTCTCGTTTCTACATCTCTCACTCCGCAAACTTCATCGTGCTTATAATCGCCTCAATCTGACGCATATAGTTGCGTTTGTCCTTCTTGCCTGCGTACACAAAGCCATCGACGGTGACAATGCGGCCGCGCTGCTCGTCGTACTGCGTCAGGCTGACGAAGGGGCCGCCCATAAAGTCGCCGCGAGTCTCCCACAGGCCGCGCAGTTCTGCGGTGTAGCGGCCGCGGCGGTTGAACGAGCGGAAGGTTGTCACGTCCTCGAATGCGACGGTGGTCATATACGAGCCGTCGGACGGGCCGCCAACAAAACGCTTGCACATCAGATTGCGCATTGCCATTAGGCGGTCGCGGGTAAGCATCAGAGTATCAGTATATTTGTAATAATAGACGAAAAGGCCCTGGCTGATTTCGGGCGTTTCGTGCGAAATCCAAATGAAGTGGTAGGTGTCGCCGTCGAGCGTGCAACTAGTGTCCATATCGTAGGTGTAACCCTTTGGTATTGTCATTGTTACGCTGGCTGAGTGCTCAAGTTTCGACATCACCTCACGGTCGGGGAAGGTGGCGTAGTTCTTTATGATTCGGTCTTGCTCGGCTTTGAGCAGAAGGGCCACAAGTTGGTCGCGGTTGGCCGATATGAGCGAGTCGAGCGCGCGGGCGCTGCGGGCGGTTATGCGGATAACGGTCTGCGGTGCGGCCCAAAGGTCGTTGGCAACCATTATGCCTGCCGCGCTGTCCGACGCTATGCGGCAACTGACAATGTTGCGGTGGCGCTGGAAAATCTCGGTGAAGGCCTTGTTGGGGATTCGCACCACGTCGAACATCGGTTCGCTCTGGTTTAGCCCTGGCACGTCGGCGGCCAAAATGTTCAGTATGGTGTCGGCGGTGGTTTTCCACACGTCGTCTTCAATCACAACAACCACTTCGCCCGCGGCACCCGATATTTGCGGAAGCATTTTCTCGCGGACTTTGCCTGTGCAGGCGGTGAGAACCGCGGCTGCGATTGCCGTTGTAAAAATAGCTAATCGTTTCATAATCATCAATTATAATTGTTATTGTATACAAATATGGCATTTCCTTCAATACCATATCAACCGCAAAATTAGAGAAAAATTAAATTGGGGAAAACTTCTATGGTTGTAGTAAACACGGATTTAAACAATGCGGGGCTGCCATTTTTGACACCCCCACATTTCAATTATCAACTGTTTGATACATTTTCAATTCACAACCACTCGTTTTGCAATTCCGCCCACACGCACAATATAAACACCTTGCGCCCTCATCGGAATCTCAATGCGGTTGCCGTTTGCTGTGGCTTTAGCAACCATTCGTCCATTGATATCGAAGACTGCTATTTCGCTATTGGTGGTTTCCGCGTTCTCAACCACAACCATTTTGTCGCAAGCATATATATTCACCTCATTAACAGCATCTTCATCAACATCAGTAATAATACTGATAACATTGTGTATTATGTCCAAAATATGGTGTACTATAATGCCTTCGGGCGTTGTAGGCTGTGGATTTGTGGTGTTTTGACTGCCGCTGTTGTTTTCGCCGTTATTGTTTTCTTCACCTTGTTTTTCTCCGTTGTTATTTTCACCATTATTGGCTTCACCGCCTTGATTACTTTCTGAATTTTCGTTTGTTAGTTTTGTGATATAAAATTCTTCTTCCACATCCCAATTATTTGTCTTGGAATTGAAGGTATATGATGTTATAAGTGTTTGATTTTCTTTAGCTGTTATGTCCATTTTGTTTTTGTTAACCCACGAGTTTGTTGCAATGTTCCAATCGTAGCAAACTTCGAGTGTTTTCTTCCCATTTGCATCATAGGCGTATTCATTTTTGCTGTTGCCCACCCACGTATTATTTTCAACATCCCAACTATACCTAATATAAAGCGTTTGTTTACCGCTTGCATCATAGGTATATTCCGATTTGGTGTTGTATGTGCATACCCACGCATTTTTTTCTTCATCCCAATCGTAACTGGCATAATATATAATATCACCGTTAGCATTATAAGTGTATTCATATTTATATTTGTAACTACATATCCACGAGCTTGTTCCAGAAAACCAATAGTAACGTCCTTCAAGAGTTTTCTTGCCATTTGCATCATAAGAATACTCCATTTTGCTGCCATTCTCCCACGAGTTTGTCTCACTATTCCATATATAATGGGCATCAAGGATACTATACCCATTGTTGTCATAGGTGTATTCCATTTTATCATTGCCTACCCAGGAATTTGCTGCAGAATCCCAATCATAGTTGGCATAAAATGTTTGTTTCCCATTTATATCATAAGCATATTCTGTTTTTACTTTGTTAATCCACGAATTTGTTTCCGCGTTCCAACTAGACAATACATAAAGAGTTTTCCTGCTATTGTCATCATAGGTGTATTCACTCTTGGATTTGTAAGTGCATACCCACGAATTTGTTTCATTATCCCATTTGTAACCAATAGATAGAGTTTGATTCCCGTTAGCATCAAAGGTATCTTCGTGTTTAGATTGGCCTTTCCACGAACTTGTTGCCACATCCCAATTGTAATTGGCATATAAAGTCCAATTCCCGTTGGAATCAAAAGCATATTCTCTTTTTTCTATGCCCACCCACGAGTTTGTCTTCGTATCCCATTCATAAGCAACATAAAGAGATTCGTGGTTGTTGGTATCGTAAGTACATTCTGTTTTATAAAAATTATCCCAAGAACTTACTGCCGAATTCCATTGGTAGCCAATATATTGGATTTCGTTTCCGTTTAAATCATAGATGGTTTCATATTTAGATTCGCGTTTCCAAGTATTTGTCACTACATCCCAATCGTAATTGACTTCAAGAGTTTCTTTACCATCTGCATTAAAAAACATTAGCATTCTTGAGTTGTCACGATAGCACACGAACGAATCTAACCTTATTGAATCCTTAAAACTCCATTCACCAAGCACTTTATCAAAATATTCATACCAATCACCCGCTTTTGTAGTAGTAGCTGTCATTGTAACTATGACAATTGAAACAATGTATTTAAAAATCTTTTTCATAGCATTAATATATTAATGTGATGTAATTCCTTCCTTCAATTTTGGGCAATAAAAAAGCGTGAAAACTCAACGTCTCCCGCTTACAGAGGTATTTGGCAAAACCCGAATCATA
This sequence comes from Salinivirgaceae bacterium, assembly GCA_017474765.1. Lineage (GTDB taxonomy): Bacteria > Bacteroidota > Bacteroidia > Bacteroidales > SZUA-534 > RUG13583. The sequence goes on along the minus strand of JAFVGW010000056.1, from coordinate 69,975 downwards.
CGAAATAAGTCAAGTCCACGCCAAAGCGTGGCATTTGATGCTTATTTCTTCTATGATTCAAAAAACTGCCAAATTTTCTGTAAGAAAGAAAAAGTCTAATGCTTTTATTTATTGTATTTTAATCCTTTTAGTTATTCTTTATTACTCCTTTTCAAAAATTAAACACTCTTGCCAAACAACGGATTAAACGTTTATGGCATCAATTAGTTTCAAAGATAGAAATTATGTTTTTTCGGTCAAACTTGATTCAAGAATTATTTGTATCCTTGTACACAAAACAAAAACGATTATGACAGCAATACAATTACGCGCAGAATTGTTACGAGAGATTAGTCCGTTGCTCGACAACGAAACGGCTATGAAGCGGGTGCTTACTTTTGTAAGAACCCTTTCACCGACCAAAAATGTGGTTGCCGAAAAAAAAGAAAAGCCTTACAAGGTGATTCCTGTTTCACCCGAGATTAAGAAATGGCGCGGCTGTGCATCGTTTACCGACGCCGAAATAGAAAATGACCCTCGCCTTAAAGCCCTTTTGAGCCGATGAAAAACGTATTTCTCGACACTAACATTCTTATTGACTATGCTTTAGGTCGTGAGCGTGGCGATGATGCCGAGCAACTGCTTCAATATGGCAAAAACGGAATTGTCCGACTATCGGCATCGTACCTCACTTTTGCAAATATGGCTTATATCCTTAAAGGAAAGGCCGATGTGTACGAGTTGTTTAAAGAGTTGCGCGAATTTATCAGTGTGCTGCCGAACAACGATGAGCAGTTGCTTGCCGCAACGGGGCAACGTGTGCGTGACTTTGAAGATATGTTGCAATATCAATGCGCCAAAGCCGCTAACTGTGAAATCATTATAACAAACAACGGAAAAGACTTTGCAGAATTCTGCAAAATACCTGTTATGCCTGCCGCCGATTTCCTTGGAACAATCGATAAATGATTGTTAATCAATACGTGCACGCGGTGCATCCTTAGAATCAACTATCCAACTTCAGCACCGCCAAGAACGCCTTCTGCGGCACCTCAACGGTTCCAATCTGGCGCATACGTTTCTTGCCTTCCTTCTGTTTTTCAAGCAGTTTGCGCTTTCGCGACACGTCGCCGCCGTAGCATTTGGCCGTCACGTCCTTGCGCACCTGGCGCACGGTTTCGCGGGCAATGATTTTGGCGCCAATGGCCGCCTGAATGGCCACGTCGAACTGCTGGCGCGGAATCAGTTCCTTCAACTTCTCGCACATTTTGCGGCCAAGGTCGTAGGCGTGGTCGGCGTGAATGAGCGACGACAGCGCGTCAACACCCTCGCCGTTGAGCAGAATATCGAGTTTCACAAGATTGGCGCGCCCGTATCCGCTGGGGTGGTAGTCGAACGATGCGTAACCCTTTGATATACTTTTCAGTTTATCGTAAAAATCGAACACAATTTCCGACAGCGGCATATCAAACGTCACCTCAACGCGGTTGCCCGTCACGTAGGTCTGGTTCTTGAGCACGCCGCGCTTGTCGATGCAGAGTTTCATAATGCTGCCGATGTAGTCCACGTTCGATATTATCTGCGCGTTGATGTACGGTTCCTCAATATAGTCGATGGTGTTGACAGGCGGCAGTCCCGACGGGTTGTGCACCTCGATTTTTTCGCCCTTCTTGGTGTAGCAGATGAACGACACGTTGGGCACTGTGGTGATGACATCCATATTGAACTCACGGTCGAGCCGTTCCTGAATGATTTCCATATGCAGTAGGCCAAGGAACCCGCAGCGGAAGCCGAAGCCCAACGCCGCCGACGATTCGGGCTGGAATGTCAATGAAGCGTCGTTCAGTTGCAGTTTCTCGAGCGATGCGCGAAGGTCCTCATACTCGTCGGCCACCACAGGATAAACGCCCGCGAACACCATTGGCTTCACCTCTTCAAAGCCCTCGATGGCGTTGGCGCACGGACGGTCGACGTGTGTGATGGTGTCGCCCACCTTCACCTCGCGCGACGTCTTGATGCCCGATATGATGTAGCCCACGTCGCCCGTGTGCAGCACCTTGCGCGGTTCGCGGTCGAGCCTGAGAACGCCCACCTCGTCGGCGTTGTACTGCTTGCCCGTGTTCACAAATTTCACAAAATCGCCAGTCGCAATCTCGCCGTTCACAATCTTGAAGTAGGCGATGATGCCGCGGAACGAGTTGAAGACCGAGTCGAAAATCAATGCCTGCAGCGGTGCCTGCGGGTCACCCTTCGGCGGCGGAATCACCTGCACAATGCGTTCAAGAATCTTGTCCACACCCTCGCCCGTCTTGCCGCTGGCCGCAAGAATGTCGTCGCGGTCGCAGCCGATAAGGTCCACAATCTGGTCCTTCACCTCTTCGGGCATAGCGTTTGGCAGGTCGATTTTATTGATGACGGGGATTATCTCAAGATTATGCTCAATGGCCAAATAAAGGTTCGAAATGGTCTGAGCCTGAATGCCTTGTGTGGCGTCGACAATGAGCAGCGCCCCCTCGCAAGCGGCAATCGAGCGCGAAACCTCGTACGAGAAATCGACGTGCCCTGGGGTGTCAATCAGGTTCAGCACGTATTTCTTGCCCTCGTACATATAATCCATTTGGATGGCGTGGCTCTTGATGGTGATGCCGCGCTCGCGTTCAAGGTCCATATCGTCGAGCACCTGATCCTGCGCCTGCCGCTCGTTGACGGTGCCCGTATACTGAAGCAGACGGTCGGCCAGCGTGCTTTTGCCGTGGTCGATGTGCGCTATGATGCAGAAATTGCGGATGTTGTCCATTTGCAGATTTTTAGAGCGCAAAGATAATCATTTTAAGGATTGAAGGATGGGGGGTGTGAAGGATTGAAGGATTGAATGAGAGAAGGATTGAATGCGTGAAGAATTGAGTTGTGTTGCGGTCTACAGCGGAGAAAAACGCTAAATGATAAAAACTTTGTGTTATCTGCGTGAAAATATGTACTTTTACAAAATAAAACAGACTGACACTATGGGATACGCGGAAATTGCTCAACTGGAAATTATGAATGCGGCAGCCAATGTCGCTTCGCAAGAGGATTTGGACGATTTGCGAATGACTCTTTCAAAGTTTTTTGCCGAGCGCGCGCAACGTGCAATCGACAAACTATGGGACGAAGGCAAACTCAATCAATCCAAATTGGATGAACTGCGCGGCAAACACTTGCGTACACCCTATAACTGATGCGCCACATTGTTTTAGATACCAACTGTCTGATTCAGATTTTGCCGAGTAAAAGCCAATACCACAATATCTGGACAGATTTTCTTGCGGGCAGATTCCGTCTGTGCGTCAGCAACGAGATATTGACGGAATATGAGGAAATTCTGTCAATGCTTACCTCGCCCGAAATAGCCCACAATGTGGTTGAAGCCATTGCCCGCCACCCGATGACTTATCGCAGCGAGTCGTTTTTCAAATTCCATTTGCTGCGCGATGTTGACAAAGACGATGACAAATTTGTTGACTGCGCAATTACCGCCGATGCCGATTACATTGTTTCCGACGACCACCACTTCAGCCACCTGAAAGAAATCCCGTTCCCCAAAGTATCAGTGATTACTCTTGATGAATTCTACCTAAAGAACAACTCATAAAAAACGTATCTCACCTTTAAACTAATTTTTGCCACTTGTTGCCCGATACCCGAATTTTGCTGATATTGTACCCGTTAAAAAATTATCGGTTATGAAAAAAGCATTATTCATTGGCGGCACAGGCACCATTAGCACGGCCATAACCAGGCGGCTGTCGGAAACTGAAGATTGGGAATTGTATGTCTTGAACCGCGGCAACCGCAACAGTGTTCTGCCAAAAAATGTCCGCTCGATTGTGGTGAGCGACGTGAACAACGAGGCCGAAGTGTCGGCCAAACTGGCAGAGATGTCGTTCGACTGCGTGTGCGATTTCATTTGCTTCGAGCCGCAGCAGATTGAGCGCGACTATCGGCTTTTCCGCAACCGCACGCGGCAGTTTATGGTTATCAGTTCGGCCTCAGCCTACCAGAAACCGCTTGCAAACTACCTGATAACCGAGAGCACGCCGCTCGCAAACCCTTACTGGCAGTACTCGCGCAACAAAATAGCGATTGAGGATTTTCTGATGCGCAAATATCGCGACGAACGCTTCCCTGTAACCATTATCCGCCCGAGCCACACCTACGACGAGCGCTCGGTTCCGCTTGGCGTTTACGGCCGCAACGGCAGTTGGCAGGTCATAAAGCGGATGCTCGACGGCAAACCCGTCATTCTGCACGGCGACGGCACCTCGCTCTGGACCTTCACCCACAACAGCGATTTTGCAAAGGGATTCGTCGGGCTGATGGGCAACGCGCACGCCATTGGCGAGGTGTTCCAGATAACCTCCGACGAGACCGTTACGTGGAACCAGGCCTATCAAACCATTGCCGACTGCCTCGGCGTCGAGTTCAAACCATATTATGTCGCTTCCGATTTTTTGGCAGCCGTCAGCAACTACGATTTCACTGGAAGCCTGCTTGGCGACAAAGCCAATTCAGTTGTGTTCGACAACAGCAAACTGAAGCGCGCCGTTCCCGACTTCTGCGCCACCGTCCGCTTCGACCAGGGCGTGCGCCGCACCATTGAGTTTGTGCTCTCGCACCCCGAGTATCAGATTGAAGACCAGGAGTTTGACGCTTGGTGCGATGCGGTGATTGCCGAATTGAAACGGGCAAAACAATTGCTTGCCGCGAAGTTTGTTGATAAATGATAACCAGCAACTCCTAAAACTCACCATCCAAGGAGCCGACAAAATTCAATTTGTGCGCAGCGAACATTTTTGACTTTTCCACAATCTCAAACCAACAAAAAACCGCAACCAGAAAAAACTGATTGCGGTTTTCTTATCGAATCGTCTTACTATTATCTGCGTTCCAGATTTCTGACAGCAGTTGGTGTCATGCCGCCGCTGTAGATGCTATACATTTCGGCGAACACTGTGTTCAACTCGTTGTACAGTTCGGTCTGCTTCAGTTTTGCAGTGTTTCGAGAATCCACTGTGCGTTCACCATGCACATCTGGCGCTTGCTGTCGTTCGATGCGTAGAACGGCGCAGGCAGTTGTCCGTAGTAGAGCAGGTCGTTGTAGGCGGTGTTGAAGATGTTGGTTGCAATCTCGCCCGCCTGCGGATAGTTGCACTCAAACAGCGCGTCGATGAACTTTGAGTCATAGTAGGTCAAGCGCACTTTCTCGATGGGCAGCACCTCAAGGCAGCGGTTGATTACGGTAATGGCCGAGTCGTGTTTGCCTTCCTGCTCAAGAGCGATGGCCAGACGGCCGAAGTTGTTGCGCAACTTCACAATCTGCAGGGTGCGGCGGATGTTTTCGTCGAGATAAACCTTCGGGTCGCCCATGTTGCCCCAGCGGAACTTGTTCATCATGTTGTCGTAGAGCACATCGGTATCGATGCGGCCAACGCTCATCATGTCATACTTGGTCTTGATGGGCACAAGGCGGTAGGCAAATCCCTCGCATTGGAAATAGTCGCGCAGGTTGGTGTCGTTGCCAGGACCAACCGAAACGAAGTAAATCGGGCGCTCCCAGTTGGCATTGGCCACAAGGTCGAGAATCATCAGGTCGTTCTTCAGAATGTAGCGCGATGTCAGGCTCCAGTTCATCTCATCAACAATCTGGTCGGCATCTTTCTCTTTCACAACGCCTTTGGCCAAGATGTCGCTCTTGTCGATGGTCATCTTCAACTTCTTTGTCGGGAAGTAGTCGATGGTCTCGTTGTAGTTGGTTGTCAGGCGCGTCTGCGGGTTGTCGCTCTTGATGAAGTTGATGACTTCCTTCAGTTCTTGTGCATCTTTAATCTTGTCATATACAGGCAGTTGGTCGCGCGTGCCAGTCTCATACTGGCTATGAGTCATGCTGAACGGCACAGGCTCGCTATCGTAGTATTTCGACTTCATTTGGTCGATGTACCAGTCGGTGATGAGGTAGGGCAGGCAGATGACGCGCACGTCGGTGCGGACACCCTCAACCTCCTGAATGTACCACAAGGGGAAGGTGTCGTTGTCGCCGTTGGTGAAGATGATGGCGTTCGGCTCGCACGACTGCAGGTAGTTCCATGCCACATCATGGCAGATGTAGCGGTTGCTGCGGTCGTGGTCGTCCCAGTTTTGGGCGCACATAATGCCAGGAATGAACAGGCAGATGCCCGTTGCCACCGCTGCCGACGGCACTTCTTTTGTTGCCTTGTTCAGCCACTCGTAAACGGCCATCACGCCAAGTCCAATCCAAACGGCGAAAGCGTAGAACGAGCCAGCGTAGGCATAGTCACGCTCACGCGGCTGGCGCGGATACTGGTTCAGATAGACCACAATGGCCAGACCAGTGAGGACGAAGAGCGCCATCACAACCCAGAAGTTCTTCTTGTCGCGTTTGAGTTGATAGAAAAGTCCTATCAAGCCCAAGATGAGCGGCAGGAAATAGTATTTGTTGGTGGCGCGGTTGTTGGCGTATTCCGACGGCAGGTTGTCTTGCGGGCCGAGGCGCATCTCGTCGAGGAACTTGATGCCGCTAATCCAGTTGCCGCTCATGTTGTCGCCATCACCCTGAATGTCGTTCTGGCGGCCAACAAAGTTCCACATGAAGTAGCGGAAATACATGAATCCGCACTGATAGCGCAGGAAGTATCGCAGGTTCTCGCCGAAGGTCGGCTTCACCATTGTCTCCATCTCGCCTTGATTGTTGCGGACTTTTACCTTGCGGCCCTTGATGTTGCCCCAGTATTTGTAGTCCTCAACGTGCTCGGCCTTGCTGCTCCACATTCGCGGGAAGATGGTGCACATGGCCTTATTATAGTTGTACTCGATTTTGTCGTTACCCTCAACATATTTGCCGTCCTTCTGCACCCAGGTTTTGCCTGTGTGTTTGTAGGGGTCGTCGAGGTTGACGGGCGCGTTGTAGTACTGACCGTAGATGAGCGGGCAACTGCCGTACTGGTCGCGGTTCAGATAACTCAGCAGCGAGTAGGCGTCTTCAGGGTCGTTCTGATCGATGGGCGGAGTTGCCAGCGAACGAATAACAATGGTTGCATACGAGCCGTAGCCGATGAGCAGCATTGCCACCGCCAGCAGAACGGTGTTCCAGACAGACTTGTTCTGTTTTTGGGTGTAGATGATGCCCCAGGTGAACAGTCCTGCCAGCAGCACAATCATGAACAGAAGGCCGCTGTTGTAGCCCAGACCGAAGCCGTTGACAAATATGCGGTCGAAGAAAAATCCGAGTTTCACAACTCCAGGAATGATGCCCCACATGGCGCCGCCCAAAATGACACACGACACAAGCAGAGCCACAATCACGCCCTTCGGAGTGACGGTGCTGTTCTTCTTGAAATAGTAAACCAGGGCAATGGCTGGAATGGTCAGCAGGTTAAGCAGATGGACGCCAATCGAAATACCTATCGTATAGGCAATTAGCACCAGCCAGCGGTTGCTGTATTTCTCATCGGCCACATCACTCCATTTTAGAATGGCCCAGAACACAAATGCCGTCAACAGCGACGACGATGCGTAAACTTCGCCCTCAACAGCCGAGAACCAGAACGTGTCAGAGAATGTGTAGGCCAGCGAGCCGATGAAAGCACTTCCCAAAATTGCAATCTGCCAACCAAGCGACAGTTCGTCGGCGTTTTTGCGGGTCAGGCGGCGGCCCAGATGGGTGATGGTCCAGAACAGGAACAGGATGGTTCCGCCCGAAGCCAAAGCCGACATAATGTTGGCCCACATTGCCACTTTCGTGACATCGCCACCAGCGAACAGGCTGAAGAATTTGGTCATCAGCATAAAGAACGGTGCGCCAGGGGGGTGCCCCACTTCGAGTTTGTAGCCTGTGGCTATGAATTCGCCGCAATCCCAGAAACTGGCTGTCGGCTCAATGGTTGCAATGTACACCGCCGAAGCAATGGCGAATGTTATCCAACCGATGATGAGGTTGAGTTTTTGAAACTTCATTTCTATTCAGTTATAAGTTATTTAAGTTCTAAGTTCTAAGTAATTTGAGTTTTAAGTTTTATGTTAATCGATTGACCGATTATTCATTTCACCGATTCATCTTATCATTCACTTTTTGTTTTCACCAGCGTCAAAAAATCATTTATTCTGACAAGCCGCAACGCAAAAGCCCACAAGCCCGATACGGCAAACATTATCAGTGCGTTGCCGTACCAGCCGAATGGCAGATTCGTTGAAGCGAAACCGAAGGCTGCAATACCTAAAACGTAAAGCAAAAGCATGAATTGCGTACGCCCTCGAAATTTGAGCCCAAAAATAGAAAAAGCAATGGCAATTTGGGCAAAAGCGGTCAAACTTTGTGTTGCAAGACTCACAATGGCCGCCCCAAGCGCTCCGTAGCGCGGTATCAGCACAAAATTCATCGCAATGTTGAACACCATTCCGCAGAACGCCACAATGTTGAGTTGGCGAAGGCTGCCGTTGGCCGTGAGCAGCGTGCCGTAGATATAAACCATTGATATTGCCACAAATCCGCTGATGAGCAGTGCAAAAATCGGTGCCGATTCGGCGGCGTGGCTGCTGTAGAGCAGGTCCATAATCGGGCGACGGTAGAAGACGCACGCGGCGGCGCCAGCCACCACAGGCACGGCCATTGCCACGGTCGAGAGCCGAAGCAGACCAGCCACATTCTCGCGTTGCTTAATCATCCGCGAGAACATCGGCAGCAGCAGATTGGCGAACAGCAAAGCGAACATACAGCAGGCGTCCGATATGCGGTAGGCCTGCGCGTAGATGCCCGCCTGCACCTTGCCGTCGGGCAGAAGGCGCTCGAGCATCACTGAGTCGATGCGGTTGTAGAGCGACATCAGCAGAGTGAGCAGCGCAAACGGAAAACTCTTGCGCAACACTTCGAGCGAGAACTGCAGGTTGAACGTCGGGCGGAACGTGGGCGCGTGGATGAAAACCAGCACAAAGGCCACAACCGCCGTGAACAGATAGGCGCCCGTCTGCGCATAGACAAACCACTCGATGCGGAACGGCTGATTGGTAACATTTCCCCACAGCAACAGGCTGCAAATGAGAATCATAACCACGCGGTCGAGCACCGAGACAATGCTGTCGGTTTTGAAGAGTTGCAATCCAGCCAGATTGGAACGCAAATAGAGAATCAGCGCCAGCAGGAACTGATTGAACGTCAAGAACATCAACATCGCCATTTGGTGGCGGCTGTAGTTGCAGAGCCACGCCACGGCCATACTCACCTCAAAATAGAAAACGCCCAGAATGAGCCTGAGTGTGAAGATGTTGGAAAAATTGAGCGTCAGTCCGCTCTCGTTCTGCGAGATGTTTCGGTTGTTGTAGTTGGTGATGCCCAGGTCGAGCAAGATGTTGAGAATGAGCGAGAAATTGAACAGCGCAAAGTAGAATCCGTACTGTTCGGCACCCACCACGTTCTGCACGGTGCGGTCGATTCCGAAAACCCAGAACGGCTTGACCAGCAGGTTAAGGAATACAACAAGAATCAGATTCAGTATGAATTTGCGTTTCAAGTTTTTTCGCGATAAAACGGTGCAAAAGTACGAAAGCCTAGGATATTAAAAAGTTAAAATCTGCTCAATTGGTGTCATTTGCGTTCTAATCGCGATTATCTTTGCAGCCACATCAAAAAACAATGATTACAAACTGCATAAAACAAATTTGGCCGATGCTTGTAGCCGCCGCGCTGATGGTAGTCGTGTGCCACTTGGGCAACCGAACCAACAGCTCCGAGCCAGCGGAAACAATTGTTGTTGAGCAGCCGCAAAAAGAAAACCACTACACCATCACCAATGAGCAGATGGCCAACATTGATAATGTTGTCAAGAAAAAAATCCAAAGCGGCGATTTCAGCGGTGTGATTCTTATTGGGCAGAAAAACAACATTTTATACGATCAAGCTTACGGACTGGCCAACATTGTTGAGAACGAGCCAATCACTGACACCACGGCGTTTCAACTTGCATCGGTTTCGAAGCAGTTCACTGCCGTGGCCATCTTGCAACTCTATGAGCGCGGCAAGCTGCAACTCAACGACTATGTTGCCAATTATCTGCCAGGCTTTCCCTACCCTGACATCACCATCCACCAACTGCTTGTGCACCGCTCAGGTCTGCCCAACTATCACTACCTGTGCGACCGAAAACCGATGCTCAACGACCCTTATTTCAGCAACCAACAGATTGTGGCTGACCTAATTGAGGCAAATGCGGGCCGATATTTCCGCCCTGGCCGACAGTTTCAATACAGCAACACCGGTTACGCGGTTCTGGCCGCAGTGGTTGAGGCCGTATCAGGGTTGAAATTCGAAAACTACCTGGAAACTAATATTTTCAAGCCGTTGGGCATGACGCACACATTCGCCTATCGCGCAATGCAATGCGTCAACTATCCGCCACGAGCCATCGGATATGTCAGCCGCCGCACGCCTGCTGACGACAACTATCTCGACCATTTTTTGGGCGACAAGGGCATATATTCAACCGCCACCGACCTTTTCCGCTGGGACCAAGGGCTCTATTCCGGCAAAATCATCAACCCCGACACACTGCAATTGGCATTCCGTCCGATGGGGCGCCGAATACGCTTCGGCACCAACTACGGCTACGGCTGGCGACTGACCACATACGCCGACAGCATCCCGATTCAATTCCACAGCGGCTGGTGGCATGGGTTCAAAACAATGCTTGTACGTGTACCACACGACACCACTACCATTGTTGTACTGCGCAACGGAAGCAATCGCAGCGGAGGTATTGCCATGACGCAATTACTTGATATTCTGTATTCAAAATCGCCCACCGACACAACTTTATTCGACACTTACCATTCTGATGCCGACGAAATAACTGAATCCGACACAACTGCCGATTTAGTAATCGACTCAATTATTACAAATGAATAATTTGCACATATAATATAAATGCCTATATTTGCAGCGTTTTAGTGGAGAATTGATTCAGGGGGCAAGCAAGTCCCCTGTTTTATTACAGTAAACTATGATAGACAAAAAGCAGATTGAAGAGATTGTTCAGGGCCGCATTGCCGACACCGACTTGTTTCTGGTTGATGTCAAGGTAGATACGCAGAACAATATCACCGTAACGCTCGACTCGCCAGAGGGTATTTCAGTCGACACTTGCGTGGAGATAAGCCAGTACATCGAGTCGCAACTCGACCGTGAGAAGGAAGATTTCGCGCTCGAGGTGTCGTCGCCTGGCGTGGGGCAGCCGCTCAAAGTGCTGCAGCAGTACACCAAGATACTGAACGGAACGGTTGAAGTGCTACTCAACAGCGGCATCAAACTCAATGGTATCCTGCGCGAGGCCAACGCCGAGGGCATTCTGCTCGAGTATGAGACCAAAGAGAAGCCCGAAGGCGCAAAACGTCCCGTAAAGGTTACTAAAACAGAACCTTACGCATTCGCCGAGATTAAATCAGTCAAGGAAACAATAATTTTTTAACATAAACAGATAAAAAGAGAAAATATGAATCTAACCGACACATTTTCAGAGTTTAAGGAACTGAAAAACATCGACCGCCCCACAATGATGAGGGTTTTGGAAGACGTGTTCCGCAGCACATTGGTTAAGCAGTATGGCACCGATGAGAACTTCGACATCATCATCAACATCGACAAGGGCGACTTTGAGATTTGGCGCAACCGCGAGGTGGTTGAGGATGCCGATTTGAAGGACCCCAACAAGGAGATTTCACTCACCGAGGCAAAGAAAATCGATGAGGATTATGAGGTTGGCGAGGAAGTGTCGGACGAGGTGCAGATGAAGGATTTCGGCCGCCGCTCAATCCTGACGCTTCGCCAGAACCTGACCACCCGCATTATGGAACTCGAGAAGGACCAACTCTACGCCAAATACAAAGACCGCATCGGCGAGATTGTGACTGGCGAGGTTTATCAGGTTTGGAAGAAAGAGATAATGATTATCGACGATGATGGCAACGAGTTGATTATGCCGAAGACCGAGCAGATTCCGAGCGACTATTTCCGCAAGGGCGACAGCGTCCGCGCAGTTGTGGTTCGCGTTGAGATGCGCAACTCGACCCCGCTGGTAATTCTTTCGCGTACAAGCCCGCTGTTCCTTGAAAGGCTGTTCGAACTTGAGGTTCCCGAGATTTTCGACGGACTCATCACCATCAAGAATATCAAGCGCATCCCAGGCGAGCGCGCCAAAGTGGCCGTTGAGTCGTACGACGAGCGCATCGACCCTGTTGGAGCCTGCGTTGGTATGAAGGGCGCCCGCATCCACGGCATTGTCCGCGAGTTGCGCAACGAGAACATCGACGTCATCAACTACACCAACAACATCTCGCTCTACATCTCGCGTGCGTTGAGCCCAGCCAAAGTGTCGCAGATTAAGATTAACGACGAGACCAAGAAAGCCGATGTTTATCTTGAGCCCGACCAGGTGTCGCTGGCCATCGGCAAGGGCGGAACCAACATCAAGTTGGCAAGCCAACTGACTGGTTATGAGATTGATGTTTACCGCGAATCGGTTGACGAGGAAGATGTTGACCTTGAGGAATTTGCTGACGAAATCGACGGATGGGTGCTCGACGCCTTGAAGGCTATCGGCTGCGACACCGCCAAGAGCGTGCTGGAAATTCCTGCCGCCGAACTTGTGCATCGTACCGACCTTGAGGAAAGCACAATTAACGATGTGCTCAAAATACTGAAGGCTGAATTTGAATAACGGCTATCGGCTAAAAGAAACAGATTCCAGTTAATTAACAAACTCGATAAGAAGCAAATGACAGATTACAAGCCACTGAGATTAAGTAAGATAGCACGTGATTTTGGCGTAGGCGTCAACACCGTGCTCGAATTTCTGCATAAAAAGGGAATTGCCGCCGACGACGGTCCGAACACCAAGATTGAGTTGGATGTATTCCAGATTCTGCAAAAGGAATACAGCACCGACATCAAGGTGAAAGAGGCATCGGAAAAGATTGAGCTCAACGCCATGAGAGCAAAGAAAGAGTCAATCTACGCCGACGACGAATTTTCGGTGCAGGAGTCGGAACAGGCTAAAAAAGAGCCTGTTGCGCCTAAGAAGGAAGAGTTTGTTGACACGAAAGTCGAGAAACTGCAGGGTCCGAACGTTGTGGGCAAAATCGACCTGAACAAAAAGCCCGAGAAGAAGCCCGAGCCAGAACCTGCCAAGCCGCAGCCAGTGGCGTCGGCCAATCCGAAGGGCGACAAGCCGAAACCGAAACAGCCCGAGCCAGAACTCATCCGCACAAAGGTTGAGCCTGTGAAGGACGTGAAGATTTTGGGCAAAATCGAACTTGACCAACTGAACACCAAAACCCGTCCTGCCAAGAAATCGAAGGCCGAGAAGGCCAAAGAGCGCCAGGAGCGTGAGGCACAATCGAAAAAGATTATGCAGCAGCAGGCGCAGCAACAGCAGGGTAAACGAGATAATAATCAGTCGCAACAGACTGAACCTGAGTTTATTAATACCAAAGTTGAGAAACTTCAGGGGCCGAACGTGGTTGGCAAAATCGACCTGAGCGACCGCAAATTTGCTGGTCCAGGCGCAGGCGACGAATTCGGAAAGAAGAAAAAACGCAAACGCATACAGAAGGACCGCGTTGATGTTGGCGCACCGATGGAGAAAGGCGGCAAGGGCGGAAAAGGCCCGAAAGGCGCATCGAAATTCCTGAAAAAGGAAGTGAACGAGGAAGATGTGCAGAAGCAGATTAAAGACACTCTGGCACGTCTGCAGGCCCCGAAAGGCAAGAGCAAGACCAGCCAGCACCGCCGCGAGAAACGCGAGGACGTGCGTATGAAATCGGCGGAGGAGATTGAACGTCAGGAAGCCGAAAAGATGGTGCTGAAAGTAACTGAGTTTGTGTCAGTTAACGAGTTGGCAACAATGATGAACGTGGCTGTGACGCAAGTCATCTCAACATGTATGAATTTGGGCTTGTTTGTGTCAATCAACCAGCGACTCGACGCTGAAACAATGGCACTTGTGGCCGATGAGTTCGGTTACAAGATGCAGTTTGTGAGCGCCGACCTGCTCGACGCCATCGCCGATGAGGAGGACAAAGAAGAAGATTTGGTTCCGCGTCCGCCAATCATCACCGTGATGGGCCACGTTGACCATGGTAAGACATCGCTGCTCGACCATATCCGCAACGCCAACGTGATTGCGGGCGAGGCTGGCGGCATCACCCAGCACATTGGCGCCTACAGCGTGGTGCTGAAAAACGGCAAAACCATCACATTCCTCGACACCCCTGGCCACGAGGCGTTTACCGCAATGCGTGCCCGCGGTGCTCAAATCACTGACATTGTGATTATTGTGATTGCCGCTGACGACAGTATCATGCCACAGACCATTGAAGCCATCAACCACGCTCAGGCGGCTGGTGTGCCGATTGTGTTTGCAATCAACAAGATAGATAAGCCAGGCGCAAATCCTGACAAGATAAAAGAGGCTTTGGCCAATATGAACCTTTTGGTTGAGGAGTGGGGCGGCAAATATCAGTCGCAGGACATTTCGGCCAAAAAAGGCATCAACGTTGCCGAGTTGCTCGATAAAGTTCTGCTCGAGGCCGAGCTGCTTGATTTGAAGGCAAATCCGAATAAGTTGGCTTCGGGAACGGTTATTGAGTCGGCATTGGACAAAGGCCGCGGTTATGTGACCACAGTGCTTGTGCAGAACGGAACGCTCAAGGTTGGCGACATTGTGCTTGCAGGCAGTTTCACAGGCCACGTAAAGGCCATGTACAACGAGCGCAGCGGCAAGATTGACAAGGCTGGTCCGTCGACACCTGCTCTGATTCTGGGTTTGAACGGCGCACCGCAGGCTGGCGACAAATTCAATGTTGTGAGCAGCGACAAAGAAGCCCGCGACATTGCCAACCGCCGTATGCAGTTGCAGCGTGAGCAGGGCTTGCGCACCCAGAAGCACCTTACATTGGCCGAGGTTGGCCGCCGCAAGGCAATTGGCGATTTCCACGAACTCAACATCATTGTCAAGGCCGATGTGGACGGTTCGGCAGAGGCTTTGCAGGATTCGCTCATCAAACTCTCGACACCCGAAATTCAGGTCAACGTCATTCACAAGGCCGTTGGTCAGATTTCAGAGTCGGATGTTACGCTGGCCGCCGCTTCCGATGCAATCATCGTCGGATTCCAGGTGCGTCCGTCAATGGATGCCCGCAAACTGGCCGAGCGCGAGCAGGTGGATATCCGCTTGTACTCAATCATCTACGATGCCATCAACGAAGTGAAGGACGCTATGGAAGGTATGCTTTCGCCTGAAATCAAAGAGGAGGTTATCGGTACGGTTGAGATTCGCGAGGTGTTCAAGATTTCGAAGGTTGGTTCGGTTGCAGGCTGCTTTGTCCGCGACGGTAAGGTTAAACGCACATCGAAAGTGCGCGTCATCCGCGACGGTATTGTGGTTTACACTGGCGAACTCGGCTCACTCAAACGCTTCAAAGACGATGCCAAAGAAGTGCTCACAGGTATGGAGTGCGGCTTGAATATCGATAAATACAACGACATCAAGGTTGGTGATGTGATTGAGGTTTACGAGGAGACTGAGGTTAAGAGAACTTTGTAAAAATCGGTTCTACGAACACACAATCAAGGTTAAATACGAAAGGAAGTTCCAGAAATGGGACTTCCTTTTTTTACTGATTAAACGCTGGGCACGGGAATTGAAGGATAAAAAAACGACACAACACGGATTTTTCTTCTACTTTTGTGAAAATTTTCGAATGATGATTTTAAAAATATGCATCTCTACAGCGCTCATTTTCAGCATAATACCACAATCAACAGCAGCAAATATCCAAAAATACAATGAGTTGTATGCCAAATATGATGAGTGCGAGAAGAACAACGACTATCGCGGTTCGGTGAAATATCTTGAGGAAGCGATACAATACATCCCCGCCGATTCATTATGCTATTTTTCAGACACATACAACGGTCTATCGTATGCCTACTGGGATTTGGGGCAGTACGACAAAGCTGTTAATTACGGGAAACGGTCGTTGGAATGCGATTTTCAGATTGGTGATTCAGTGCGCATATCGACATCCTTCAATCTGCTGGCAATACTTTTTACCCACCAGAAACTTTTTAACGATGCCGAACAATATATGTCGCAGGCAATAATGTATGTGCCGCACGACAACACACAGATGAAAGCTGGCCGCTACGCTGTTTTGGGCGAGATTCTATCGGCAAACGGGAAGAATGCGGAAGCCATCAGCTACATCCGCAAAGCTTACGCACTCGACTCTGCCGACAACCGCACCGACAAAATGCCTGTGCGCCTGTCGCAACTCGGAGAGGCCTATTTGAGGCAAAAAGATTATGTGAAGGCTGAAACCACTTTGGCCAAAGCGACCAAAGGACTACGCGCCTCTGGCAACACTTACAGCCTATGTATCAATCTGATAGCCCAAACCAAAAACTTCATGGCACTCAATCGCAAAGCCGACGCCGAAAAAGCGGCCGCCGAATGCCTTGCCTTGAGTTCGCAACTGAACAAGCGCAAAACCAAGCTCGACGCCTTGCGCCTGCTTGCCGAATTGCGCAAAAGTCCGGAACTCTACGAGCAGACTCTGGCTCTCAACGACTCGCTCTACAACGAGCAAATTAGCCAGCAGATAGCTGATTTTGAAGTGCGCTACGCAACCGCAGAAAAAGAGAAGGAAAAGGCTGAACTGCAAGTGATTGTCAACCATCAGCGTTATGCGCTGGTTGTATTTGTGATTGTTTTCGCCGCTATTCTTATAGGCACCGTGCTGGTGCATATTGTCCGCCGTATGCGCCGCGACATTGAACACACAGAAAAGATGGCCCGCGAACTGTTTGTCATCAAACAACCAGCAAACAATTTAGCGGCTGCGGGCAAAATCACTGAAAATAAAGACAATACAAATCAAAATGACTTAATCACCCTCGACATCACAACCGAGCAGCCTCCAATACAACAGTTTGTGAGTACATCGACAGAACCCCCGAAACTTGCAGCAGGCAAACCTGACGACAACATCAAACTGTCACCTCGGGAACGGGAGATTATTCAGGCGTGCTGCCAAGGCAAGCTGAGCAAGGAGATTGCCGACGATTTCGGTATCAGCAAAAAGACCGTCGATAACCACAAGTCGACAATTTACCAGAAAATTGGCGTATGCAACAACACCGAACTCATTCTGTACGCCGTAAAACATGGTTTTGCAAGCGTCTAAACTCAGTTTTTGTTCCTATGAAACGTTTGCTTTACATTCTGATTTGCTGTGCCGCCATTGCCGGCTGCAAACCGACATCGACCACGCAAAAAACACCCGAATCGGGCGGAAAAGCCACAACAACAGTTGAAAAAAGCCGCAAGAAGAAGTCGAAAACTGAGGATTTCGACAAGTTCTACGACCGCTTCCATGCCGACAGCGCTTTCCAGATGTCGCGCATCAAGTTTCCGCTTGGGGGCGGCTACCACACTGTGGACAACTCCACCAAATGGACTCCCCAAAACTGGCACCTGATGACCACACGCGTCTATGATGTTGACAAGAGCAAATACAGGGCCACGTACTCTAAAACCGAAACCTCCTTCACCCAGAAAATATGGATTAACCAAGCAGGATTATTTGTTGAGTGCCGATTCGAACTTGTTGACGGCAAATGGTTTCTGGTTTACATGAACGACGAGAACAAGTAAAACCATTTGATTCGCTAATCACAACAAAATCCGCGTGTTCAGTGGTCAAACACCGTCTGACTACAACTCAATTTTCAGCGTTGCCACCACGCCGCGCGGAATGGTGAGCGTCATGTTGTCGCCGCGCTGGCCCTTGCCTTCCGAACCCTCGGGAAAACACATCTCGTTATAGACATTACCAAAGTCATAGATATTGTAGCACAGCACGTTAAGACTCATTGCGTGCTGCAAGGCTGTCCACGTCAGGCGGGCGTGAAGGTCGATATTGAACAGTGCGCTTTCGCGACAGCCGAAATTGCCGTCGGTGGGGTTGATGCCGCGTGAGCAATACGGGCGTATGGCCATCTGCGTGTCTCCGTCACCGTTTGTCAAGGTGGCGGTGTTGAAATAGACAAATGGCTGCCCGTCGGTCCAGCGGCCAGTGATGCCGTATTGAAAATAGCGGTTGACATTGTGTGCCAGATAGATACGACAAACATAAGCCTTGTCCTGGTCGAGGCGGCCAACACCTGGATATTTGCCATTAGAATTCTCCATCGTGTTGAAAGTGTTGGGATTGGCTGTCGATTCTGACAGAACACCAACGTTGTTCGATGCCGGACCATTACCCAAAGCCGAGAACCCCGCTCCCATCATCGATTGCCACGAGAGGCTGAACAGAACATTCTCGCCGCGGTAGGTGTAGCGCGAATTCTGCGTTACATAAAAAGGTGTGTTAATCAACGGATTGCTGCCCATCATGCTTTTATGCAGATAATCAATAACATAATCGCGCTGGCCTGGATTCAGGAAATAGTAGCTGTCGGCATCGGCGAAACAATTGGCAGCAACACCATCTTCGAATTTAGCCATCCATGTATGATGGAACTTCTTGTAAGTCTGCAAGAAAGCAAACTCATGCCTGCCGAAGTACAGATAAACAGGAATGTTGACAGTGAAATATCCAGGCTGCCACAGATGCTTTGCATAGTGGTGATAACGACCGCCAGTGGTTGTGAAAAGTCGGTCAGAATCAGCAAAATAAACATCGGCATTCATATAGTCGTTGCTCATGAAACGGATGTCCTCAATGTTGTAACTTATGCGGTCGTGGGCAAGCGTCAGCCCCATTTTGAGCCACTCGAACGGGCGGAAATCGAGTTTGACGGCCGCCTGAACGTTAGGCGATATTTTGGTTTTGCCGTCGAGCAACATTCCATCGAGAGTAAACGCGGCCTCGCCTGAAATGCTCAGTTTTTCAGTCAAATCCTTCCAAGCCTCAAAACCTATCTTATTCTCAATCAAGCCCGAAGTGAATTTGTGGCTTGTCCAGTCGTAGCGGTAGAGCGGCGTTGGCTCCGTCTGAAAAATATGCTGGAAATAGACATTATTGCTGAAAGTCTCTTTGTCGGGATTGAAGATGAGCAGCGAGTTGTAGCCATCGGCCTTTAATTGCAGCCACGGCAGCACTTTGCGACTGTAGTTGAGCGCCCAGGTCAACTCGCTTGTGCGGCCGTCGGGCATCCACGGCTCAAGCGACTCGCCATCCTGGTCAATAATGTTGCGGCTGAACTCTAAATTGTTGTGATGTATGGTGTTAGATGCCCAAGTTAAGCCTGTTGTCAGGCCGCCGCAGCTTGCATAGAGCGATGCACTCGCAATTGAGAGTTCCATCAGTTCGGCACTGTTAAAGTAGAATTCAGCCCCGTAATTGTCTTTATCAGAAAAATTTATGAAGTATCCGATATGGTCAAACCACCTCCTTGCAGGCAACTGTCCGTCGAGTTGGATTTTATAATGATTGGCACTATAGAGCGGTTTGTCGATGAGGAGTCCGTTCTGGTCGTAGTTGGGCAGCATCAGTCGTCCGAGACAAGTGTAAATATGCTGCCGATAGCTTTGTCCGTCTCTTTCCAAAGTGAATGCAGCGTCGGCAGTTCCCTGATTTTTAATATATTGACGTTTGCGAATAGTCGACGAGTCGAAGGCGTCGTCGGTACCAGTGCCGTGAAAAAGATGGATGATGTCGGCCGAGCCGCGCGAGATTCCGCCCAGATTGCCACGGTTGTACGACACGGCAGCGTACTCGCTTAAAATGGTGTCGAGGCTGAAGTTGAGAATTGAGCCGCGATTGTCGATTCGCAGATTGTAGTGCTCCATATTGGGGACATAAACCGACGAACCAGCGGTGAAGCGGCTGTCGATTCGGAACCCGTCGATGTAGAAGCGGTTCCAGCGGAATGAATTTCCATCAACAGTGAACATCAACTGTCCCGACTCGTCCCACTGACCCAGGTGAAGTCCTTGATAGACAGTGTGGTCCGACAAGGCGTCGAGCCAATGCACCAGGTGCCCCTGATGGTAGAAATCGCGGAAAAACGCAGCGCTCACTGAGTCCTCATCAATCTGCGCCGAGGCTGTCAGCGCGGTGGCAATCACAGTTAAAACAAATATTATTCTTTTGATTATCATTGGTTTATTATTTCATCATCGATAAAATATCAATTTTGTAGGCCAGACCTATGCGCACTAAATGGTAAGGATAGTCGCGCAAGCCGTACTGATAGACCGCTACGGCATCCAACTGCCCGATGTGGCCAACAAGGTCTAAACGCAGCACAGCAGGACGGTCATGAGCCAATCCGCCATCATCGTTGTTATGTTCCCAACCGCCATATCCCGCCAAATTGGCTGATAACGAGAAATATGTGTTCTCCCATTTTGCCATCACGCCCCATTGTGTGGCATCGTTCTGGCGGCCGAGGTCGGTTTGCCAGCAGAGAAATCCTGTGGTGACAGCCGCCCGCAAACTGTGATTCCATTTTCCGCTTCCAACAGCCACTGATTTTGCGGCAGTTACGTCGAAAAAATACCCCGGACTATCGTAGTAGCGCGCATGAAACGACTCAAAACCCGAAGCCGTCTTCAGCGCAGCCCGAACCACAACATCGGGGCGGAGACCGCTTTCGCGAAGAACCTGCATATCGGTGCTGACATACACATCACCAGCAAGATGCCCGTCGCGGGCCTCCTCAATGTTTTCGGGCTGAACGCGGCAGGCGGCAAGACTCTCGTCGGTGTTGCGGTACCATTCCATGGCGGGCATCCACACCGACAGATTTGCGCGGTCGGTCCAGAGTGGAATGTTCAGTTTGAACGATGCGTCGATGGTGCGGTCGCCGCGGAAGCCCTTGAAATAGTCAGTCGCCACCTCGGCGCGGAGCACGGGTTGCACACGGCCATCAAGCATCTCGGGCACGGCAAACGCATTCGGTCCGAAATAGTAGGGCGAAATCTGCGTTACCGTCCGTTGCGACGTTTTGTTCAGCGGTGTCTGCGCAACAACGGGAATAGCGGCCATCAACAACATAAAAAACAGAAACTTACGTTTCATCAGTTCCGATATTTTGGCGCGAAGATAAGGAAAGACGATACACTAGTTTGATGATTGTGCAAAAAAAAGAGACTGCCATCATAATACGAGCAATCTCTTTTGTCACGTTTACGGTCGTAAACTTTCTTTGACTTCACAATCCGCAGCGGCCGCGTCGAAATCAGCTTGCCGTGCTGCGCGATTTCTCTTTCCCTGTCAGCCTTTTTCACGGCATTAAGGTAATCGAGAAAACTTGGCTTCTCTTTCTTACCCATAGCTTTGTGTGTTTAAATTCAGCCGCAAAGTTGCGGAAAAAGTTGAAAACAGCAAAAGGTCGCCTTCCGACGACCTTTCACACTCTATCAATTAACAACTTAAATCAATTCTGGTCTTTCAGAATCACATCGTGAGCACCGCCCTCGATGATTGACGTCGATGAAACGACGGTGATTTTTGCATTCTGCTGCAACTCTTTGATTGACAACGAGCCGCAGCTGCACATTGTGGCGCGGATTTTGCCCAAAGTGAGTGCCAGGTTGTCCTTCATCTTGCCGGCGTAAGGCACGTAGCTGTCAACGCCTTCCTCGAACTTCAGAGCAGCGGCACCGCCCATATCGTAGCGCTGCCAGTTCTTTGCACGGTTCGAGCCCTCGCCCCAGTATTCCTTCACAATGCGGTTGCCGATGGTGAGTTTCTTGGTCGGCGACTCGTCGAAGCGGGCAAAGTAGCGGCCCATCATCAGGAAGTCGGCGCCCATTGCCAGAGCAAGCACCATATGGTAGTCCTGCACAATGCCGCCATCGGAGCAGATTGGAATGTAGATTCCTGTTTTCTTGAAGTAATCGTCGCGAGCGGCTGCCACATCCATCACTGCAGTGGCCTGACCGCGGCCGATGCCCTTCTGTTCGCGGGTGATACAGATTGAGCCGCCGCCAATGCCAATCTTAATGAAATCGGCGCCTGCGGCAACCAGGTAGTCAAAACCTTCTTTATCAACAATATTGCCAGCGCCAACCTTAACCTTGTCGCCGTATTTTGCCTTAATCCACTTCAGCGTCTCAAGCTGCCATTCCGAGTATCCGTCCGACGAGTCGATGCAGAGCACATCAGCACCTGCCTCAATCAGTGCAGGAACGCGCTGTTCATAGTCGCGCGTGTTGATGCCGGCGCCCACAAGCAGTTTCTTGTTCGAGTCCGACAGTTCGTTCGGATTCTCGTGGTGGCTGTCGTGGTCCTTGCGGAAGACGAAGTACATAAGTTTCTGATTTTCATCGATGATAGGCAGCGTGTTGAGTTTATTGTCCCAGATGAGTTGGTTGGCGTCGCTCAGCGAGATGCCCAGTTTGCCGACGGTCAGTTTGTCGAACGGCGTCATATGCTGCGCCACCTTGTCGTTCAGGTCGTCCTTGTCGGTGCGGTAGTCGCGGCTGGTAATCATACCCAGCAGGCGGCCGTTGGGCGTTCCGTCGTCGGTCACGCCGATGGTTGAGTGGCCGGTGCGCTGAATCAGGTCGAGCACGTCGTAGAGCGTGTTGTCGGGTTTCACGTTCGAGTCGCTGGTAACGAAACCGGCTTTGAATTTCTTGACGCGGCGAACCATATCAGCCTGTGACTCAATGGGCTGCGAGCCGAATATGAACGACAGGCCGCCGTTGCGGGCAAGTTCGATGGCCAGGCCCGAGTCGGAAACCGACTGCATAATGGCCGACACAAACGGAATGTTCAGGTTGATGGCCGACTCTTCGCCCTTCTTGAATTTCACAAGCGGAGTGCGGAGCGACACGTTTGTGGGAATGCACTGTTTGGTTGTGAGTCCCGGAATCAGCAGAAACTCGCCAAATGTTCTTGATACGTCGTTGAAAATCTTTGCCATTTTTGTTGCGTTTTTCGGAATAAAAAAAATTTTGCAATGATACGGAATTTGGTTGGTTCTGCGATTGACGCGCGGGGATTTTTTTTGCGCGGTGATTATCAATTGATTTCGCCATCGTTAATTCAACTTTCATTTTTCACACTTTTTTAGTTATTTTGTGTTTTGATAGTTGCAACTGATTGTTGTTGAATAAAAAATATTGGTATGACATATTCAGTATTGGAAAAAAAACTGCACGCCATTCCCGAAGAATACTTCGAGCAGATTTCGTTGTTTCTTGATTCGCTGATTAATGTCACCGCAACGCAGGGCAATGGCGGACCATTGAAGGGAACTGCCGGGCATCCCATTCCAGGGCTTGCCAAAGGCAAATACCTATACCCCGAAAATATTAATCTGGGTGACGAAGATATAGCACAAATGTTTGAGTGTAAATAATATGAAAATCATACTCGACACTCACATACTGGTGTGGTTTCATACTGCCGACAAAAGGCTCGATGCCAACACATTAAACTTACTGACCGACAATCATAATACCATATATTACAGTTCGTTAAGCATTTGGGAATCAGAAATAAAACACCATTTACACCCCGACAAATTTCCCTTTTCGGGGCGGTGGTTAAACGACCTTTGCCGGACATCGGGAATGATTCTTCTGTCTCTAATGCCTGAACACGTGTTTTTGTTGGACACGCTTCACTATTCCGAATCGGCGCCAAGTCAGCACAAAGACCCATTCGACAAAATGCTTATCTGTCAGGCGAAAGCCGAGAATATGAAATTCTGCACACACGACAATCTGCTTCCTTTTTATGGTGAAGATTGCATTATGTATGTTTAATTTGTGAATTAATCAATATTGATTTGGTATTCAAAATGTGTAAAAAATGACATTTCGCGTACCAAAAATGAACGAAAAATCGCCCTACACAATCACAATGCTGACATATAACTCTGAAAAGAATATTGTTTAGGATAATCCGCGCAAAATGGTAATTTTGTAAAAAAATAATATCGATATGAGAAAACTTTTATGGGCAACATTTGGCGTTGCATTGATTTCGATGGTGTTTGCAGGGTGCAAAAAAGATGAACCAAAAGAAGATGAACCGACATATATGGTTCAAGTTACTGCCACCGATGGCGGAACTGTTGAAGGACAGAGTGGCGAATACAAAGAAGGTGAAACTGTTGTGTTTACGGCTGTCCCTGCCGAAGGCTATTACTTTACAAAATGGAGCGATGGAAAAACCGACAATCCACGCAAGATAATAATGTTTAATTCTGATGTGAACATTGAAGCTCAATTTGAAGAGTTGTTTACAGCGACAGGTGCTTTTGGAAACCAAAATTATGTTGATTTGGGTCTTGAAAGCGGTACGCTTTGGATAACTTGCAATTTGGGTGCTACCGCTCCTTGGGAGTATGGCGGTTATTATGCCTGGGGCGAAACCCAAACAAAAGACTTTTACGGTTGGGAGACTTATAAGTATTGCAAAGGCTCGTACGAAACCCTAACAAAATACTGCTCAGCCACTGAATATGGTTTTAATGGTTTTACCGACACTCTAGGAATGCTCTTGCCGGAAGACGATGCCGCTACATCAGTGTTAGGTTCTGATTTTTCAATGCCGACCGATGCTGATTGGGGCGAGTTGGGCAAACAATGCTATTGGGTTTGGACCGATAACTACATTGGGAAAAATGTGGCAGGACGCATTGTTTATAAAGCAAAAGTCGCAAGTGATAAAGGAAAAATATGGAGAATGGGGGAAAGTGAGGGAGCAGAGCCAGTGTCAGCGTCTTATTCTTTGTCTGATACTCATATTTTTCTTCCAGCTGCTGGCTATATTGGTGGTTTGGAATATCAGGGCGGTTCAGATCTCTATAATGCTGGTTGCGAAGGTGTTTATTGGTCCTCGTACTTTATGGGAGGAAACGCTCCGTATGGTGCGAGACTCTGCAGCTTCGATTGCAATAATTACTTGAGTCCTAATGGCAATGGTATCCGCAGCTATGGGTTCTCTGTCCGGCCCGTTTGTCGAAAATAATCAGGGGGAAAAAACAAAGGCCCGCACCCTAACAATGGGTGCAGGCCTTTTTTGTGTGGTTTTTCTAACTTATAACTTGTTAACTTACAACTTATAACTCAAAAATCAGCAATGGTCGTGCTCGCCGCACTCGCAGCCGTGTTCTTCAAACTCGAGCGTGGTGTGGCCGATTCCCAGCCCTGCCATCGTGTGCTTTATGTCGGTTTTAATGCGCTGCATATCAGCTAGATTGCCAACCACCACGTGAGCCGTGGCTGCGTTTTCGGTGGTGCTGATGGCCCACACGTGCAGGTGGTGGATTTCTTCAACGCCTTCAACTTCGCCGATTTCGTGCATCAGCATATCGGTGTCGATTGACGACGGAACACCGTCCATAGCCAGTCGCAGGCTGTCTTTCAGCAAATCCCAGGTAGAGATGATGATTATTACAGCTACGGTCAAGCCGATGATGGCATCAATAAAGTACCAGCCGGTGAAGTAAATCACCACGCCCGAGATGACCACGCCGACTGATACCAGCGCGTCGGCGGCCATATGCAGATAGGCGCCCTTCACGTTCAGGTCTTTGTCTTTCTTGTCGATAAACAGATAAGCCGTCAAGCCGTTGATAACCACGCCGATAGCCGCAGTGATAACGATTATCTTGCCGCCCACAGGCTCGGGGTTCAGCAGTTGTTCAACACTCTCATACACAATGAATACCACCGCCACAATCAGTATCAGCGCGTTGAGCAGCGACACTAGAACGGTGCTTTTCTTGTAGCCGTAAGTGTAGTGGTGCGATGCCTTGCGCTTGGCCATCCGGAAGGCGATGAGCGCCAGCAGCAGACTCGCCACATCGCTCAGGTTGTGGCCCGCGTCGGCCAGAAGGCCCATTGAGTTGCTAACCCAGCCGGCAACGGCTTCGGCCACCACAAACAGCACATTCAGCATTATGCCCACCACAAACGCCGAGTTGAGCGATGTCAGCTCGTGGCTGTGATGATGATGGTGGTGATGGTGCTCGCCGTCGTGGTGATGATGGTGGTACTCGTGCTCACTTTCGTGATGATGGTGGTGATGTTCACCTTCGTGATGATGCTCATTGTGAGAATGTTGCATCTGATTCAAGTTTTCTGTTTCCATAACTATTTCTGTTTTTAAATTCTTTCGGAAACAAAAATATGTTGCGGTGAGTGCAACTTGGTTGCAAACTTCAAGTCTTAGTGCGGTTGCACTTTGGGCAAATGCCCTTCACCATAAAAGTGACAGTGCTAACTATGTATCCTTCAGGCAATTCAATTTGCGGAATATGCTGCTCGCTAAGGCAAAATGTCTGGTGGCACGATTCGCAGAAAAAGTGCATGTGAGTGTCCTCATCAAAATCAGAATGAGGATGACTTTGGCACAACTCGTAAAGCGTACAACCGCCCGCACCCTCTATAGCATGTACTAAATGATTGTCTTTGAAAAGAATAAGCGCGCGCAGAATGTTTGATTTGTCGATGGTGCCAATTGTCGCCTCAAGTTCCGAAAGCGAAACAGGACTGTTGGCCACCGAAAGCTCGCGGGCAACTGTCAGTCGGTTTGCTGTCGGCTTAATATTGTGTTCTTCAAGCAGATGCAGTATTTCAGAATTGTCCATTATTGCTCTTTTTAACCAAACATGAAATTAAAACATTTCAGCCAAACATCAAAACAACGAAATGCCGCACTTTTTCATTTCAATTCACCGATTAGCCGTCCACAAAAAAAACGCCAATGCCGGAGCACTGACGTTTTGCCGTAAAAATCTAATTTATATTGATTTACACCAAATGTGCAATCAACTCTTCGCGGTCGCCCGGCAGATAATCGATGACCGGAATCTCAACCATTGTGTAGCAACCCGGTTTCTGTTTCATGGCGGCGCGGGCAGCGTTTACAAGCACCTGACCGGTGAGCGCAGGATTGTTAATCTTCATCTTGAACTCGAAAAGTTGGTTCTGAGTCTTGCCCGAAACGCCCTTGCGCTCAAGCAGAACGCCGTGTCCCATGTCGCGGCAGTCGTCAACGCTGGCAACCGGAATCACGTGCAACTCATCGTGTGCGAAATAATCATCGGCCTTCAGTTCGTCGTAAACCTGCTGTGCGGTGAATCCTTCTTCAAGCTCAACGTAAACCAGGCGGCTATGAATGCCTGCGCCTTGTGGCATTGTCATCGAAAGGGCGTTTTTAACACCTTTCTTCGAGCGGGCCACAACCGAGTGCCCCATGCTCATACCCGGACCGAAGTTTGTCCAGGTCAGGCCTTTGGGTGCAAGGCTCTGCATCAGTGTGCGAACGATAGAGTCTGACCCTGGATCCCAGCCGGCTGAGATGATAGAAACGGCATTACCGGCCTTTGCAGCGGCATCGAGCGAACGGCGAAGCTGTACTATCTGAGTATGAATATCGAAACTGTCAACAGTGTTGATTCCCAGCGCCAGACACTCTTTTGCGTGCTCCTCAACGCTGCGGGTTGGTGTGGCCAAAATGGCGACATCCACATCTTTCAGTTCCTTAATAGATTTAACAATTTCAATGCCAGCAAGTTCTGCCGGGCGGTCGGCGGCACCGTTGCGGCGCACAATTCCGACTAGTTCCATATCAGGTGAAGCAAGAAGCGCTTCCAAAGCGTAATGGCCAATGTTTCCATAGCCAACAATCGCAACTCTAATCTTTTTCATATCAGTAAAATTTTATGGCACAAAGAAAAAAAAGAATTTGGGCGCGGCGGCATACGTGATTAACTGATTTTGGTGGTTTGGGCATTAGTTAGGGGGTAGGCACTAGGTGTTGGGTGTTGGGTGTTGGTTTTAATTACGAATTATGAATTACGAATTACGAGCACTAAACTTCTCAACCCCTTAACTTCTAAACCCTTACCTCTCACCTCTTACCCCTAAACTTAAAACTTCGAAAACCTAAAACTTTTAACACTAACCATTAATCATTAATCATTAACCCTTAACTTCTAACCCCTTACCTCTCACCTCTAACTCTCTAATTCTCTACTCATACCTGTCCTTCTTGCTGCCCGCGTACACGCTGAATTTGCGGAACGAGCATTCGAGCGCGCCGTTGTAGAGCTTGATTTTTCTCTCAGGGCGCAGGCCTATGAAATTCATCAGTTCGGTATTGCTGCCGATAATCCACACTTCGTAGCCTGGGAATTCGCTTTTCAGCTTGTCGCCAATTTTCTGATAGAAGATGCGCAAATCGTTGGGTTGCAGACGCTCGCCGTAAGGCGGATTGGTGATGATGGTGCCTGTGGCTGTGGCTGGGCGCAGGTCGAAGAAATTCTTCAGCTGCACGTTGATTTTTTTGCTCAGGAATGCCGCCTTTATGTTCATCTCGGCCGCTTTCACCGCTCCAGGATTCAAATCACTGCCCGCAATGGTGTATTTGAATTCGGGCACTTCGGGCGTGCTGTCGGCAATGTCCGACAGAAGGTCAGCATCAAAGTCGGACCACTTCTCAAACGCGAACTGACTGCGAAAGGTGCCGGGGGCAATGCCGTAGGCAATCATGGCGGCTTCGATGAGCAGTGTGCCCGAACCGCACATTGGGTCGTAAAAGTCTGATTTGGCGTTCCACCCCGAGAGCATAATCATTCCGGCAGCCAGCACCTCGTTGATTGGCGCCTTGACGCTTGCCTGACGGTAGCCGCGCTTGTAGAGCGGCTCGCCCGAACTGTTGAGCAGCACCGTGACGTGTGTCTGGGCAATGTGAATCTCAATTCGCAGGTCGGGATTTTCGGTGTCCACGTTGGGGCGCTTGCTCGTGCGGCGGCGAAACTGGTCGACAATGGCGTCTTTGGCCTTTAGAGAAGCATACTGCGAGTGGGTGAAAATTGTTGAGTTGGTGGTGGCCGAAATGGCAAGTGTCTCATTCACACTCATATATTCATCCCAGTTGATGCGGCCAATCTCTTTATAATAGGTATCTTCGTTTTTCGCTTCGAAATTGGCTATCGGCTTCAGCACGCACAGTGCAGTGCGCAAACAATAGTTGGCGCGGTACATCAGGGCCTTATCGCCTTCAAACGACACGGCACGAATCAGTTTTTTGATGTTTTTTGCGCCAAGAGCCTCCAACTCGCCGGCCAGTACATCTTCAAGTCCTGCAAAAGTTTTGGCTATCATCTGATAGCTCTCTGATTTTGAATTTTCAGTCATTGCCATTTCTTTAGAAATCGGTTGCAAAACAATATAATAACGGCATTTTATGCAACATTTTTGTACCGCAGGCCTGTTTTTTCGGGAAAAACCGTTAACGTTTGCAAATCAGTTTAATCGTTGTGTACCAAATTGTTATTTGGCCGTTTTCAAAAAATATTTTTAGCCAAAATCCTCATGGCAGGCACGTTCCTGGTGTATTCAAACGCACCGAATGCTAATATTGCAATGCTAAAAAAAGTGTGTACGCTATATGTTAAACTTAAATATTCGCATGACCCACAATACCAAATAAATCAAGTTAAAATATAACACAACAAAGAAAATTTTATGATTTATCTCAATTTTCTTGTTGTATCAAAATTTTGGGCTTGAGCGTAGAAAGCAGAGAAATAAAATAATGATTGTGGATAGGACAAACGCAGTTAATAGTTTTAAAATAAATTAAGATGAAGAAAACAGTATTAGCAATTTCCGCTCTTTTGCTGATAGCAACATCAGTAAAAGCGCAAGACGAGAAGTTCAAAGCGCTATTCATGTACAACTTCGCAAGAAACATTGAATGGCCGCAGACAAAACAATCGGGCGACTTTGTGATTGGCGTGTATGGCAATCAGTCTATCGTTCCTGAATTGAACACCATCGCCGAGAAAAAAGGCGTAGGTTCACAAAGCATTAAGGTTAAAGAAGTTGCGGCAGCCGACGATATTGCGAAGCTGCACATTCTGTATGTGACCGCCGACAAGTCGGACAAGGTTGACGAGTTTGTTGGCAAAGCCAAAGGCAAAGGCGTGGTGATTGTAACCGACAAGCCGGGATTTGCCCTTTCAAAATCGGGCATCAACTACATCAAAGTTGATGGCAAGCTGAAATACGAAGTAAACGAACAACACCTTGCCGAATCGGGCGTGAAAGTATCGCAACAGCTGACGGCTCTAGGTGTTCCTGTCAAATAAATAATTACTCTACCTATTTTTACAGAAAATGAAGAAATTTTTACTCTGCTTAACACTGGCTTTTGCGATTGTTGGCCAAGTGTTTGCGCAAAAAGACGTGTCGTCGATGACCAAAAACGACATTATGAAACTCACCTACGACGAGCTGCTTGAGATGCCGTTTGAGGATGTGATGAAACTGGCCGACATTATGGGAGTCTCAATGGACGACCTTTTTGCCATGATTATGAACAAATCGGTGTCATCGGCTTCAAAAAAGGCTGAGGACTCGTTCAAATCGCCGCTTTCATCAACGGTTATCACCAAGGCTGAAATCCGCTCATACGGTATCAGCTCAATTGAAGAGGCTCTGCGCCTGATTCCGGGCATGATTGTGCAGGAGAAGACCAACGGTATGTACGATGTGCACATCCGTGGATTGAACAACATTCCCGACAACCAGATGATGCTCTACACCGAAAACTCGAACATCCTGCTTATGATTGACGGCCGCATTGCGCACAACTACGCAACCGGCAACCTCAACTTCGACATTCTGCCAATAGGTGTTGAGGATATTGAGCGCATTGAGGTTGTGCGTGGCGCAAACTCCGCACTCTACGGACCAAACGCCGTGACTGGTGTTATCAACATCATCACTGAAAAGCCCAGCGAGAATTCAAAAACTCTGCAAGGCAGCATGATGATGGGCACTCAAGAAAACTACATCGGCGATGTGGCTTTCCGCAAGAACATCAACAAGAAGTTAAGTGTAGGCATCACGGCCAACCTGCAATACCGCCGCCGCAACACCAATCAGCTTTATGTCTATCCGACTCACGGACTTTACTATTCGAAAATGTCGGATGCTGAGAAATACTATTTCAAGGACGGCATGAGCAAAGGCCAGATGGCGTATTTGATGGGAATGGTTGACGCCGAAGGCAATCCGTATAACCCGCCGGTAGTGAATGCCGATGGTTCTGTAACACTCATCCCCGACCTGTCGAAGGCAAAACTCATCGACGCCTCGCAAGGAGGCTACTACGATGCAACCGACATCAAGAATCTGAAGCAGGCCTTTACTTTTGGCGCCATTGCCGAACAGATTCCCGATGCGCTGAAGGTACAGATACTTGAAATCCAAAAAGGAAAGTATGAGCAAAGCCCCGACGCCTTTCTGCACAATTATGGAAGCGAGCCATCAGCGGCTACCGTAGAAGCATTCCTTGGCGGCTTGGCCAACAACCTGCCATATTCGCTCTACGAAGTTATTGAAAACCAAGGCGATATAACCGAAATGCTTGAAGACCCGGGGATGTCGCGCAAGACTTACGGTTTCAACTCTTATTTGAACTACCGCCCCTCAGAGGATATGAATTTTGATGTATCGTTCGGCTACCAACACTCACGCGTGGGTGCAACACCAATCGGCGAAATTCCGTTCCTGCTCTGCGAGCGCGAATCGAAAACCGGATACTTCAACCTGAACTCGAGCATCTACGGTCTGAGTCTGAACGCCAGCTACATGGGCGGTGTACAAGACTACCAGAAGGGTAAACCCGGATTCAAGGTGTTCATGAACAACCTTCAGGTGAATGCCGAGTACGACATCAAGTTGGGCGACCTGAGCGTTGTGCCTGGTTTGGCTTACTATCATGTATGGCAGACCGACTACATTCCTGACTACATCAATCCGAACGACCCGTCCGATTTCCGCTGGGAGTACCACGACCACGATTACAAATTCACATCAAGCCGGCACCTTTCGGGCAGCCAAGGTGGCGAGGACGCCAAACTGACCGACTTTGCGCCAAGTTTGCGACTGGACTACCGTTTGGGCGATTTCCGCGTGCTCGGCGCTGTGCGTTTCGACAAAACCAACATTCCCGACGAGTGGAACCCCTCGTATCAGATTGCAGCCAACTACTCAATCAACGAGAACAACCTTGTCCGTGCATCGTTTGGCACAGCAAAGCGCTCTGCCAACATCATCAACTCGAGCGCCAAATACACATGGTACCGCGACGGTCTGATGCCGCCTGACACAATCTACTTCAAAGGCGACAAAAACGCTCCGCTGACCAAGATTCGAAACGCCGAGTTGGGCTACCGCTGGCGTCCAACCGAGAAAATCCTTGTCGACGCTGAGGCATATTATTCAATAAGTGAAGATTACGGAGCACTCAAGGCATACCAGTCACAGGTTATCATGCCGTCAGAAAAACTCAATGCCTTCATGACCAATCCCGAAATATTGAAATCGCTCCGAAGCATCACCGAGGGTGATCTGGACATGGAAGCACTGAGCGCATTCATGGCCAATTCGAGCGTTATTTCAACCATCAAATATGACAAACTGCCATATAAGGTTAATCAGATGGGCTTCGGCGTGAACATCGACTGGATTATATCAAAGAAGTTGATTGCCAAGGTAAACGCCAACATTCAGAAAACCACCATCGACAACTATTATGCCTACAATCAGAATGCTGAGATTCTTGGACAGTTGGGCCAGATTTTCGGTATGATTACAAACGTTCCGTCGCTGGCTGAGGATTTGCAGACCGACGCCATCAACGAGCTTATGGCAAGCGGAACCTTTACCGAGCAGCAATTGATGAAAGTTTTGGGTGTGCATGTCGACGAAAACGGAAACCAGACTCCTATTCCTGTTGATTTCGAATCGGATGACTTCAAGAGATATTTTGGCACATATCAGAAATATCTGGGACGCGCAATGGGCGATATTGACCATGCGAAAGTTGCAGAAATCACTGCGGCTTATATAGCGGCAGAAGACAAGGCTGAATTCCTTAACACCCTAAAGACCAGCGAGAACAACACTGAGTATGCCGCATATTATGCTCTTAAGTATGGCGTTTATAACGACGACGGCATATTCACCTTCGGCGATTCGAAACCCTACGAGACACCAACCGAAAACGGACATGTTCATAAGGCAACTCCGTCGTTCTACGGCATGGTTGGCCTCATCTACAAGCCGACACCGAAGATTGATATCACCGCCTACGGCAACTATCTTGGCAAGCGCACCTACGCCACCAAATACAACATGGGCGACGACTCTGTAGAGCTGAAAGACCGCTTTACGCTGAGCATGAAACTCGCCTACAAGCCGGTTCCTGGAATGGAAGTGTTCCTGAATGGTCACAACATGCTCAACAACGAGCAGCGTGAGTTCCCCTACG
The DNA here is from genome assembly GCA_017474765.1 of Salinivirgaceae bacterium. Lineage (GTDB taxonomy): Bacteria > Bacteroidota > Bacteroidia > Bacteroidales > SZUA-534 > RUG13583. The sequence goes on along the minus strand of JAFVGW010000056.1, from coordinate 36,633 downwards.
GCGACAAGATTGGTGGTATCTACTCTGTCGGCATTAGCTTTGGGTTCTAAAAGAAAAATATTGTTTGTGGTTAATTAATTGTGGTTAATTAATTAGTTGGGGGCTGTCCGGGAAACCGGACAGCTTTTTTTATGCTTCAGGCAGTCACACACTTCAACGTTTGCTCTCGGAGCAGACAAATAATTAAACATGAAACTCAAATTGTTCGTCACTATTTTTTGGACGTTTATCCAATAGTCTACTTAAACAATAGCTTAATCGCTACTTTTGCCGAGGTGAAGTTGGTGCGTGAGTAACATTATGTTAATTCGACACTATATGGGTAAAACATCTGTGGTCTTTCCTAATTCTGGTTTTGATGGGGATTTGAAATGTGAGAAACCAGACAAAATGCCGACAATCAGTATTCGATATATAGGTAATCAGAAAAACAGCCAACAAGCGTTTTTGCAAATGGTTGATTCTGAAAGTTTTTTTAAAATGAGCCGCTGCGCAGGCAAACGTGCCGATGTGGCACCGATTGCAGCCGTCACTTCTTTTTTCGACACTGACATATCACCATACGGAATCAATGCTGGGCTGAGTTAGACAGCCCTTTTTTTAATCGCAATTTTCAATTGTTTATTATTTAAGCCGAAACAAAAACAAAACGAAATATAAATCGTAAAAAAAATGACTATTATGAAGTTGTTAATTAGTTAAATATATATTTATGATGAAAAAAACAGTATTGGCTATTTCCGCACTCCTGCTGATAGCAACTACAGCAAGAGCGCAAGACGAGAAGTTTAAAGCGCTATTCATGTACAACTTTGCAAGAAACATTGAATGGCCGCAGACTAAGCAATCAGGTGACTTTGTGATTGGCGTGTATGGCAATCAGTCAATCGTTCCCGAGTTGAATGCCATTGCCGAGAAAAAAGGAGTAGGCTCGCAAAGTATTAAAATTAAAGAAGTTGGCTCAGGCGATGATGTGACTAAAATGCACATTCTGTATGTGACCGCCGACAAATCAGACGCAGCTGACGGATTTGTAAGCAAGGTAAAAGGCAAAGGCGTGGTGGTTGTAACCGACAAGCCAGGGCTCGCTCTTTCAACATCAGGTCTGAACTACATCAAAGTTGATGGCAAGCTGAAATACGAGGTTAACGAACAGCACCTTGCCGAATCGGGTGTGAAGGTATCGCAACAGTTGACAGCACTGGGGGTTGTTGTCAAATAATAACAGTATCTATAATTTAATTTTTTCGAAAATGAAGAAAATATTACTCTGCTTAACACTGGCTTTTGCGATTGTTGGCCAAGTGTTTGCGCAAAAAGACGTGTCGTCGATGACCAAAGATGACATTATGAAACTCTCGTACGACGAGCTGCTCGAGATGCCGTTTGAGGATGTGATGAAACTTGCCGACATTATGGGTGTCTCGATGGACGACCTGTTTGCAATGATTATGAACAAATCGGTATCGTCTGCATCGAAGAAGGCTGAGGACTCATTCAAATCGCCACTCTCATCAACGGTTATCACCAAAGCCGAGATTCGCTCGTATGGCATCACAACAATCGAGGAAGCTTTGCGTCTGATTCCGGGCATGATTGTTCAGGAAAAGACCAACGGTATGTACGACGTACACATCCGCGGCTTGAACAACATCCCTGACAACCAGATGATGCTCTACACCGAGAACGCCAACACCTTGCTCATGATTGACAACCGCATTGCGCACAACTACGCAACCGGTGATGTCAACTTCGACCTTCTGCCAATCGGCATCGAGGATATTGAGCGTATTGAGGTTGTGCGTGGCGCCAATGCCGCACTCTATGGCCCCAACGCCATGATGGGTGTTATCAACATCATCACTGAGAAACCGGGTGAGAATTCAAAGGAGCTTCAGGGCAACCTGACAATGGGTACTCATGAGAACTACTATGGCGATGTGGCTTACCGCAAAAGCATCAATAAAAAGTTGAGCGTGGGTATTACTGCCAATCTGCAATACCGCCGCCGCAACACCAATCAGCTTTATGTTTACCCGACAGAAGGCCTTTTCAAATCAACAATGACTGACGGAGACAAAGCCTTGATTCAGCAGCAACATGGAATGGACCAAAACTTGATGGGCTATTATGTTTATGGTGCAGTTGGCAGAGATGCGAATGGCAATGTGATATACGACCCATCGAAAATCAAACTCTTCGATGCATCGGAAGGTGGATATTACAGAATGACCGATTTGGAGAACCTGAAACAAGCTTTCTCTTTTGGCGTCATTGCCGGTGAGGTTCCCGATGAGTTGAAAGCACAGATTCTTCAAATACAAATGATGAAGGCTCAGAATGACCCTGAAGGATTTAAAGCAGATTATGGCACAGACCAGGCTTCTGAAGCAACAGTGGCGGCATTCCTTAAAGGTTTGGCTGAAGGCTTGCCATACGATTTGTACGATTGCATGGAGAGGGAACTTCAGGTCAGCAACATGTATGACGACCCGGGTCTGTCACGCAAGTCGTACGGCTTCAATTCTTACTTGTCGTACCGCCCTGCCGACGACATCACATTCGACCTTTCACTAGGATATCAGCAGTCGCGAGCTGCAACAAGCCCCGTTGGTGAGTTGCCGGTTTCTATTTCAGAGCGTGTGTTCAAAACAGGATATGCCAACTTGAACGCCTATGTTAAAGGTTTGAGTTTGAATGTCAACTATATGGGTGGCCCGCAAGACTACATGAAAGGTGCGCCGGGTTTCAAGACTTATGCTCACAATTTCCAGGCCAGCGCCGAGTATGACCTTAAGATTGGCGATATGCTGAACGTTGTTCCGGGTGTTTCGTACAACTATGTAAACTTTGTTGACCAGATTCCTGATTTCACAAATCAATACAATACTTGGGATTTAAAAGAAATCACTGATTTCACATGGACATATCACGACCATGATTACAAGTCGCCGAACCCTGTGCACTTGACAGGCTATTTCAATGGTAATAAGGCTGAGTTGAGTGACATTGCACCGAGTCTTCGTGCCGATTTCCATGTTGGCAATTTCCGCGTGATTGGTGCCGCTCGTTTCGACAAGACTAACATTCCTGACAAATGGAACCCGTCGTATCAGGTTGGTGCCAACTATCTGATTAACGACAACAACCTTGTGCGCGCATCGTTCAGCACAGCAATGCGTTCGGCTAACTTTGTTAACTCGAACACCAAATACACATGGCACCGCGACGGTATGATGCCGCCTGACACAATTTACTTCGATGCCGACAAGAACGCACCGCTGGCTAAGACCCAGAATGTTGAGTTCGGTTACCGCTGGCGTCCCACAGAGAGAATACTTGTCGATGCCGAGCTTTATTACTCTCAGAGTGAGGATTTTGGCGCACTCAAGGCCAACCGTTCATCGGTTGTTATGCCTACTGGCCAAATCGGAATTCCCGGTGTGCAGAATGGTATTGGTATTCTTGGCTTCATGACGGATACATCTAATCTTGGAGGTTTGAATGGCCTTAAGGAAGGTAATCTGGATATGACGGTACTTACCAAATTTATGGGTATGTCAGGCGTTGTATCGTCAATCAAGTACAGCGAACTGCCATACAAAGTCAAGCAGATGGGCTTTGGCGTGAATGTTGACTGGATTATCTCGAAGAAGTTGATTGCCAAAGTGAACGCCAACATTCAGAAAACCACCATCGATAACTACTATGTCTATAACCAGAACGCTGAGGTTCTTGGACAGTTGGGACAGATTTTCGGTATGATTACCCGCGTTCCTGATTTGACTTATGACATTCAGTACGATGCCATTATGAATCTTATTGATAGAGGAGTATTCACTGACGCAGATCAGAATACATTCCTGTCCGACCCAGATAAGTTTATGGCTTATCTTATGGAATATCAAGGTAATTTGCAGCGTGCCGTAACCGACATTGACAATGTTGAGGCTCTGCAAACCGAATATGCCGCACTTGACGATGCCGGCAAAGCAGAAATGAAAGCAAGACTTCGTGCTAGTGATGATCCGCAGGATTATGCTTCGTACTACATGCTCGAGTATGGCACCTACAGCCAGAATGGCCTATTCTACTTCGGTAACTCGAAACCTTACGAAGATAAGCTTGAGAACGGTCACGTTCACAAGGCAACACCGTCGTTCTACGGCATGCTTGGTCTTATCTACAAGCCAACACCGAAGTTCGACATCACCGCCTATGGTAATTACATTGGCAAGCGCACCTACGCAACTAAGTACAGCACAGAGAAACTTGACAACCGCTTCACCGTCAGCCTGAAGATGGGTTACAAACCTGCCGATGGCATTGAGGTTTATCTGAACGCACACAACCTGCTCAACACTGAGCAGCGCGAGTTCCCCTACGGCGACAAGATTGGTGGAATCTACTCTGTAGGTGTAAGCTTCGGATTCTAATAGCTTAGAGGTTTAGAGGTTTGTTTTTTATAATTTTAGTTTGGGAAACCGCTCGAAGAAATTCGGGCGGTTTTTTTTGGTTATTACTCGGCCACAGCCTTCAAAAAGCAGCGGCGGCAAAGCGGCTCGTAACTGTCGGTTTCGCCAAGAAGAACAAGTTTATCGGTTTTGGCAAGGCGGTGCGAGAATTGAGCCAGCGCGCCACACAGCACACACACGGCGTGAACCTTCAGCACATCGTCGGCAATGGCCATCAGTTTGGGCATCGGGCCGAACGGGTTGCCCTGATAATCCATATCGAGACCGGCAACAATGACACGTACACCGCTGTTAGCCAATTGGTTGCACACATCAACAAGGCCATCGTCGAAAAACTGCGCTTCATCAATCCCGACAACCTGCACGTTGCTGGTCAAAAGCAGAATGTTCTGCGCACTCTCGACGGGTGTGGAAGGAATTGAGTTATCGTCGTGCGAAACCACATCGACAGCCGAATAGCGCACATCGACAACAGGCTTGAAAATCTCGACACTCTGCCGCGCAAATTTTGCCCGTCGCAGACGCCGAATCAGTTCTTCGGTCTTGCCCGAAAACATTGAGCCACAAATCACTTCAATCCGTCCGCCATCGGCGTTGCCATTTTCAAAAAACATATCAGTCAACAAAAAAATTGGTGTGCGACAATTTGATTTAACATCAATCGTTATTTTTGGCAAAATAAATCTTTATCGAGAGCGATGCAAACAAAAAATCTTATCAAAATATTCAAGGCCGAGGCAACAGTTCTTGTATCGATGATTGAAAGTCTGCCAGACAATGGTGATATTCAGTCATTTGCGATTGAAATGCTGCAAGGCAAAATTCGCGATTTGAACAATATTGCCGTTCATTTGTCGTCAGTCGGGGCCGATGCCGACAACGCTGCCTCAGAGGAGGAAGCGCGCAAACTTGCCGAAGAAACTGCGAGAAAGGCCGCTGAAGAGGAAGAAGCACGGCGCATTGCCGAAATCGAAGCTGCTCGAAAAGCCACCGAAGAACTCGAAGCAGCACGAAAGGCCATGCTCGAAATGCAAGAGAACGCTCGCAAACAAGCCGAAGCAGAAGCTGCCGCTCGCAAAGCCGCAGCCGATGAGGAAGCACGACGAATTGCAGAAGCCGAGGCTGCAAAACGAGCAGCGGAACTTGAGAAAGTTCGCCAAATAGCCATTGAGGAAGCCGCAAATAAAGCCGCTGCTGAAGAGAATGCTCGAAAAGCAGCAGAAGCCGAAGCCGCACGAAAGGCCGCCGAGGAAGAAGCGAAAAAAGCAAAATCGCTTGCCGACATGTTTGCCGACAACACTGCCGACGTCGAACAAACATATAATGCTGAGGATGAGCAACAAACAGTTGAACAACCAGCCACTGAATCGGTCAAAACCGAGAGCAAACCAAGCACTCTGGCCGACCGATTCCAGCAGAACACACCATCGGTGAACGATGTGCTGGCCGGACTTGAGAAGAAGGCCAATCTGGCATCGCGGTTCAACAGCCGCCCGATAACAAACCTTCGCAAAGCCATCAAAATCAACGACCGCATCAGATTCATCAACGAACTGTTCAACCACGACAGCCAACAGTACGAACTCACCATCGATGATATTGAGAATTCGGAGAACATAACCGAGGCATTAGACAAACTTTTCAGCAACCGCAACTGGGACCAGGAAGACGAGACCACAGTGGACTTCCTTGGACTTGTATATCAACGTTTTAAATCATAAAACGATGGGCAAACTTTATCTCGTTCCCACACCTGTCGGCAATCTTGAGGACATTACGCTGCGTGCGCTGCGACTTTTGAAAGAGGCCGACTTCATAATGGCCGAAGACACTCGGACATCGGGTATCTTACTGAACCACTACGAGATAAAGAACAAACTCATCCCCTACCACAAATTCAACGAGCACCAGCAGGTGGCGCATTACGCCGATATGGTGGCCACCGCAAAATCGGCCGTGCTCATCAGCGACGCAGGCACTCCAGGCATTTCCGACCCTGGCTATCTGCTTGTTAAACAGTGCATTCAGAACGATATTGAAGTTGAATGCCTGCCAGGTGCCACGGCTTTTGTGCCTGCACTCATCAATAGCGGTTTCGCCAACGACCGTTTCTGTTTCGAAGGTTTTCTGCCGCAGAAAAAGGGCCGCCAAAAGCGCATTGAAGCCGTGCGAAACGAGGAAAGGGCAATGATTTTCTACGAATCGCCCTATCGTCTGCTCAAAGCGCTCGAGCAGTTTGCCGAGGTTTTCGGCCCCGACCGCAGGGTGTGCGTATCGCGCGAAATATCTAAAATTCACGAAGAAAACTATCGCGGAACCATCAGCGAGGCCATAGCCCACTTCACCGAAACAGGTGTCAAGGGCGAGATTGTGATAGTGGTTGAAGGAAATAAAGGCACCGAAAAAGTAGCGGAAGAAGATAATTAACTTATATTTAACCGATTTTTTGGGGAAATGAAAACGGATATTAAAGTTGTAATTATTGATGACGAGGCTCACGGCGTTGAGTCTGTCAAGTCGTTTATAACCGACAACTATCCGTCGTTCAATATTTTAGGTACGGCCAACAGTGTCAAAACAGCCGTAGATTTGCTGTCGGAAGCCGATGCCGACCTTGTGTTTATGGACATTGAACTGCCCGACGGCAGCGGTTTCGACATTCTGGAAAAACTCTCGAAACGCGATTTCGATGTTATTTTTGTCACGGCGTTCAATCAATATGCCATTAAAGCATTCAAATACAGTGCAATAGACTATCTTCTAAAGCCTTTCGACTACGATGATATGGATGCCGCAATAAAAAAAATCATCAGTCGCGGCACCAACAGCAAGCACGAGGAACAATTCAACGCTCTGCTGCAAAACACCAAACTCGACAAGCCCGAAAAAATAGTATTAGCCACTGCCGAATCGATTGAGTTTGTGAACGTTAAGGATATTATCCACATTCAGTCGGACGGCAACTACAGCACGCTGCACATCAAGGGTCGCAACGATTTGCTGGTGTCGAAGAACTTGGGTGAGTTTGAGAATATGCTCGAAGATTATCCATTTTTCCGCACACACCAATCGCATCTAGTGAACCTGAATTTTGTGCAGAAGGTGTCGCGGTTCGACGGCGACGTGATTATGGAAGGCGGCTCGGTGGCCATTTTGTCGCGCCGCAAGCGCAACCAGTTCCTTGAGGAAATGGCGTCGAATATTCAGCACAAAAACTGACTCTGCCCCACCCTGCGGTTTCGGGCAAACAAAAAGCAAGCTGTTCAAAACATCGGATTGCGTATTTTTTTGCCAAAAATCGCGAAAGATTATGCAACAAGTTGCATTTTTACTAGCTATATGTTTGTCATTTAATTGAAAAATACTGACATTTGTCCGCTAAACGTTAAAGACCATGTCAAAACAGAACGTACTCAGGTTATTTGTCATTATAGCTCTGGCAATCGCAATCGCCCCAAACACCACAAACGCCCAAAACATCAAAGGAAACGGCAAGATAAAAACCGAAGTTAGACAAGTCAGCGGATTCAACCGCGTGGTTGTCCAAGGTCAGGTTGAATTGTTTCTTTCGCAGGAAACAAGTGAAAATGTGAAGATTGAATCGGAAGAAAACCTGGTTTCACTTTTCAAGACATCAGTTAGCGACAGCACGCTGTACGTGTTTGTCCCCACCATTAAAAAGACCTTGAAACTCAATGTAACAGTGGCTTTCAAAGACTTGAAGCAAGTTGTGCTGCTCAACGAAGTCACACTGAACTCGGAAAAAGTGGCCAATTTCGACAACATCGAGTTTATCTGCGGCGATGCATCGAAACTGAATTTTGAGTTCAAAGCCAGAAAATGCACGCTAAGAGTTGTCGACAACGGAAACGCATCGCTTCGCGGCTATACCGAATACCTCACAGTTGAAGCAAGCGATGAAACCGAAGTAAATGCATTCGACTTACAATCAGACAATTGCACTGTTATAGGTTCGGGTTATGCCGAAATATCAATCAACGCCAAAAAGAGACTTGGAGTCACAATGTCGGGCAACAGCAACCTGTATTATATGGGTGAAGCCAACATCTGGCAACGCAATTTCACCAGCAGCGGCCTGATTACCAAACGCAAAACCGCAGGAAAATAATTATCGGGCAAAGTCCGCAAAGCACCATCCTAAAACAAGAGGATTCACTTTGCTGTGCATCATTGTCGTCGGTATTTTTTATTCACAAACAGTGTTGGCCGTCAATAATTTCCACTATATTTACATGATTTAACGCATAAACAATGAATCGCGAACAATTTGACGGACAAACCGACGAACTTACCGAGAAACAAGACCGCCTAAACCTTGTCCTTTACAACGACGATGTCAACACATTCGAGCATGTGATTGAAAGTCTGATAGATGTGTGCCATCACACACCCGAACAGGCCGAGCAGTGTGCTCTCATTGTTCACCACAAAGGCCGCTACGAAGTGAAATCGGGCACCTACAAGCGGCTGCTACCGATGAAAAACAGCTTGATTGACAGAGAACTAATAGTTTCAATCGAATAAAACAGAGCATTAATAAGAATTTGTGTATTTGGCAGCGAAAATCGGGCTGTGGGTTGCTTGTTATTCAGGAGTTAGGAAGATATGTCTAAAAAATAGCATTACAACTATCGCTACCATACTTAACTTCCACATCAATAAAACTCTGTCTACCTTACAGTAATAATTTGCATTACGTGAATTCATTTGCTAACAAAAACTACCAGAAAAGAGTGACGAACTGATTCTCATACAATCATTGCCCATCCATAATGCAAAAAAACGCCAGAGGAAAAATCCCCTGGCGTAGTGCTATCGGACTGAACTCTATTAGAATTCAAACTTCAGACCTGCCGTGTACAGACCGCCAATCTCATCGCTGTAGATGAACTCTTGGGCTTTAGAATTGAGCAGATTGTGACCGTTCACAAAAATCTCAAGATTCTTAATCGGCGCGTAACCAACTTTGGCATTCAGAGTGAAGCGGTCGTCGAGTTTTAGAGTGCCGTATTGGGTCTCGCTGGTGCGGCTGCCAATATAGTTTGCAAACATCGACACGTTAACCTTGTCAATAGGTTTGTAAATCAGACCAGCCATGCCGTATATAGTCGGGGTTGCCTTATGCTTGCGGCCGTTGCTGAGTGTGTAAGGAACGGCCGACGTGTTGCCAAAGCACAAGTCGTTGTCGCTTAAAACAACGTTGTATTTCAGACTATAATACGATGACAATGGGGATGCATTTCCTTCAAATGCCTCGCCTTTCACTCCAGCCTCATACAACTGGGCGAGCAGATTGTTTTGTTGATCAGGATTCATAGTGCTCCAACCAATTTGCTCAGCATACTCCTCAACATTAGCTTCTTGCATAGCACGGCCAACGAATGCCTGTATCTCGGGCATAGTGTTGCCGCCATACTGCATCACAGTGCTCACAATGTCGTAAACCATATTTCTCTGAACGAGGCTTATGTTTGAGGCCGTATTAGCTTTGCCCAATTGAGCACCGATTTGGTCGCCCAGACTGTAAGGATAGTAATCGTTAATCTTTGTCTGCTGAATATTAGCATTTACCTTGGCAATGAGTTTCGGCGATATAATCCAATCCACGTTGAGGCTCAATCCGTATTGATTAACCTTGTAAGGCAGGTTTGAATATTGGATGAAAGAGCGAGTCTCAAGGTCGAGGCCGGCGCCCACGCCACGGCACATACCGCCGACGGCCTCAGCAATGGCAGCTTGGATTGCCGGCTCGGGAGCTCCGCCCGCAGTCATTCCGGCTCTGATACCAGCGGCTGTGCCCATCGCCTGCGGCAACAATCCGCCGAGGGTTCCCTTTATCTGGTCAACTGAAGCGGCCAGTTTTGTCTCACTGCTCATAAGCGCACCATAGTCGGTTGATTTTGAATAGAATACTTCAGTGTCAACAAGAATGTTGTCGGTCGGTTTCCAGCGGTAACCCACTTCAAAGTTGTCAATCTTGACCAATTTGGCATCCTTGTTGCCCATATACACAAACCTCTGCGGCTCCATATTGGTGCACAAACGCTGCAGGTTGATGTCGGTATTGATGAGCGAGGCACCACGGTTGGCGCGGCCATAAACAAAGCGTACAAAATTGCGGCTGTTGATTTCGTAGTTGGCTGCCAGCTGCCAAGACGGATACCACATGTCTGGTGTATTGGTCTTGTCGGCGCGGATGGCACCAATCAGACGCAAGCCTCCAAACTTGTAATCGAGACGTAGACTCGGGGCAACAGCATAAAGTGTGGCCGAGCCGTTGAGGAATCCATACAGACGTGTGTAGCTGTCGGCCGGAGCGTCAGCATCCTCGTAATGCCATGAGTAATCGTTCGATGTGTGTGTCGAATCGTTGAAAACTGGCAGATAATCAGTGTATTTCGCCCATTGGAAATCGAACGCTGGTTTCACAGACAGGTCGCCCAGCTTGAGTGTGTACTCAATACCGCCATTCATCATATTGTGCTTAATCTTGTAGCCCGGAACGCCGTAGGCATAATCCTGCGGACCACCCTCGTAGCCGAAGTTAATCTGCAAACCGTAAATCTGGGCATTGAGATTTGCATAACTAGTTTTTGCATTGCGCTCATTCATTGAGAAGATGGCGTCGCGCACAGCGGTAGTCATTGCACGTGATTCACCGTAACCACCACTCAGGCTGATATTTACATCTGCATTCGGCGTAAAGTTGATGTACCCGTTCACGCCGATGTTCTTTCTTGAAACATCGGTATCGTGGAACATATCGGCAATCGGAGTCTCCGGCTCAGTTGCGTTGTAGATGCGATAAACAGCGTCGGTGGGACTTGCTGATGCTATTTTTACCGAATCGTTATTAAAAAAGCCTCTAAGCGGTATTTGTGTTTTAACCAACTGGCGCACGTTCTGGATTTCAGATGCCGAATACCATCCTCCATCGGTCAGAGCCTTAAGATCTTCGCCATAATAAATTTTTTCGTCGTTGTTGAACTGCATATATCCGTTCTCGGGAGTTCCATAAATCTGGTTTTTAACTGTTTGGTCAGCCCACTTATCATTTGCCATATAATGCACTGTCGATGGCATCACATAAAGCTTGTCGGTGTTACGGCCGCGCTGCTGGATGTTGAATGTCAGTCCGGCAGATATTTTATTGTTGGCCAGCGATTTGCGCAAGGCAATGTCGCCAACGATTGTGTTGTTGTTGCCTGCCTGAACAGCGCCGGAAACCATTTTCGACTGCTTGTCCGGTTTCTCGGTGATGATGTTGATTACACCGCTGACAGCGTTTGAGCCGTACAATGCGCCTGAAGCACCGCGAACAACCTCAATGCGCTCAACATCTTCAATCGAAATCGGCAGCATCTCAAATGTCAGGGCGCCAAGCACGCTGTTACGAATCTGGCGGCCGTCAACCATCACAAGAGTGTTGGCGTTCTCGGTGTAAAGAAGCGTGTTGTTGTCGGGAATGTTGTTCAAACCACGCATCTGAATGTCGTAGTTACCATTGGTCTTCTCAGTTACAATCATACCTGGAATCAGGCGGAAAGCCTCCTCAATTGTTGTGATGCCGTATGTGCGCATCTCGGCTTGGGTAATCACTGTTGTTGAGAGCGGCGACACAAAATTGCTCTCCACAGCCTTCGATGCCGACGACACACTCTTGTTCATAATCATGGCGAACAACTCATCGGTTGACACGCCCAACTTGTCGGCCAGTTTCATCACATCCTCAAAAGGCATTTCAAGCAGTTCGTCGTATGTGAGTTCCATAATATCGTCTTGAGTCATCGACGAAACATCTTTAATTTGTGCGAATACCTGGCTGGTCATTGCCACAAGCATTGCGATACAGAATAATAATCTTTTCATTTTCGTACTTATTTCTAAATTTTTAACTAATTGTTTTTTGCGATTGCTAATCGACAAGTGTTCCTAATGCCAACAATTGCGATGACACCTTCACTCCTTCTTCGTCCAAGTGTTTGCTGCTGACCTCGAAATTCGGTTTGCCATTTTTACTGATGTAGTTGATACCCGAGGTGGATTGTGCAAATCCTGCTTTGTCAGTAATCAGGACAACCCCCTTGCCCTTTACTTTGCCTGCTATAGCCGATGCCTCACTCGAATTACCCTCAGCAACAAAAACAATGTGCATCTTTGTTAAATCCTCGGTTGAACTAACTTGCTTAACCTTAATTGTTTGTGCACCAACAGCTTTCTTCTGTGCTATCACATTCAACTCATCAACAATAGCCGAGTTGCCGATAACACCAATCACAAAATCGCCTGACTGTTTTGCTTGCGGCCACTCTATGTACTTGGTGAAATTGTACATAAACAAAGCCTTAAACTTCTCGTCTTGTGCTCTTGTAGTGGCAGAAAGTGCCAACAATCCCAAAATAACTAATGAGCATTTCTTCATAAACCAACAATTTAAAAAAACTAACAATAAAACATTCTCATAACTCTTTCATTTACAACATAAAAGCGTTCTCATTTTTTAAATAACACACATTTTGTATACGCTATCGCGAAAAAAAAGCCATGAAAAATATTTAGGAAATAGCACAGAAAAACATGATTCATATCAGTAACCGCTGGCACAATTTCTTCGAATAAAATAAGAATATGGACAAAAAAATGGCGCACTCGCTAGTCGAATGCGCCATTTATATATTACCTATTATGTTTATTCCCCAGCCTTTTTAAGCGTAATTATTACTGCACCATTACCACCACGACTACCGTAAATTGCTGCCCCACCATCTTTTATTACTGAAACATCTTTTACATCGCATGGCGTTACGAAATCGAGCGACTGCACTTCCTGACCGTCAACAATCAAAAGAGCGCATTGCGGACCATTGAAAGTCTCGTTGCCGCGAATTGACACGCAACCGCCACTGACAGAGAGACTTGTAAAATTTTCACTCAACAAATCCATCATGTTTGTATAACGGCAGTAATCCTTGCCTTTCGGCAGACGCGAAACAGCCGTAGTGCGGTCTTTTTCAGAAATATAACCATAACCGATAGCCACATCAATATTGGCTTCGTTCATTGGGAAAGTCATTTCGACATTCACGCTGTCGGAATTGCCTGGCTTAACTTTCTTCTTAACTGCCTTAAACAATTCGCCTTCGAAAATAATCACGTCCTTTTCGGCGCAAACAAGTGTGTAGCAGCCAGTTGTGTCGGTTTGTGTCTTGCTGCCCAACACCTTCGACCTAACTGAAAGACCGCGCACTGGCATATCGCCCATTGTTATGGCCTTGCCGTAGATGGCCTGCGTTTTTTCCTGCGAATTGGCGAATGCCGCATTCAGCAACACCGCCATGAGAATAACTATCTTTTTCATATTCAATGATGTTTTTATGTTTCGAAAATAATTGATTTGTCAGAATGTCGATGTTTTTTTCTATAAAGCCCTGAAGATTGTCAACCGCACGGCCTTTTTTATCGCTGATTTTAGTTTGATGCTATACAAAAACGTTCCACGAGTTCGTCGAATTGAGCCTGATTGGCAAGAAATTCCACCTGAATTGGCAGATAATAGACTGGCACGCCGCTGAGCCGCGCTGTCAGTTCGGGTGTCAGGCGTATTGCGTCTTTTTCGGTCACGGCCACCATTTTTGAATCCGATTCAACTGACTGATAGGCGGTTACAATTTTATCAATATCATCGATCGTAAAGAAATGATGATCGGGGAATTTGATGCCGACAACTTTTGCGCCCGAATCGGTCAGATGCTGATAAAGCCGCTCGGGACGGGCGATTCCTGTTGCCACCACCGCCGTGGCACCGCTAAGTTCTGCATCGACTGGCGAATTGCCTATCGGAACAAGTTGACTATAGCCGAAAGTTGTGAAAAAGACAGGCACTTCGGAACTTAACTTCAACTTGCGGCTAAATTTCTGTCGTTCAGCATCAGTCAGCGTTTTTGGACATTTGGTCACCAATACAACATTGGCGCGGTTGATGCCACAACGTGGCTCGCGTAACCGTCCTGCAGGCAGCATTAAATCATTGAAAATCGGTCGGTTATAATCGACCAAAACAATATTCAACCCTGCACGCACATGGCGATGCTGAAAGGCGTCGTCGAGAATGAATGTGTCGGCGGCATCAGCGGCCAAAAGGTGGTCGATGGCGTGGGTTCGCACTTCATCGACGGCCACCAAAACATCTGGAAACTTGCGTTTTATCTGCAACGGCTCGTCGCCAACGCTTCTGACATCCGACTCGGGACGCACTTCAACAAATCCGCTTGTCGAACGGCCATAGCCGCGGCTCACAACCGCCACCCGCCGTTTCGCACAAAGCATCTTGACAAGGTACTCAACGTGTGGTGTCTTGCCCGTGCCGCCAACCGTGATGTTGCCCACTACGATGACAGGCACGCCGTAGGCCTTCGATTTGAGTAAGCCCCAATCGAAAAGCCTGTTGCGGACAACGGCCACGCATCTGTAAATGAGCGCAAAAGGCAGTAGCAGATATTTCATTCTAATAAATCTCGATGGTGTTTTCCATTCGTGCCTGAACGCCCTGCGAGCCAATCAGGTTCTTTATGAACTTGGCCGATTCGGCAAACTCACCCAACTCTTTGGAAATCTTGCGAGTAGTCATTTCTTCGGTCAGCATTTTCATCATCGCTTCAAAGCCTTCTTCCTGCTTCGGATAATCGACAAGCGAATAATTCTCGGTTCCCGACATCTCGGCTGCTATTGAAATGGCATCGGTCAGGCCGCCATAAGCGTCAATCAGATGCAGACGCAACGCATCGACACCGCACCAAACTCGGCCCTGACCAATGCTGTCAACACTCTCGGGCAGCAGGTTGCGGCCATTGCTGACGCGGTTCACAAAGGTTGAGTAGATTTTTTCGACGCTGCTTTGCAGAATCTCACGCTCGGCAGGTGTAACAGCGCGATAAGCGTTCCCAAAATCGGACATCTTATTGGTTTTCACCACTTCGGTATTGATTCCCAACTTGTTGCCCATCAGTTTTTGGATGTTGAGCGTCAGACCGAAAACGCCAATCGAGCCTGTCAGAGTGTACTCGTTGGCCACGATGTAACTGGCTGGGCATGAGATGTAATAACCGCCCGAAGCCGCATAATCGCCCATCGAAACCACAACTGGCTTAACCTGCTTTGTGAGTTCCACTTCGTGCCAAATGTTGTCGCTCACCTGGGCCGAACCGCCTGGCGAGTTCACACGCAGCACAACGGCTTTTATCGACGAGTCGGCCCGCACTTCGCGCAAGGCTTCAACATACGGCTTCTCGGTTATTTCCTGCTCGCCGTAACCGCTCGACTGCTGGTTGATTTCGCCCGAAGCGTAAACCACTGCAATTTTGTTGTCGGACAGCAGCGCGAACGGCTTGGCCTTGGCGTATTTGCCTATCGATATAAGATTCAGTTTATCAATATTTTCGGCGCCTGTCAGTTGCGCAAGTTCGCTCAGTACATCGTCGCGGTAAGCAACTTCATCAATCAGTCCAAACTGCTTGGCAGCCTGCGGGTCATGCGACAAACCGCTGTCGGCAATACGGTTGAGTTGTGCAGCGTCGATGCCGCGCGATTCGGCAATGTTCTGCAGATAGACGCGCCACATGGCATCGAGCATTGCCTGATATTGCATGCGGTTTTCGGCGCTCATTCCGCTCAAAATATATGGTTCGACCGCACTTTTGAACTTTCCGTGACGAAAAACCTGCACTTCAACACCCAACTTGTCGAGCGCACCCTTGTAGAACATCACCTGCGCCTGCAAACCCTTCAGAAGCATCTCGCCAGTGGGGTTCAACTCAATTTTGTCGGCCACGCTAGCCAGATAGTAGATGCCCTGCGACAGATTGTCGGCATAAGCGTAAACAGGTTTGCCACTCTGCTTGAAATCGGCCACGGCACTGCGGATTTCAGCAATGGTGGCCAGATTGGCGTTAATGTCGCTGTTGTCGATGAAGATGCACTTGATGTTGTCGTCGGTTTTGGCACGGCTGATGCATTCCAGAATATCGTTCAGGCCGATGCCCGTCTGCAAGCCGCTTGTCAGCGATGTCAGGCTGATGTTGCCTGTGGCGCGGTCGGTGATTTCAGATTTGAAACTTAGATGCAGCACCGAATTGGGCTTCACGGGCGCGGTTTTGTCACCAAAAGCGGCAACCATACCGGCAATGCCGGCAAAAAGGATGAAAAATACAAACGAATAGAGAATCAGCGCAACCAAATTCGCCAATACACTTTTAAAGAAATCTTTCATTTTAAAGGATTTAAGTTGTTATAAAAAAGAGTGCCAAACCGGTCAACGAAACGCGATTTGGCACACCATACTTCAAACTTTGATAACTAACGGATAAACTGCGATGCGTTTGAGTATTCGCAGCCAACATAAACACCGATACAGCCGTCAACCTTTTTCGGTGCTTGCTCAACCTCAACTTTGATGGTGATATTTTGAGTCTTGCCAGATGTGGCCTCCCAATAACCCATGTCAGAGTTGCGGCTGTCGAACACCAAATCATTGATTGATGTGGTCTCGCGCGTCCAGATGGTGTCTTGAATAATCTCCTCACCATCAGGTATTTTCTCGCCATTACTGTCATAAAGATAGAATCCCATCGGGTCTTTCTTATAAACTTGCACGGTACGCTCTTTCACGTCCTTAACTACGCGAGTAAATTTCTTGCGCGGAACATAAATCTGATAGTTGACCTTTCCCAATTTCTGTTCACTGGCCACAAACAAGCGATAATTCTGCTTCGAATAAAGAACCACATTCAATATTGCCGAATCACCACTTGCCATCTGCTTGAACATCGACTGGCCGCGATAATCGTATTTTCCTTTTAAATCATTGCTGGCTAATTTCTTCTTTGAACAGTTCTGCCCCGAAACGCCAACTGAAAAGGCGAGCATCGGCACAATCATAACCATCAATTTGCAAATCGTTCTCATATACGCTTACATTATTATTCTTGCACGCACGTCGGCCACTGTATTCACAATCTTAACAAACTGATCGTGAGTGATTTTTTCGTCTTTGTTCTGATAGGTAATGTCGTAAGCAGACTGTATCAACTTCATCTCCTCAAGCAATTTTGCCACATTGCGCGACTGTTTGTTCTGGTCGAGAAGCTCGATAAGGTTTTCAAGCAGAACCTGATGATCGCGAACAAGCTCGTTGTAATCTTCTTCAAGTTCCTGTTGTTTCATCGGAACGAGGCAGAGATATAGGCTTTCAATCCAAGCACCTGCAACAACCATACACTGGATGTCGACAAGACCCTGCTCCTCAATGTAGCTTACAACATCGTAATATGAATCAGATGCAACGGCAAGCAAAGTATCAGTTTCTGAAATATTATCCAGCACTCTGTCAGCCAATTCTTTGTTCACGCCTTCATACAAGCCGATTTCAACCGAAAGGTTTTTCACCAGATTGAAATATTCGAGTGAATTCTGAGAGTTGCCCAAAATGCAGCAGTAAGCCATATCGGAAGCATACACGCCCATATTGACAGCTTGCTGATACTGAGTAACATAACGTATGCCATTAGAAGTTTTGTTGGGCAGGGTTGCATCGAAAGGCACATTGCGTTTCTGCATTCTGACAAACATCTCCAGCGGCGATGGGATTTTGTAGTTTATCGTTCCTGCATCACCATCGAAAATCACGTCTTCAACGCTGAGCTCCTCAATACTTTTCTTTCTTTGCCCATCGTTTTTCTTACTACCATCACTTGCACATGATGCCATGACTGTTGCCGCTATCGCAACAAACAACACGGATTTTAATGTAGATTTCAGATTCATAGTTTTAACTTTTTTATTTCGTTACCGAATATCGGCAAATTTATGATAAGTTCTAAATTTTTAATCAGTTTTTTTACTATTCGATAAAGCCGTATTTTTATCCACGCCTGTAATTACCTTAAAATCAGCCCCATCGAAAACGGCGTATGAGAAATTGGTGAGCCAGTCGCCGAGAATAATCATCCGTGCACCATCAATCAGCTTATCGACAACCAAATGGCGGTGACCGTAAATCATATAATCGAACTTATTGGTTTTCAGCAATTCTTTCGAATGAAGAACAATTTTTTCGCGGTCGTCGCCAAGATAGCCGAGCGGCTCCAGTCCTTTTTTGCCACGGCTCGAATTCGACCACTTATGCCCGAACCATACGCCCCAATCGGGGTGAAGAAGATTGCGGAACATAAACCGAACCACTCCGTTGTGGAACAGCCACTTGATAAACTTGTATGACCAGTCGCCCGGTCCCACACCATCGCCATGCGAGATGTAGAAACGCTTGCCCAAAATCTCTGTTTCAAACGCATCTTCGTGTACAATCAGGCCAAGCTCATCACGCAGGTAGCCGAAAGTCCACGAATCGTGGTTGCCGGCAAAAAAATGAACTTTGATTCCGCTCTCAACCATCTGCGCCAGCTTGCCGAGCGTACGCACAAAGCCTTTAGGCACAACCTGATGATACTCAAACCAGAAATCGAAAACATCGCCGACCAAATAAAGCTCGTCGGCATCGGAACTGATGGTGTCGAGCCAGTTGACAAACAGCTTTTCGCGCCACTTCGACCGCTCGGGATCGGGGTAGCCGAGATGCATATCCGATGCAAAATAGACTTTGCCCACCAGCACTTTATTTTAACAATTCGGCCAGTTTGGCGTCGAGCTGCGCTGGTGTCAGGTTTTTGGCAAGAACAACGCGGTTCTCGTCGATAAGCAGATTGAAGGGAACGGCGTCGATGCCGAGTTGGCGCGCCACTTTGCTATCCATATAGTTGAGTTCACTCACGTGGTTCACCCAAATCAGGCGGTCTTCGCGGATGGTGTTTTTCCAGTCGTCGAGGCTGCGCTCAAGAGCCACAGAGTAGATATCGAAACCACGATAGCGGTATGTGCGGAAAACCTTGCGCAGTTCGGGATGCGACTCGCGGCACGGGCGGCACCAGCTGCCCCAAAAGCTTACTAACAAATATTTAGCTTTCAGATTTGATACACGAATGGTGTCACCGTAAGGGTTCGACAGGGCAATGTCGGGCATTGTGTCGCCAACGCTGATTTGTCCGCCACGTTTCGGACGCATGGTCTGCAAGGCCCGTTCCTGACTCACATAACGGTTGAGCATCAGGGTTATGGCTATGGTGTCGTAGCGGTTCATCAGTGCGGTATCAACCATCTCAAAATATTTGAAATCGTCTTGAATATTAAACAGATTGGTGCGCAGTCCCAACTTCGACGAAAGAGCCACATAACTCGCCAGCGACCCAGGATTTTCAGCAATGAACTGCTCGTGGAGCTGGCGGTCGGCACGATAAACCGAATCGGATTTGGCACGCACATCGGCACGAATCTGCTCAAATTTTCTGTCGAGCTGATGCGACATATAATAATGGTTGAGCGTGTCGAGCACGAAATTCGCCTGATGATGTTTGCGCAACAGTCCTGCCAGCCGCTCCGATTCGGGCGAACCAGAAACAGCAAATGTCTCTGCCACATTGGGATAAGTGGCAGTCAGAATAAGTTGCTCGTCGGGACAAGGCAGAATGCGAATATTATTCTCAGGCTCGATGTAAAGCACAAAGTCCTTTGGTTCAGCACTTTTTTGGCTGAAGGCAAAACGCCCTGAATCGCCAATCATTATTGAATCGGGCTTGAATCCCGATTTTGTCATGTCTATGATTTTCAGATATTTGCCAGTCGCGCCATCGATTGTTCCAGATACCGACAACTGGTGTTCTACTTCTTTTTTTCCTGAATTGCAGGCTGCAAGGCAAAGCGCCAAAGCAATACACAGTGTTTTCTTATACATACACACACCAATTTTCGGCAAATATAGATAACATTTCAAAACAGATACCCCATCTTCACATATACGTTCGACTTCTTGTCGGAATCCTTTGAACTGAACGGCGTTGCCCAATCGACAGAGAGGATAAAATTCTCATTCATAGCCACTTTCAGACCAGCGCCACCTGAAAAGTGCGGGCGATAAACGCTGCTGCTGAAATCGAAGTAATCATCGGCTTTTTCACCTGTTGCAGCCACTGCAATCCGCACCTGCTGTTCATCAATATCGGTTGGTTGGAGCACCATTCCCGCATCGACAAACGGATTTGTTGCTACATAGAAATGGCTCGAGCCAATGTCGAATTTCACAAGACGCAGACGCAACTCAATGTTGGCCAGCGCAAAACCATCGGAAATGATGCGGTTGCGAGTGATTCCGCGCAACGAACTTGAACCGCCCAAGCTCTCATAAATTGCGCGTTTCAGGTTCAGCACATTATGATAACTGGCCATGTAAAACGGTGTTTGACCAGCAAGCGTGAGTTGCGCCGAAAGGCGGTAGGCAAGCACTGCAACTGGCGTACCCAAAGCCAGATAATGGCGGAAATCGGCATTCAGTTTCAGACTGTTGAAACGTTTCAGGTCGCCGAAAGCAGCCGTATAGGTAACAAACGCATCGGCCCAAATGCCCGCCGACGGTGCGGCCGACTGATTGCGGCTGTCGTAACTGATGCCGCCGTGAACATAAGGAAAGGTGCCCGTCTGTGTTTCGTTGCTGTCGATAAGCCCCCATTGCAGATACTTGTCGAAAAGGCAGTCGGTATCAGGCAGTTTCTTATTGTCGGACTGGCCGCGGTTAAGTTTGTCGATATTGACTGGACCAGCATTGAAAACAAGCAGTCCAGCACCAGCGTTCCACTTGAGTTTATTACTGATATCTCCCTGCAAATCAGTGGCTACACGAAACAAATCGTGATAATATTTGTAGAAGGCGCGCGAACGGTAACTGCTGTTGCCGTCGTCGGCCCAATCGGAATTGACAACCGCCTGATGACCGTTGAAGCCAGAAAAATCGTACATCTCTTCAGGCATATATGAGATGTCAGCCGAGACATGCAGCCCTGGCACAAGTGCGCGCGAATCAAAATTCAATCTGAAAAGGCCGCTTTTCTTGGTGGTTCGGTTTGCTTCAAGATAGATGGAGTGCAGATATTCGGGATAGGTGGAGCCGTCACCATAATAATACACATTGGTGAGAGCACCGTATTGAAAGCCAAGGTCGGCATCGTAGGCAACTGACGGCAGAAGGCCGAAAGACCAGCCAGTTTTTGATTCGCTCTGCGCACCTGCCGAAACAGCGGACATGGCAATTACCGCAATGATTATCAGGCGTTTCATATCATCAATTTCAATCCTTCAGTTATTCAATTCATCAGTTAATCAACAAATGACTTCAGCAGATAGGCAACACTAATGCCCAGATAAGTGCCCACGGCATAGCCCACAAGGCCAATAATGATTCCGCTAATGAGCACTTTGCGGTTGCCCATGGCTCCAACCACAGGCGGAATGAACGGCGGCGAGCAGAGCAGACCGATGTTGGACACGGTGAATAGGTCGCCGCTGATGTGGAAAAGGCGGCAAATGATAAAGTGGAGCAACACGGTTGTGCACATGATTGTCAGAACAAAACACATGAGCGTGAGTGCCGATGAGTTGAGGCAGCTGACATCGAATTTCGAAGCCACCACAATGCTGAACATCAGGATGAAAACCATTCCAAGTTCAAATGTCTTGGGCAAGGCGCGCACTCTTTCGGAGAACGAGGCGGCAATAGCCAATGTGGTGATTACCAAAATGATAACTAATTCACTCAACACTCCCGTAATGAGTAGCGACAAGCCCGCAGCAACCGCCAAGAAAAGCACTGCGAGCAACAGTCCCAGCATGGTGCGACCAAATGTGCGGCGAGCGAAGAAGTGGCTGTAATCTTCAACACCGCCGTCGGTTTCGACATCGGAATGCAACGTCACCGACTCATCGGGAAAAGGAAGCAAGCGGCGGAAAAGCCTGTAACCGCCTGCCACAATGAACATTATCAGCGGAAAAGTAACAAGCATTTCGAAAGCATAGACGAGCAAGATAACCGACTCATCGACGCGCAAGGCCGAGCCAAGGGCGAAAAAGTTGAGCGTGCCGCCTGTGTAAATGCCCATCATCAGGCCCGAAATGCGGTCGAGGCCGCCAATGCCCGAGTTGCGGAACGCGAAAAACGCCACCACCACAGAAACCGTTATCGACAGCAGTCCGCCAACAAGCGCCACCACGGTTTTTGGCAGCGAGCGGGTCCAGAGGCGGAAGTTGCAATTGAAGAGCATAAGCGGAATGGCCAAAGGCACTGAAATGTCCATTATGAGATTTTGCGCCGACTCGAGCGCAGGCACATTGCCCATTTTGACAAATCCGCCGAGCGCCAGAACCAGCCCCACAGCGTAAGCAATTATCACGGTTCCCGCCCTACGTACAAACTGGCTGCGCTGATAAGCGGCGGCAATCAGCACTGGCGTTAGCACGTATATAATGGTGATAATGATTGATATAGCCATATCGCCTTGAATTAAATCGCGACAAATATATTCTTTATGCGTATTAGAGACAAGAGCCGATTAAAAGTAATCGGTTTCGATAGGACAAGCCACTTGCCAATATCTATCTGACAATCACAATTCTACCCACACCGCCAACAAGACTTGGACTGCCAGGCTCGTTCCGAATCTGAAGCAATTGGCCGTTGTATGAAATACGCGCTTTGTAGAAATAAACTCCCGTCGGCAGTAAGGCTCCGCTGGCGTCGGTGCCGTTCCACACAGCCGACTGATTCAATCCGAAATGCAAATTGCCAAACTCAGCCTTGGTGATGGTTTTAACTATTTTCCCCACAGGATTGTAAATATCGATGCGCAATTCGTCAGGCAACTGGTTTCCTGTTAGTTGGAAGACAAATCGCGTGCCCGCGCTGAACGGGTTGGGGAATGCGTAAACATCAGAAACAGTGTTCGTAGAAACCACACGGAACGTGATCAGGTAGTCGTCGGTACCCGACTCGTTGCCCGATGCGTCGTGGGCGCGGACGCGAAGTTGATAGATGCCGTCGTCGAAAGTCATGGGCAGAACAAGCCGCGCGGTATTGCTTTCGGGCGTGCCTGGAGTGAATGCCACCTGGTTGTTGTCCGCAAGTTCAACGCGGCTCTCGATGCCAGTGGCCATGGGCATCAGATAAACGGCAATCGAATTTGTATCGCCGATGGTCAGAAAACGGTTTGCATCGGTCACGCTGACGGTAATGTTCGGGTGCGCCGAGACAATGTCGCCATCGGCAATATGCCGACCGTCGAAGGTGACATCGAGCAATGGGTTGCCATTGTCGCGCAAAACGCAGAACTGCTTCTGTATGAAGTTATTGAAATGCGTCAGTTCCTTTTGGTCATACTCCTTTGAATTGGGTTTTATCGGGTTCAGTTCGGCATAGAAAATGTTTTCGGCATCGAGTCCGAAAGTTTCAAACGTCACATTATCAACCACGTATTCGCCAGGCTTCAAGGCAGCAAGACGTTTGTAGCCAATTTCGACAATGCGGTTGGTGGCTGTCTGCAGCCAATAATGCACCAGAATGCTGTCGGACGGCTGCTGGCCGACATTTTCGTAAGCAACTGAAACACTGACAGGTTCGCCTTCGTGCACGGTGTCGGGGCTGAAACTCCAAACGCGGTTCGGACTGACTGCCAAATCGGTGAAGGGTGTGTAAAGCACGCGCCACATCCGCAGTTGCGACGGCGTGTGGCTGCTGTCGTCGCGGGTGAAAAACTGCAATCGGAGTTGCTCGTAACGTTTTGAGTCAATGTCAGAAAGACTGGCTGTGCGGCTGGTTACGGAGTCAATCAAGATACTCGAACTGCCATTGGCGCCAATCCCCATAACCCTGACAAACTGCTCGCCATGCGCCGTTGTGTCGCAGTCCCATTCGAGCCCCGCCCACTTTTTCGCAGGCCCAATCGGCAGGCTGGTTATGGTTCCGAAGTTGTAGTTGTTAAACAGGGTTCGGTGAAAATCGATATGATCGGTGGCCGATTTGCCCACAACTTCCTCTGCCTCATCGGGATAGCCCTTGTGGGTGAAAAAGATGTACGGCACCGAACTGTTCACATTGCGAATCTCGGTTGCGCCCCATCGCTCAAAAGCGCTGTAAGCCCGCTCGGGCCACTGCTGGAACCGCCCCGACATGAACGAGTAAATCATTATATAGTTGCCGTTTGGCACAACGTTTTCGACCATGTTGATGAGCGAGTCGAGGCCTGCTTCAAGATTGCCCAAATAGAAGATGTAATACAGTTCGTAGGCAGCCGATGAGCAGTGTGGATAGTTGGAATGGCCGAAGCGCCCGCGGTCAGACTGCCACGGCACCAGATTGAACGAATCGATGACAACCATGAGCAATGCGTTGGCCGCACCGCACGACGACTGGGCGCTGTAGCCGTCCATTTCAAAACTGATTTTCATGAAGTTGCTCGAGTTTGGCGAGCCAAGGTTGTGGCAGCGGATTGTGCGCGCCGCACTTGCAAAACCGAACGAGCGGCTTTCGCCATCTGGCTCGATATGTGAAAAAACATTATCGTCAATCTGCTCAAAATGAGACTGTTCCCAACCTGTCAGGCCATTGCGGACTACAAACGAGTTGGCCTGACTGTAGTCGTTGCCCGCATCGCCCTTCACGCGCCAGAAATATGTTCTGTCTTTGCTGATTGTTGTCTGTGGATTACATTCAACCACTCCGCCGCTGTGCTTCACTTGTTTCTGCGACAGTTGACGACTGTTGAATTTTTCGGTAGTATCTATCTGGAAAACACTTGTATAGTCGGCAGAAGCGACATTGGCGGTTGAGGCTTTCAGAGCATCGGGGACAGCATTGGTAAGGCAATAATTGTAAGGCCAGACGGGCGTTACATCGACCGACTGCACGTAGGTTGTCACCTCAACCGCATTGTTTTCCTCGTTCAGTTCGTCGATTTGCTCCATGGCATCGAGCCTGATAATGAATTGGTTATTGCCCGAAGCGATTGCCCGTTCCATCGGCAGGCGGAAACACAGAGTGTCTTTGAATTTGAGTCCGCTAAGCTGCTGTGCGTAAAGCGCTGACGTTCCGTCGGGCAGCGTGTGCAGCAACTCAACCACAAAATCCTTGGTTATGGCGCGGCTGACATTGCGCAGAGCCACCTTCACGGTGAACGAATCGATGGCCGTGGTCAGCAGCGAGGGCGTGAAACTCACATCGGACGGAGCAATCTGCAAATCGGACAACGAATTGCTGTTCAGCACTATACACGGATCGCCATGAAGAACCATCTGCTGAATATGGCCGATGGTTAGGCGGTCGGTGCTGCCAACCATGGCCGCCTGCGCAGTGCGCATCGATTTGCCAATCGGCTGAGCGTATGAATAATTGGCAAGATGCCTGTAAAAGTTCGACGAGAACCTGTTGAGGTAGTAGGGTACGCCCTCGTTCACCATGGCAATCAAGCCGATAGCACCTTTTTTGTCGGCCAGCACCCAATCTTCGCTCACCGATGACTGCCAGGCGCCGTAGATGTTGCCCGTGTAGCACGAATTCGAGATTATGAGCGGGTAACGGCCCTCGTTGTTGTAGTACGACGGCACATCAATGTCCTGGTCGAAACCGCCGTAGCCCGAACCATGGCCGAAGAAGGTCATCAGACTTACGCCGCTGTTTATGAGCATTTTAACGCTGTCGTTTTTCGATGTTGCAATGGGGTCTGATGTTGATTTGTAGAACGATGTGACTTGGGCGCCAAACAGAGTGTCTTCGATAATTCGCTTATGTTCAGCCATATAGCCCTTGATTTGGTCCTGCTCGCTCTTGGTTTTTCCGCCCACAAAGTGCAGTACGCGTTTCATCCACTCGCTTTGCTCGTTCTGCTCGAAGGCCTTCACCTTGTTCAGATATTTGTCGATGTCGCTTTCGCGGAGCGCCGACAAACGCCCAGTGGCAAGCAGCGGCCCGTCGCCTGCCCGACCGATGTAGGCCGAAAGCAACGCATCAGAAGCGGGAACGCCCATTGTTGGAACCAGGCAGTTGGCATAGCCAGTGGCATTGCGACGCATATCGTTGGCTGTCACGCCTTTACCAATCAAAAACAGATATTCAGGCTTCACGCTCCATTTTGCAACCGCATACTCAATAAAATGGCGGATGGCCATCGGATGCTTGCGGATTCCGTAGCCAAATTGGTTATAAAGTTCCTCAACATCAACAAGATAAGCATCGCGATAGCTGGCATATTCCTTTGCCTTGCCCATGAGCGATAACTGCGAAATAATCAGAACCTGCTTGCCCTTGACGGCATGGTTTGTGAACGGCGAATGTGAAACTCGGCCCACTTTGAGCAACGCCTTTCCGCTTGCCACAACAAGCCTGACGGGCTCGGCATGGGCGGGAACCAGCGCTGTAGCTTGGCCGCCGTCAATCACAAGGCCGATACGCAGATTGCGCGTAACATCGTACAGCACAGCGCTTTGGTCGAGTTCCATACCTGTGATGGTTATGCTTGAATCGGCAGCGGCTGGCGGCATGCTGAAAACCTGCTGCCGACGGTCGTTGAAATTGAAATCCGACGGGTATTCAATTTCGATGAACGACACCCGCGAATAGTCAGTTTTGGCCTCGATATTGTTTATGCTCGAAAAGGTGAACTTGTTCTGTGGCAATAAGTTGGCTGCATCAATCTCCGCTTTGTACCTGATGGTGTGCAGGCCGTAGAAAACGGTGTCGAAACTGACGCCAGGCCCAGCAAGCGTAATGTGGTGGCCCTGTGATGAATAGGTGGCCAACGCCAACTGAATTTTGGCTTTTCCGCCAACAACACCAGGCGTGGGCACCGTTTTGGTCAGTTTCTGGCCAAGCGACAGCGCCGAGGCGTCGAACCAGCCTTCGGCCTCGGTGAACCGACAGTTCTCCTCGCCGCCCATGTATGTTGCAACAAACTGGCAGACGGTGTCGATTATACAACTGTTTGCCTGACTATGGTTTACCGCATCGGCCGAACTGCAATTGGTGTGGCGCAAGTTCGAAAATTTGCTGTTCCATGTCAGGAAAACAGCGGCGGTATCAGTTATCAGGCTGTAGTACGGATTGGTCTGGCTTTCAGGCTTATCGTACATCTCCGCATCGAACCAGCCATTGTTGCCTTCAGCGTAGAATTCGATAAAGTTCAGCAATCCATTCTGCTCGCCATCGATATGGCAGGCTATGGGACGGCCATTCTGATATAGTTGGATGTTCTGCGGATTGAAACTGCCAAGCGGCACGCCTGCGGCCTCCAACTGGCTACGGCTCACGCGATAAACACCAGTCTGTGGTATCGACAATCGATAATAATCCTGACCGAAATCAATCCAACTGTTTGTAAACTGCTGGGCATCAGCATCGACGGCAACCATTGCAGCCATCGCAAAAAATAATATGCCGAAAAATCGCCTCATCAGACAAACACTAAAAAGCAAACAAAGTTAAGCATTTGACAATGTGGTGGCATTGTTTTTTGGTGAATTGACAAGGCAAAATGGCGAATGGCGGGGGAACGTGAACGTTTTTCGCTCAGAGGTGCCACATTAAGTTCAACTCTTTCAATATTAAAGCTCTGTAAATACGTCAACTTCAACATATTACAAGAATTTCAGGTGCGCTTTTGACCATTAAGCCTAAATCTTAGAAATCTGTGCGAAAAAACACATCATTCCCTGATTAGCAATAAAAAAGGCGCTCAATCGAGCGCCTATTTCACTTCCACTTCGGTACCTACCGTATTGGCCTGCTTGTCGTTGTCGTACATTGCATAGGCCTTTACTGACGGCAGATAGAACTTGCCGCCGTAGGTGGCGCAGAGTTTCACTGTTATTTCAACTTTCTTATTCGGAGCCAGATAATCGATATAGCTGTAAACACGGTCGTCGCGGATATCCTGATACGACAGCGAGTTGCTCTCGGCCTGACCGCCCTCCATAAAGCGCTCGTTGAGGATTTCCCAACCTGACGGGATATACTGCTCAATGGCCACGTTGCGAATGGCGAAATCGGTGGTGTTTCGCACGGTAATCACCGCCTCAATGTTGTCGCCCGAATGCAGATTGGTAACATCAACATCCTGCTTGGTGTTGAAATCGATATATCTGACATTGAGCGCCAGCTTGTTGTTTATGGCTTCCTCGCTGGCGCGCGGCGGTATTCCCGACCGGCGGACCTTGACAAATATCGTGCTCTTGCCTTTGTTTGTGACTGTGAGCGGGCTGTAGCTGTCAGCCGACTTGCACAGGTCGAAAGTGCTTACAAGCTCGGTCTTGGAATTAACATCCTGCTTGGTGCCGTCATACTCATATCTGAACTCAGCCGGCTGCGGTTTGCCTGTAGCTCCGTAGAAATGCGACACTGAATAGAGGCAGAACGCTATGCTCTGCGTGCTTAACCAGCGCTCGTCCGACATTATATCAGATATCTGCTTTATATATTCCGAAGCCTCCTGTACGCGTCCTAAATCGGTGAGTACCATGGCTTTCACGGCAATATCGCGGCAAGTGTTGCCATAGGAGTAATCGTCATCGCCGTAATCCGACGCCACTGTGTGAGCAAGAATCTCATTGGCTATATCCTTGCGTCCGGCAAGCGCGTAACTTCCGGCAAGGAACCACGCTGTGTTTTCGCCTAAACCGCTGGCACCGCCTTTCATTCTGTTCATTGCGCTCATATCGGCCATATTGTTGAGAGCCAGCACATAAAGTCTGTAGGCCTGAATCAGGGCATTGGAATTGCGTGAACTGTATGTCCAGCGGTTGGCTTCGCTCTTAAGGTAGTTGAGCAGCGCCGGCTTGACACCGTCGGGTATGCGGTAGCCTTTGGCCTCGGCCGTTGTTATGCAGTGCATGGCGTAAATGCTTCCCCACTCATCGGGGGTCCTATTGCCCTGCCAGTAAGCCATTCCGCCCGAAACGGTCTGGAATCCGCGGTACTTATTCAAACCCGACTGAACATTCTTCTGCACATCGTAGGCTTTCTGCGGAGTGAGTGTTGTGAGTTCGCTGAGCATGAGTTGCGCCAGCACTTTTGAAGTTGTCTGCTCAATGCATCCGTGCGGATATTGCACAAGATAATTGAGGCGCTCGTTGAGGTTGATTGGAACAATGGACGATACTTCGAGCGACAGGTCGTTGGTGCCACTCAGACCGAATATCTCAGGTTTTATTACCTGCGACTCGCCGGCAGCAATTGTGTAACTGTCCGACTTGCTCTGCGGCAGCTGGCGGTACTGCACCTCTATTGGCGTGCTGTACGACGCCTTCTCGCCCTTTGCCTCGCACGTCAAGCTTATGTTTCCGACCTGCGCCGTTGCCGAAGTCCTCACTCTGAATTTCACAGTCTTGTCGCCTATCGAATTCAGTTCGACAACCTGCTTGCTGTCGCCTATAACTGTCATTCCGTCAGACACATTCAGCCTCACATTGACATTGCCCATACCTTGCTCTGTGGCGAACACCGTAGCCGACACTTCCATCTCCTCATCGCAGCCTATCATTCGCGGCAGAGTGGCTGTTACCATAAGCGGCCGAGCCACAAACACGCTCTTGTCGGTACTGCCGAAGGCTTTGCCGTTGGTGGCGATAACCATGACGCGCACGCGGCCGTTGTAGTTAGGCATATAAAGTTTGTGCGTTGCGGTCTTGCCTTTATCCAATGTGCACGGCCCCACAAACTGCACAACAGGTTTGAAACGGTCAGCCGTTGGGTCGGAGTTTTCCTGGGCTTCATCGTCACCGCCAATCGAGAACATCTGCTCAATCTTTCCTCCGTATGCGCCTAAAATATTGTTATACACATCCCAATAGCGGATTCCGAGCGCCTCTTTCCCGTTGAACGCGCGCCACGGGTCGGGTGTTTTGAAGTTGGTCAGGTCGAGCAGGCCCTCATCGACAATTGCAAGCGTGTACGACATCGGCCGTCCCTTCTGCTCGCTCACTTTCACCGTATAGGCCTCGCAGGAGCGCAGTTTGTCGGCAACTGTGGCAACGGGCAGCAGGTGCGAGTCGGGATTGTCAACGATAATCGGGGTAACTCCGTACATTCGTATCGGCCGGTCGTTGTCGGATTGCTGATATTTCTGAATCAACATTATGTGTATGTAAGCGTTGGGCGCCATCTCGGGTGTTACATCTATCGAAACCGTCTTATTGCCGTCGCCATCGAAGAAGTAATTAGCTGTTGACAGAATCTTAGAACCGTTTTCGACATTGACAATGGCGCGCGAACCGTTTGGCGCATAGAAACTTACCTGAGCTTGTTCGCCGGGAGTATACACGGCCTTGTCGGTCTGGAACTTGAGCGCGAAGGCTGACTCCGAATCGCCGTCGGTCTGGCGCGGTTGGCCGCTCGGCCAGTCGAAGTATGAGGTTATCGCTGTCGAATGGCCTTTTCTTGCGTCGGCAACGCGTATGTAGTACGAGCCCCAATTGTCTCCGTTAACCTCCATTCGATATGTGGCCATACCGCGGCTATCGGTGGTTACGCGGGCTGTGGTCACCGGCTCGCGGTAGGTGTCGTTGACATACTCGGCCACTTCGCCGTCGTCAGAGTCCCACCACCACCAGTATTTCAGTTTATAGACACTCACCTTGCACTCGACATTCGGTACCGGATTTCCATCGTCGTCAACGCTGACAATGCTGAACTCGTGCGGATTGTCGGTGCTGAGCCATCCGTAGCGGGTGTCGGCCTTCGGCTCTTTAATGCCAATGTAGCGGCTGAACGGCGAGTAGGGCACAGAAATACTGTTAATGCTGAAATCGCCCGACTCCTCATACACTTTTGTTGTGAGGCCGGCGCGCATCTTGCCCGGCGCGTTGGTGCTGGTTGCCAGACTGACAGCAGTGTTGGCATTGCCGTCGGCATCAAGAACGCCCTTAACCAGCGGGTGCTCCTCGGTACGGAACCTGTTGTAAGAGTCTTCGAAAGTGTAATCGCTGTATTTCTCGAATGCAGTTGAAGTCTTGCTGACAGTCAGCTTGATATCGTATTTAAGATTGCGGATCGGATTGCCGTTGAGCCACTCGCTGTGAAGGCTCACAATATTGCTCGACGGTGTCAGTTTGTTGTCGGGAACGGTGAGAGCCACTTTCAGTCGGTTCGGTTTCACCGTCTCAACGCGCAAATACTTGCTATACTCCAAATTACCGGCATTTACCTTTGCCGTCCACTGTCCAGTTGGGGCATCGGCGGCTATTGGCAAATCGAAGCAATACAGCCCCATACTGCCTTCGGGCACTGTGCGGGTTGTGTACAGCTGGCCTTGCGGTGTGGAAAGGCTGATTGTCACAGGATAATCGTCGCCGATATTTCCGATACGGTCGTTGAGAATGAAAGCCAAATGCAGCGTGTCGCCGGGCCTCCAGACTCCGCGCTCGCCGTAAATGAATCCGCGGGTGCCATTCTGCAATATCTCGCCGCCGACATCGAAGTTGCTGGTTGAGAGTGCCGAACCGTTATCGACACGCATATAAGTGCGCTGCTCGCCTTTGTAGGCGGCAATGTAAAAGGCCTTGTTCTCAGGTTTGTCGAAGACGGCGAAACCATTGGCATCGGTACGGGCCGTGGCTATCTGGTCGCCCTGATAGTTATACATTTTCAGGTCGACATCGGGCTCTGGCGCGGTTGTCAGCAGGTTGTTTACCCAGACGTTCATTTTGTCGTCGCTGCCAGCCTCGGCCACCATTCCCAGATTGGTGGCAAGCACATTCACCGAGCAAACGCGGTTATTGTAATACGACGACTGCGTTGGGTCGCTCGAACGCCAATAGTAGTAGTCATCATCATCGTAATAATAATCATAATCAAAACTGCTCTCCGCCGACGACGCTATGTTGTTGTAATAATTGGTCAGTTCGGCATCGGTGTAGCTGGTCTCGTTGGCGCCTGGATATGCCGACAGCCGCTGTTCGACATTCAAACTGACACGATAAATGGCGCCCGGCTCGGGTGTTATCAACTCGTTCAGTTTGATTGCGAAGGTGTTGGTCGCCGACAAATCGTTCTCCTCCGAATCGAACAATATGAATTTATGCGCCACCAGACGGCCGACACGCTTAAGTTCTTGCGAGCCGCTAATGCTGTTCACCTGCAGAAACTGGCCAATGTTGCGTTCTTTTATCTTAATCACCTTGACCAGAACTCCCCGGTAATAGCACGACGAGAAAGGAATTATCAGATTGTCGGTGAGCGGAATAAGCGAGCCCGTGCGCAACAGTGACAACTCCGGTTTGTCGCCGCCAAGGTCAACGGCAAACGTCTTGTCCTCTGGTGTCTGCTTGGCCTCGCGGTTGGGCAGGCCTTTCATCACAAGCACATTAACCTTGCCTTTGGCTTTGCTGTCGACGAAAATGCGGAAGGTGTTGCCCTCGGTCTCATATTGCTCGCACGGCTTGCCGTCGATTTTTATGAACGAAGCCACTGTTTCAGCCTCGCCCAAAGTGCTGTTGAACGCCACCTCAATGCATCGCGTGGGCTTTATCTTATAATTGACTTGCCAGACATCGAAATAGGCGAAGGCAGGAATGGTGGCTTTCACCACCCTTTTATTGCCCGCTTCGTCAGCCTTATAGAAGTAGCAGAAATCGTAATCGGTTTTTCCGCCCTTTATGCCGCTGATAGTGGCCTCATGACGTTTACCATCGGTGCTGTGGGTCCATTCAATCTTCTGAAACGACTCGGAAAAAGTTCCGCAGTTCTCAACATCCTCGTCCGACTCGCGGTCGACAGTTATGACTGACAGTTTTATCTTGAAGAGTCCCTCGCCCGAATCGTCGATACTATAGTCGCTGAAAAACGCATTGGCCTGCCATGCAAGGGCGGTGAACTTAAACGTGAATTTGCCCTCAGGTTTGTCCACGCCAAGCAATTCGTTCACATCGGCAACCACGGTGTAGGTTTTGCCTGCCTTCAGCGGTTTCGAAGGTGTGAACTCTATCAGTTTGTTGTCGTTCAGCACCACCCATTCTCCGCTTACAGAGGGATTGATACTCACATACTTAGAAATGCTTTTATCGTTGGCGTACGAGTCAATAATCTGCCGGTTGAACTCAATGCTAATTTTCGAGTCACGCGGCACCTCGTTGGGTGTTACAGCATCGACATAAGGACTGTAGCTTTTTAATTGCTTGTTTTCCGAATTGCAACCGACAAAAACAACGGCAAATGCCATTAGCAAAATGGACAGAATCTGCTTTTTCATATTTTTTGTTTTAAATTGATACTGCTAAAGTAATTATTTTGCGGCAGTTGTCAATATTATTTCTCTCCGATATATTTGTGCGGACAGAAATATTACCGATAAAACTATGGATTTTTCACGTATTCAGGTTTGAAGGGGAGTCGGTGGAATCAAAAGAAACTCAAAATCCTATTAAAGAACACTTTTCACCTAATGAACAGAAGATTGGCGGATACGGCAAAACGGCTGTGGCAGCTGACGGTTACGAAGGTTGTCACCGGCCTTGCTGCTGTTTTTCTGCTCTGGCTGGCGGTTATGTTCATTGCCACGCCGCGCCCGCTCTTTGGTAACAACTACGCCACTGTGGTTATTGCCGACGACGGCTCGCTGCTTGGCGCCCGCCTTGCCCCTGACGAGCAGTGGCGCTTCCCTCCCATCGACACCACTCCCGACAAACTGGCCACCTGCCTTATTATGTTCGAGGACAAGAACTTCTACCGCCACCATGGTGTCGACGCGGGTGCAGTGGTCAGGGCTGTGTACCAGAATGTCAGCAGCCGGCACATACAGTCGGGGGCCAGCACCATCACTATGCAGTTGGCAAGGCTCTCATACGGTCACAAACGCCGGACTTTTCTGCAAAAACTGCGCGAGACCAACCGAGCCATCTTCCTCGAACTGACAATGAGCAAACAGCGGATACTGAGCTCGTACATATCGCATGCGCCGTTCGGTGGCAATGTGGTTGGGGCATCGGCGGCGGCTTGGCGCTACTTCGGCCGCAGTGCCGACAAACTCTCGTGGGCCGAGGCCGCCACTCTTGCCGTGCTGCCCAATTCACCATCGCTCATCCACATGGGCAAAAACCGCGACCGGCTCGCAAAAAAACGCGACGGGCTGCTGCTCCGCCTCAAAAACGAAGGCATCATAAGCGACACCGACTACTCGCTGGCTGTGAGCGAGCCGCTGCCGACAGAACCGCTGCCGTTGCCAAACTCAGCCCCGCATCTGCTTACGCGCGTGTGGAGCGAACGGCCAGGACAGCAGACTGCGACAACCATCAGATACGACCTTCAGCAGAATGTCCAAAACACGGTAAACCGATATGTTGAGCAATACAAATCGAACTACATACACCACATGGCTATTGTTGTGGCAGAGGTTGAGACGGGCAATGTGACAGCCTACGTGGGCAATACCACATCGCCCAATGACGAGCGCGGCAGCAATCAGGTTGACGTAGCCGTAGCACCGCGGTCATCGGGCAGCATACTCAAGCCCTTTCTGTACGCGGCCATGCTCACCGACGGCAGCATAACACCCACAATGCTCATTCCTGACATTCCGCTGAATTTCAACGGTTTCTCGCCGCAGAACTTCAGCCGCAAATTCAGCGGAGCAGTGCCTGCGGCAGAGGCTCTGCGTTCGTCGCTCAACGTGCCGCTGGTGCGTATGCTGCAACGCTACAATGTGGCCCGTTTTCTGACCTTGCTGCGCAAAATAGGTCTCACCACTCTCCCATTCGACGACCAGCATTACGGAGCAACGCTCATACTTGGCGGCGCCGAGGTGTCGCTAATGGACCTGTGCGGCGCCTACGCGTCAATGGCTCGGGACCTGAACCGGAAAGACAACACCGTATCCGACTACCGTCAGCTCAGCTTCATACCAGGCAGCAAGCCCCGCCCGATTGAAAGCCCGCTTACAGACGCATCCATATACACCACATTCGAGGCAATGTCGAACCTGAACCGTCCCGAGGAAGAATCGACATGGCAAATGTTCAAAAGCATGAAGAAGATAGCATGGAAAACTGGCACGAGTTACGGCTCACGCGACGCTTGGTGTGTTGGCGTAACACCGAGCCATGTGGTTGGTGTGTGGGTGGGCAATGCCGACGGCGAGGGACGCGCAGGCATGACGGGCGTGGGATTCGCGGCTCCGGTAATGTTCTCGGTATTCTCCATGCTGCCCAACGACGGCTGGTTCGAACAGCCGCTCAGCGAAATGGAACTTATTCCGATATGCCGCCAAAGCGGATTCCGCGCAGGCAACAACTGCACCGACATCGATACTCTAATAATGCCGCTGGCCGTGATGAAAACTGAATGTTGTCCCTATCACCACCTTATCCACCTCTCGCCCGACCGCAAATATCAGGTGAACAGTTCGTGCATGCCTGTAAGCCAGATAATAACCGAGCACCGGTTTGTGCTGCCACCAACAATGGCCTACTATTATCGTCAGCAACACATTGATTATGAACCGATACCGCCATATCATCCTCAGTGTCAGGCCGACTTGCGGAATACCATGCAGATAATTTATCCGGAAAACGGTTCCAAACTGGTGCGCACCACCGACTTCGACGGCAGCCAAAGCCGCTTTGTGTTCCGCGCGGCTCATGTGGGCAACAGCACCATCTACTGGCACATTGACGACTGCTTCATCGGCTCCACCGCCGACATTCATGAATTATCGGTCAATGTGGCGCCCGGCCGCCATACGCTTACCATTGTCGATACCGAAGGCAACCGCGCCTCGGTGAGATTTGAGGCGCTGTGAATAGGATAGAATATGTGGATTTGTAATGATTAAACCCGATGAGACCTGTCGGCGGAATTAAATATTCTTTACTTTAATTCCGCCAACGGAATTTAAAAATGAGTTTTTTGGAAATCCGCGGGGCTGCAACACCGCGGAGCAACTTGCGTTTTCCTCTGTTTTCGGTTGTTTTATTTGCGATAAAGTTGTTTTGTGCGGTTTTGTGCGGTTTGCTTTCGGTTGCGGTTGGATTGTGCGGGAAAGTTTGCGATAACCGCCCGAGGGGATTACTCGGTGATTACTCGAGGATATGGCGATGAGGCAGCACGGCGCATATAGTAAAATGACAAAAATCCGCAGGCCGCCACCAACGAACAACCTGCGGATTCGTTTTATAAGCTCGAATCTATTATTCAATCTTTGGAGATAGACATACCATTTTAATGGTATTTGTA
>JAFVGW010000055.1 GCA_017474765.1 Salinivirgaceae bacterium | reverse complement strand
TGTCCCTGGTTCGATTCCCGGTGGCACCACCACAAAAAGAGAACTCTCAAACGGGTTCTCTTTTTTGTTTTTATTAAGTTGCAAACCAAAAAGATAATAGTTTAACTTTACACCAAAACGTTTTTTTAGAGCAACATTTATTTTCAAAACCGATACAAAACGCTAATTATGAAACAAATAACAAACTGGCTTTTTGCCACAGCGGCTTTAGTTATCGCGGCAATGTGCACCACCTCATGCAACAAAGACGACGATGACGAAATCATTGTCATAAATAACGACACCACAATTATAAACGAGATAATAAACGATGCCGACACCACGCCGCTCAAATGCGTGGCCCCGCCATTTCTGAAGAAAGGCGACAAGGTGGCGCTCATATCGCCCTCATACTCAACCCCAATGGAGAACATTGAGAAAGCCGCCGCTGTGCTGCGCGGATGGGGACTTGAGCCTGTTATCGGGCCCAATGTTGAGAAACTCGACGCTGGCAAGTTTGCGGGAACAGTGGCCGAGCGCACCGCCGATGTCCGCTGGGCGCTCAAAGACCCCGAAATAAAAGCCATTATCTGCAACCGCGGCGGCTACGGCTCCATTCAGATTGTCGACCAGCTGGCGCTTGAGGAGTTCACAAACAATCCGAAGTGGATTGTCGGATTCAGCGATATAACAACCCTTCACGGCATGCTGTCGAACGCGGGCGTGATGAGCATTCACGGCACCATGAGCACATTCCTGGCCTCGTCGGGCGGAACCGACCAGACAAGCACCCTGATGCGCGACCTGCTTATGGGCAGTGTTCCGAAGTATAGCGTACCCGCTCATTCACAGAACATTACAGGCAAGGCAAGCGGCACGCTTGTGGGCGGCAACATTTGCACCTTTGTGCCTCTGCTGGGCAGCAAGGCCGATGCCACGGCTCACGGCGACATTATCCTCTTTATTGAGGAGATTGGCGAGACGCTGCACAATATCGACCGCCTCTTCAACATGCTGCGGCTCAACGGCGTGCTGGCCCGCTGCAAGGGTGTTGTGCTGGGCGAGTTTGTCAGCTGCTCAACCGATTTGGCTTACTTCAGCGTTGAGCACATGCTGCACCAGTATCTCGAAAAGTACAACATTCCCGTTCTGTGCGGCTTCCCCGCTGGCCACGACAGCAAGAACCTGCCGCTTGTGATGGGCGCGCCCGTAACAATCGACGTCCGCCCCGACGGCTCAACACTCACCTTCAATATCGACGGCGAGCAGACGCCTGTCAACACCAACGGAGCAGCTCCTCTGGCAATCAGCGTTGAGAAGTTGAAAGACATGGCTGGTAAAGTGAGAATCAAATAAGATTGGAAGGAATCTGAACAAAAAGAAATAAAATTCCGCTCATTTCGGATTATGTAAAAGTTTGAAGAATAAGAGGTTAGATTGTTATATTGTTAATATTGAAATAATATAAAAACTGCGCAAATCAGTTAAATCCGCGTTCAATAAAAATCTGAGGAATCAGTGCGCGTATCGGCATTCACGCCATGGCGCAACCCTCCGATTTTCAAAACGCTTGCACAATAAAAGAATACTTCGCAATTATCAATTATATTTGCGCCGCGAAACAACAAGTTGCACGCACCAATAAAAATGGCTTCAAAACAAGAAATAGATTTAGAAACGCTTTACGGCATTCTGTTTGAAAACAAGAAACTTACGCTTTCCGATGATGATTTGAAAACTGTTGACCGCAGTTTTCAGTTTCTGAAGGATTTCTCGAAAGACAAAATCATTTACGGCATAAACACTGGCTTCGGCCCGATGGCTCAGTACAGAGTCAACGACCAGTCGCTTATCGATTTGCAATACAATATCATACGCAGCCACTCGACGGGTGCTGGGCAGCCGCTGCCCGAGGTGTATGTGAAGTCGGCAATGATTGCACGGCTCTACACCTTTCTGCAGGGCAACTCGGGCGTTCACACCGAGCTGGTGCGGCTCATTGTTGAGTTCATAAACCGCGGCATTATCCCCTACATTCCCGAGCACGGCAGCGTTGGCGCCAGCGGCGACCTTGTGCAGCTTGCCCACATTGCGCTCACGCTCATTGGCGAAGGCGAGGTTTTCTACAAAGGCCAACTGCGCCCCACAGCCGAGGTGATGAAGGAAAACGGACTAGAGCCGTTCAAGATTTATCTGCGTGAGGGACTGTCGGTTACCAACGGCACGTCGGTGATGACGGGCATTGGCATTGTCAACCTGATTTACGCCAAGAAACTGCTTCGCTGGTCGCTTGTGGCGTCGGTGATGATGAACGAGGTGGCCGCTTCGTACGACGACCTGATGTCGGCCGAGCTGAACGCCACCAAACGTCACCGCGGACAGCGCGAGATTGCACGCCTGATGCGTGAAATAAGCGCGGGCAGCCAATGTATGCTCAAACGCGAGGCCGAGCTCTACAACCAGAAGCACACCGAGGCCACCTTCGGCCACAAGGTGCAGCCCTACTACTCGCTGCGCTGCATTCCGCAGATTCTGGGACCGATTTTCGACGAGATGGAAAACGCTGAGAAAGTGCTGATTAACGAAGTCAATTCGGCCTGCGACAATCCCATTATCGACCCCGAAAACCAAAACGTGTTCCACGGCGGAAACTTCCACGGCGACTACATTTCGTACGAGATGGACAAGCTGAAAATCGGCGTCACCAAGCTCACAATGCTCACCGAGCGGCAGCTCAACTATCTATATCACGACCGAATCAACGGCATTCTGCCGCCGTTTGTCAATATGGGCGTGCTGGGCCTGAACTACGGAATGCAGGCCGCACAGTTCACCGCCACTTCCACCACCGCCGAGTGTCAGACACTCTCGAACCCGATGTATGTGCACAGCATACCTAACAACAATGATAATCAAGATATTGTGAGTATGGGTGCCAACTCGGCGCTCATTGCAAAGCACATTATCGAGAACTCGTTCCAGGTGATGGCCATAATGATGATGTCGCTGGCTCAAGCCGTTGATATTCTGAAGATTCAAGACAAGATGAGCCCCGCCACACGCGCCGTTTACGATGAGGTGCGAGCCATTTTCCCCGCCTTCTCAACCGTCGACAGCCCGCTGTACAAAGACATTGAAAGGGTGGAAAACTATCTGAAAACCAAAAAAATCGATTTTTAGCCCGATGGAACGCAGAGTTGTAATAACAGGAATGGGCATTTACTCTTGCATTGGCAAGAACCTTGACGAGGTGCGCCAATCGCTCTACAACGGGCGGTCGGGCATTGGAATCGACCCCGAGCGCAAGGGGCTGGGCTTCCAATCGTCGCTCACGGGCATTATTGAGCGCCCCAATATGAAGGAGCTGCTCGACCGCCGCAGCCGCCGCGGACTTGCTGAACAAGGCGAATATGCCTATGTTTCGTCGCTTGAGGCCTTCCGCAATGCGCGTATCGACGCCGATTTTCTGGCCCAAAACGAGGTCGGAATCCTGTTCGGCAACGACACAAGCGCGGCACCGATAATTACCGCCATTGACACCGTTCGCCAAAAGAAAAACACCGTGCTGGTAGGCGCCGAATCGGTGTTCCAATCGCTCACTTCAACCGTTTCGATGAACCTTTCGGTGATATTCAAACTGCGCGGAATCAACTTCACCATTGCAGGCGCCTGCGCAAGCAGCTCGCACGCCATTGGCATTGCCTATCTACTTATCAAACAAGGACTTCAAGATATTGTTCTCTGCGGAGGCGCGCAAGAGGTCAACCCCTACGCCACAGGCAGTTTCGACGGCCTGAACGCCTTCTCGACACAGGAAGCCGACCCAACCAAGGCTTCGAAACCGTTCGACCGCCGTCGCGACGGACTGGTGCCAAGCGGTGGCGCGGCAAGCGTGGTGGTTGAGAGCTACGAGTCGGCCATAAAACGCGGAGCGCCCATTGTGGCCGAGATTGTCGGCTACGGCTTCTCGTCGAACGGCGACCACCTGTCGGTGCCGAACGTCGAAGGACCCAAACGCTCGCTGCAACGCGCTCTCGACAGCGCGGGACTTGCTGCCGCCGACATTCCGTATATCAACGCCCACGCCACTTCAACCCCCGCAGGCGACCTGAACGAGGCCCGCGCCATTGCCGAGGTGTTCGGTGCAAGCCGCCCCTACGTGGCTTCAACCAAGTCGATGACGGGCCACGAGATGTGGATGGCAGGCGCAAGCGAGGTCATTTACTCGACGCTGATGATGAACAACAGCTTCATTGCGCCGAATATCAACTTTGAGGAACCCGACGAGGCTTCGTGCCAATTAAATATCCCCAAAACGCGGATAGATACAGAATTTGATTTATTTTTGACGAATTCTTTCGGGTTTGGAGGCACAAACTCAACACTTATAATTAAGAAATTCAAATAGTTATGACCAACGAAGAAATAATCGCGAAAATCAACGAGACTCTGGCCGAGGAGTTTGAGGTTGACATTAATGTTATCAAACCCGACGCGCCGCTGATGGAAACGCTGGAGCTCGACAGCCTTGACCTTGTGGATGTTGTGGTTCTGGTGGAGCAGAACTTCGGATTCAACGTCACAGGCGAGGATTTCGCCAAAATCCGCACTTTCCAAGATTTCTACAACCTTGTGATTGAGCGCACGACAAAATAACCACCGCCAATGGCTGACTGGAAGGGAAAAACGCGAGGCGGAAGTTTCGGTTACTTCTTCTTTATCAAACTGATACAATACATAGGCGTCCGCGCGGCCTACGTTTTTCTGGCTTTTGTTGTTGTCTATTTCATTCCTTTTGCCCCAAAGGCCACCGCGTGCACGTGGCGCTATGCCCGCAAAACGCTGAAACTGAACCGATTGAAATCCGTCGGTCTGCTTTTCCGAAATTATTACCGATTGGGTCAGACGCTGATTGACAAGATTGCCATTGGCAGCGGAATGACCGACAAATACCACTTCAAATTCGAAAATTATCAGGAGTTTCTCGACGTGCTGAACTCGCAGCAGGGCGTGATAATGATGGGCGGCCACATTGGCAACTGGGAGATTGGCGCGCCGTTCTTCGGCGATTACGGCAAGAATATCAACATTGTGATGTACGATGCTGAATATCAGAAAATCAAGGAGATGCTGGCGAAAAACTCAACTGGCCACGACTACAAGGTCATTCCCGTGAACAACGACACGCTGACGCACGTCTTCCAAATTACCGAGGCGCTCAACCGTCACGAGTACGTCTGCTTCCAAGGCGACCGCTACGTGAACGCCGACAAACTGCTCACCGCAACGTTTATGGGCCGTGAGGCCGATTTTCCGTCGGGGCCGTTCCTGCTGGCGTCGCGGCTGAAGGTGCCCGTGGTGTTCTACTTCGCAATGCGCGAGAAACCGATGACCTACCACTATCGGTTCACCATTGCGCAGCCCGTGCCCCGCACCCGCGACCGCAAACCCGAGCAAGCCCTTCTGGAGCAGTATGTGGCTAATTTTGAGAAGATTCTGAAGGAATATCCCGAGCAGTGGTTTAATTATTATGAGTTTTGGAAAAAATAATCTTCCGCTGAACGCCGTCGGCACAAAAAAAACAGGCACCCGCTGTCCGAATGCCTGTTTTTCGTTAGTTCTTAAGCTTATTAGAAGCCGCCGCCACCCCAGTTTTTGCGCATCTCTTGCTGATGCTCATCCCATTTTTTGTATTGCTCAGGGGTGAGGATTTCCTGCAGTTTCTTGTTCTGCTCTTCCTGCATTTTTGCGAACTCGCTCATGTCGGGTTGGCCACCGCCCTGGAACAATTTACCCATTTTCTCACCTTGCTCTTTGTAAACAACAAGCACTTTGTTGTACTGATCGTCGTTGAGGTTGCAGGTTTGCTTCATTTGGTCAGCTTGGAATTTTGCCATTTCTTCAGGCGATGGCATCTGACCCATTTGCGCGTTGGCAATGTTCACTCCGAATACGAGCGCCAGGCTCATGATTGCGGTTTTTAAAAAATTCTTTTTCATAAAAAAATAAAATTTAGAGTTATTAAATAGTATCGGCAAACGCCGGTATTTTCAAAACACTGATGTAAAAGTATACGATGTTGAAAAACAAGGCAAGAAACTCTCGACTAAAATTTATATTTTGCCGATACTCACCCTCAAACCCGTTATAAGTCGATTTTTGGGCACTTTTTCAATATGAATGGCGGTTTGATTACGATGAGTTGACAATCAGAACCCCGATTTTGGGCCAAAAAACGGTCTTTTTCAAAGCCGATTTGGCCTTTTCAGCAATGCTCCTTGTTTTTTACCATGCACCGAAGCCATCCTGCCGATTTAAATACTTGTAAAACATTGTATATCTTTTGAATAAAAACATACAACTTGCTCAGCCGAAACTTTTGCTCCAAGTGCGAATAGCTTGTATTTATATAAAATATACACCATTCGCACGCCTCTGGCACTCCATATA
Organism: Salinivirgaceae bacterium; assembly: GCA_017474765.1. Lineage (GTDB taxonomy): Bacteria > Bacteroidota > Bacteroidia > Bacteroidales > SZUA-534 > RUG13583. The sequence continues at coordinate 6,414 of JAFVGW010000055.1, read as the reverse complement.
ATATCCAGTTCAACTTCCAGGCAAAAATTGTTCTTTTCGGGCAAACGGGACACCAATTGACATCGCGAAAAAAAACTTTTTACAAGTATGTAACATTCCGTTTTTCTTCGCGTCATTTGTGTGTGAAAACTAAAAAACACTGCGGAACATTACAACCGCGTTATTACAGTTTAAAAATATCTATTATGAAAATGTCAGTTAAGATTTCGATGGTTTGCGCCGCAATGATGGCTACAACAGTTGTTTTTTCCCAAACAGAGGCGGCAGACTCCACCATCAATGGCAAAATTGCTGATGAACAGACAATAAGCAGCGACAGCAACAGCCAGTCTAACCCCGATTGGGAAGAGTTTATTATCAACCGCAACGGTGTCCAGTACATCAAAGGCTATCGCAACAGCGATGGCACCACATCCGAGAATAAGGAGGATTACAGCGTCAAAATCAGCAGTGAGAAAACGCATGTCGGGGCATTCGACTTGGGCGCGTCGGGCTACGGCTCGAAAATGTTTTCGGCCAGCATCGACGACAGCGCCAGTTTCCTTGAACTGAACCGCGGCTTTCACATCGCTTTCAATCTGTGCGAGACAAGACTGCCGATAGCGCAGAGCCATCTGGGCATCGCCACGGGCATTGGTTTGAAATTCGACATTTACTCGTTCTCTAACGAGAATATGATTCTGAGCAAAGGCAACAACAGCCTGGCTTACTACTTCGACAGCAGCACCGACTACAGCAAGAGCAAAATGCGCTGCTCATATCTGACTGTTCCGCTTGTTCTGGAGTGGCAGCAGGGCAATCGCGACGATTTCTTCTTCATGGCCGGAGTTGAGGGCAACCTGCGCATCGGAGCATCGACAAAGACAAAAACATCGTCGGGCAACAAGGAAAAGCACCGCACCGATTTGTATATGAACCGTCTCAGTTACAACCTTGTGGCAAGAATCGGACTGAAGGGTGTGGGAGTGTTTGTGAAAGCCAACATGTCGCCGCTGTTCCGCGATGGCAAGGCTCCCGAAATGTATCCGTTCTCGGCCGGAATCTGCCTCACCGATTGGATTCCATACTACAGGTGGCGCCAAACATCAGTGACAACAACTAACCACAGTACAGATATTTAACTTTTTACCAGATGAAAACTTTGTCAAGATTATCGATGGTTTGCGCGGCGCTGATGGCTGCCACATCGCTTTATGCCGAAAATTCCGACATTTTTGAAGAGAGTTTTGCCGCCGACTCGGTCGATTCGCGAACTGAGTCCGAATCTACCAAGAGTTATCGTTTCGGCCGTCGCGAGGTGATTTTCGACGACAACGGAATCCACTTCCTAAAAGACCGCAACAACTTCGACCAGAGTTTCGATGATGACGAGTCAAAAAACATTTCTCCGGCCACAAAATATGGCAACAACTACACACCGCAGCCCAACAACAACCAGAACAACAGCCAAAGCGGCAACTCAAATCCGAAAAAATACCGTTACTTCAGTACAAGTCTGACATCGTTCGATTTTGGTGTGGTGCAGTTTGCATCGCAGCAAATGTCGGTCACGCTCGATGACAATGACAACTTTCTTGACCACCGCGGATTTCAGTTGGCAGGCTGCTTCAGCGCAGCCGGACTGCCAATTATCAACCGCCATTTGGGCATCTGCACTGGTGTGGGAGGAAAAATCGACTCTTACTATTTTTCGAACAAAAACCTTGTGCTCGAAAAAGGCAGCACGCATCTGCTACACTACACCGACACTGTGTCGCATAAGAAAAGCAAGTTGACCAACACCTATCTGACAGTGCCTGTGGTTATTGAGGTGCATGCCAAAGGTGCCTGGCTGATGGCTGGAGTTGAGGGTAATCTGCTTTTATGGTCGAACACGAAAATGAAAACATCGTCAGGCGAGAAGAACCGCACGCACTCGAATTTCTATCAAAACCTTTTCGGTTACAACCTGGTGGCAAAAATCGGTGTTGACTGCGTGGGAGCGTATGTGCGTGCCAACCTGTCGCCAATGTTCCAAGATGGGAAGGGTCCCGAGGTATATCCGTTCTCAGCAGGTGTGAGTCTGTGGTTCTGATTTGTGCCGACACCACGTTTGCATATTATTGGCTAAGAACGATATTCCGATAGGAAATTATTATTATCTTTCGGCTTTATAACTTAATACCACAACTAGATGAAAAAACTTTCAATTCTTGCGGTTATGACCGCAAGTATGCTGATTCCTTCGCAGATGAAGGCGCAGCAGCAAATGCCACAACTTCCGCTCGACACAGCGGTAATATTTGGCAAACTGCCCAACGGGCTAACCTATTACATTCGTCACAATGAGGAACCGCGCGAGCGAGCCTATTTCTACATCGCGCAGCGTGTGGGCTCGGTGCAGGAAGAGGAGGACCAGCGTGGCTTGGCTCACTTTCTGGAGCACATGTGCTTCAACGGCACCACTCACTTCCCGGGAAACAACATTGTGAAGTATTGCGAGAGCATCGGTGTGAAGTTCGGGAACAACCTGAACGCCTACACCAGCACCGATGAGACTGTGTACAACATTGACGATGTGCCGGTCAACGATAACAACATCGACTCGTGTCTGCTCATTCTCCGCGACTGGTCGGACGGTCTTCTGCTGCTACCCGAGGAGATTGACAAGGAGCGCGGCGTGATTCACGAGGAGTGGCGCATGCGCACCAGCGCCCAGATGCGAATCCTGAACCGCAATCTGGAGACTCTCTATCCCAACTCACGCTACGGCAAGCGTATGCCCATCGGTCTGATGAGCGTGGTTGACAATTTTGAGCCGCAAACCTTGCGCGACTACTACGAAAAATGGTACCGCCCTGACCTTCAAGGAATTATTGTTGTGGGCGATTTCGATGCCAAGGATATGGAGAAACGCATCCAAAAGACGTTTGGCGACGTTGAGATGCCCGAAAATCCAGCCGAGTTCAAGCGTTTTGACGTGCCTGCAACCACCGAGCCTATCTATGTGATTGACAAGGATAAGGAAATGGAGCGCACCATTATCGAAGTGATGTTCAAAACACCGGCCATCCCCTACGAAATGAACAACACCACAGCAGCAATAGCCCAGTCGTTCCTGCGTGGCATCATCGGAAGGGCTCTCAGCGCCCGTCTGGCAGAACTCGCCCGCAAAGACGATTGCCCGTTTGCGGCAGCCGACTGCGGATTCGACAACTATCTGCTTGCAAAAACCGAAGACTGCTTTTTGGGCGCAATCATCCCAAAAGAGGGACGCGACAAAGAGGCTCTGACCATGCTTATGCAAGAGATTGAGCGCGCACGCCGTTTCGGAATCACCGGCACTGAGATTTTCCGCGCACGCCAGCAGATTATGAGTTCGGTTGAGCGCAGCTACGACAACCGCGACAAGCAGTACAGCAGCTACTATGTGAACAAGGCCGTGCGCCACTTCATCGACAACCGCTCTTATCCGGGACTTGAAGCCGAATATGAACTCTATAAGCAAATCGACCAGCAGTTGGACCAGATGGGTGTGCAAATATTCTCGCAGATGATGGCACAAGCCGCAGCATCAATCGACACAAACTTCGTCTTCCTTGCCATGTATCCTGACAAAGAAGGACTTACGCTGCCCACTGCAGATGAGATGAAACAGGTGATTGCCGATGTTCGCAAGGCCAAGTTGGAGCCGTACGTCGATAATGTGAAAGACGAACCGCTGATATCGAAACTGCCGAAAAAAGGCAAAATCAAAAAAGAAAGCCAGGCAGATTTTGGTTACAAAATGTGGGAACTTGCCAACGGCGCCCGCGTATTCTTCAAACAGACCGATTTCAGCAACACTGAGGTGCGTATGTTAGCCATCAGCTGGGGCGGCAACGCAACCATCACCGACCCTGCTCTGCTGCCTACAATCAAGACTTTCAACGGTGTGATTGGCAGCACTGGTCTGGGCAACTTCACCACAACCGAGCTCAGCAAGAAACTTGCAGGAAAACAGGTTAGTCTGAGTCCGTCGCTGAGCACTTATCAGGAATATTTGTCGGGCAACTCAACGCCGAAAGACCTGCGCACACTGTTCGAACTCATCTATATGCGTTTCCAGGAGCCTGCCAACGACGTCGATGGTTTCAACAGTTACATTGCCCGTATGCGCACATCGCTCGAGAATGCGGAAAAAGACCCGATGAACGCTTTCAACGACTCAATCAATGCATCCATCTACGACCATAATCCGCGTCAGATGGACATCAAACTTGGAGACATTGACAAGATTAAATACGACGATGTTCGCCGCATCTACAGCGAGCGATTCAAATCGGCTGGTGACTTTGATTTCATCTTCACAGGAGCCTTCAATACCGACTCACTGCGGCTGTTTGTTGAGCAATACATTGCTTCGCTGCCTGGTGTGAAGAAACGCGAGCCTCGCCCGACAGAGCAGATTGAAACCTATCATCAAGGGGCTGTAACAAACCGCTTTGAGCGCACTATGGAAACTCCGCAAGCCTGGTTCTACCAATTCTGGCACGGTGAGCGCAATTTCAATCAGGCAGAGCAAATTGCCGCAAACGCATATGGCTCTATTTTGCGCCAGCGCTACACCAAGACCATACGTGAGGAGAAGGGATTCGCCTACTCGGTATCGGCTTCGGCTGGCTTGGGACGCGGCGTGAAAGACGGCCTCTACGTTGAAATCTACTGCCCGTTCACACCAGTAAAATGCGACTCTGTGGCCATGCTTGTCCGCCAAAGCATCGACGACATTGCCGCCAACGGCGTAACAGCCGAAGAGTTGAGCAACTTCAAACTATTCCAAAAGAAGCAGTTCGACAACAACCAGCGCCAAAATGGCTACTGGGCAGGACTGATTGAGGACAAACTTGAATGGGACATCGACGGACGTACTGAGTATGAGGCCATTCTTGAGAAACTCTCATCAGATGACATCCGCAATTTTGTGAAAGATGTTATTCTGCCGGCCAACAACTGCATTACCATCATTATGCTTCCCGACGATTTCACAGAGAAAGAATTGCATGAGAGATAATCTGATTGCGATTAACCACCACAAAAAAAGCCCCGCCGGTTGGCGGGGCTTTTTCATTTATCGGTTTTCCGTTCAATTAGAACAACTTCTTAACCTGATTGTAAACATTCTCTGCAGTGAAGCCGAGTTTCTCGTCGAGCACTTTGTAAGGTGCTGAGAAACCGAAGCTCTCCAAGCCCCAGACAGCGCCTTCGCTCTCCGGAACCAGACCTTGCAGGTTCACCGGCAGACCGGCGGTCAGGCCGAATTTCTTCACGCCTGCAGGCAGAACGCTCTTCTGATAGTCTTTGCTTTGGCTGCGGAACAATCCTTCCGACGGAACACTCACAATGCGAACCTTCTTGCCGTCTTTGCGGATGAGTTCGGCACCGGCAACCAAAGTGGAAACTTCAGAGCCGCTAGCTACCAGGATAACGTCAGGATTATTGTCGCTTCCGGCAACAATGTAAGCGCCTTTGGCAGCCTGCGAATAGTCGTTTCCGGCGGGCAGGTTGTTGATGTTCTGACGAGAGAGAATCAAAGCGGTCGGGGTTGCGGTGTTCTCCATTGCAAGTTTCCAGGCGGCTGTGGTCTCTTGTGCGTCGGCCGGACGAAGAACCAGCATTGAGTTCTGTCCCTTGTGGTTTTTCAGTTTCTCCATAAGGCGGATTTGTGCTTCCTGCTCAACAGGCTCGTGGGTCGGGCCGTCTTCGCCAACACGGAATGCGTCGTGTGTCCAGATGAACTTAACAGGAAGTTGCATGAGGGCAGCCATACGCACAGCCGGTTTCATATAGTCAGAGAATACGAAGAATGTGCCGCAAGCCGGAATAACGCCGCCGTGCAATGCCATACCAATGCAGCAGCAAGCCATTGTCAGCTCGGCAACACCAGCCTGGAAGAATGCGCCCGAGAAGTCACCTTTGGTGAATGCGGTGGTCTTCTTTAGGAAGCCGTCGGTCTTGTCAGAGTTCGACAAGTCGGCCGATGCGCAAATCATATTAGGAACTTGCTCTGCCAAAACGCTCAAGCAAGCGGCACTTGCATTACGGGTAGCGTCGTTGTCCTTCTGCTGAACCTTGCTCCAGTCGATTTTCGGTGCCTTGCCGCTGAACCAGTCGGTCAGTTGGGCAGCCTTGTCAGCGTTAGCCGATGCCCAGGCTTTCTCTTCAGCGTAGCGGTCGGCAACAATCTTCTTCAACTCCTCAGCGCGTTTAGCGTAGAGTTCCTTCACTTCGGGGAAGATTACGAACGGATTCTCGGGGTCGCCGCCAAGGTTCTTGATGGTGTTCTTGTAAGCGTCGCCACCGAGCGGTGCGCCGTGAGTCTTGCAGTTGCGCTCATACGACGAGCCGTCTTCTTTCAGCGCGCCCTTGCCCATAATGCACTTGCCGATGATGAGA
>JAFVGW010000054.1 GCA_017474765.1 Salinivirgaceae bacterium | reverse complement strand
CATACGCGAATTCGCCAAGCACATTTGCGCCGTTGAACGAGGCAGATGCATTTTTGATTTTGGTGTTAATCATGTCTTCAGAATCACCGTAAGTGTAATCTTCAGGTGTCCAAGAGATTTCTGGAGTGGCTTTGGAGACGGTAATAGTAACTTGTGCAGTAGCAGCGTCATAATTGTCAGAAGCGGGCAATGTGGCAGTGATAATGTGGTCGCCTGCGCTCAAAACGGTTCCTACAGTTACCGTATTGCCATTTTCTGCATAGGTGATAGTTCCCGGAGCATTAGCGTTGGCATTCAATTGAGCATTAGAAAGAGCAGTTCCGTAAACAATAGGTGTAGCAGGATTCCAAGTTATGGTTGGAGGCGTGGCAGACTTATTGACAGTTATTGTTGCAGATACTGGAGTGGTAACTGGAACGTAATTATGAGTATCATTAGGGGTGAATGTCGCGATTACAGTGTAGGTGCCTACAGCAAGTTGTGCTCTGATATCAAATGGTTGCCCGTCAACAGAATATGAAATGCTACCTTTGTTTTTGTAATCATCTTCTACAGATGCCTTAAGCCTATCTTCTGATACAGTTTCACCATAGTTGATGGTGACAGTGGTATTATTCCACGTGATGGTTGGAGTAATAGGCTTGACAGTTAAAGTGGCTGTTGACGATGTGGTTGCAGCGCTATAATTGGCATTGTCATCAGGCGTAAATGTCGCACTGATTTCGTAAGTTCCAGCCTCAAGTTGTGACCGGATGTCAATCGGTTGCCCGTTAACAGAATATGAAATGCTACCTTTATCGTTGTATTTATTTTCAACGGAAGCCTTAAGTCTGTCTTCTGACACAGTTTCACCATAGTTGATGGTGACAGTAGTATTATTCCATGTGATGGTTGGAGTGGCTTTGTTCACCACAAGAGTGCGCTCAAGGCTTGCTGCAGAGTAGTTGCCTGCAGCTGGCAGAGTAGCGATTAAAGTGTAAGTGCCAACATTAAGAGTGGTGCCAATATCAATAGATTCTCCATTGGCAGTATAAGTGAAAGTTCCGCCAACGCCTGAAACTGCGCCGAGTTGCAACGATGATAGCGGAGTGCCATATTCGATTGGGGTAGGATTTGCCCATGCAATCGAAGGTGTTGCGGCGGTAACGTTGATGGTCTTTTTAGTATTCTTTTCTACAGAAATCGTTGTGATTTCATAGTTGGTGTTGCTAAACGTCACAGTTACAATCTTCTCGCCTGGAGTAAGAACAGGAATGTTATATGAGAAAACACCCGAGAGAACCACATCACCATCTTTGGCTTTGGCATTTTTAATCTTTTCGTCAGAGTCGGAATCACCATAAGTTATGTTTTGCGGATACCATTCAATAGTCGGCTCTTTTTTGGTTACAGTAAAGTCAACTGAAATGGTTTGTATATCGTAAAGGTCATCGGAAGGAACAAATGTTGCAGTTAAAGTATGTAACCCTGCTTGAGGTTTGGAACCTAAAGGAACACTATATTCCCAAGCACCATCGCAAGCAGCCGATTTGGTTAACAAATCTTCTGTGAATATTGTGCCATATACAAATTCATTGGGACTTATAGACAATGAGGCTTCAGGAGAATCCTTTCCAACTTTAGGAATTAATGTCAATGGTATGGTTTTGCTGATTTCGATATCGTTTACTTTTTTAGTTGCGGTAATCGTTACCGAAGCGGGTGTTTCTGGAGCATTTTCTTCTATATAATATGTGAGGTAACCAGTACCGTTTGCAAACGATATGTATTCATGATTACTGCAAGTCCATTCAACACCTTCTCCTGCGCCGTACGTGAAGTTTTTGTTTACATTGTCGATTTTTTCTTCGCCATTAAGAATAATTGGAGAAGCGGCAACAATCATATAATCAGAATTATCAAGAGCCTTTATCATTGGATACATGCCATCGGTGTATGTCCAGTTGTCAGTGCCTAATGTGCTCAGCAGGGCAGTGCCGGTCATTTCTGAAGTCAGTTTGCTAGACCCATTGGCGGTTGCAAGGCTCATTTGCTTGTCGAAGAAGAAATTGGATATGGCATAACTGTTGTGGGTTTCGTTATTGCCTATGGCAAGATTGGAAACTTTACCAATATTGATACCATTTATACAAGAAGAATTTCCTTTTATAACGCCAACAATGCCATTGCCTCCTTCTATCTGGCCTGCATTAAAAACGTTTGAAATCGTTACTATAGTTTCGTTACTTCCGGAAATACCACCAATACTTTCTTCACCACTAATATCTCCGAGATTTAAACAATTTTCTATTGTTGCATAATAGGGGTGGCCAATAATGCCTCCTGTATGTTTATTCCCCTTCACACTACCGCTGTTTATACAATTTGTAATGGTGATATCATGTGACACCTTATTTGTTGTAGAGCCTATAATACCGCCAACATTTGTTTTTGATTGTGATTTTACTACTCCGTGGTTTTCACAACTTGTTATTGTTCCTCCGCCGGAAGTAGAAGCGATTTGTCCGCAGATGCCACCAATATTATCAGAATTTGAAGTGACATTTCCATAGTTTTTGCAACCATTTAATGTTACGTCCATTTGGCTTCTACCTAAAATGCCTCCAGAACGTTGTCCGCAATTTATTGCACCATGGTTTTCGCAATTTATGAATGTCGAAAATCCCCTGTCATCGCCTGATATTCCACCAACTTGGGCTTTGCCATTGCAGTTTAATACACAATATGAAATGCAATTAGTCAGTGTTTCGTCAAACACTGCACCACAAATGCCGCCAATAAGGTCTTTGCCATCAACAGAACCTCTGACAGTTATATTCTTTATTTCTCCAGATGCAGCACAACCAAACAAACCACCAACACTTGAGCATGATTGGTCGATATTAATATTGCTTATTGTACGATGGTTGCCGTCAAATACACCTTTAAATGCATTGTGTGAGCCTATAGGCTCTTGCCAATTACTTAATTCAATATCAACAATAACCTTAAAATGAATGCCTTTAAAACCATCATAGTTCGTGCAATTTTTATATGTGCCATAGTTGTTCATGGCTTTGCGCAGATTATTTAAATCAGCCTCATTTTCGATAGTGAGTGGAGATTCTTCAGAACCGATGGCTGTTGCACCTATTTTATTTGTTTTCAGATATACTCTTTTGGTATGGCTCTCTTTTTTAGCAATCAAAACAACGCCTGTGGATTTAAGAATGGAAACATTGTTACCATTGATTGATATATTAGCGGTATTTTCTTCACTTTCCCAAGAAACGTTATTCTCTGTGGAAACCGTGAAGTCTTTGGTTACATTATCGGCCTTGTCGCCAGATGATAGAATAACAGTCGTGGCTGCTAATAATATTTCATCATTATTGTTTTTTAATTTCAGACGTGGGTACATTCCCGTGGCATATTCCCATTCGTTTTCACCTAGAATACTTTTCAGTCCATCGCCAGTCAAATCTGTTGTGGCCATACCTCTAAATTTGCCACTATAGTCACCCGAAGGTTCGTTTCCGTCTTTTTTTGAAGTGGAACCATTTAAAGTGTTTATTTGATTGTCGAAGTAGTTGTTGCTGATATGTTCTATGGTTTTATAATCGTCATTGAATCCAAGAATGCATCCTGATGTTGCGCACATACTGAATATTTGACCGACATTCACACATTTTTCTATGGTAACATCGTTTGTGCTGCATCGTCCGGCGATTCCTCCAATAAAATTGAATCCAGATATAAGCCCATAATTAATACAATTAGAGATTGTAGCGTCGGACACAAAACCGCAAATGCCGCCGTTTTGCTCTTGCTTGCCATATACGGAGGCATTATTTGCACAATATGATATGGTAGAACCTCCAGTTGCATATCCGCAGATTCCGCCTGTTGCGCCGCTTCCATAAATACTGCCGCTTGCAACAGTTATTTTGGTTAATGTAGCACCAGATGTGTAGCCAAACAATCCGACATTTGATTTGGTATTGTCATTATAATACAAATTGCTAATGACATACCCATCGCCATTGTATGAACCTGTAAATTTTGTTGAGCTATTGCCAATAGGTTCGTCCAATTGATGATTACCCAAATCTAAATCGGCAGTTTGTATGAAGTGCTTTCCCCATTTATCACTGGTATATGCTAACCAGGCTAAATTCTCTTCTGTCTTTATTTGATAAGGACTTCCTTCGGAACCATCACCAGCAGACGGTGCGGTTTTCGTGCTGCCATCCCATGCCGCCATCAATGTCCCAGACAAAAATGTTGCGATTGCTAAAAGAGTAAATCTGCGTTTCATAGTGCAATTATTTTGAGGTTATTAAATTCTATTTTGTTATAATTCTATTCAATAAAATGTATGTCTCTATTTCAAAATACGCTATACTTATACAATAATCCGAGGTTAAAGTTACACTATACATCTATATAATAAAGCGTTTGTTGACAAAATGTTCTATTTTGTTTATGAAAATGATGTGCAGAAACAGAGAGTTGTGTCGCTTTTAGAGTAAATGTTCGCGTGTTGTTTTATGTTTATATTTTACTGTTGAAACGGTTGAACTTTAGTTACAAATGTGGTTATCTTTTTCTCAATATATATAGTGTAGCCATATTTTGAAAAAAAATGTCTTCTTCTTTCTTTTGAATCATTTGACAATGATTTGTCAATAATCCTTTCCAATAATGTTTTAAATCTGTCAGGAATCCCTAATATATTTCGTATTAATAATTTACGGTTTTTAATGTCAACATATAAATATGCGGTTTTCAAGCGGTGTCTGTTGAACAATCTGATATTTTCAGAGTATGTTTGTTCCATATAATGGAAACCTACTGGTTTTTCTTTGTACTTTAGAAATCTTTTTGATATGTCCGATGGACCAATTAATATATTTGGAATAAAGAAAATACAATAACCTTCACCGCGTATTTTATGGTTTATCAAGTTATAAATCTCATCGGCCTCATCTTCTAAAAAATGCTCACATACATTGTCGGCTACAATTATGTCTATCGAATTGTCATTTAGCGTTAGTAATGTTTCGTAAATGGTTTTATTATATATGGTTAGATTGTTTATGCTTGGATTTTCTTGAAGGTCGCAGCCAGACAAATCAAAATTGTCATTTCTTGATAGCATTTTTAAAAGATTCCCATTCCCACACCCCAATTCCAATAAGGTTATTCTATCTTTTTTTATCTTTTGGGCAATGCGCTCTATTATTTGACATTTGCTTTCTTTGTTATTGGCGCAAGGTGTATTATTTCTCGTTCGTAGTTCGCATTTTATTCTGTTTATGTTATTATAAGCATTTATAAAATAATTTGTTCTTTCTTTTGAAAAAGGCTGAAATTCTTTGATTATTCTAGCCGCATATTTTTCTTCTTCAAAGTGCAGTTTGTATAGTTCTTCAACTTGTAATGTCTCCAACTCTATGTTTTCGCCAGTTTTTAATCTTTTGATGTGGTTTCCCATAATAGTTTGTTTTTGTGGCAATATCTTCATTGTGTGAGTTAAAACAATGTCTTGTTGATATAGGTTTTGTATTCTTTTAACTAGAATTGTTTATATTGGCAATTCGTTATCAATTCATCCCATTGCTGCATAATTTTGTCTTTTTCAAAACGACGGACTTCTTCTGTCGCACCATTAGCCAATCGTTGCCGTAGTTGTTCATTGTCAATTAACAATTGTAGTTTTGCGGCAAGGTCATCAATGTCGCCGTTGTGAGCAAGCAAACCACTGACTCCGTCAGTAATAATTTCATTTGGCCCTGTTTTGCAGTCGAAAGCCAAGCAGGCGCAGCCTTGGCTCATGGATTCGAGCAAACTGCAAGGGAACCCTTCGCGTCGTGACGATAGAACAAATATGCTTTTGGTTTGCAGTACTTTGTCAATTTCATCGGTCCAGCCTAAAAAATCAACTTGTTTTTCCAGATTTAGGGATTTCGTTAAATTGCTAATGTGGTTGTCATCGTTTAGCCCAATAAATTGTAGCTTCCAATCAGGGTTTGGGTGTGCGATTTTGGCCCAGGCTTGGATTAGCAAATCAAAACCCTTCACATGCCAGCGCCTTTGCGAACTGATGGCAACAATTGTTTTTTCTCGTTGGGCATTGTCGGTGGTTGCGGGATAACTTGATGGGTTGTAAATGAAAGTTTTGTTTTTGAGCCATTCCGCATACTCATAATCGCTTTTCGATACAAACACTACTTTTGATGCGAATCTGTATAAAAAATGTCGCGCGAACCATTTCCATATCGGCTGTTTGGCTTGAATTGATGTTTGTTCGGATAGTATCAGTTTCTTTCGCGTGAAGAGATTTGAAATCACCACAAATCTGTTCAAACCTACTAAAAAAGATATTATCAAATCGGGGTTGACATCTTTTATGGCGTATCTGCATTTTTTAATTCTTTCGCATTGATAGGGACGGACACGTTTACCGTTTGAGAGGTCTAATACTTTTATTTTGTCGCTGATGGGGTATGTTTTTTCTTTGTTGTTGAATACAGCTACCGTAACGTCGTGATTCTTGCATAGGTGGTTTAGTAGGATGGACGCAACCCGTTCGCCACCGCCATTGTAAAGTTTGCTTATGAATAAAAGTATTTTCATTTCCAGGCAACTTCTTCAATCAGTTTGTCCCATTTGGCAAAAAAAACGTTTTTGTCGAATAGTTTTGTTTTTTCTATTGCTTCAGTCGACAGGCGCAGCCGCAGATTTTTGTCATCAATAAGCATTTGCAGTTTTTCCGAAATATCGTTGGCATTTTCACATTTTGCGATAATTCCGTCAGCGCCATCAGTGATAATCTCTTTTATGCCGCCTTCGCAGTCGGTCCCAATGCATGCGCAGCCTTGGCTCATGGCTTCAATCATGCTGTTCGGACAACCTTCGAATCGTGATGCTAAAATAAATATGCTTTTCTTGCGGAGCATTTCAGCAATATCGTTGGTCCAGCCCATCCATTTAACTCGTTTTTGATTTTGAAGAGTTATGCCATTGGGCAACTTCGCATCGCTTATTCTCCCATATATTTCCACAGCCCAGTCGGGATTACGATGTGCGATTTTTGCCCACCCCGTTATAAGCAAGTCGATGCCTTTGTTGTACCATCTGTCGGTTGGGGCAATAGAGACTATGATATTTTGTCTGTCGGTGTAATGGGGAAATGGGGATAAGGCAGAAGGATTGTATATTGTCAGGCTTTTCCCTGGCAGTCCGAATTTTATTCTATCGGCATCAGTTACAAATACAATTTTGTCGGCCATTGGATAGGTTAATCGCCTTATAAGTCTTATAAGTTTAGAATGCACTCGGTTTAGTGTGTTGCGTTCCGAAATGATGATTTTCTTTCTTAAAAACAAACTTGCGGTCAGCACGTAGATATTGATGGGTGTTAAAAAAGAGATAATTATATCGGGTGTGGTTGTTTTAATCTCTTTTCTGATTTTTTTGATGCGTTCAATCAATCGCGGAATTCTGAATTGGCTGCTGACGGAAATTCTATGAATCGAAACTTTATCGTTTAATTTGTATGAATCGTTATTGCTGTCGAATACAATGGCGGTGATATGGTGATTCTCGCATAAATGATTCATTAGGATTGTTGCGACACGCTCAGCGCCGCCACCATATAATTTGTTGATAAAGAAAACTATTTTCATTTTCTGGCGATTTCTTCTATCAAATTGTCCCATTTCGCAAAAAAAGCATTTTTATCGAATTGCTTTACTTTTTCAATCGCCCCAGCCGATAGTCGTCGACGTAGATTCTCATCATTAATAAGCAGTTGCAGCTTGGCGGCAATGTCATCCACATCTTCACTTTTGGCAATAAGTCCGTCAACGCCATCTGAGATTATCTCTTTAATGCCACCATCACAGTCTGTTCCAATGCAAGCGCAGCCTTGGCTCATGGCTTCAATTAAACTGTTAGGGCAGGCTTCGTTTCTTGATGTTATTGCAAAGATGCTTTTTGCCCGAAAAACACTTTCCATGTCATCGCGCCAGCCCATCCAATTAGCACGTTCATGATTTATGGGGCATAGTTCCTTCTGTTCTTTATTTTGGTATATCCGTCCATATATTTCCAAATTCCAATCAGGGTATTGCTTTGCGATTTTTGACCAGGCTTTAATTAGTAAATCAATTCCTTTAATATGCCAACGGTTGTTGGCGGCTATTGTCATTATTGTTTTTTGCCTGTTATTGTAGTTTTTGTGGACACTAAATGTTGAGGGGTTGTAAATTGTTGAACTTTTGAATGGTATGCCAAAATTGATATTATCTGATTGTGTGACAAATATTATTTTATCAGCAGTAGGGTATAGTATCTTACGAAGAATCCGATGAATTGATGGTTGTTCATGTGTCAATGAACAACGTTCGGAGATTATTACTTTTTTTCTGCAAAATAAGTTTGCGAGAAGAGCATTGTTGTTGGTTTTTGTGATGAAAGATATAATTATGTCGGGATTGATTCTTTTTATGGTTTGTATCATTTTCATAAACCTGGGAATCCGTGTTGCACCTTTTACTTTGCTTTTTATACGGTTGTCGATAATTTGGACTCTGTTGTCAATATGATAAATTGGCGATTTAAAATGGATAAGGGCAGCGTAAGTGTCATGCTTTTCACAAAAATGATTTAACAAATAGGAGGCTACCCGTTCCGCACCACCATCATATAGTTGGTTAATAAAAAAAAGAATCCTCATTTTCCTGCAACATCTTCAATTAGTTTGTCCCATTTTGCAAAAAAAGCATTTTTGTCGAATTGTTTTGATTTTTCGGTTGCGCCAGCAGATAGGCGGCGCCGAAGTCTTTCATCATCAATTAGCGATTGTAGTTTTTCGGCTATGTCATCAATATTTTCGCTCTTGGCTATAATTCCGTTAATTCCATTGTCAATCATCTTTTTGGGCTCTCCTTCGCAATCAGTGACAATGCATGCGCAGCCTTGTGTCATAGCCTCAATTAAACTGTTAGGGCAACCTTCACTTCGTGATGTTAATATGAAAATACTTGTCTTTTGCAGTATTTCGGTGATGTTGTCCGTCCAACCAGCCCATATCGCTCGTTCATGGCTTAATCGGGTTAGTTCATCTGGTAACTCGTGGTATATCCTGCCATATATTTTTAAGTTCCAATCAGGATTTTGAGGAGCGATTATTGCCCAAACTTTTAGGAGAATATCCAAGCCTTTGCTGTACCATCGGGTATGAGGTGCCACGGTGATAATTGTTTTTTGCCTATTGTCATAATTTGAATATATATTGTAAAAAGCAGGATTATAAATGAGCAGACTTTTCTTTCGAAATAAATAGTTCTTAAAATCATCGGTCGTTACAAAAACAATTTTGTTGGCAAATGGGTATAGCAGTTGTCTTAGAATGCGTTGTTTTATGGAGCGTTCGTGTTTGAATGTGTTTCGCTCTGAAACAATTATTTTTCTCCAGCAGAAAAAATTCGAGGTTAACACTTTGTTGTTGCCCGTTACGAGAAATGAAATTATAATGTCGGGTTTTATAGCGTGTATTGTGTGTGCCATTTTTACAAATCGAGGTATTCTTGACGCCCCCCAAAACTTCCATTTAATGCGGTCGTCTATTAAGTGTACTCTGTCATCGAGAGGGTAGAAAGGCGCTTTGAAATTGTGCACAGCAACATACGTGTCATGTTTCTCGCAAAAATGATTCAACAGAATTGATGCAACATGTTCCGCACCACCACCATAAAGTCCGTGTATGAAAAATAAGATTCGCATTTAAATGGCAAATGATTATTGAGAAATTACTATTCTATTAGATACGTATTTGTGGCATTTACAATGCTTCCACAATGCATACAGCATTAGTGGATAAGAACAAAGCATGGAAGAATAAACAAAACTTGTTCCGAAAACGGTCATTAAACACATTATTGCGGCAACGATTGAAAGAACCAATATGTATGGCGTGAGAGTTTTACAGTCATGCCGACATTTTCTTATTTTCAATGCTTTTAGAATCGGCAACATCTTTATTCGATGTACGCATATTGAATCGTCTAATCCACGAGGATGCCACATCCATGCCATTTTTGTATAGTGTCCGAAGAACAATGAATATAGGCATTTCCCCAATTTATTATCGGTTAGGGGCAGGGACAACAACATCATCATCATTAAAAAAGTGATTATCATTTTTACTTCATTTATTTGTTTATGGTCAATTTAACCATGTGATGCCATATTTGTTTGATTATTTCGCGTTCGTTTTTGATGGCGAACAGGAATCCAAAATATGTTGCCAGGCATGATGCCATTAATGTTAATTGTAAAATGTCAGTATTGCATATCGAAGATAACGAGTATGTAATCGCGGTCATTATTCCGCAGCCGATTAGTTCTGGCAGTATATTGCCGATCATTTTAAATGGAGACATGCGGATTAATAGATAGATAGAGATTAGATGCAATAGTAGTTGCCAAAGTTTAACCAATGCTCGCGCTACGAACATTGTTTGAAAGCCGTATCTTGATGATATGAGTATTGTTGGAATGGTTGCAAAAACAACCAATGAAGAAATGATAACTGATATATGCGGTTTGTTAATAGCAGTGTATGTATTGCTGCAAAATTGATTGATAATAAGATAGAAAGTTTGAATTAGTCCCCAAAGGCCAATTAAAGGGGCTGATTCTATCCATTTGTTTCCTAAATATATTCTTGTGATTAAATCGCTGTATAAAAAAATAGTAAAGCCGATAGGCATAACTATCACGCATAGCCGTTTTTGTAGTTTCAATATCGTATTTCGTAATTCTGGTAAGTTGTACTGTAATTTCGAAAAAGTTGGCAATAGAATCGGAATAAAACTTTTTGATATGACTCCTAACATATTTGTTGAACGACTGATTGATGTTTTGTAAATACCAAGAGTGTGTTGGTCGAATTTCTTGCCAACTATAAAAATGTCTAAGTAATTGTTTGTCCAACTCAATATTCTATCTATAAATACCCACGAACAAAATGAAAACATCCGTCTTAACAACTTGAAGTCGAAAAAGAACGATGGTTTCCAATCCGATTTAATGCCGTAAAAAATGGCAGAAAATAGGCCGCTAAGTAATTGACTTATAATCAGAGCCCAATAACTGCGAAACCATATCGCGAGTGGTATGGTTACAAAGAAAGTTAAGCCTAAACTTACCAATTTTGCTATAAATGGTATTTTGAAGTTTAAGTTTCTTCGGAAAGATGTTTTTTGAATACTCGAAAACGCCGCAATTGGTATCGCTGTGCAAGCCACGGCAATGGCGGTTTCAAGGCCAGGGCTGCCGACAAGGCGGGCAATGGGGTAGCGGAAGGCGATTATTATGCCCCAGATAATAAGGCTCATCACCAGGTTGGACCAAAATGCCACGTTGATGCTTTTGTCGCGGTCGTCATCATCGGTGAAGTCGTGCTGGATGATGTATTTCTGAAACCCGGCATCAGTGAAAAGTTCCGCAAACGAAATGATAATCGTGGTTGTGGCCACGGCGCCGTAGGCTTCGGGCGTGAGCAGGCGTGCCAGAATCATTCCCGCAACGGGCGATACCAACTTTGATGCTATCTCCGTCAGGGCCGACCATTTGGTGGCTGTTACGACTTTCGATTCCAGACTGTTCATTTCTTTTGCCGCATTTTTTTGCAAAACAAGTAATAAAATCGTTCAACTTCTAACAGATATTGCGGCAAAATATCAGCAGAGGTTTTCTGTTTGACGTCTCGGCACAAAAAAAGCCGGAGAACACTCCGGCTTTATTTATTTGTCTGGCAGATGTTTTATTCTACAAGTGCCTTAACTGCTGCAAAGTTGTCGAATGTCTGGCCTTCAGAAATAAGATCTTGCCACTCACCATTTTCATCTTCCTTGCCGTATTCGCCACTCACCTTCACATTGCCTCCATCGCAATTGCTATAAGTATCGTTGGTTATGTTCACTTTACCTATCGATCCTGCATAGGTAATGACGATGCCTGCACTTTCTGTGTTGCTAAACGAGCAGTTTTCCATTGTCAAACGAGTTTCTTCATAAGCGATGTAGAACATGCCATAATCACGTTCTTTGCCGCCATCTTTGAAATTCACGTATTTGATTGACGAGTTGCTCTTTTGTGAATGATAATCTACGGTTCCCCAGTACGATTTTTCATTCTCAAATCCGCTTATCTCGATTGGCTCGGTGGTTGTTCCTTCGGCAATAAAGGTTACATCTTCTTCTATAGCTAGACCAATACCCGATGCCATTTTAATTACTGTGCCAGCCTCAATGGTGAATGTTTGTGAGCCAGCCAAACGAAGGGTTTCTTTCAAATAATATGGCACGGGCATTTTTTTGAGGGTGTTTTTATCATTATTTTCAAATGACCAAGCACCATCGGTAATTGCAATTGTATTGTTGCCGTTGTTGGCAAAAATGTTGTTTGCATTTAGAGTGAGCACCGATTTCCAACTGTCAATAGAAATAGGATTTTTGGCGCAATTGGTGATGGTGTTGCCTTCAAAAGCGGCGAAAACAGAATTGCCTTTAACTATTATGCCATTAGCAAGCGAACCGTCGATGATGCAGTTTTTCATCGAAACCTTTGCTTCGTTTTCAATCCATACAACGGCACCATCTGAGTTTGAGCCACCATTCTTGAATGTCACATTTTCCCAGATGTTTTCAGAACGGTTGGAGGTGATTGAGATATAATCCCACGCACCAACATTTTGGTTGTTTGTTGGGCCAGTGAAAACGATTGGTTTTTCTGCAGTTCCAGCCATCTTCAAGCCTGCATTTTCGCCAACGTAGATACCCCCGTTTGTACCAGTGAACATGATGGTCACGCCTGGCTCAACGGTTACAAGTGCATTGCCCTCGAGATAGATTGTTCCGTCAACAATGTAATCCACAGGCAGACCAAGGTCTTTCCAAGTGGTGTTCTCGTTGATGGTTCCGCTCAAGGTGATTGACTGCGGGTCGCTTGTGCCGCCACCGCCAGGGTTGCCGCCATTGCCTTCGGCAAAGTAGGCAATCAGCGACTCGTTTTTGGTAACAACCAGTTTGAGCGGGTTGTCGGTAAGCTCGTTGCTCCATTTCACAAAGTGGTAACCTTCGTTCGCCGTTGCGGCAAGAACAATTTCGGTTCCTTCGTCAAACTCGCCACCGCCCACAACAATGCCCCATTCAGGATTGTTGGCCGTTGCGTTCACGCTAAACTTCTCGTCTTTGTCTTTTTTGCAGCCCGTAAACAATACTGCTGCGCCAAGCATCATAATGCCTGTGGTTTTCAATAATTTGTTCATAAACAATGATTTTAGTAAGTTAGTATTAATTTCATTGATTCACTCAAGTCATAAATACAAAAACAAATATATGACAATTTTCTTTCCGTTATCTTTTTTTTTTGACCAATTGATAAAATTGGACGAAACGCTTTGACGGTAGCGCAGGAAAGAAGCACTGTCTGTTTGTCTTTTATAATCAGGTAATTATGTGAAGTTAACAAGACAAACTCCCTTTATTTATAGACCAACAGCCGATATTCGCAACGTTAGTTTGCCATTTGCTCGTCATGAGGTTGTCCGATAGTTGGGTATTTTAATCCGACAAAACTCTATTGTTGTCGATTTACAGCAATGGTTGCGGGTGAAATCGGAAAAATAGACTTATCTTTTCCGAAGAATTGAGGAGTTCTGTTTTTCAAGACTGACTTTGGGGAGAATCGGACATTCGGTTTCCATGAGTCTGATGTCAGTTGTCATTGGGGAATATATTTTTTAAATTAATAATTATCAGATTATGAGAAAGATGATTGCAATTGTGGTTCTGTTGGCCTCCACGGCGGGCTATGCGCAGAATTTACAACTGAACGACCGCGAATATTTTGAGCGGCAAGGTGTCAACGTGCTGGTTTTCAGCAATAGTTTCAACGGAGGGTTCAACGACGAGAAGAATTCGGGCATTGAGATTATCCATCATGGAGTGCGGACAATTCAGGGCGGCGCTGTCCGTCTGAACAAAACGCCTGAGCAATGGGATTTGGTGCCGAAAATGGCCGCCCGTAAGGTTGACCGCACCAAAGGGACCATTGAGGTGGCAATGCGCTACGACGACTACGATTTCGACAGCCGCGTGGTGGTGACAGCCAAGGGCAAAGCAGTTGAGATTGCTGTATGGCTCGACAAACCAGTTCCCGATGCGCTGACCGACGCCGGATTCAATCTTGAGTTTCTGCCGTCGCAGTACTGGCTGAAAACATTCGTCATGGACGGACGGCTCAACCGCTTTCCGCGTTATGCCACCAGCCAGACCGTGACACGGCCCAACAGCGAGAAACCTCGCCAGTTCAAAGGTTTCAAGACTTACGACGACCGCGGAACCGACCGCTTCATCGACCCGCTGCCAATGGAGAAGGGCCACAAGATTATAATGGCAACCGATGATCCTGAGCGCATGATTACCGTCAGCAGTGATGTGGATTTAGAACTCTACGACGGCCGCATGATTGCGCAGAACGGATGGTTTGTGCTGCACAGCGCCCTGCCCAAAAACAAGACTGGCAAGGTTGTGACCTGGACCGTTGAGCCGAACGCCATTGAGGGTTGGATTCGCCGACCAAACATCGGATTCTCGCAGGTTGGCTACATTCCTGACCAACCCAAAGTGGCTGTGATTGAACTCGATAAGGCCGACAAACCGCTGTCGAAGGCATCGCTCATGCGCATCAACAACGATGGCACAACCACCGAGGCTTTCACCGCCGACATCAAGCCGTGGGGCGACTATTTCAAGTACAATTATGTCAAGTTCGATTTCACGAAAGTGACCGAGCCTGGAGTTTACTATATTAAATATGGTGACGTGCGCACCAACGATTTCCTGATTGACAGCCACGTTTACGACCGCATCACCGACGCTACAACCGACGTTTGGGTGCCCATCCACATGAATCACATGTACGTGACCGAGGGCTACCGCACATGGCATGGCGAGCCTTTCCGCGAGGGCTACCTGCAGGCTCCGCCCAGCGACCACTTCGACCTTCACCGCCAAGGCCCAACAACCGATACCAAGTACAAACCGCTTGAGTTGATTCCTGGGCTGAACGTCGGCGGATTCTTTGATGCGGGCGACTTCGACATCGAGACTGGCTCAAACATCAACGTTGTGCAGAATTTCATCCGCACGTGGGAACTTTTCAAGCCGCAGCGCGACGAGACTTTCGTCAGCCAGGAGCAACGCTATGTTGACCTTCACCGTCCCGACGGCACGCCCGATGTGCTGCAGTTCATCGAGCACGGCGTGCTGAACCTCGTTGCCCAGGCCGAGCAGATTGGTCACATGGCTTCAACACTATCTAATTCAGTGCTTGACAATTATCACCATCTTGGCGATGCGGCCAGCATTACCGACGGTTTGCATTACGACCCGTCGCTGAAGCCATACGAGGTGTCGGCCGATGGCAAGAGCAGCGGCACACCTGATGACATGTGGGCCTTCACAACACGCAATCCGCAACTCGATTTTCAGGCCGCAACCATGTTCGCAGCAGCAAGCCGCGCCCTTAAGGGTTACAACGACGACCTTGCGCAACGTGCTCTCACACAGTCGAAACGGCTGATGCAGGAGGCAACCGAACTGATGAGCCAGCGCAATGGTCCGCGCCCCGATGCTCAAGCAGAGGCCGATGCCGCCTGGCTGACAGGAGCAGGCGATGGCAATGTGAATCAAGCGAACAACCGACGCCGTCAGCAACCCCGTGCCCGCAACAGTCGCAGCGACATTGGCACCAATCTTCAACTCTATGCCGCAACTGGCGAGCAGCAGTATCGCGACAATTTTGAGAAGCAGATTTGGACTGCCCTCGACTTCGGCGTGACCTACACCTTGCAGACCGCTCTCGATGCCATTCCGTATATGGACGACAACTACAAAAACAAACTGCGTCCATACGTTCAAAAGTATGCCGCCTACATCGACAGCCTTGCCAACGACAATCCTTACGGATTGCCAATTGGTCTGGGCAACTGGGCTGGAGGTAACGCCGCGATAAGTTTTGGCACCACCGTTTGCTTCGCCTACCGCTACTTCCCCGACATTATAAAGCGCGACGATGTGTTCCGCACGGCCAACTGGCTTTACGGCTGCCACCCGTACCACAACTATTCGTTTGTGGCCGTTGTGGGTGCCACCCGTCCGAAAGCCGTCTTCTATGGCAACAACCGCGCCGACTTCTCTGCCATTCCTGGCAATGTGGCTCCAGGCTTGCTTTTCCGCCGCCCCGACCACTTCGAGAACTTCGACGATTGGCCGTTCCTTTGGGGACAAAACGAAGGAACCATTGCTGGAAACACACAGTATATCATTTTCGGCTCGGCGCTGAAGGACATCCTTAGAAATAATTGAAGGATTGAATGATAGAAGGATAGAAGGAGTTGCTGATTGAGTATTTGATGATTTGATAAAATGACAAGCCCCGATTCTGCATTGAGTCGGGGCTTGCTTATTATTTGTGTGTGGTGCCAAGGTTTTGTCTATCAGTATTTTGAATTAAAATTTGGCTTCGGCCCCTTTGTGCCAATAATAATGTTAAAGCCTGTGTTGACGCTTAAATCGCAGCAGTTGTACGGCATTGAGGTTCTGTCGCCCTCAATGGTGATGTGGCGATAGGCAAGGGGAATGCCATCAAGCATCAGATAGTATTGCAGTGGCCCCATGTTGATTGAGAATCCGAAATCTGCTGTTATACATCCTTTTATATCGACATTGAATCCGTTCATCACCGAAACGAACGAGTAGGGCTTCATGTTGAGTGAGAAATTGAAATTCTGCGTGACACCGTTTCCCCAGAAGGTTGTCCGCGACACAGCGCCGACGCTCATGAACTTGAACGGGGTGTATTCGCCGCCAAGATAGATGTTGGGGTGCACGCCAGTTGCAAAAATCTCTTTGGTGATGTGCGACGAGAACGCATTTTCCACAGAATCAACAATATCGCTGAATCTTTCGGACAGGTTGATGCCGTCGAAGAAATCGTTGAACTCAACTTCGAAGCCGTCGTAAGCATACTTGTTCTTTGCGCGAAGTTTGTTGGCGTCTTTGTGCCAGACAATGAATCCAAGGTCGGTGACAGATGCCGATACCTTGAAATTCTCATCGATTTTGTATTCGGCGCCAAGGTCGATGGCGGCACCAGGATTGTGGAGTCCGATGAGTGTGCGCCCGACAATCTCCAGTGTGCTCATCTCATCCCATTTCCATTCAATCGAGTCGATGGCGATGACTCCGTTTGGGTCGGGGTTCATCTTCAGCGGGAATGAAAGGTCGGCCTCGCCGTCAACATCGAATGTCCATTGTTTGCGGCTTGTGGTCACGTCAAACTTGCTGAATTTGCTCTTGGCCGCAAAAACGCCTGAAAGGTATTTCAGCCGTCCGCCCACGCTCAGTTGCTCGTCGATTGCGCGGGTGTAGCCAACTGACAGTTCGTGGTATGAAATCATGTTGGCGCGTAAATAACTGAAATCGAGACGGCTGCCATCGGGCAGACCTTTGTCGAGCATTGTGAGGACTGCTTTGGGAACAGATATTCCTGCACTTGCGCGGACGTTCCAGTTAACGGTCCAATAGTTCTCTGCTTGTCGCCAGCCGACATTTATCAGCCCAATGTTCATCTGCGTGTTGATTCGCGTGCCTTTTTTTATGCGGCGGTTGATGTCGGAGTAGTCGAAATCATTGTCGGTGAGGGATTTCCATTGGCCGTTCACCTTCTGGAACATTTCCGACATTTTTATGTTTGTCTCGCCGTGCAGCGATATGTTTGTGCCTGGCATGCCGACAAAAACATTGCAGCGCGGCGCCTTGGCAGGATTCAGCATCGACGACTGAGGAACAACCTCCAGATGATAGAGCGACAACGATGTCTGCGCGGTGGCGTTCATGGCCAGCAGCGCAATCAGAAGGGATGTTATATATCTTTTCATATCCATTACTTTTTACTTAATACTTCGAACGATAAATTCATTGTCAACCCGTATTCTTTATAAAACTTCAGATATTGGTTCGGGGCGTCGGTGGTTGATATTCCTGTGTGGAGTATTATTTTCTTCACATCTTTTTTTGAGCAGTCCACAATTTTCTCATTGTCCATTGAAACGCGGCTGTGGGTTGCCGCCCATTTCGACACCCGTTTGTTCTGGTCTAACTGCGGAGTGTTCCATAATTGCTCGCGGCCGTTGAACAACGAATCGACAACCATATTTTTTTCATCAACAAGGTAGGCTTGTGACCATAGAGTTATCGGGAAACCGTTGTTGAAATCGAAATATAGGGTTATGGAGTCAACATATTTGGCGTTGTCGGCATCGAGAATGATGCTGTTCAGGTCGAAGTCGATGGTGTCTTCACGTGTTAATTCGGTGATTTTCAGCCAGAATGGAATGTATAGTTGTATGTCGGCCACAAGTTTCGACTCCTCGGTCAGGAAATTCTCCGACTGCTCTCCGTGCGGATTTGTGGTTATGTCCAGAGTGTAGTCGTAACTGTTTGGCGAGCAGTTCAGTATGGCGTTGAGGTTGGAGTTGGTGGTGTCAATCAGGAAATAGTTGTGCTTCGGGTCGTATTTGCCGTCGGCGCGGTAATCGGCATAATCAATCTGCTCAATGTATAATGCGCTGTCTTTCAGCAGACTGACAGGCAATGAGTCTTTGTTGCTCTTGACAATAAAACGGTCGTTCATTTTCAGGTTGAACGGTGTGCCTGTCCAGTTGTTGACATCGAGATTGATGAATGCGCCTGTGAATTCAATCTCATCAGGGAATTCGTGGCTTTGGAAGAAACTGATATTCATCATTGATTGACGGTTGAGGGCTTCTTTGGTGCCGAAATATCCGAAAATCACTTGCGGAACAATGTCGGTCATCGTCATTTCAATATTGAGGCGCGATGTTGTTGAGGTGGCCGAGGCAGTTCCTTCCAATGAAATATCAGTAGTCATGTAACTGGTTTTGGCTGATTGTCCGGGAACGATTTTGTAGCCTGCAACGTCGATGGTCTGTTCCGTTCCCTCGTTGAGCTTCCAACTGACTTTCAGTGTTTTGCCGTCTTTGGTCATCTCGGGGATAACCATTGTTCCAACACCGTCAACATCCAATTTCGCGGCTTTCACTGTCATGGTTGATTTTGATATTACTATTGTGTCGAACCGTTGGGTGCTGTCGGCATTCATTGTTATTCTGTCCGTTATGTTGTGCGTGACTTCTTTGCCTGCAACTGTCGGGAATAACTGGTTGTTTGACCAATAAATGTTGTTGATGTCGGCAACTGAATTCCACGAAACCTCGTAGTTTTTTTTGTATGTCAGATAGATGAGTCCGTCGCTGCCGAATTCGACTTTGGCATTGTTTTGAGGCTTGTTTTTTGCCAAATGTTTGAAAATGCCGTTGTAGTCAACGTTGGCGTGAAATACCGGTGCGGAAAGGTTCGGCATCCGAGTGTACTTAATCTCGTCGATTTCAACGTTGTCTTTCATGCAGCCAACCAAGGTCAGCAGGCAAGCTGCAAATAATAATTTTGTCCTGATTCGTTCCATATTTGGCTCTTTTTGTGATTTTTACAGATGTTGGATGTTTGTCATCGATGGCTCGTAATTGTTTCTGCTATTCGAATTTCGACAATATATATCCATATTTCAAATTTGCACCAATTTGCCCGGATGTTTTACCGAGCAAATGTCATACAAATATAATTATTCTGTGCTGCCATTCTATCACCTTGGTCTTTTCTCTATCTCTCTTTGTCAATTTTCATCCTTCCATGGCGATTGAGTTCCGCCAATAAATGGCCTGCCATCAACCGTTCACACGATGTTTTTTTACTAAAAAGACGGCGGGAAACCGATTTATTGGTTTCTTTGCATAAGAAAAATGCTCACTGGAAACGGCAACTTTCTCGCAGCAATGTGAACGCAACAATCTGTAAGACAAGAAGCCAGGGAGAGTGAGAAAAATGTTGGTTGACAGCAATTTAGAATATCTGCGAATAACGACGAAAGGCAAAATGATTGTGGACACAAATTCTGACAACAATAATATATATATGAATAAGATTATCAGTAAAATATCGATATTGACAGTTGCCTTTGTCGCCGTTGCCTGCAACGTTACTGACAAAGCAAAATTCGAACTTGACCCCAACGAGGTGAATCTGACCTGGTACGGCGAATATGACCATGAAAAGCATTGTATGCACTACAATGAAAACTGGGCTGGCTGCGGTTGGTCGTTTGGTGACGACAGCATAAAGCCTTCGGCCGACTTCAGTGCTTACGACCAATTGGTTGTGGTGGTTGACAGCATCTCCACAGATACCACGACACTTTTTCTAAATGTCAGATACACAACATCGAGCATCGTAACATCAATGTCGGCTCCCGTTGTCAACAAAAAGACAACTCTGCGCGTCGATTTAGACACTGTGGGAAAATCGCACGTGCTGGAGGCCTACGTAATGAGCAAGCGCCCTTGCAATCTGATAGTGAAAAGCGCCGCATTCCGCAAGGCACCGCAATATGGCGAAGAGCGTGAACTGAAGGCACATGACGGATTCATCGACGCATCGGAGTTTGAAGGCTATAGCGATGAAGCTTTGGTTTCATTCCATTTTTATGCCGATGGCGAAATGACATTCGTTGATGGGGAAGAGGTTAAACCTATGAACAACTGGGGAATCGGAAAAATATTCTCGAGCGCCGATGTTAACGAACGTGTATGCTCCGCCCGGCAAATCATCTTAAAGAAAATCGGCGAGCAATCGTTCGACTGCCGCCTGGGCGACCTCCGATATATGATTGATTTTGACGGTGGAAACGGCCGACGCGGCTTGTATTGGAGTGTTTGGATGGGCGGCCACCTGACCGAGGTTCGAATGATAAACACCACCATCCGCGAGACAAAAAACTGATTGGCAGATTTATTGACTTACTGATAACTATCATCCCGACAACTATCGTCCCGATGGCTATCGGGATGATTTTTTTCGCCCGCACGCAACCTATTCCCATTCAACGCCGTCTGCGCAATAGTGCAAAAAGTTTTTTAACTTTGGCCTATGACAACAACGCGAACACATATCGCCCACGGCGCCTTCCGCCTGTGGCACACCTTCAGCAGCGATAACCTTTACACCGCGCAGCAGGGCACCACTCGCAACCTTATGGACTACAACGGCACCAACTCAGAACTCTACAAATACCAGTGGGACTATATCCACAACCCGCAGGAAGGTATTGTTAGGTGGTTGGTGGAAGATGAGGAGAGTGAAGCAATAAATAAAGAATACTACATAACAATAAATGGTAAAAAAGCTTTAAAATTTGATTTGAAATTAATTAAAGATCAGTTTGATACTACATAACAATTAAAAAATGAACAATTAAAAAATTATGATTTTAAGACTATTGAAGTGTTTGTATTAGCAGGTGCAAATGATTATAGTATTTCAACTATGTTGGTTAAAAATGATGTAGATAAAGGGAAAATACCTGAAATTGTTTGGAACATCGATGGAACTAAGGAGAAAAAAGTTACGTTTACAAACTATCAAAAGAAACAAAGAGTACATCTGTATTATAACGATAATACAGGTTGCTTCCCTTCGTATGTAATCGAACTTGTAAGAGTAGAACCAAATATTGCATATAAACAAAAAGGCGATGCAAATTGTATTATAAAAGAAGATAAAAGGGGCGATAATATTAATAGAATCGAATTGTCGGGAAATACAGTTTCATTACGTCCGATATTTCTTACTTTGGATGAAAAACAAAATGGGTATGATGATATAAATAAGCTATTTAACCGCAATGAGCAATGCTCTTACATGATTAGTTCAATAAAAATTGACAATCAAGAAGACACTGAATTAACATTGGAGTGGAAAGAGTATTCTTTAAGAAATAAAGGAGAATCGTTAATTTACGAAATAGCTTTTGATAATTCTCCTATAATAACAAAAGGAGTTATTTCGACTGCAAATATCTCTCCATTTGTAACAATAGTTAGAAGTAGCAGTAATACAGAAACAGGGTACTTTATAGAAGATTATTATTCAACATCGTTTGGAAATGAAAGTATTTATCCTTCATTGAGAGCCCAAAATAATACTATGAAGATGGGCGATTTCGATGTGTTAGGGGATAGTTACAAAATACCTATTGTACATTATAAAAAACCATGTAAAGTGAGACTTTTACTTGATGCGATTCCTAAAGTAATGAATCCGAGTCCATTATGTTATGTCATAGAAGACAACAATGTTGTACTTGGAAGCGAATTCTTAATCCAAACGCCACCAAGTGGTACTATTCTTGATATTAAGGACGTTGATGGAAATATCAAAGGACAAATTGAATTCCGACAGATCAATGAACCTTTACTTAAACCTACATTAAACCTTGTAACAATCAACGATGATGAGAATAATGTGGATTTTTCGGTTTTATTAAATGATATTAATGCAGTATATAATACTATCAATGTGTCATGGCAAAGAGGACGAGAAATAAAATTATCAATTGATGTAGATTATTCTTTGAAAATAAACTCAAAGGATAAGAGTGTGGTTAATACATTAAGGAGTAATCCGGGATATAAGGAAGATGAGTACTATTTTATTATTACAACACAAGATATTGGGGCAAGTGGCTATGCGGTAGAACCATTGTTAAACGGAAACATGGTTGTTATGAAAGCTGAATACGACAAAAGAGTTCCACCCCATGAGTTGGGGCATTGCAGCGGGTTGGATGAATATGTTGTCAATATAGGCCTTATTCCATCAAATCTTAGAAATGAAGCAAAAAATAAGAGAATGCAATACTCTAATACAAATATTATGAGTTATTCTGATGAAGCAATAAAGAATTCAAACCCACTTTTAGACTTTTACTCGTGGCAGATAAATATAATACGTGAACATATTATTAAACGAATAAATACAAAAAAATGAAACTAAAAAACATAAACACAATAATCTTCTTAATCTTCTCATTAAGAATGTCTGCTCAAACGCAGCAAATGCTGGAGCATAATGTTTTTGTTGCCAGAACAGAGACTGAAGCGTATAACATATACGGTCAGTTATTAGATAATGCGAAGATGCTAAAGAGTCGCTTGATTGGGTATTATTTCCGTCCAATTGAGAATGCAGATACTATTATGAAAATAGAACAAAAATGTTACTATTCGGAATATCACAAAGAGTATATATGTGATGAAGATGAGTATGAAATTGCCCTTTCAAATAAAATGTCAATTGACTTTTATGAAAGGTTCTTAACCTTTTTAAAAAATTTAAAAAACGATGAACATATATACAACAAATTCTATTCGTGTTACCCATTGTCAACAATTAAAACGATTTTGCAGAATCGTTATGAATCTGGTGATCTAGACAGGCCTGATTCATTAAAGGTTCTGGCGCTTATTGAAGAAATCACATTGAGAAGAATTATTGACGGCCATAGTTTTAAATTCCTATATGGCGATAGTATTTATATGACAGAACGTATCAAGAAAGCGTTGATGTATGCGATAGACAATCCATATTATCCCAAAAGTTATTTGGATTATTATATTAATTATATGGTTGACACTGCGTGCCTTGACACCACAGGAATACCTATTGAAATTAGAACAGAGTTTGAAAGAAGGAAAGGCCTATATGTTTCGGGTAATGATGATTATGATGTGCGGTTGTCAAAACACAATTATTATACACTTTTGGGCAATGAGATGGGGATCACTCCAGGACAAGCATACATAGAAGAAAAAAAACGGTCATTTTCGGAGAAAGGGTATTTGAATATAAATGAGATTGCGTATTATGCTCACAAAACGCAGGATTCTCTATTAATAGAACATTTGATGCAATTTAAAAAGAATCATCCTGATTATCAGTTAAGATACTTTTAGTTAATGTCCATGTTATAAGAATGTCTGTCACCGCGATAGTTTTAATGTTTGTTATTAAATAAAGGAAACTTAATGGTGAAATAATTAATCTGACTGTTACTTAAAGTCACTAATAATGCCACCTAGCGCAATAGGTAGAAGGATAGTGCCACTAACACTTGGAAAACACAATGAAAAACACCACAAGGCTGCCGTAAATGGCGGCCTTGCAGGGTTAAATGATGTGCCAATGGCGTAGAGACGCGGCGCGCCACGTTTGTACAGGCGGCGAGGGCGGGCATTGGTGCGGTGATTGTTGGTGTGGAGGAAACAAAACCCCTGCCGAACAGATGAGAATCCGCTGAAATATTGTATGTTTGTATGTCTAAAAACGAAAGGCTATGTCGAAAGACAGAGTGAATATTATTGAATACACGATTGCGCTGATAAACGAATTTGCCAAAAAGTTCGGCTTATCGGAAGCGGAGGCTTTCGGCTACATCGACCGCTGCAACGGAATGAAACTGATTGAGGAGTGCTACGACATAATGCACACCCTTTCGTTTGCCGACGGCGTGGCGGGGATGGCATCGTATTGCAGAAGGCACGGAGGAACGCTATAATGATTCTCTATCACGGCTCAAATATGGAAATCAGCGAGATAGACCTTGCCAAATCGCGCCCATACAAAGATTTCGGCAAGGCGTTCTATCTTTCATCCGACAAGCAACAGGCGTTGAGTATGGCTCGTTTTAAGGCGCTCACAGTTGGCGGCGAGGAGAAAATAACAACTTTCGATTTCGACGAAAGCAACACAAGTGACTTGAGAATCAAAAAGTTCGACAGTTATAGTCAGGAATGGGCAGATTTTGTTTTCAACAATCGCGATGAGCGGCAAAATTTCCAACACAACTACGACATTGTTTACGGCCCGATAGCCAATGACACCGTGGGCGTACAGATTCGCGACCTGCGCGAACGCAAAATCTCGATGGATGAGTTTCTGAAAAATCTTGAGTACAAAAAAGGTATCACATTCCAATATGCCTTTTGCACCCCTTTGGCAATACCAAAACTGAAACGGCTATGAATGTCACCGAGTCACAATTCAGATATTTGAAGGAAACTTTGTCGAAAGACCTTATTGCGATGCTAATGGATCGCAAGAATATGACAATGGAAGATGCCTTCAGATTTTATTATGAATCAGACACCTTCCGAAAAATATCCGATTCGGAAACGGGACTTTTCTTCCAAAGTCCAGGCTATGTTTTCTCGTATCTCGAAGATGAGATGAAAGAACGGTGATTTTATTTGCAGGACACGAACTGTGAGAATCAGCGTTTCCAACAATTATCGTCCCGATAACTATCGGGACAATGCACGAAAACAGCCGCCATTCACCGCCATTCGCCGCAAGGCAAAACAAAAAATCTACGAACACCAATCTGCGGCGCACGAATAAGCCGATTTTCAATATTGCAGAAAATTGTGGTTAAAAACCATTTAATTATGTTTGCCAATATGAATTTAATGTCAAAAAACTATAAAAAATGAAAAAGATTTTATTAGCAATTGCCGCCATTGTGCCGTTTATGGCTGTGGCACAAGACGCTGACCCGTTCAGCAACATCGACGAACTGATTAAGAACACACGCGCTGCCGAAACCAACATTCCTGGTGCCGAGTTTCCGCGCACCGACAGCCACAACCGCGTTTATTTCCACTACAAATCGCCTAACACTCAGGCGCTTACGGTTGACATTTGCAGCAAGAAGTTTGAAATGAAGAAAGACGCCGACGGATTCTTCAACGTTGTAACTGACTCACTGCCTGTGGGTTTCCACTACTATTTCCTGATTGCCGACGGCATCTCGGTCATCGACCCGCTCACAACAACCTACTTCGGCTGCAGCCGCGTGGCTGGCGGAATTGAGATTCCCGAAGGCAAGGAAGGCGACTACTACCGTCCTGCCAAAGTGCCGCACGGACAGGTGCGCTCGGTGCAGTATTTCTCTGAAACTCAGCAAAAATTCCGCCGCGCAATGGTCTATACGCCTGCCGAATACGAGACATCGGGCAACAAGCGCTACCCTGTGCTCTACCTGCAGCACGGAATGGGCGAAGACGAGACTGGCTGGTCGACTCAGGGCTTTATGCAGAACATTATGGACAACCAAATTGCCGCTGGCAACGTGGTTCCAATGATTGTGGTTATGGACAACGGCGACGTGGCCGAAGGTTTCAATCCTGCCAAAGGCGGAATGAACGAGTTCGGCGCATCGTTCTACGACGTGATTATCAAGGATTTGATTCCTATGATTGACAAGACTTTCCGCACCAAAACCGACCGCGACAACCGCGCAATGGCTGGCCTGTCGTGGGGCGGATTCCAAACGTTCAACACGGTGTTCAACAACCCCGAAGTGTTCTCGTACGCTGGCGCGTTCAGCGGCGCAATCTTCGGTCTGAACACCAAGACGGCCTACAACGGCATCTTCAACGACAAGGATTTCAACAAGAAGTTCCACTATTTCTTCCTGGGCTGCGGCTCTGAAGAGAATTTCGGCACCGAGAACCTTGTGAAACAGTTGCGCGAGTGCGGCGCCGACGCCCAATTCTACCTTTCGGAAGGCACCGCCCACGAATGGCTGACCTGGCGCCGCTGCTTCAATCAGTTTATTCCGCATCTGTTTAAATAACAGGCATATATCGCAGAGCGAATATTTGGTTGTATGCCCTTTGGGCAGAAATTTTTAGAAAATTTAAAAAGAAAATTGTATAAAATTTTAAAATTCAGATTTTTATAAAATTTTAAAAAAGATTTTTTTAGAATTTCTCGCGAAGCGATAAACCGAAACAAGCCATTCTTTCATAAGGGTGGCTTTTGGTGGAAATTGTTAAATTAGCAAATCACTAAAAATCAAAAAAAATGAACAAAAACCTTCTTTTCGGGCTGGCACTGCTGGCTATGGGCTGCACTGCGCAGCAATCGCAAAACACCTTCACTTTCGAAGGCAACCCGCTCATTCGCAATAAGTTCACTGCCGACCCCGCGCCAATGGTTTCGGGCGACAGGCTCTATCTGTACGTTGGCCACGACGAGTTCTATCCTGGTCAGGATAGCGCTGGCGGCGGCAAGGAATTCAACATCACCGAGTGGCTCTGCTACTCGACCGCCGATATGAAAACCTGGACCGACCACGGCTCGGTGCTGCGTCCTGGCGATTTTGCGTGGGCCGACACCGTGACGCCCAAAGTGGGTACGGCCTGGGCTGCTCAAGTGGTTGAGCGCAACGGCAAATTCTACTACTACATCACCTGCCAAGGCAAGCAGCCGTACTCGGGTTACGCCATCGGAGTGGCTGTGAGCGACTCGCCGACGGGTCCGTTTGTTGACGCAATCGGTAAGCCAATCATTTGTGACACAATGACTTCGAACGGTGCTCGCGGCTGGTGGAACGACATCGACCCGACCGTTTATATCGACGGCGACGACGCCTGGCTCTGCTGGGGCAACGGCACCTGCTTTATGGCCAAACTCAAACCCAATATGATTGAATTAGACAGTGATATTCAGGTGGTTAACGTGCCGCGATACACCGAAGGCCCGTGGCTCACAAAGCGCAACGACACCTGCTACCTGATTTACGCGTCGTGGGGCCGTGGCGGCGAAGCCATCGACTATGCCACAGCGCCGTCGTTCAGCGGCCCGTGGACACCCCGCGGACAAGTTACTGGCGGGGCCGAAAACAGTTTCACAATCCACCCTGGGGTGGCCGAGTTCTGCGGCAAATGGTGGCTGTTCTACCACAATGCCACGCTCGAAATCGACGGCGTGAAGGGCGCCATCGGACGCCGCTCGGTTTGCGTTGACGAAATGGAATTCAACGCCGACGGTACAATCAAATTCGTTAATCAGACAAAATAAATTGATATGAAAAGACGCAGTGCCATATCGTTGTTTGCGATTGCAATCGCCTTGATTTCAGTAAGTTGCGGTTCAAAAAAAGAGCAAGTTGCGGTTTCGCCCGACGGACGGATAACCGTTTACGCCGAAGCGGGCAAGTATCTTGTGAAATATCTTGATAATGACGCACTTACAATCGTCCGAATCGGCTACGACAGCCTTGCCGCCGCCCCCGAACTGAAATTCGCGCAAGCGGTGAGCGCCGACTATAAAATGATTGCTGGCAAGCGGTCGCACTGCGCCAATCAGGCCAACGAGTACACGGCCGCGCTGGACGCGAACACCGACCTGATTTTCCGCGTCTATAACAACGGAATCGCCTTCCGCTATCAGTTCCACAACGTGGCCGAACCAATGGCAATTCCCACTGAATTAACATCTTACGAGATTCAGGAAGGCACGCGCCGCTGGTTTATGCAGTGGGCCGAGTCGTACGAAGGATTTTTCACGCCCGACACCACCGCAAAGCAGAAGGCAGTGTTCAGTTTTTCAGGCACTTTCGTGAAAAACGGCTGGTGCTGCCGCTGGTCGTACCCTGCGCTTATGCAGCCATCGGACAGCGTTTTCGTGCTTTTGAGCGAATCGGGCGTGGGCGCCGACAACAGCGCTTCGTGCCTTTGGAACGACGGCGACAACATCGAGATTTTCAACGTCCGCCCCGACAAGAACGAGACCGAAATCAGCGGCTCGTACCTGACGCCGTGGCGCGTGGCGATTATCGGCAATCTGGCTGATATTGTGGAATCTACGCTGATTACCGACGTGGCCGACGACTGCAAAATCGACGAAACCAAATGGATTGAGCCTGGCGTGGTTTCGTGGATTTACTGGGCCTACAATCACGGCTCGAACGACTACAACATCATCAAAAAATATGTGGATTTGGCTGTCAGTCTGAAACTTCCGTACGCGCTCATCGACGCCGAATGGGACGAAATGAAGGACGGCAAAACCATTGAAGACGCCGTGCGATACGCTGTCAGTCAGGGTGTTAAGCCGCTGATTTGGTACAGTTCGTCGGTTGGCTGGATTGACGGCGCGCCTGGGCCGAAGTTCCGTCTGAACAAACCCGAAGACCGCGAGAAAGAGTTCGCGTGGCTTGAGAAAATCGGGGTTGCGGGCGTGAAAATCGACTTTTTCTCGGGCGACAATCAAATGAATATGAGTTATTGCATCGATTTGCTGCAATCGGCTGCACGTCACCATCTTACGGTGAATTTCCACGGTGCCACCCTGCCGCGCGGCTGGCAGCGCACCTACCCCAATCTGTTGAGCACCGAAGCGGTTTACGGCGCCGAGTGGTACAACAACGTGCCGACCTTCACCAACAAGGCCGCCGCTCACAACGCCACGCTGCCGTTCACGCGCAACGTTGTCGGCTCAATGGACTACACGCCGTGCGCTTTTTCCGATTCGCAGCATCCGCACATCACCACGCACGCCCACGAGTTGGCGCTGACGGTGCTCTTTGAATCTGGCTTGCAGCACCTTGCCGACCGCCCCGAAAGCCTTATGGCACAGCCTGTTGAAGTTCGCGATTTCTTCGGGCAATTGCCTGCCGCTTGGGACGAGACGAAATTCGTTGGCGGCTATCCTGCTGATTATGCGGTTGTTGCGCGCCAAAGCAACGGCAAATGGTACATTGCGGGCATCAACGGCACCGACAACGAGCGCGAAATTGCTGTGAATCTTGATTTTATAAAAGACGGAAAGTTCACAATGTTCGCCGACAGCGGCAACACCGACAGCCCGTGGACAATCGAAAATATCGACGCCAACAGTCTGCCAAAAATGGTGAAAATGCAGCCGCGCGGGGGATTTGTGATTGCGGAAGAGTAAAAGTTTAGGGGGTAAGAGTTTAGGGGTTAGAATGCTAAAAAGTTAAGAATTTAGAAAGTTGAAAATGGTTAGTTATCTAAACAGCGAAGCCCCCGATAGTTATCGGGATAAACTTCTAAACAGCGAAGCGGCTAACCCCTAAACGATTCACCGATTAAACAGTTAAACGATTAAACAATAAAAAAAATGAACAAACGCTCACTTCTGATTTGTGCCCTTGCGTGCATCTTCTTATCGGCTGTATGTCTGATAGTTGCGTTGCTGGGTGCTTCGAGTGCCGCCGACGGCAAGTTCGACCAAAAATTGGGCCTGACATCGCCCAACGGCAAAATCCGTTTCCAATGCGAATTGAACGTCGATAACATTCCGTCGCTCAACGTCTATTATATGACTGACGGTGAATGGGATAAGGTGATTTCAATTCCAAAATTCGGACTCACAGAAGGGGCTGACGCTTTTCTGTCGTACAAGAACGCATCGAAAACCATCGACATTCAAGACAACTATAAAATGCTGTCGGGCAAGCGTTTGCACTGCATCAATCAGGCAACCGAGCGCACCTTCAGTTTTGTCGACCGCAACAACCGCACGCAGAACGTGATTGTGCGCGCCTACAACAACGGCGTGGCTTTCCGCTTTGCGCTGGCCAAGGGCTACAGCGAGTGCAACTTCCTGCAAGAGCAGACCACCTACCATTTTGCCGATTCGGCCAAACGCTGGCTGCAGCGCTTCGACGACTCGTATGAAAAGTTTTACTGGCCAAATCCGAAGGAACGCGAAGGCTGCCACTGGGCCTACCCGTCGCTTTTTGAACCGAAAGACAGTCTGTATATTCTTATCACTGAAGCAGATATGACAGGCAAAAACAGTGGCTCAAGTTTGAGAAACACTGCCGCGTCGAGTTATAAAATCCAAAACGACGAAAACCGCCTTGCGCTGAGCGACGGCTGGCAGACGCCGTGGCGCGTGGCCATCATCGGGTCGCTGGCCGACGTGGTGGAATCGACACTTGTGACGGACGTGAGCACGCCGTGCAGAATTGCTGATAATGAATGGATTAAGCCTGGTGTGGCATCGTGGATTTACTGGGCCTACAACCACGGCTCGAGGGATTATCAGATTGTAAAACAATACATTGACCTTGCCGCCGAACTGAAACTGCCCTACACGCTCATCGACGCCGAATGGGACGAAATGCACGGCGGCAACATCTACGAAGCCATCGCTTACGCGAAACAGAAGGGCGTGAAACTGCTAATGTGGTATAATTCAACCACTAAATGGGTTGACCGCGCCCCTGGGCCGAAATATCGGCTGAACAAGGCCGAAGACCGCGAGAAAGAGTTTAAGTGGCTGGAAGACAATGGCATAGCGGGCATTAAAATCGATTTCTTTGAAGGCGACAAGCAACGCACAAACCAATACTGCATTGAACTGCTCGAGAGTGCCGCAAAGCACCATTTGCTGGTCAATTTCCACGGCGCCACACTGCCGCGCGGCTGGCAGCGAACCTACCCAAATCTGGTTAGTACAGAAGCAGTTATGGGTGCCGAATGGTACAACAACGCCCCGTTCCTGACCGACAGGGCCGCAATGCACAACGCCACTCTGCCGTTCACCCGCGGCGTGGTGGGCTCAATGGACTACACGCCTTGCACCTTCACCGATTCGCAGTTCCCGCACATAACCACGCACGCCCACGAGTTGGCGCTGACGGTGCTTTTTGAATCGGCCGTGCTGCACCTTGCCGACCGCCCGACAAGTTACCTGTCGCAACCAACTGAAGTTCAGCGGTTCTTCACCAACCTGCCGACCGTTTGGGACGAGACGAAACTCGTTTGCGGCTATCCTGGCGAGTATGCCGTAATGGCCCGCGAGCGCAACGGCAAATGGTATGTGGCGGGTATCAACGGCAGCGACAGTGAGCGCGAAATTGCTCTGAATCTTGATTTTATCAAGAACGGCAAGTTCAAAATGTTCACCGACAGCGGCAATCCCGACAACCCGTGGACAATCACCAATATCGACGCCAACAATCTGCCCAAAGCAGTGAAACTACTGCCACGCGGGGGATTTGTGATTGCGGAGGAGTAGGAAAATCAGACTTTGTAACCGCGATTAATTTAATGGCGGTTATAATATTGGCTGAAGGCTTGATAGAACAAAGGCGGGGATTACAATCCCCGTTTTATATGCGCAATCGGCAAAGCCATAAAAGGGCTAAACTGAAACCCGCAATTGAAATATCCGCAGCAACTTATCGCAGAAAAATTATATTTGTGAAGCAAAACACTTGAACAACATTTGCACTTTCCTTTTGCAAAATTCATCATTTGTCAGCGACATCAAACGGATTGTTGACGAAGGCCGACGATTGGCGTACGGAGCGGTGAATGCCGTAATGATTGAAACCTATTGGCACATCGGACGACGGATTGTAGAGCTGGAACAAAATGGAGAAAAACGTGCTGGATATGGTACTCAACTGATTGAAATGTTGTCGGACGAACTGACACTCACCTATGGAAAAGGGTTCAGTGGCAGATACCTGCGCGCTTTCAGACAATTCTACCTTGTTGTCCCCGATATTGAAATTTGGAAATCGCGATTTCCAAATCTGACGTGGACGCACATTTTCAGAACATTGCGAGTTAATGACGATACTGCTATCCGCTGGTATTTGGAGACCGCCGCCAAAGAATCGTGGAGTGTTAGGGTTCTTAACAAGAATGCTCTTCAGAACTTCTTTATACATTATTTATATCAAATCCAGGATGTCCTTTATATTGGGCACTCTTAGCCTGACATTTCCAAGGATTAATTTGTGGAAGCAGTGGAATATCTTCAACAACCACTTTGGACACATACATTTCTTTCAACGGATTCTTCTGCAAATACTTCTCAAAATTAGCAGAATACTCGTCTTCGTTACGATAGAATGGTTGTGCTTGTATGATAGAATTTGCAGTCTTTGACAATTCCCACATCGCCATACAACCATTATTCAGGTATGATATAAACGAAAACGAATCAATAACATATACACCGTCGTGTTCAAACCCAACAAATGTAGGATAATTGGTTATAACTATAGGAAGTACTTTTTTACCTCGTATTTCGCCCAATTCTTTAAATAAGTCGGGATGTTTCTCAACAAACAGAACTTTTTTCTTGGCCTGTTTGGCTCCATTCTTTAGCCTTGTCCAAGCATTATAGTAGTCTTGTGGGTTCATTGAATATCGTATACACTTTGCTTCTCCTATTATCACAAGATTCTTTAGAACCACCATTAAATCAATTTCTTCTCCTTCTTCCTTGGTACCAAAATATTTGGATGGTGAACAAATAATGTGGTATTTATGTTTTTCTCTCATAATACACTGATAGATATACTTCTCAAAATTTTTCCCACGCTCATCCAAATCATAGCCACCCCGTTCCAACAAGGTATCTATAACATTATAAGGCATATAGTTGATAATTGGGTAAAATGGCACACTATAATAGCCTCCATTCAATATAAGTGGCGATGTCCATATATCATTATAGTGGTTATTGTCTGCCTCAAACGATTCCAATGTGTTTTTTACTTTTTTCTTATTTATGCCTGTCAGTTTTTCAACATACTCTATAAGATGTTCTTTCTTATATAATCTAGGAATAAAGTCCATATCCTTTATAGTGTACATTGATGTCGCGTCACTATCTATTCGTTCAAGAGTCTCGCAGCATATGTATCGCAAAGCAGTCCAAACAGCCAATGCTTCTACCAACATAATATCATTCAACTTTGCCAACTTAACATTGATGTCCAAATACTCATAAAAAGAATCTATGGCAGCTTCCATTTCAATAACTAATTCCCGATGTGTCTTTGGATTACCTTGTCCGAACTCCAGAGTAACGCGTCCCTCCTGTAACTTTGTACGCTTAATTCGGTAGTTGGTCACATATTTCCCGAATTTCAGTTTTTTCCCTTCCAAATGGTACTTACTGTATATAAGCGACATACGTTCACCGAACATCATATTACCAGCTTTCAGCAATCGCAGTTCATAATGGCTATCGTAGTCAAAATAAAAAACTTTCTTTTCTTGTTCTATTTTGATAAAACCGCCGTTATATAGAATGTCGTCATATGAATGCTTAAATGTTACATATATGTCCGCCATTTCATAAATATGCAGTACGTTGGCAGCAAACATATTAGGGTCGGCATTTTCATTTCTTAATTCATCTTTCAGATAAAAACGTAGAGAGTTACATATCATATTAACAGTTTCTGTCGAAGCCTCTAACACTGCCATTGTGTTAAACTTACCAGATGATAGTTGTATTTGGGGGTTCGTAATATCTTGATATAGGTACGTTCCTTTTGGTTGCTGTTTGGCGGCTTCTCTCATCTTTATACAGACCAATCTATATTCACGGTTTAAAATTGCAATGAAGAATTCCTTAATATCCTCGCCCCTCATATTGAAATTGTTGAAATTCTTTTTAATACGTTGATATAATTCATTCATTAAGCCGTGGAAATAATTAGATATTTCCCAAAAATCTACCACCTTTTGTAATTCTTCTCGATTATAGTCCAATCCTGTTTTGTCCAAATTATTGACTATTTCATATAGTTTCTTTCCATCATACTTACCTGATGTTGGCTTATATGCAGCCTCTTTGGGATTTTTAATTATATATTGTTTATATGCATCGAATAGTTTCATAGTTTTTCCCTTTATTTTTCAATACGATTATAACAATTTACTATTGTATTCAATAATGGCTTATAATAATAATGATATAGTTCATAAATATCCAAACACAAACATTTCACACCATTTATTAAGCATATCAATAACTATATATCTGTTGTTCGATTTTTTGTATATTCCAATATATAACGATTACTACCATTTTTTATATGTTGTTACAATTATAATTCCATTCATATGCGAAAAACAACTATTCATTTACGTCATTCATACTCACGACTAACAAAAAACATTGTCATTTCACTATAAACATTTTTATCTTTGTGGAATGTTAAACGTAAAAAAAATGATTTGCCTATGGTATAAACCGATAAATTAAAACTCACAAAAAACAGTATTAGAGCATTAGACTTTTCCTTTTTGACAGTAGAATTTG
Source organism: Salinivirgaceae bacterium (assembly GCA_017474765.1). Lineage (GTDB taxonomy): Bacteria > Bacteroidota > Bacteroidia > Bacteroidales > SZUA-534 > RUG13583. The sequence goes on along the minus strand of JAFVGW010000054.1, from coordinate 68,553 downwards.
GCAGTTTTATGTAGTATGAAGGAGATAAGTAAAAAAATGCCACGCTTTAGCGTGCGCTTAACTTATTTCGTATACTACGGGTTTTGCCAAATACCTACTGACAGCGGAAGACAGTTGAGTTTTCACGCTTTTTTATTGCCGATTGTGAAACCATTTTTTGAATAGTCGTTTCTAAAAAACGATTATATAATTAACTGATTATTAATTAATATTATTTATTATTATGAAAAAGTTTATAACATTATTTATTATTTGTTCTTCATTGTCTGCTTATTCAAAAACAATATGGGTATGCGATGCTGAAGTAAACTATTCCTGGACAAATAATGGTTGGGTAAATGGTTGGAAATCTATTTATGAATATGATAATAAAGGTGATATTAAAGAAAAAATTACCTATAATTGGATAAACAATGAGTGGGAAAAAACATATAAGTCTATTTACGAATATGATATAGATGGAAATGATGTGCAATCCGTTTCATATAATAAATCTGGTAATGATTGGATTAAAAATGCGAAAACAATCCATACATACGATAGTAACGGTAATCAAACACAAGAAATTATTTATAACTGGAGAGACAATTGTTGGGTAGAATCACTGAAATACATTTATGAATATGACAACAATAAAATGACACGGCGAATTTGTTATTCGTGGAATAATGGATGGAATAAATATATGGAAAACAAATACGAGACAGAATACGATAATAATGGCAATCTAACTCAACTGATAACTTATAAAAACAACAATGGTTGGGAAAAATCAACGAAAACCACTTACGAATACAAAATTATTACTATTGAGGATGTTCATAACAATACCGAACCAATAACTGATGTGACCGAAAAAGCGACCACAGGCATTAATATTTATCTCCAAAATGGCATTGTTGTTGTAGAAAACGCAAATGCAAAGATATTGGTATATGATGCAATGGGACGGTTGGTTTACCGCAACAATGAAAAACTTGCTCGCACCGAATTGCAGATAAACGGCACAGGCGTTTATATCGTCAAGGTAGGTAATGTGGCAAAACGAGTGATGGTGAATTGAAAAATGGATTAAATATTTGATTATATGCGATGTAGTGCTGTCATAATATGGCAGCGCTACGTGTTTAAATTCGGATATAATCAGTTTAAAAATCAGTCCAATCCGTTTAATCTGCGTTATCTGCGTTCAGCGGAATGTCATTTTATCCATTATAAAAGATAAAATCGCCATTTTTTATCCATTATAAAAGACAAAGTGGTGGCGTTTTGTGTTTTCTATGACAATCAATCAATCGGTTAATAAATCATTTGCTATATTTGTAATGCTTAAAGTTTTAGAAAAAATGAGTTACGATGCAGTAATTGAACAAGTTAAATCCGTTCCCGAAGAATATTTGGATGATATTTCACGCTATATCAATAATGTGGTAAATATGCATTCCTGTAAAAATAAAAAATCGGGGTTAAGGGAATTCTATGGCGCACTTCATATTGATGGCGACCCGCTTGAAATTCAAAAACAAATGCGCAATGAATGGGATTGACATAATTGCCGATACCAACTTTTTGCTGTATGTTCTTAAGGAATATCCTTGTGTACTGCCATTTTTAGATAAAAAAATAGGAATATCAGTAATCACCGAAATGGAATTGCTGTCTTTCAGTTCGTTAACTGCTGCAGATGACCTTGTGCTGAAAAATCTCGTATTAAAATGCGAAGTTTTTCAACTCGATAGACGAATAAAAGAACGCGCAATTTTCATTAGACGCAAGTATGGCACCAAACTTCCCGATGCCATTGTTGCGGCCACTGCGCTCGAATATAATCTGCCACTTGTCACAGCCGACAAGGGATTCCGTAAAATCGAAGAACTTGACCTTCAACTTCTCGAACCATAAATTCTAAACTTCTAAACACTAAACTTCTAAACTTTCAACTCCAAAACACTAAACACTTAAAAATGAAAAAGTTATTAGCAATGATGTGCATTGCCGCAAGTCTGACGGTTAATGCAAAGGACAACAAAGAGATGCACGTTTATCTCTGCTTCGGACAGTCGAATATGGAAGGCAACGCCAAGATTGAAGACGTTGACCGCGAGAACATTGACGCACGCTACAAGATGATGGCAGCCGTCGATTTTCCAAAAATGGGCCGCAAGATGGGCAAAATCTACCCCGCCGTTCCGCCCTTGTGCCGCGAGAACACTGGCCTGACGCCCGTCGATTACTTCGGCCGCACAATGGTCGAGAATCTGCCCGAAAACGTGAGCATTTGCGTCATTAACGTGGCCATTGGCGGATGCGATATCAAGGCCTTTATGAAGGACAGCATTGCCGCCTACTGCACCAAATGCCCCGACTGGATGGTGGGTATGCTGAAAGAGTACGACAACAATCCCTACAAACGCCTTGTCGATATGGCCAAAATCGCGCAGAAACAAGGTGGCGTGATTAAGGGCATTCTGCTGCACCAAGGCGAGACCAACACTGGTCAGGAAGAGTGGCTGGGGATGGTGAAATCGGTTTACGACGACCTGATGAAAGACCTGAACCTGAACCCCGACAACGTTCCGCTGCTGGCTGGCGAAGTTGTCAACTCTGACCGCGGCGGCACCTGCGCGGCTCACAACCCGATTGTCAACCGCCTGCCCGAAGTGATTAAGAACTCATACGCAATCAGTTCGAGCGGTTGCCCCGAAAACTTTGACCAACTGCACTTTACGGCCGAAGGCTACCGTATGCTGGGCCGCCGCTACGCCGTGAAGATGCTCGAGTTGCAGGGAATCAAGGCCAAAGACCTGTCGAATCCGCGCGCAAACAACCTGGTGTCGCCCGTGATGCATATGATGAACTTCTACTTCGACCGCGCGCAGAACAAGATGGTGTTCGACAACACCAAGGCCCGCCTTCGTTCGGCCACTTTCAACGTGTTCGCGCCCAACGCGCAGAAGGTTGAGTTCTCGAGTCAGTTCACCGATGGCCTTCAGCCGATGGTGAAGAACTCCAACGGCATTTGGTCGATAACCCTAAACGCCCCAAAATCAGACATTTATCCTTACAACTTTGTTGTCGATGGCGTCTCAATTTCCGACCCTGCCAATATGAACGTCTTCCCGAACGAGAATTTTAAGGCTTCGCTCTTCGAAGTGCCTGACAATGAGATGCTTTACACCGTTCGCGATGTTCCGCACGGCCGCGTCACCTATATGAACTACAAATCGGAAGAGTTGGGCGTTTACCGTCCGCTAATCGTCTATACGCCTGCCGAATACGAGCAGAATCCCGATAAGAAATACCCCGTTTTCTACCTTGTCAGCGGCACCACCGACACCGAAGAGACCTGGTTCAAAGTGGGCCGTTTCAACACCATTCTCGACAACCTGATTGCCGACGGCAAGGCCGTACCGATGATTGTTGTGCTGCCCTACGGCAATATGCTGCACGGCACGCCCAATCCCGCCACAATGGAAGCCGTTGCGATGTATGAGCAGTTTGCCCGCGTGATGACTGGCGAGATTATGCCGTTTGTTGAGCAGAACTTCCGCACCCTAAACGACCGTGAAAACCGCGCCATTGCAGGCTTCTCGCGCGGTGGCGGACAGTCGCAGTTCACCGCCTTTAGCAACCCCGACAAGTTCGCCAATATGGCTTCGTACAGCGCCTATCTGATTCCCGAAGCAATGGACAAATGCTTCGCCAACCTGATGACACCCGAAGCAATGCAGAAGAACTTCAAAGTGCTCTGGTACGGCGTTGGCAAGGACGATTTCCTTTATCAGAACGTGAAGACTCACCGCGACTATTTCGACGCCAAAGGCATTAAGTATCAGTACAAAGAGACCGAAGGCGGCCACACCTGGATGAACGCCCGCGACTATCTGGCCGAGACGCTGCAACTGTTCTTCAAATAAGATAAAAACCGCTGATTTTTAAAGGCTTGATGCAATTTGTATCAAGCCTTTTTTTATATTTGGAGACATTTAAAATACACTGAAATGAAAAAACTAATAATCATTTTAATCTCATTCATATTACTATGTGTGGGTTTTATTGGAATTATTTTTATTGATGTTATGCGAGACGGGGAATTGAATAACCCTATTGTGGCAAAATTGATTTTTAAATATATGCAATCCAAACAACTTGACACAGGAAGCAACTATATTGACATTCCATTAACCGATATAAACGGAGACCAACACAACCTATCCGAATTTATTGACGGCAAATGGCTGATGCTCGATTTTAGCGATTACTATTGTGGAGTATGCCACGAAATATGTCCTTTTTTAGAGTATTCTGCGCAAACATATGGTGGAGACATTAATTTAGTTACCATTTCAAATGACAATAAAGAAGATTTTACAAAATTTGTTGAGGAAGAAAGTATTACGTGGCCAGCATATCACAATCAGGAGGCCTACTCAATATATAACATATTTGCAAGACCAACTTTTATAATGATTTCACCAGAAGGGAAGGTGAAAGAAACGTTTAATGGTGGTTCAATTAACTGGTTGCTGAATACTTTTTCAAAATATTCAGAAAGTGCAAAACCACAAATTGAACAATACAATGACGTTACCATAATAAATCACCCCGCAATTGAAAGCAATATCAATGGTTTAATAATCAGCAAAATAGACGTGTATTCAGACTCGACGGTATTGTCACTCGTCCCCATATCACGCAAATTTAGCATTAGTTCTAGGACAGCACTGCATTGTAGCGATAGCAGTGTATGCAAGGCTATTTATTCTTCTATTGGGTTCGATAATTCTATTGATAGAAAGCAAAATACGTCAGTCAAAGTCACATTTGAGTCATTACCAACAAATATTGAAGGGTTCGACTACATTGATGGTGATTTCCGCGTAATGGGCGTGAAGGTGAAGTAGTTGCCAAAACTTAATTGCAGATTACCGCGTTCCCCATAAAATCACATTTACCACTCAAAAAGGTGGTAACCTTACCACCTTTTTGGCCAATATTTTGCAGGAAATAATAAAAGTATTTTTTACTTTTTATAAAAATTTTGATTACATTTGTGTTAACAAATCGATGATGGGAAACTATTAATACTATTTATAAACAACACGTAATCAACACAATGCAAATGAAGAAAGTTTTATTAAGTCTGGTTTTGGCGTGCGGATTCCTGGGCGCGCAATCAACAGAGAAAGAGATTAAAAGTCCTGATGGACAAATAATTGTAACCGTATCGGATGCTGATGGCAAGCCGTCGTACTCGGTGAAACTGAACGGCGAGGTGTTTCTTGAGCAGTCGCCGCTGGGTTTGGTGCTCGATTTGGGCGACTACACCAACGGTATGTCGCTGACCGACAGCAAAGAAGACCTGAAATACACCGACAGTTACACACTGCGCAACTCGAAGCAGAGCAAGATTGACGTTGAAGCCAACGGCGGCATTTTCACCTTCGCCAAGGGCAGCAAAAACGTTTACAGCGTCGAGTTCTACGTGTCGAACCGCGATGTAGTGTTCCGCTATAACCTTATGGCTCAGCGTCCTACGTTCTGCTGTGTGGTCAAAGAAGAGGCTTCGGGCTTCCGTTTGCCCGACGGCGCCACCACTTTCCTTTGCCCGCAGGCCACCCCGATGGGCGGTTTCGCGCGCACAACACCTTCGTACGAGACGCATTACACTGCAGATGACGCACTTGGAAAGAACGGCTGGGGACAAGGCTACACCTTCCCGTGCCTGTTCAAGAACGCCGACAAGGGCTGGATTCTGATTTCGGAAACTGGCGTGAACGGCCGCTACTTCGGTGGCCGACTGATGGGCGGCAACGGCGGGCTCTACACTATCGGCCTTCCGCAAGAGGGCGAGATGAACGGCTTGGGCTCTTCGACACCTGGAATGACTCTGCCGTCGTCAACGCCTTGGCGCACAATCACTTTGGGCAAAACGCTGGCGCCGATTGTTGAGACAACGGTGGCATTCGACTACGTGAAGCCGCTCTACGAGGCGTCGCAGGAATACAAGTACGGACGCGGCTCGTGGTCGTGGATTATCGGAATGGACGGCAACACCAACTTCGATGTGCAGAAGAAGTATATCGATTTTTCGGCCGCAATGGGCTTCGAGTCGGTGCTGATTGACGCGCTTTGGGACACACAAATCGGCCGCGACAAAATCAAGGAACTGGCCGACTACGGAAAGCAGAAAAACGTGGCTATCTACTTGTGGTACAACTCGAACGGCTACTGGAACGACGCGCCGCAGAGTCCGCGCGGAATTATGGACAACATAATCACCCGCCGCGCCGAGATGAAATGGATGCAAAGCATTGGTATTCGCGGAATTAAGGTTGATTTCTTTGGCAGCGACAAGCAGCCGATGATGCAACTCTACGAGGATATTCTGGCCGACGCCAACGACTATGGTCTGCTGGTAATCTTCCACGGCTGCACGCTTCCGCGCGGCTGGGAACGTATGTACCCGAACTTTGCGGCTTGTGAGGCCGTCCGCGCAAGCGAGAATCTGGCTTTCGGCCAAAACGAGTGCGACAACGAGGCTTTCTGCGCCACTCTGCACCCGTTCATTCGCAACACGGTGGGCAGTATGGACTGGGGCGGCAGCACGCTCAACAAACACTACGCCTACGACAATCAGCACGGCAACACGCGCCGCACGTCGGATGTGTTTGCGCTGGCCATTTCGGTTATGTTCCAAACGGCTGTGAATCACTTTGCTATGGCGCCCAACAACCTGACTGACGCACCCGCCTGGGCAGTCGATTTTATGAAACAGGTGCCGACAACCTGGGATGAGGTGAAGTTCATTGACGGCTATCCTGGCAAGTACGCTGTTCTGGCGCGCCGCCACGCCGACAAATGGTACATTGTGGGCATAAACGCGCAGAAGGAAACGCTGAAACTCAACCTGAACCTGCCAATGCTCGAGGCCAACAAAACCGTGAAACTCTACAGCGACGACGCCAACCTGAACGGCAGCGTTAAAGTTTTGAAGATTAACAAGAAACAGCAAGTTGCGATTACCATTCCGTGCAATGGCGGCGTGGTGATTTGCGAATAGTTGCCTATGCAACGAATAACGGCACAAGCAAAGGATGCTTGTGCCGTTTTTGTCTTCGTTATCAATAAATTAAACTAATTTTTTCGTATTCGGTAGTTATCATTAAATTTGTATGGATTGAAATTACACGGAAAATGATAATTGAAAAGTACCACATACGAAAATGACGATAACTAAATACAAATTTCTGTATGTTGGAAATTCCGTCACACCACTATGATACACGAACAATTCAATAACTATGAATAACGAACCCGAATTAAAATCAGCCGTTCAAACCATTAAACAGGCAATATTACAGAGCCAAAGCAGGGCGGTAAAGATGATTAGTGGCACACAATTGTCGCTTTATTTTGGTGTAGGTTTGTATGTATCGGCAAACTCGCGCAAGGGGACTTGGGGAACTGGGGCGATTGATGACATTAGCCAACAATTGCATTTGGAACTTCCTGGCCTACGAGGTTTCTCTGGACAGAATATCCGAAATATGCGCTTGTTTGCTGAATATTGGAGTCAATACCTAAATTGCTCGCCAATGGCGAGCAATTTGAATGCCACAACCGAAATGTCTGTAGTTGTGTGCGATACGTTCTCTTTGGCAAAATGGTCACCGACGGCGAGCGAAATTAACCGTGACGAATTTCTAGGAATCAGTTTCTCTCACCATATGGAAATATTGCACAAAACCAAAAACATAGACGAAGTGTTATTCTGCATTCACGAAGCGGTTGTGCACCAATGGGATAAGTACACATTAAGGAACATTTTAAAAGCGGGCATTCCGCAACCTGAACACTCTGCGCCGAACAATTTTGCGCAGACAATTCCCAACACCAAATCGGCAATGAAGGCCATTAGAATGTTCAAAGATGAGTACCTGCTTGATTATATAAATGTTGAGGATATTGATGCTCAAGAAAAGGATGTTGATGAACGATTGGTCGAACAGCGTATCATTCAAAATATCAAGCGTTTTATTATGACTCTTGGCCGTGATTTTGCATTTGTTGGCAATCAGTATCACCTTGAAATCTACGGTGAGGAGATGTGGAGCGACCTTTTGTTCTTCAATCGCGAACTGAACGCTTTGGTTGCAGTTGAACTGAAAGTTGGAAAATTCAAGCCTGCCTACCTTGGTCAACTCAACGCTTATCTGCAAGTGCTTGACGATAAGATACGAAAACCACACGAGAATCCGTCAATTGGCATTGTCTTGTGCAAAAGTGCTAATCAGGCGTACGCCGAATATGCTATCAGGGATTATAACAAACCTATGGGAGTGACCACTTACAAGACAATTGCCGATATGCCCGAAAATATGCAGCACATTCTGCCCGACATTGAGGATTTGAAAAAACTGATGAACGAAGAAAACGATATGGAAATATAAATAATTAATTATCAATATCTAGCTTGATAAAAATATGACACACAAACTCTCACTCGCCGCCCTGACTGCCGTATTTGCAATAGCGGTATCGTGCACAAAAACAACCGATTACGGCACTGAAGTAATAAATGCCAATTGGACTTTTGCGCTAGGCGATTTCGATGGCGCGCAAAATGCGGATTTCGATGATTCAGAGTGGCAGAAGATTGGGCTACCACACTCATTTGCAATACCTTACTTTATGTCGCGCGACTTTTATGTGGGCTACGGCTGGTATCGCAAGAAAATCAACCTTTCGGCCAACGACTTGAAAAACAGACTGCTCATTGAGTTTGACGGCGTTTTTCAGGAAGCCGAAATATTTGTCAATGGCAAGCCAAGCGGCACGCACACAGGCGGTTACACAGGTTTCAGCATTGATATTACCGAGAATGCCGTGGCTGGCGAAAACATTGTGGCTGTGAGAGTTAACAACATTTGGAATCCAAAAGTTGCGCCGCGCGCTGGCGAGCACAACTTCAACGGCGGCATTTACCGCACGGTGCGTCTGGCAAAGAAAAATCCGACGCACATTGCGTGGTGCGGCCTGCAAATCACAACGCCTGGACTGAAGGAAACCGAAGGCAAATCTGCTGCAGTTAGCACTGTTGTAACCATTGAAAATAAGGCAAATGCGGACAAAACGGCCACATTGAAACTGATTATTAAGGACAGCAAGGGCGCAATCGTCGCGCAAAGCGATAAAGAACTGAAAATGAAGGCTGGCGAGCGCCTGACCGCCAATATCGCGACAGCGGAAATTGCCAACCCGATGCTTTGGTCGGTTGATGAACCGATGCTTTATACGGCTGAATGTCAGATAGTTGATAACGACAAGGTGATAGATTCGCAATCGTCGGTTTTCGGGTTCCGCTGGCTCGACTGGACCGCCGACCACGGTTTCTTCCTGAACGGCAAGCACTTATATCTGCGCGGCGCCAATGTTCACCAAGACCACGCTGGCTGGTGCGACGCCATTACCGAAGAGGCTGTCCGCCGCGACGTGCGGATGATTAAAGAGGCTGGGTTCAATATGATACGCGGCTCGCACTATCCGCATTCGCCCGCTTTTGCCGACGAGTGCTCGCGTCAGGGCATTTTGTTCTGGTCGGAAATGGCGTTTTGGGGAACGGGCGGCAACCAACAGGACGGATATTGGTATGCGAGCGCTTATCCCGTTAATAATGAGGACACTGCGGCTTTCGAACAGAGCGTTTTGCAACAACTCGAAGAGATGATTGTTATCAATCGGAACCAACCGTCGATTTTTGCGTGGTCGATGTGCAACGAGGTGTTTTTCACTCAGCGTCAGACAATTGCTGCCACCAAAAATCTGCTGCGCAAGATGGTTGAGCGCACTCGCGAACTCGACTCGACTCGCTATGCAGCCATTGGCGGGGCTCAGCGTCCGCTCGGCGCCGACCGCTTCGACCTGCTTGGCGACGCTGTGGGCTACAACGGCGACGGCGCAACCATTCCCGACTTCATTAGGCCTGGCATTCCGTCGCTGGTGTCGGAATACAGCACCACAACGGCCATTCGGCCTGGCGTGTATGACCCTGGGTGGGCCGATTTGCAGAAAGACGATGCCTACAAGGGCGTTGAGTGGCGCGGCGGACAGTGCATTTGGTGCGGATTCGACCACGGAAGCATTTTCGGCAGTCAGTTGGGCAAGACGGGAATCATTGACTATTTCCGCATTCCGAAACGCGCATATTATTGGTACAGAAACGAATACGCGGGCATTGCGCCGCCCGAATGGCCAACCGAAGGCGAACCTGCGGCCTTGAAAATCGAATCGACCAAAACCAAAGGCATACTGACCGATGGAACCGATGATGTAAGGCTGACTGTCAGCGTTTTAGACGCAAGCGGACGGCATATTTCGAACTCGCCCGACGTGCGGCTGCGCATTGTTTCGGGCCCTGGCGAATTTCCGACAGGCAGAGAGATTTGCTTCTCAAAAAAATCTGACATTCAGATTCTTGACGGATTGTGCGCCATTGAGATGCGTGCGTACCAATCGGGCAAAACCGTGGTTGAGGCAACGTCGGACGGACTGGCTTCGGGCACCATTGAACTTGAGTTTGTGGGCGGCGAACGGTACGTTGAGGGCAAAACGCCTGTGGTTGCCGACCGCCCATACATTCAGAAGCGCAAGGCAAGAACCGATGACGACATTCAGATTCTGGGCACCAACAACCCGACATTTGCGCGCAGCAACGCGCCTGGCCATTCGGCTGGTATGGCCGCCGACGGCGACGAGCAGACCTTCTGGCAGCCCGCCCCAACCGACAAGGCGCCGCAGTGGGTTCTGGACACCGAGCGCGGCATTACGCTCAAGCGCGTTGAAGTGACGCTCGGCAGTGCCACCGACGATGTAACCGTCTCAATATCAAACGATGGCGGCTATTACATTCAACTTGCGCACTACGACCGCGCGCCGCAAAAAATCGTTATCGAGCACAACGACCTGACAATGAGATTTTTAAAACTCAATTTCGGCTCGCCCGAGAATGCAAAAATCATTGAGGCAAAGGTTTTTGGATGGCTGGAAGATTGATATATTTGCAAAAACGCGCGATTGAAAATGTTGGAAAAGATAAAAAACTTCCTTAAAGGGCTGTCGTTCAGGACGGGTGTGGTGATTCTGCTGCTTTGCATTCCGTTCTACATTCTGTCGTTTGCGCAGATGGCTTTTCCGTTCCTGTCGCCGCAAGTCAAAGGCGTGCTGTGGGTTGTGCTTTTCGGCCTGGCCAAAACCTGCCAATACGGTGGCCTGACAATTCTGGGCGTGGAAGGCGTTAAACGGCTGAAAGCCAAGTTTAAAAGGAAGAAAGAGGAAGAAGACAAGGAAGAATCCGCAAACTCTCAGCCATAACCCTTATGGGGACGCTGCCCGAAACGGGGCTTGGTGCTGTAAGATAGCGGCAGGCGGGGCTTTTGAGCGGTACAGTCGAAAACGTTTTCTTTTCAATCCCGAAAAGCATTTTTCTTTTCATTTTTCATTCCACTCGTTTATATTTGACAAAAATATACAGTTAGAAACAGCGCAATTACCAAGACAACATAATGCCAATATATTGATATATCGCTTTTTATAACTTGCACAGTTTATTTATGATAGAGACAAACCGCATAGAATTTAAAAGAGAATTGACACGCGACCTTGATTTGGAAAAAGAAGTCGTTGCATTCCTTAATTACAATGAAGGCGGTATGATATACATAGGAATAGATGACAATGGTATGCCTATTGGAGTGAATGACATTGATGGTGATATGCTCAAAATAAAAGACCGTATTCGTTTAGGCATTTCACCTTCGCCTATGGGGCTGTTTGATGTACAAGTGGAGACAATTGATAATGTGCGTGTTATAAAAATATTTATTGCAAGTGGAAGCGAGAAACCATACTACAAGACGAAATATGGTTTGTCGGAACGAGGCTGCTTTTTACGTGTAGGAACGGCCGCCGAACCTATGACATCAAAGCAAATTGAGGATTTGTACACAAGGCGTGTCCATCGGTCACTTAAGCACATTATATCGCCCCACAATGACCTTACATTCCGTCAGTTACACATTTATTATGATAGTCAGCATCTTGCGTTAAACAACAGTTTTGCCCGCAATCTCGATTTACTGACCGCCAATGGAGAATACAATTATGTGGCATACTTATTAGCCGACTCTAACAGCATTTCAATTAAGTTGGCAAAATATGCAGGTACAGACAGAGATAAATTGATTGAAAATAACGAATATGGCTATTGTTCGCTTCTAAAGGCCGCTGACCAAGTGCTGAATCGCCTGCAGATGGAAAACAGAGTTAAAAGCAAGATTGGTTATCCTTATAGAACCGACACGCCGCTATGGAACGAGCGCGCTGTGCGCGAATTAGTAATAAACGCCATAGTACATAATGATTACTTCAATGAATTATCGCCTAAGTTTGAACTCTTTTCAGACCGATTGGAAATAACATCGGCGGGTTCGCTACCCAACGGAATGAGCAGGGCAGAGTTTTTCGGCGGAGTGAGCAATCCACGCAATAAGGAACTGATGCGCGTTTTTCGTGATGTTGATTTAGTTGAATCGCTGGGCACAGGATTATTGCGCGTGCTTAAAGTGTATAGTGAGGATTGCTTTGTTTTTATGGAACATTTTACGCGAGTAGTTGTTCCGTACGCTTGGATTCCTTCAGATGCGGAAAGCATCGTAGAAAACATCGCAGAAAGCATCGTAGAAAAATTGCCTGCCGCACAACAGAAAATTGTAAGACTGCTACGTGACAATCCTTCGATTTCGGCAAAAATGATTTCTGACGAAATTGGAATAGCTATGCGTAATGTTCAGGTGCACTTAAAAAAACTGCAAGAGAAAGGCATCATCCGACGTGTTGGGCCTGACAAAGGCGGACATTGGGAATTATTGTGATATTCAGGCAAAGACCTGACCGCGCTGCGCAATATCCACAACTCTGCCGCAGGCGTTGAGCCGATTGACACGCACATTTGGACCGCCCCTTCGCACGACCGCTGGCTCATTGTCGATAACAACCTATACCACTGCGGCCACTCGCTTAAAGACATTGGCCGCAAACTCTCTGCCATAACCCTTTTGGGAACGCTGCCCGAAACCGTGCTTGGTGCTGTAAGATAGCGGGAAGCAGGGCTTTCGCGGAAAGCGCGCACAAAATTTTCCCCATATTTATAAAAGTACAAAATACTTTTAGATATATTTACGAAAACAAAACACACTCTGTATGAAGAAACAAATTGCATTAGCGTTAATGGTTGGCGCGGTTGTCTGCTCGTGCGGCAACAAGGCTGACAATGAAGAACTTAAGTTGTGGTACTCGCAGCCTGCAAAGGCTTGGACCGAGGCGCTGCCCATCGGCAACTCGCATCAGGGCGGAATGGTTTTCGGCGGCACGGGGCACGAGGAAATCCAACTCAACGACGAGACGTTCTGGGCTGGCGGACCGCACAACAACATCCCTGAAAAGGCCAACGCGGCTCTGCCAAAGGTCAGGAAACTGATTTTTGACGGCAAATTTGCTGAGGCACAAGATGTTGTGAATCAGAATTTCTTTACAGGACAGAATGGTATGGGCTATCTGACGCTGGGCAGTCTGTTTATTGATATGTCAGATATTCAAGATGTTAGCAACTACTATCGCGACCTGAACATCAGCAATGCCACAGCCACCACGCGGTTTGCGGCCAATGGCGCCAACATCACGCGCACGGCGTTCGCTTCACTGACTGATAATGTGATAGTTGTGCGCATTGAGTCGGACCAACGGAAGGGGCTGAATTTCGACATCAGTCACAACTGCCCGCTGCCGAACACCATCGATGTGAAGGACAATAAGACGACAATTGTTGGCACGGGCGGCTTCAAGGACGCCGAAGATGTGAAAATGATTGTCAAGATTGACGGGAAGTCGCAGGAAGGCGTGGATGCGAAACTTGGTGCGTATCTGGCAGTTACAATCAAAAGCGACGGCACCAACCTGGCTGGCGAGAACAAACTGATGGTTCGCGGCGCATCGGCGGCGACCATCTTCATTGCATCGGCAACCAATTTTGTGAACTACAACGATGTGAGCGGAAATGCCGAAGAATTGGCTGAATCGGCATTGGCGAAAGCCGTCGAAAAAGATTATAATCAACTGTTAGCCAATCACATATCGGCATACAAAAAGCAATTCGACCGCGTGCGGCTTGAGTTGCCAAAATCGGACAGTTCGGCCATTGAGACCGACCGTCGGCTGGAAGCCTTCAACAAGGGCAACGACCAAGCAATGGTGGCGCTGATGTTCCAATACGGACGCTATCTGCTCATCTCGTCGTCGCAGCCTGGCGGGCAGGCGGCCAACCTGCAAGGCATCTGGAACAATATGGTTGACGCGCCGTGGGACAGCAAATACACAATCAATATCAACGCCGAAATGAACTACTGGCCCGCCGAGGTTACGAACTTGAGCGAGTGCCACCAACCGCTGTTCTCGCTCATCGCCGACCTTGCGCAGACTGGCCGTGCCACAGCTCGGCAGATGTATAACGCCGACGGCTGGGTGGCTCACCACAACACCGACATTTGGCGCGTTACGGGCCCGATTGACGGCGCCTACTGGGGAATGTGGCCCAACGGCGGCGGCTGGCTATCGACTCACATTTGGCAGCATTATCTGTTCACAGGCGACAAGAAGTTCCTTGCCGACAACTATAACATATTGAAAGAGAGCGCCCGATTCTATATGACGGCAATGGTTGAACACCCCACGCTGGGCTATTTGGTGACCACACCGTCAACATCGCCCGAACACGGCTACACCAACGACGGCTCGTCGATGACGGCGGGTTGCACGATGGACAATCAAATTGTTTTTGATGTTCTGAATCAGGCAATTGCGGCTTCGGCGGTGCTTGGTGTTGACGCCGCTTTCCGCGATTCGGCGCAGACCGTTCTCGACCGCATCGCCCCAATGGCGATTGGTCAGCACAATCAGTTGCAAGAGTGGCTTGTTGATGCTGACGACCCGACCGACCAACACCGCCACGTATCGCACTTGTACGGACTTTATCCATCGAATCAGATTTCGCCGTTCAAGCAGCCGCAACTGTTTGAGGCCGCCAAAAACACGCTCACACAGCGCGGCGATATGGCCACGGGCTGGTCTATCGGCTGGAAAATCAACCTTTGGGCGCGCCTTTTGGACGGCAACCACGCATATAAAATCATCTGCAATATGCTGAATCTGCTGCCTTCGGGTGGAAACCCGTGGATGGCGCGCGGCAACGGACGCACCTATGCCAATCTGTTCGACGCGCATCCGCCTTTCCAAATTGACGGTAACTTCGGATTCTGCGCTGGCGTGGCCGAAATGCTGCTGCAGAGCCACGATGGCGCAGTACATCTTCTGCCCGCCCTGCCCGACGTTTGGGCTGACGGCAGTGTGAGCGGCTTGTGCGCCCGCGGCGGATTTGTGGTTGATATGGATTGGAATGGCGGCAAACTGGCGTCGGCAAAAATCACATCGACCATCGGCGGAACACTGCGAATCCGCTCGGCCGTTGAACTCGAAGGCGCTGGCCTGAAACCCGCCGAAGGCACTTGCCCGAACGCTCTGCTCGTGTCGGCCGATGTGAAAGAGCCGATTGTGTCGGAAAAGGCAAGCATCGGTCAGCCCGAGTGTGGAAAATACTTTGAGTATGATGTGGAAACGGTTAAGGGACAGGTGGTTAGCGTGACAGCAAAGAAATGAACCGTATATTTTATCAGAACTGGCGGAACGGCTGACAATCGGCTTTTCCGCCAGTTTTTTTATCTTTACCACGAACAATTCAGCATCGAACAAAATGGCAAACGGATTCAGAATGTCGCCCAAAGAGTTGGCTTTGCTCGACCAGATGCAGAGGCTGCACTATAGTCATGGGCTGATAACAACTTCATTATCAATACTTCGTCAGTCGCGCGAGGCACAAGACGAGATGCTGCTCTACATGTACGAGAAGCACCCGTCGGAGAAGAAATTTGTGGAACGGCTGGCCGCCATCTGCGCAATGGACCCAGAAATGCGCAAAAAAAACTCATGACGCCAACTGCATACAATTATTTTTAACTTTGCGAGTTTTTAAGAAAAAGCGTATTGATGTTGAAAAAGATAGCACTCAATTTGTTGTTGGTGTTTTTCCTGTCGCTGTTTTGTACGGCGCAGCAGAACGTGGCCCGCAAGACATATATTATTGATGGTGAGCCGATGGCTGCCATATCGCAAATTTTGCCCAACGACTTTAAGCGTCAGTTGATGGACAGCATTATCATCGACCAAATTAACTCCATTCTTTATGAGCGTGACTGCGAACCGCTGATTTACAAACCTTTAATGTTTACCATTGCCCGCGAGCAATCAGAATATATGGCGATGATGGCCGACGAGGACCCGAACGCAAAACTCAAAAACACCATTGCGGCACGAATGGAGGCTTACGGCGGTTCGAGCGAGGCAGCCGAACTGACCACCAAAATCAATGTGATGAAGGGGAAAGTGAATCTGACCTACTATGAGATGGCCGAGGAATTGGTTTTCCGTTGGATGTCGAACAGCCGTTCGGCAGCACTTTTTGAAAGTACTAATTATCAGTATATTGGCGCATCATCGAACATCGATTTGGAGGGCAAGCGCGTGTATGTGTCGGTGGTGTTGGGCAATTTTCGTTCGTTCAACGAGGGGATGCGCAACCGCGACATGCTGAAAGTGCCTTACACCATTAAAAACAATGGCTTGGACAACTACGACCCCGAAGTGTGCAAGCGCATCAACCGCATGACTAACCTCAACGAGTTGCGCGACGCACTTGTGGTTGAAGGTCGCGAGGTATTCATCGATGTTGAAAATGTGAAGACTCTGCAGAAAATCATGCGCAACAAAAACGATGCGCTGGCGCTGGACATTCTGCAAAAAGAACAATATGATTGCAAGTTTGAACGTAACATATTGGATTACAATCGGTTCAATCGGGGAGTGATGACAAAGCCGTACAAATCGAAGAAGATTCTGAAGAAAAATCTGATAAAAACCACAGGAAAATCGAAGGCTTTCAAGGGCAAAGTGGCTGATTTACCAGAAAATATCGATTTGAACGAAAGCGAAATCAACTTGCTGATTATCCAGGACGGAGCAGTTTGCACAAGCGTGCCAAAAACGTTCATTCATCCCATCAAGGGCACTTACAAAAACAACGTTAAAATGCTGGCCGACACGCTCGCATTCAATACTAAATTCGGTGTTTACAAACCCATTCCCGACAGCGCCGACCTTGAATTTGTGATTCCGTTCAAGGGCAACAAGGCCGACTACAACGAGGCGGACATCGAGCCATTTCTTGAAGCACTTGAACAGCGTGATTTTCATATACTTAACATGACCATCACGGCATATTCGTCGGTTGAGGGCAGCGACTCGGTGAACCGCAATCTGCAGCGCCGCCGTGCCGAAAGTATTGTGCGCGCACTCGAGAAGCGCCAGTTCGACTCAACCCGAACCGAAATAATAACCGACTACAACTGGGCTGATTTTGTAACCGACATACGTTCAACCAAATACAGCCATTTGGCCAAACTTCCTATTGAACGGGTTCAGGACAGCATTCTGAAAAACAATCTTGCCAAAGAACTCGAGCCAATCCTCCAAAAACATCGCTTTGCGCGGATTCAGATGCGCATTGTTTACGACATCACAGGCAAAAATGAGCAGCCGTTCATGTTTCGTAAGTTCAAGGAGGCGTGCGACTCTTCGGACCGAATTCTTGCTCTCTCAATCCAGAAATACATCATGCGGCGCATTATGAAAGGGGAGTATCCCGAAAGCGCCATCAACGATATGCAGATTCCCGACGAGCCCGATTTTGCTGGACTTGCCATGAACAAACTTTGGTTACGCTATCGGCTTGGGCAGATTAAGGAAACCGACATGAAGGAGCCGATTGAGCAGTTAGCCGTCTTAAACCCTCAGAATGAGTATATTGCGTTCAATAATCTGCTCATGCATGTGAACTATCCCGAAGGTTTGTTCAAAGACATCGGCCCACGTTTGCAGTCAGGAATTGACCGCCTCTATTATACGCCTCTGCAAAAACGGGCCGTCGATGGTCTGAACCTGCGCCTGCAACTTAAAACCATCAGCGAGGTTGACTCGGTGACTCACGTCCGCGCCACAAAGACGGCTTGCGTGGAGCGCATCAAGTCGATTGTCGACATCAAGGCAGTGTCGATGGAAAACAGTTTGAAACTTGCCGAACTCTTCCTTGATAACAAGGATTATATGCTGACAATCAAAACGTTGGAACCATGGGCGGCACAAACAACCAACATGCAACTTCTGCTGACATACGTATCGCTTTGCTCGCTGTTTGAGAACGAGATGCACACGGCGGCATTTGATGCGGCAATGGAGCGCATCAGGCAGATAGAACCCGAAACATACTGCAAACTGCTGAACGGCAAGGATGAAGGATTCTCGCTGCGCGTGTTTGAAAACGAGAGCGTCAAAGCAGGTTATTGCGAGAGTTGCGCAGGCGCGAAAGGCAAATAGCACCTTTATTAACCGAGCGTTGTCAAAATAAAAATTAAAGTCCTGCAATATTTCTGCCCGTTTCGTTTATAATATTGCACTGACTAATTCTAACTAATGTGAAACAGTATATCGACTCGCTCGACCAATGGCAACTGATTATGCTGCTGATACTTGCGTCGGCGGTTTTAATACAGATAATCTATTATTTGGCTGTTTTTCTGCGTCCAGCGCGAAACAAGCCGCCACAACAGCCGTCGGTGCAGCCGCCTGCCTCGGTCATTGTCTGCGCCCGCAACGAAGGCGAGAATCTGCAAAAGTATCTTCCGAAAATATTGGAGCAAGATTATCCTGATTTTGAGGTGATTGTGGTGAACGATTGCTCGGAAGACGATACGCTGATGATTCTTGCCGAACTTGAGCAGACCTATAAGAATTTGCGTCACACCAGCATCGAAGTTGACCGAAAATTCACTCACGGGAAGAAACTCGCCGTTACAATCGGCTTGAAATCAGCCAAAAACGAGCATATTGTCCTCACCGATGCCGACTGCTATCCAGCCAGCAACCATTGGCTTGCCGACATGATGGCTGCCTATGCCGAAAACACTGAAATTGTTTTGGGCTATGGCGGTTACGAAGCGCGTAAAGGCTTGCTCAACAAGATTATACGATTCGATACCATCAGCATTGCAATGCAATATCTGGGCTTGGCCAAAGCAAAGCATCCATACATGGGAGTGGGGCGGAACATGTCGTACACACGCAGCATTTTCTTCTCAAAGAACGGTTTTCAGTCGCACTATCACCTAATGTCTGGCGACGATGACCTGTTTGTCAACGAACGTGCAACAAAGCGCAACACGCGAATTGTAACAACCAAAGGAAGTGCCACAATATCAGAGCCTTGTGAAACTTTCAGACAATGGGTGAAGCAGAAAAAACGCCATTTGAGCACTTGGACCCACTACCGTTTGGGAACCAAATTCAGCCTCAGCATCGAGTTGTTCAGTCGTCTGCTTTTTTATGCCGCGCTGATTGTTGCCATATATCCATTCGGCCTATATATTGAGGCTGCAACAGCCTTTGCCTTGAGGCTGATTGTGCAACTCATTATATACAAGGTGAATATGATAAAATTAAATGAACGTGGATTTTTATTTTTAATTCCTATATTTGACGTTGTTTTACCGATATTGAATTTGTCGTTCAATATCTTGAATCTCAGAGATTACCGTTGTCAATGAAAGCGAATCCGGATTTTTCCGACAAGGCCAAACGCGATTTTCAGTTGGTGGAGCGTGCCCAGGATGGTGATGAACAGGCGTTCACCCAACTCTTGGCCACCTACCGCGACTCCATTTACTTTATGGTGCTGAAAATGGTGCGGAACAAGGTCGATGCGGAGGATTTAACCATTGAGGCATTCGGTAAGGCTTTCCGCAACATTGAGCAGTATTCTCCCGATTATGCGTTCAGCACATGGCTCTTCAGAATAGCATCGAACAACTGTATCGACTTTCTGCGGCGCAAAAAAATCCGTCAGTTGAACACCGTGAGCACGTCGGCCACCGAGGATGAAAGTTCAATCAGCGAGGTTTTTGCAAAAGAGGCAACACTTGCACTCAAATACGACGCTCCAGACCCAGAGGAGAGCATAATAATGGAGCAGAAGCACGCCATGCTGCGCGATATGGTGGCGAACCTGAAGCCGCGTTACCGCCAACTTGTCGAACTCAGATATTTCGATGAACTGTCGTATGAGGAGATTGCCGACAAACTGCAACTTCCGTTGGGAACCGTCAAGGCTCAGTTGTTCCGTTCGCGCGAACTGCTCTACGAAATGTTGAAAAAACGCGACTCACACATTTGAAAATCGTGCGATGGACTGCATTCTCAAGTATTTCCCGAATCTGACCGAAACACAGAAAGGCCAGTTCGCCAAACTTCAGCAATTGTATGCCGACTGGAACGAGAAGGTGAACGTTATATCTCGCAAAGATATTGATAACCTTTATGTTAATCATGTGCTGCACTCGCTGGCAATTGCAAAAATCATCAGTTTCACTGATGGCACTCAGTTGCTTGATGTTGGCACGGGAGGCGGATTTCCTGGGATTCCGTTAGCCATCATGTTTCCGCAATGCCAATTCCGTCTGATTGACAGCATTGGGAAGAAAATAACTGTGGTTAATGCGGTGATTGAAGCCGTTGGTCTGACAAATGCCAGGGGCGAACAGATTCGCGTTGAGCAAGTTAAGGAGAAATTCGATTTCGTCATAAGCCGCGCAGTAACCCGTTTCGACAGTTTCTACAACATGACGCGCAAGTGCGTTGCGGCAGGAGGAAACAACCAATTGCCCAATGGAATCATCTATTTGAAAGGTGGCGATTTTGACGAAGAATTGAAGTCAATTAACAGAAAAACAACCATATATAGCATTAGCGATTATTTCGACGAGCCTTTTTTTGAAACAAAAAAAATAATTCATGTCGAGTTGTAGAGGAATAATGCGAGAGATGCATTATAATTGCATAATAAAAACCGTTTGATATGGAGACAAAGGATATAAAGGAAAAAGTTGAGCATTTGGAACATCTGCTTTTCAGGGCAACATTGGAAGAATATCCAAAACTTGCCAGGGAATATTCTTATTGGGCCGAGAAATTGGCCGAGCGCGAAAAAGCCTCAAGCAAACGGCGCTCTGAAGATGACGAGGATGATGACAATGAAAACGATACGTCGGACGATGATAGTCTTGACGATGACGAGGGTGAGGAATGATTCGCTCGGATAGATAATAAATTATGAAAGGTTGCCATCGGGTAGGTGAGGGCAACCTTTTTTGTTTAGTGACTTTTCTTTCTGAAGTCGGAAAGTTCAGAATTATTTGCCGCTGCCTTCCAGCACGGTTTTAATGGTGTAAATCATAATTTTAATGTCGAGATAGAGCGACATGTTCTCTAGATAGATGATGTCGTATTTCAGGCGGTCGACCATTTCATCAACATTCTCGGCATAACCGTATTTTACTTGTCCCCAAGAAGTTATGCCAGGGCGGACTTTGAAAACGGTATAGTAATGGGGCGCTTTCTGCACAATCTGTTCAATATAGTAGGCGCGTTCGGGGCGCGGGCCAACAAGCGACATGTCGCCCTTCAGTACATTGATGAACTGTGGCAGTTCGTCGAGCCTGACTTTGCGCATGAAGCGGCCAAGCCTTGTGATGCGCGGGTCGTTGTCGCTCGACAGCGCGGGGCCGTATTTTTCAGCATCAATCATCATTGTGCGGAACTTGATGATTCTGAAAGGTTTGCCATATCGGCCGATGCGTTCCTGAAGGTAGAAAACTGGTCCTTTCGATGACAGTTTGACGCAAACGGCTAAAATCAAATAAGCAGGAATTAGCGCACAAATGGCTATCAGTGAAACGGTTATGTCAATCAATCGTTTGATGTTGGCTTGCCATGCGGGCATGGTGTCATGCGACATCTCGATGAGCGGCACTCCAAAAATTGATGCCATTTTGACATTTCCCGAGATGATGTCGAGAATGTCGGGAACGGCTCTGATGCTCACCTCCACCGATTTAACCTTGACAATGATGTTCTTGATGAATTGTTTCTCCTCTGGTTCGACGGCGATGATTACATCCTCTATTTTTTTGTTGTTCACTGTGTCGATGATGGTGTCGATGGTGCCAAGGCACGGGAGGTAGGGCGCAAGAGGCGAATCTGTTGATTGTCCGATGGTTATATATCCGATAAAGTGTTCTCCTGCAGATTTTGGCTTGCTGACAATCTCGTTGTAGAGTTTCAGCGCCTGCTCACCGCTGCCGATGATGACGGTTGAAAAACCTATTTCGCGGTTTTGAATCTGGCGTGCCGTGGCATTTGTAATGAGTAATCTGAAGGTGTAGGTCAGGCTGAAATGACAGCCGAGCAGATAGAGAAATGAACCATAGTAATTGCGGTAGGTGATGATGTCGTCATCGAGAATAAGAACGAAAAAGATGACCACAACGCCCAAAATGCTGATTAGAGCGGTGCCGCCCAACTCTTTCAGACGCGATTTGCGGTAAATGTTGTTGTATTCGCCAGCAATGTAATAGAGCAGAATCCAGAAAACAGGAATGATGATGATGCCGAGTATCATTGATGGCTCGGCGGCTTTGATTATTTCAAAATTTGTGATGTCGCTGATGACAATTTTTTTGCGGTAGATGAAAAACAGAATCCACGCAGATAAGGCCGCTATATAATCGCATGTCAGATATTTAGCTGTTTGTAAACGAGGTTTTTTCTCCTTCATCTCAACGTGTTGTTAGTTGCCGCAATGCTAATCATAAATATGAAACGCAGAAGCAGCCGCTATATTGTCGGAACGATTTATTTCACGTCAAAATCAAAAAACATTGAAATTGATGCGCATTTTTTCGCGGATGCGCTCGCAAGCGATTTGGGTTCGGATTTCGTTTTCGAGGGTATTGTATGGCTCCGAGCTGTTCGTGAGGCTCGAATAGAAGGCTGCAAGCTGCGTTTCGGCCTCTATCATTCTGTCAGAATCCATTTCTTTGACAATAGGGGTTTCCGGATTGTCGCTTCTGATTACGGCAAAGCGGCGGGCAATCATATCGGCATTGACAATGCTGTTGTAGTTAAGCACTCGTATGGTATGTTCGGGGTTGAGGCCATAGCGGTTGATGCTGATATTGCCAACGGCACCATTGTCAAAATCGATTCTGACGCGAACAGAGTCGGGCACGGTGCTGAAACTTGAATAGACATTGACGGCCACGCGATGGACACTTGCGCGAGCCAGCATCAGCATCAGACTCAATTCGGTCTGCGCCAGCGACACCAGATTGTTGTTACTGCTCTGGATGATGTTGCACTGTATGTCGAGTGGATGGTCGCATTGATGACGCAGCATTGCGAAAAATTTGTCGCCAATAAACTTGTGTCCCACACAAACTACACTCTGGGCTTCGTCGCGTAGCATCAGCAGGCTGTTCAGCTCCTTGGTCTGATAGCTATGTACTCCGTCTAAAAAAACATCGAGCGAGTGGCGGATGGCCTCGCATACAAGCGGATAGTATAGGTTATCGTCGATGCTGAAAATGACTGCGCCACAATCGCTGCAAAGCTCACCAAATGATTGAAATACATTGAATTCGGATGTGTGAATATCCTCAATGAGCAGACTTGGATCGTATATCCCTTTGAAATTGAATGATGACGAATGCTTTAAAGCATCGATGTACGGTGTTGCATTTTTCAGTCCTACAATTCCAATGTCAAGCATGATTCAATAACGATTTACGCAAATCTAAACCTAAAAGCAGGGTTAGGAGAGGCGTTGTAATGTTTATTATCAACCTGATAATGTTAATATCAATTGCCTGATTCAGACTTGTTTTTCCACCATTTCGGAGGCGGAACCGGGTCGTAGCCACTGCCGCCCCAAGGGTTGCATCTTACTATGCGTCTGATGGTTAGCCATAGTCCGATTATCGGTCCGTGAGTTTTCAGGGCCTCTATGGCATAGGCAGAGCATGTGGGGGTAAAGCGACAACTGTTGGGCAACAATGGTGATATCAGCCACTGGTATAAGCGGATTGGCACGATGAGCAATATGGAGAAAAATTTACGAATCATTGCGGAGTGCAAGATAGCAGAGATTTGTACAATAAAATCTGCAAACAATCGTATCTTTGTCCGAAAACACAAAAGAAATATGGCAAGACTCTTTGCAATTATAAATATCTTGTTGGTTGCAAGTACGTTACAGGCGCAAATCATCAATAGTACATGGCGCGACCACATGAGCTATTTTGGTGGAAAGGCTGTGGCTGTGAGCAATACTGATGTGTATTGTGCCACCGAACTTAACATATTCTGTTACAGTAAGGAAGATGGACGCATTACACATCTGACACCTATCGAAGGACTATCGGAGATGGGAATTGGAGCAATTGCCTACAACGACAAAACTCAAGAACTAATAATTGGCTACATCAGCGGTAACATCGATATTGTTAGTGATGACGGGAAAGTACACAACATGCCCAGTCTGAAAAACAGTGATTTCACCAATAATAAAAAGATAAACCACATCAACATTCATGGTGGAACGGCTTACCTGTCGTGCAGTTTCGGCATCATAGCCATTGATATTAGTCGTCGGGAATTTTCCGACACTTATATTTTGGGCAGTGACGGCAAACATATAAATATCAACTCCTCTGTGGTTTATGATGGATATTTGTATGCTTTGACCAACACGGGACTAATGCGGGGGCGACTCGACAACCCGTTTTTGACTGACTTGAAGAACTGGGAGCAAGTGACAGAGCTGGGTCAAGGTTTGAAATTTAACACAGGTTGTGTATTTGACAATAAACTTTACGTTAACGCACAGATTGCAGGAGACACAATTGGGCGGGTGTCAGTTTTTGATGGTGAAAAATGGACGGTAGTTTGGAATAGTCTGCCCGAAGTGAAAACCCTGACAAGCCGCGATAATAAACTCGTATTATGTGATGGATTGGGTGTTTATGTTTTCGATACCAATCTGAATCAGTTGCTGTTCTGGGATTCGGAGCTGATAAACACTGGCATTGCCGATGGTGATGTTGTCTGGTACGCCCATAGGGAATATGGGCTTGGGCGAACTGATGGCAACGATTACACGGCGTACACTCCCGATGGCCCGGCATTAAACAGATTTTACAACGTCTGCTACAACGCAGGCAATGTTTTGGTGGCCCCTGGAGGCATGGAGCGAACGGGGGAGAATCATTACAATAAAGCCGATATTTATTCTTTTGATGGTAGCCGGTGGACGAATATCGACCACCAGCAATATCCTGTGTTTAATGAGTGTCGCGACATTATCAATTTTACCACCAATGGCAGCAAAAATCATTTTATTGCAAATTGTTGGCGTCACGGTGTTTTGGAGTATGATAACGGCACGTTCACCCGTCACAATGCCGAATCAACAGGTGGTTTGCTGAACGACTTTGTGAGCTATTGTGCGTATGACTATAATGGTAATCTGTGGTTTGCAGGGTCGATAGCCGATAAGCCTATAACCGTCCGAACGCCGAGCGGGGAGTGGTATAACTACGCTTACTCCAGCCACATGACTGGTCTGCATACTGGAAAGTTGATTTGCACGCGCAACAACGATTTGTGGCTCGTGTCGCATCGTGGAATCGGAGTTTTGGTTTGGAATCCCAATGGTACGCCCGAAACAAATTCAGACGATGATTACAGTTTCTTTTTCCCTTCCGACGAAACAAACAAAAAACTGAATTGCAACATCAACGACATTGTTGAGGACAAGAACGGCATATTATGGCTTGCTACCGACGAAGGAGTTTACATTTACGATCATCCAGAACGAGTGCTGCGTGATGGCAACACCCAAGCCCACTATCCGCAGATGATTGTTGACGGGTTCTATCAGTCGTTGCTTGTCACTGAGGTTGTCAACACCATCGCCGTCGACGGTGGCAACCGCAAGTGGTTCGGAACTGAAAGCGGCGGAATCTTCGTAATATCGCCCGACGGCACAGAGCAAATCGCATCATACAATACCAGCAACTCGCCACTCTTTTCGAATAATGTCAAGTCGATTGCCATTGACGACGACAAGGGTATTCTTTACGTCATAACTGACAAGGGACTGCAATCGGTCACCATTTCAACAACCAAAGCCAACAGCGAAACGGCGGAAATTACGGCTTATCCCAACCCCGTTCAGTCCGACTACTACGGCGATGTAGCCATTCGCGGGCTGCTTGACAATTCTGTGGTCAGAATCACCGACTTGCGCGGAAATCTGGTTCACGAGACGATGAGCAACGGCGGCGGCGCGCTCTGGAACCTTTGCAACCGCGACGGACGCCGTGTCGAGACGGGTATCTATCTGATTCAGTGCACAACAACCGACGGTGTGACGCGCAATGTCGGCAAAATCCACGTCGTCAAATAGCCGCGCCCGATGCTCTGTACCGACCGCATAATCGTCTTGAGCCACACGCGTTTCAGTGATTCGTCGATAATCGTTCGCGCGCTTTCGCGACAGCACGGCCGCGTGTCGCTGATGGTGTACGGCTTTGGCGGCAAAAGCAGGTCGAAGTTGGGCGCTTTCCACCCGATGGCGCTGCTCGATGTGGTCTATTCATACAAGCCCGACCGCGACATTCAGAAACTGACCGAATACCGCCCCGCGCCGAATTTGGTGAGTTGCACCGCTGACCTTCGCAAGAGCACCCTGCTGATGTTTATGGCCGAAGTGGTGGGCAAGAGCATCCGCGAAGAAGCCGAAGACGATGCGCAGTTTGAGTTCATCGACGCGTCGGTGCAGATTCTTGAGCAGATGCAGGCTGGGCTGCAGTTCTTCCATCTGGCTTTTATGGTGAAGTTGAGCCGCATCATCGGCTTTTTTCCGAACATCGACGCCAGTCATCCGTTTTTCGACCTTGAACAGGGGCACAGCATCGCCGTTAGGCCTGTTCACCGCCATTTTGTCGCCGCCGATGTGTTCCGCCGCATAGTTTTTTTTGCCGATTGTCCCTATGAGAATCTGCGCGATGTGCAGATGCCGCGGCAAGAGCGTGATTCTCTGCTCGAAACAGTGCTGCAGTGGTACGGGTTCCGCATCCCCACAATGAAGGAAGTGAACTCGTACGAGATTCTACACGAAGTGTTTGCGGATAATTAGGATTTAGAATGTGGAATTTAGGAATTTGAGTGCCAGGGTTTTATCACCTTACACTTTGTCGTGTCCGAAGTTTTAAATCGATTCACCGATTTACCAGTTCACCGATTCAACAGTTCACCCTTAAATATAAATCTCAAGCAGGCGCGATTCGCCGTTGAGCGGTGTGAGTTCAATCTCTTTCATTTCGGCGGGGATGAGCACGGTCTCGCCCTTCGCAATCTCAATTGGCTGCTCAAGACTTGGTGCGCCGATGAGCGTTTTGCCTTCAACGGCCATATACACCACAAACGAGTCCAGGCGGCCGTAATCAATGTCGATATGCTTAGCGAAATTGAGAATGTTGACCGTGAAATACTGGCATTTGGCAAGGTTGGTGCTGTTGTCCTGCGGCATTGTGTACGGCGTGCGGTAATCCTTGCTGAAGGTGTAGTCGATGGCATAAACGGCCCAGTCGGTGTGCATCTCGCGCGGTTGACCGTTGGCGTCCAGACGGTCCCAGTCGTAGATGCGGTAGGTGATGTCGGATGCCTGCTGCACTTCGGCCAGCAGAATGTTGGGGCCGATTGAGTGAATGCGGCCTGCGGGAATGAAGAACACATCGCCAGGCTTTGCGGTTTCCCAATTCAGAACATCGCGCAGCGTGCCGTTTTTGAAATGCTCAAGATACTGCTGTTTGTCCATTGGGCGGTTGAATCCTGTAATTAGTTTTGCATCGGGTTCAGATTCAACAATATACCACATTTCGGTCTTGCCCGAAGCGTTGTGGCGGCTCAGCGCCAGTTCGTTGTTCGGGTGCACTTGGATTGAAAGGTTGTCGCTGGCTTCGATGAACTTGAAAAGCAGCGGAAATTCAGTTCCGAACTTCGAGAAAACGGCATCGCCCACAA
Organism: Salinivirgaceae bacterium; assembly: GCA_017474765.1. Classification (GTDB taxonomy): domain Bacteria; phylum Bacteroidota; class Bacteroidia; order Bacteroidales; family SZUA-534; genus RUG13583. Next base: position 40,356 of record JAFVGW010000054.1, on the reverse strand, counting down.
GGTCGCCCATATAGATTTCGATGAGTTCGTCGATGGTGTTGCCCGCCAGAAAACCGTTGGCCACAACCGAAAGGTCGCCTTCGAGCCCCGACAGTTCCCAACTCTCGCCGATTTTCTGCATCGAGCCTTGGGGTTTGTTCAGCACTGTCGATAGTTTGTTGCCGCCCCAAATCTTCTCTTTCAGTATCGGTTCGAATTTCAGCGGATATAGTGTGTTCATCTTGTCAGTCAATTTTTCAAGTCTGCAAAGGTACCCAATTTTTGGATAAGTGTATCACTAAAGTTGAGAAGGTGGATTTTGGACAAAAGACTACGGACAACAGACAACAGAAAAAAGTTGTAAATGAGACGTATGAATGTTATTATGCGGTTTTTGGTAATCATTTCTGTCCGCAAAAAAATCATCATTTCCACTTCTTTTTGCCGATTCCCGCCATAGCGGCAACCGCCACACATACGGTGTAAACCGCCACAACAATCTCAAACACAGGCATCCACCATAAAATCCGACGGTTGCCGAATCGCTTGCAAACGGCCGCAAGCAGCAGAGTGTCGGCAAATAGTTTTGTGAGATACAAGGCGAGTGCGGGCTTCCACAGCAATGGCAGTGCGGCAATTCCAACGCAAAGCAGAACCGACTCTGCCGCCACCACCACAGCCACCGCAAGGCTGTCGGCATCGGTGTAGTCAGTGGCTTTGCCGCCCCAGCGTGTGCGCTGCCGCAGAAAGGCACCCGCCGAAGGTGCGGGGCGGGTTGTGGCAATGGTTTCGGGTTGCGCGGTGAAACTGATTTTGGCCCCAGCGGCCTTCATCTTGTGAAGCAGAAAAACATCGTCGCCCGAAGCGATTTTTGAATTGAGCGGGTCGGTTAACTTGTTGTATTCCAGACGGTCGAACATCAGGTTTGCGCCGTTGCACATTATTGGCCGTCGGCAGCCTGCCGCACCAATGCCGCTGCCTACAAGGCTGGCAAAATCGACGAATTGGAACTTCTGAAACCAACTGCTCACGGGCGAAAGCACCACAGGCGCGGCCAGCAGGGAGCATTTCTCGTGGCTGAAGGTGGCAGCCATTGCGTCGAGCCAGCCTTGCGGATAGGCGCAGTCGGCATCGGTGTTGATTATGGCGTTGAACCGTGCTGCGGCAATGGCTTCCGACAGGGCGTTTTTCTTGCCGCGGCCGTTGGATTCAATCAAGTGCAGACGCGGATTGGCGGCAAGCATTGCGCTCACCACGCCGCGCGAGCCGTCGGTGCTGTGGTCGTCAATGGCAATTACTTCAAAATCTGTCTCAGTCTGCTGATTTAAAAGCGATTCAATCGTGCTCTGAATGGTGCTTTCTTCGTTGTGGAACGGCACCAAAACGCTCACCGCCAGATTGGCGCCGCTGTGTTGGGGCTGTGCAGCTATCTTTTTGAAACCGAAACGGATACGAATAATCAGCATCGCGTAAGCGAGCGAAACCGCAAGAAAAACCAAAGAAGCGATTGTGTAGGTCATCTAACTAATACACACTATTTTATGAGTGTTGTGTAGATTCGGTAGCGTTCCATAATGTCGCGCACAAAATTGTAGGTTTCGTCGCCGCGGCAGTAGCCCGAGCGCACAAGGTCGGGGTTGTAGTACGTCGGTTCCGACTTGTGCATCAGGTAGAAATCCACGCCGTCGTCCCACACATCGGGGTTGCCGCCGTTGGCCCGAGCCACGCGCCGAGCATCGAGAATATGCCCCAGACCGATGTTGTATGCTGCCAGAACGAACTTCGTGCGCTCGTTCTTATCGGTCACAGAATCAGCCAGTTGCTTGTCAATCCACTTCAGATATTTCACGCCAGCCTTGATGTTGGCTTCGGGCGACGAAGTGGAATCGACACCGTATCGGGCCGCCGTTTCGGGCATCAGTTGCATCAGCCCGTAGGCGCCGCACCACGACCGCGCATCGGTCTTGAACCGCGATTCCTGATAGATGACCGCCGCCAGCAGTCGCCAGTCCCAGTCGATGATTTTGCTGTATTTTTTGATGGCGTTGTCGAACGACGATATGCTGCCGCCCTTGAACGACAGGTAGGGGCTCTGCGCGCGCGTGAGTGTTTTCGGGTCTTTGAAATATTTTTTGTATAGTACCATATGGAATGTCGAGCCTTTTGTGTCTGAAATCCAATTGTTTATAGCGTCCAAAAGTTTCGGATTGTCTTTGCTGACAGCCCACGCCATATTCTGCGGAAACGACACCGCAACGCTGATGTCGAGCGCGGGGTAGTAGGTTTTGTTAATCATCGCCACAGGCTCGTCGGTTACGCAATAGTCGATTTCGCCGTGCGCCACTTGTTCAATAAGTTGTTCTGAATCAATATTTTCAACTTCGACAATGTCGATAGAGTCACCGATTTCCGACTCAATGTTGCGCAGCCTTTCGGCGAAGGCCGAGTTTTTGACCACGTGGATGGTCTTGCCAGCCATATCGAGCGGCGATTTTATCTGCATTGAGCCGTCGTAGTCGGGATTGTTGCGCCGCCGCTGCCGTTCCGACAGTTGCACCAGCACCTGCCGCGTTTCCATTATGGGGCTTGTGAAGTTCATTATTTTCTGCCGTTCGGCGGTGATTGTCAGGTTGATAGCAAGCAAATCGACATCGTGGTTGACCAACTCGTCGAAATCATTTTCAAGATTGTTCGACACACGCAGTTCCAGTTTGAGCCCCAATCGCTGCGCCAGGTCCTGCAAGAGTTCGTACTGATAGCCCATCGGTGTGCCGCGATAGGTAAAATAACTGATTGAATTGTAGTCTGTTAATGCCAGAAGCGTGCCGCGTTGCTCAATGGCGTCAAGGTCGTGGTTCGCGGCATCAGAGTTGCCCGACGGCTTTCGATTGCAAGCCGACAGCAGCAAACACAAGGTGGCAACGGTTAGTATGTTCAATCTGACTTTCATCGCTCAAACATAAAAATCGTGTTAAAGATACGAAAAATTAGCGATAAAGGAAAAAGATTATCAGCAATACAAACCATATCAATTAACCAATAATCACATCGGCATCGGGCAAACGGCCAATCTGACTGTGAAGCCCGTGGGTATCGGAAAGGTGAAGGATTTTCATTTTCTGAAATTTCAAGGTTCAAATGTACCTTAAATTACGATTCTTTCGCCCACTTGTCGCTCGAAAGCGCCTTGCGGATTCGGAAATAGTGCGGAACGCTGTTTATAGCGTCAATGTAGGCGGGCATTTCGTCGAGCACTTGTGCGGCGGACTTAGGGGTTTTCGATTTCCGCAGCACCAGTTCGCGGTTTTTGGGTAATTGGACTATCACCTCCAACAATCCGAACTTGTTGGTTCTGGATTTTGGAAAATCGTAGTAGCACGAATAATTGTAGCCCAACTGCTTCATTCGGCTGTTGACATCGGGCGTCGCCTCGCCGACGGCTCTCATATCGGTGCGCGACAGACCCTTAATCTCGTACTCTTCGGGCACGCTGTTTATGGCGGCAACGCTCTGCGGTATGCGGCTGAGTTTCAGTTTGGCTTTGGCCAGTTTGCTGGGCAGGCTGGCAACCAACTTTCGGTCGTGCAGAAGTTTTATTTCCAACAAGCCTTCGTCTAACTGATATTCATAACCTGACTCGCGCATCAGTTTTTTGGCAAGAACGGTAACAGCATTTTCGCCTATTTGCTTGGTTTTCTTCTGTTTTTCCAATTCGTGCTGAAGGACTTTGGCTTCCTCAATCCATTGCGGAATGCTGCGGTCGATTTCGAGAATGGTTTTGATTGGTAGGGCAAGGTGCAACCATATTGTATAATCGTCGATTACGAACCGCATTTCTATGTCTTTCCAAAGTCCATTCATTTCAATTGTAATATTTTTACAATCGAAATAGGTTGAGTCGTCATTTTTCTCGACAGGCAAGCCCAGTGCTTTCAAATCGTATGCGGTGGCGCCCTGCTCACCGTTGCATAACACTTGCATCAATTCTATTTTGAGTTCCAAATATCGATTTACGGCACGGACAGGCTCGCATTTTTCAAGCAGAATTTTTTCAACTTGACGATAATTCTCGCGGCAGACTGTCTTGAACTCCTCATTCCATTTTGGAAACGAATCGACAATTTTTTGATATTCTTCGTTCGGAATGGATTTGACAATTTCCAGCAGTTTTTCTTTTGTTTCAGACCAAAGGCTGATTGGAATTCTAATAGAGTCTTCATAGATACCTTTGAACACAAAATATATCCTATCAAAAACTATGCTATATGTTAAATCTTTGTTTATCTGTGTGTTCTGACAGCTCCTTTGTCCAATAATCATTGAACAGACCTTTTTGTAAACAGCCGAAGCCAGTTCTGTTTTGGGCGTATATTGTATTTCTTTCAGTTTTTCCTCGTAAAAAATTGTCTTGAATTGTTCCCAATCGCGGTGGTGGAATCTTTTTAAGCGATTGATTAAATGATTGATATCCATAGTTTAAATGTTTGGGGGCGAGAGTTTCGATTGTTGTTTAATCGGTTAACTGGTGAATCGTTTTAGGGTATTAGGTGTTGGGGGATAGAACAAGTTGAAAACCTTCATTGTTAATTCCTAAATCCTAAATCCTAAATCCTAAATCCTAAATCACTTACTCCTTTGTCCAATCTTCGCGGCCAACGCTTTGGAATTTGATTCGGTGGTTCATTGGCACGCTGTTTATGGCGTTGATTGAAGCCTCAATTGAATCGAGTATTTTGCGCACGCGGTCGATATTGTCGGGCGGAATGGTTACCACGAACTTTCTACCTTTCTGTAATTTAACTTCCAAAACATACTCTATTGGCTTCGCTGACTGCTGATAATGATATTGCTCTTTTTGGTTGAGCCTGTACTCGAAGTTCAACTCGTGCATCTTATTCTTTACAAGCACTTTAATCGTGTTTTCATTTATCTGCTGAATTTTCTCACGCTTGTCGAATTCGCGCTCCAATACTTTGCCTTCCTCAATCCATTGCGGAATGCGGCGGTCGATTTCGAGATAAAAATCAGCAGAATGCAGGCCCACATAACAACTTCTACCGTGATTAAAGTCCAATATTACGTTTTCTGTTACATTTGTCTTAAAATAAAATTTGTAATAGTTGAATTGCAATGTGCTGTGAATAGGCTCTATTCTATTATTTTTCAATGCATTAACAATCGACTCACACATATACGGCAACAATTGCCTATACATCAAGTCGGTGTTCATAACCATACATTCCAAATGGTCGGATAAAACTCTCATCTTTCCAGAGTGCTCAACAAGGCGTTTCTTCTCACAATTCTCAATTGTCTGCTGATTTTCAGTGCAAAACAATCTGAATTCGGTTTCCCATTCAGCCATAGCATTGTCGAACTTTTGCAACAAATTTGCCATATCGTACGACGCGTATTTATCTGGAAATGAAATTGAACGGTCATAAATACGAATGCCGAAATTTGTTAAGTCAAAATCGACATTCTTCATACTTAAAAACAGCCGTTTGTTGCTTTTGTCACAGACTAATTCGGCTTCAGGCAACTCTTGTCCGATATTGGCTATGAAGTCATCCATCTTTTTTTCCTCATACTTCCAATATCGGGGTTCATATTTGTTGCCTTCCAAAAACGCAACTATTTTTTGATTGAAAAACAATCGTTTAAGTTCGGCGAAATTGACTTGTGACGAATCTTTTTTCCACATTTCAAGTAACTCTTCTGCGTCCATAGTTTAAAAAAGTTTAGGGGTGAGTGTTTAGTGTTTAGTTTAAATATTTAACAAGTTGAAAATGTTTGCATTTACTAAAACTCTATCCAGCAGGCGCGGCTAGTTTTCTCCATCCACTCGTGGTGCACGTTGTACTCCTGCTCGCTACGGCAAATCCAAAGCACTTTGGTGCGCAGAGCGAAATCGACACGGGGCTCAGGTGCGTAGCCGTCGGTGAAAATGAGCAGGCCGTCGTATTGGCGGTGGTCTTTCAGATAGTCGAAAACCTCTTGGAAACTTGTACCGCCACGGCCGCGCACCTCAACCTTTGTGGGGCGTTTCTTGAAAGTGACAACCTCGCCTTGAAGGGCGGCATCGAACTGCACCACATCAATGGTTTCGACGCCGTATTTGAAGAACCGCGCCACCACCGAATAGAACGCCTGCAGGGTCTTTGAGTCGATTGAGCCGCTCACATCGACCGCCACCAAGAGCCGCGCCGCAAGGTCGTAGCGGCTGCCCATCTGCGCGAATCCGCTGCGGCGGTTAGGGCGCATTCGCGTCAGGTGCCGCTTGCTCGACAGAATGCTTGTGTGGAACGACGACAGCGCCTTGCGATAGTCCATTTTCACCGCAAGCGACGCAATAATCTGCTCCACAAGCGTGCCTGGCAGCGTGCCCCACGTTGTTGTCGAACGGATTATCTCGTTGATTTCCTCGCGTCGCAACTCATCGTCCTGCCAGAGTTCAACATTGTCGGCCAGCCAGTCGCGCAACATCTGCTGCCCCGCGTTGCCGTCCAAATTGCGGCCTAATTGGAAATCTTGGGCTAGCCAGCGCTTCATTTTTTCCGATAGTTTCCGCCAAAATGAGTTGCCACCGCCGCCTTTTGGTTCGTTTTCGGAATCAGAATCGCGCCCGTCAGAATTATCTGATTTTGAACTTGTTGCGCCATTGTTATTTTCATCATCGCTTTGCGCGGACTGTTGCTCCGAGCCGTCGGGTTGCTCTTTATCGCTTGGTGGGGTATTAGACTTGTTATTTGGCGAATCGTCAGAATCAATGTCGTTTGCATCGTCAGAAGGTTCACCGTCGCCGCTGCCTGGAATGGGGCCGATTGATTGCGGTTCGGGCGGCATATCGTCATTGATAGGCGGCTGGCGCAGCAGCACATCCAACTTGTTGACATACCATTCATAGCACTCATTTGCAGGCAGTTGAAAGTCGGCGGCCTTTGCGTATTGCACGCATTTCAAGTTGCAATGCTGGTCGATAACCATATTGCTGCCAATGCTCGCCGATTCGGGCAGACAGCCTTCGGGCCGACGCTCGTAGGGGTGTTTCAGCAAGAGCCTAATCATTTCAATACGAAGCAGTTCCTCCAACTCGGTGTTGCTAATGCGGCTGCGCGAAATCATTTCGGGATTGTACTGCACGCGTCCGCCGCCGCACCGCACGGGGCATCGCATTTGGGTGTTCGGCTCCAACTGCTGAATGCAAAAGATTTGAAACAATGCTGGCTCGGTCAGATACCACTGCTCGACAATGTGGGTTAGTATCTCTTTCATTGTTAAAAGTTTAGAAGGTTTGGAAAGTTTAGAAGTGTAAAGGTTTAGAAGTTTAGAAGGTTATGCGCTTTGCTGTTGAGATTGGACTTCAGACTACGGACAACAGACAACAGACAGTTTCGAGCAGTCTTTTCATTGTTCATTGTTCATTGTTAATTTTTAATTGTTCATTATCAATTGTCTTCCGAATGGCTTCGGCACGCTGCCTGAGCCGCTCGACACGTTTATTAACTAGTTCATTCTCACTTATCTGCATCGCATCGAACTGCTTGAGCAAATCGTAGAACTCGCGCTTGTGGTTCGGGTGCAGCAAGTGGCACATCTCGTGGAAGATAACGTGACGGACAAACTCCACTTCGGCCGTTTGCAGGCAGCGGTTCAGCGTAATGTGCGTCTGCACGCCTTGCACGCACAAACCCCATTTCTGCCTCATTTTCCTGACATATAGTTTTGGCTTCGCCAACTCGGGAAACTGACGGCTGAAAATCTCCCAACAGTAATCGTATTCCTTGTGTAAATCGGTCATTGTTAAAAGTTTAGAAGGTTAAAGGTTTGGAAGTTTAGTTTTAGGTTTTTGAAGTTTTAAGTTGAAAGTTTAACGGGTTCGACCGCAGTAGAGACGTGGCGCACCGCATCTCTACAAACGCCATCCGCACCCAACACCCAATACCTAACACCCAATCACAAATTCTCAATAAACCCGATAATTGCCTCATACACAGCGGGAACCTCGGTAATGACAAACGAAATGGCGTTTTTGTAGGTGTCCTTCTCGAAAAACGAAGCGAAGTGAGCAATCTCTTCGTTTCGCTTGGCCTTCTGCAACTCATCAATGTATTTTTTCAGATTTTCGGCCATAACTTTCTTTTGTTCAGGTGTTTGTCCACCAAGTTCAATGAATTGGAAAATATCTTCGTTCACCGCTGCCACCTCGTGCAGTTTGTACTTTTTGAGCGCGTCCTTATGCTTCTGGAATTCGAGCAGAATATCTTTTCCAGAAAGCAGTCGGCTTGTGCCCAGGAATGACACAAAGGCTTGTGTGGCGGCGGCTCCCACAATTCCCGCAAGCATCTTCTTGTGGACGGGTTCAAGGTTGTTTGTGCCTGATATGCAGTCGGCAACCTTTTTCCAGGCGCGGCGGTCGGGCGTTTTCTGTAGGCCGCGGTCGAAGGTGCTGGTGGTGCCGTCGCTGTCGAGAAATTTGGGTGTGGCGCGAATGAACTCAATAACGCGAGAGTCGAGTTTGTTCTCGGCCGCCCACATCAGCCATTCCGCCACCGACGGCTGAAAGGTGTAAATGTTGAAACGCGACACCAGCGCGGGGTCAAGGTCGGTAAGTTGGTATTCCTCGCCATCGTTCACGGCCGAAATCAAGCGGCTTCCTTCGGGAAGATTCCGTCCAGCCAATTTGCGGTTAAGTGCCAAATCCATAATGGTTTGCAGCACCTCGGGGCGGGCGCGGTTCAACTCATCGAGAAAGAGCACCACAGGCTTGTCATCGACGGGGAACCAGTATGGTGGCATAAAAATGGTGCGGCCCGTCAGCTCGTCCATTCGCGGCAGGCCAATCAGGTCGCCAGGGTCGCTCATCTGTCCCAGAAAAAGTGTTACCACTTGCAAGCCTTGCCGCTCGAAAAAGCGTGTGAGAATCTCCGATTTTCCAATGCCGTGCTTGCCCACCAGCATCAGGTTCTGCTCCGACGGCATCACCGACAGAATTTTTTGCAGTTCTTTACAATCTATTGCCATAGTTATATATTTTTTAAGTTCGACGTGACAAAGAAATCCGCAACCTGCGCGAAATCACGGCACAGGTTTTGTTTTTTCAGTTTTTATTGAATTTTTTCCGCAGAGCGATAATTACTCATCCTCCTTATCCCACCTGTCGCAAGGCAGCGTGGGGCGAATGCGGAAATAATGCGGAACACTGTTAATAGCGGCTTCATAGCGGGGAATTTCGTCAATCGCCTGCTCGAATTGCGCCATTGTGAGCGACTGCTTCAGAGCCAACTCGCGGCCCTTGGGCAGGCTGACGATTATCTCCTCAACACTTATCACGAAAGTGAAGCGCTCCGCATCCTCATTTCGGGTGACGGTTGTGTTGGCGCGGTGGCGGCTCTCAACCCGATACCTGCTCGGCACGCTGTTTATGGCGGCAACGCTATGCGGTATGCGGCAGAGCCACTTCTGCGCCAGGGCGGGATTGTCGGCTGGCAAGGTGACAACCAACTTCCGACCGTGCCGCAGTCTCACCTCCAGCAGCCGTTCTTCGAGTTGGTAATCAAGCCCAAACTCGCGCATTCGGTCTTTGACGAGTGTGGCGGTTTGGTTTGCTTGGGGGGTGTGTTGTTTGGGGTTTAATGTGTTCATTGTCTGAAAAATAAGTTGTTGTTAATCCCATAAATTGCAATAATGTTTGCAGAAAAGGTTTAGCCCAGTTTTTACGGTGATTGCCTCCTCGCTTGTGAGCGTGTGCGTGGTGCTCATCAGCTCAAAGGCATCGGCCATCTGCCGAATGGCGTTGTTCCATTCGCGCATATCGGCGAATCCGACAGGAAAACCGTGCTTGTCCAACGCCAAGAACGCCCGCAAACGTGGCTCTATCAGCCGCGCCAAGGCGTTGTTTGTGTTCCATATTTCATCAATCGGATAGTCGTGCCTGTGGCTCCAATTGCTGTCGGTTTTGTTGCTCTTTTTCATACGCGTTTTTTGTTTTTATCCTTAAGGGAAGATTAAGCCATCCTTAAGGAATTTCTGCACGCAATATTAGGGTACGCCACTCTCGAATAATGAGAGCGGCAAGCAAAAAAACAGCGCGGCGGATTTTTTCGCGCCACGCTGCTTTTATCAGGAATAAGACTATCAATCAGTCTTTATCCACCAAATCCTTACATTTTCTAATGGTCTCAATGAAGCAATCAAATAAATCAGGGGTTACTTCTTTTTGGAACCATTTCCAAACGCAATCTTCATTCCCATTGGTTTCGGGCAAAATATCATTAAGTTCCATTAGTTTTGTATTTGTAATAATTCTTTCTTCTTGGGGTAGTTTGGGATCAAAATGAACTTCACAATAATACCTTCCCTCTTGAAAAATAACTACGTCCACTTTTTTATCATCAATAGTTCCAACAGTTACACCAACAAACGCATCTTCTAAAAGAGGAAGGTCCTTATATTCGGTTTTAATCTTTTGTTTCCATTCATTAAAGATTTTTTTGCGAACATTAACCTTCATTGCATCCATTTGATTAATTAACTGTTGGATTTCATTCATTTTCGCGTCAATAACAATAAGTTGTTCTTCATTTTTCAAATTGTTTAATTGAAGTTTCTCTTTCAAAAATTGTTCTAATTCCATATTCATATTTTTATAAATTGTATTGATTTCAAAATGACATTCCAAATAATCAAGGTATTGCACAGCCGCTGTGTACATTAATACCTCTTTTTGCCTGCAATTAGGTATAACAGACTCCTTCAACCAATCAATAATACCTTCTCTAAACGTAACTACACAATACCTGTCTCGAAATTTTTCATTTAAATCTGGCATTTGCTTGCATCTTGTACCATCACAGGATTCACATTCCACTTTCGGTTCTGTCCAACTACAGGCGTTTGTTTCATACATATCCGTCGAAGGCAAAAATACTACATAGATTTGTTTGTCGTTGTAACCTTCATCACGCATCTTTTGGATATAACGGGCAATTTGGTTTTTCTGAAGAGCTGCGTTATAAATCTTGTTCTCGAAAATAATTGCGTATTTCCCTTCTTCCCTGACTAACAAATCAATTCTTAAATTTTCGGTTGTTATATATGGGTTACTAATTTCTATGTCTTTTCCCGCTAAAAAGTAATCAACAAAACTTTTAAGTAATACGAAATCACCACTTTCATTGTATTGAAGCAAAGCTGATAATATACGGCTATTAGCATTTTCATTTGCGTGAAGTTCCTTTATTACATTAATGTGATAAGGAAGTTTTTTCTCCAACTCGTTGTGTTTTTGCGAAAACTCATCTAACACCACGAAAAACTGTCCGATTTCTTTAAATTTAATATGGTTGTATTCGGATAATATTTCTTCGCAATATTTATATGTATCAATTTCTAATGACATAAATGGTATCTCTTATTTTACAAATCATCATTATCCCAATCAAAATCCTTCCACTCTCCCGCATCAAAGAAATTGTCATTTTCTTCGAATATTTCACGGACATTGCTTATTACATCTTCTTCAGTTTCATAGTAATCGTCATCCAAATAGTCGTTTATGTTGAGTTCTATTTGTCCTGCGATACGGTCGAATAGAGCACATTTTTCTTCCCCATATCTCTCGGATTGGTGACTTTTGTGCTGATACTTTTCGATTATTTTTTCAAGTTCTTCTTTTGTCATATTTAAAGATATTTATTGTACAACCCCATAAAGTTAAAAATAATTCCAATTCATACCACACCTTCAACTCTGCTTTTCAGCCTTTTGCAATTTCCCAAAACGCTCGACTATCTTACAGAAATACGAGAATGCGGCGTCAAAATCGTTGATTCCAAACCATGCACTTATAATGTTTTCACGTTTCCACCGATAATTTTTGGGGCATTCTATTGCCAGTTTATCGATTATGTGCCTGTCATTTTTGGGGTCTTTAAGTTTAATAATTACAAAGCAGAGAAGTTCTTTTTCGACTTTACCAATAATAATAGTACAGCGTGCACTATCATAATTAACAATCGTTTGTATCCAATTGTCAAGTTTAAACGACTCTGGTACCAAATCGGGGAATTTAGTTGCGAACTCATTGTACCATTCGTCAACAATACGCCCAAACACATTCCGATACGTCTCTTTAATTGGATTCAATTCGGCTTCTCTTCGGGCAATTTCTTCTTGAAGTATTGCCGCCCGCTCTTTGTCGTTTTGGCATTTATCGAGTCCGAGAGCGGCGAGCATAAAAAAACAGCGCGGACGTTTTTTTTGCGCGCTGCTTAAAAACCTTTAAAATCCGCAACTCTACTGCGAAATTTCAATGAAAATATGAAGTGGTACTGCGAATTTTCAATAATTTATTCAAATAATTTCGTGTGCCCACAGTTTCCTGAAGAAGTCGTTAACGTGCAGGTGTTCAATGCCATCGACAATGCGGTTGAAGCGGTCGAGCGACACAATCATCAGGCGGCATTCGGGATATTCGTCGGCAAAGGCTTTCAGTCCTTTTAGGTGTTTGGGAAGCACCTCTTCTGTCGATTTTATTTCAATGGCAACTTTAGCGTCACCTAAAATCATATCAACTTCAATCTGCGTGTATGTCCGCCAGTATGATAGTTTATTAGGGTTGTCGGTGTAACTTAAATACGCAACAACCTCTTGAACCACAAGGTGTTCAAACGCGTGCCCATACTCAACTGTGCCACGTTGCAGGTGTGAGCGACCAAGCAAGTAATTTGTGACACCCACGTCGAATAGGTAGAAACGCGGCGCCTGCACAACTTTCCGTTTGGCTTTGCGCGTATAGGCTGGAATCATATAGCCCACCAGCGTGTCCGCAAGAATTTGAAAATACTCTTTCACCGTGTTCGCACTCACCCCACAATCTGACGCGATATTCAGATAATTAACCATTTCGCCGTCGGTCATTGCTGCAATTTCGAGAAATCGCGAAAAGCCAGCAAGGTTTCGAACAAGTGACTCGGCTTGAATCTCCTCACGCAGATATATGCCTACGTAAGCCTTCAGCAGGCTGGCAGGGTTGTCTTTCAGATAGTGGCGGGGCATCATACCGTTGTTCACGGCGCGGTCTATGTCGAAATCAGGGACCTCGCAACTCACAAACGGGAACAGATACTGTGGCACGGCACGTCCACCTAACGTGTTAACACCCTGACGTTTAAGTTTCCGTGCGCTCGAACCACACAGTATGAACCGCAGATTTTGGTTCGTTATCAGCCAATGAATCTCATTCAGAAGTTCTGGCACTTGCTGAATCTCGTCAATGATTACCAACTGGTCTTCGGCGGCGGTTTTTAGCGTCTCGCGCAACAATGCTGGCCGCTGACGGAAGCGGTTCAATACGTCGGTTTGAAGCAGGTCGAAATATATGGCATCGGGGAAACGGTTCATAAGCATTGTTGTTTTCCCTGTTTGGCGCGCACCGAACAGAAACACGCTTTCATCGTCGATAATTTGCAAAACACGCTCGTTCATAGCCTATTAATTTTCTGCAAATATATAAAAATCCGCAACTCCACTGCGAATTTTCAATGAAAATGTGAAGTGGTACTGCGAAATTTCAATCGTTTTTTGGTTTCCAGACTACCAATACCAAATTACATCTCACAAAATCACCTTCGCAATCGCCGCGCAAGCCTCGGCGTCGGCAAGGGCGTGGTGGTGGTTTTCGAGAATGTAGCCGCAGGCGGCCGATACGGTGTGCAACTGGTGGTCGGGCAAATCCTTGCCAAAATGCCGACGCGCGGCCACACAGGTGCAGAAGAACTGATAGTCAGGATAATCCATACGATAGGTTTGGAACACGGCTTTCAGGCAGCGTTCGTCGAACGACTTGTTGTGTGCAACAAGCGGCAAGCCTTTGATTTTGGGTTCAATCTGCGCCCAAACGTCGGGAAAGAGCGGCGCCGAGTCGGTGTCTTCGTGGCTCAAACCGTGCACCTGCTGGCAGAACCACGCGTAATAGTTGGGCTCGGGCCGAATGAGCGAGTAGAACGAATCGACCACACGGCCGCCGCGCACCACAACCACGCCAACACTGCAAACACTTGAAGGTGAGCCGTTTGCTGTCTCAAAATCGATTGCTGCAAAATCTTTCATAGTTTAAGGTTTATCAGTCTATAAAACGCTTGTTGATTGATTATCAAGGTTTAATAAAGGTCAATTTTTGTCTTTTGTCTTTTTGTAAGCTCGCAACGTGCGTTCGGCCTCTTTGCGGAATTCCTCGCGCAGCCATTCGGGTTCTAGCACTTCAAGGCTGGGCCCGTAGGCGCGCAATTCGCGTATGAACTCTTCGTTTACAATCAGTTTGTACTCAAATTCCGATTCCCAATCGCCAGTCCATACTTCTTTTTGCGAGTGGTGCAGCGGTAATGTGCGCAGATATTTGGCCTGTTCTTCTTCAACCACAATTTTCACTTCCTCGATTTTGCCACCTAATCCGCTGATACCCATAAGATTGGCGAAAAAATTATTAGCTTCAAAATTGTCGGGCATAGTGTAACTGTCGTCGGTTTCAACCGCGCTGACAATACGGTCGAGTCCATAGGTGCGAAGTTCGCCTATATCGTCCTTTTTGCTGTTGTCGAGCACTTTGGCAAGCAGATACCACCGTTGGCGGAACATTTTCAGGCTATATGGCTCCACCGTTGGGTAGGTGGGTTCGTTGCGCCAAAAACTTTGGTGTATCATTCTGAGTGTGTGGCGGTTGCGCATTGCCGACAGAATGGTGGTCAGGTGCGTCTGACCCGACGGCACGTCTTCGAGCAGAATCTGCTTGTCAAGAGCCTTGTTCCCTTTTATTATATCGTTGACAGCAAAGGCGTTAAGCATTTGCCGACAGAGTTTGTACTGACGATTGTCGTCGGGTTTACGAATGCTATAGCGGCCGTTAACGCACTCTATTTCGAGGCCGAAAATTTCTTCAGCCGCTCGCCGCCAACGGTGAAATTTACTTTCAACAAATTCGTCTTCCTTGTCGTCGTTGAGTTCCCGATTGTTGGCCCAACGCCTATTAATCTCGTCCCTTGTGGGGTTGAAATCGTCAATGGTGTTGACCAGCCACGCGTAGCAGCGGAACAAATGAGCGTTATTCGATTTTGCCATATTGTTACAGTTTTAAATTGACGCAAAGATAAGCAATGTCGCTCCTAAATAATGAGAGTCAAAGTAAGAAATCAATAAAATTTTTTTAATCGGCAAGTTATCTGTCAAGAGCGACGGCAACAACGGCGGAAACGATATGATGATTGAGGACAAGGGCGTCCGCATAACCTTCAGCAGCAGAACTGGCATAAAGTAGCGCTCACGCAATCGGGTCGCCGCAGAACTTACGGCGCTGGCACTTATGGCACTCGCTGCCGCGCCACACCTTGTCGAACTCCTCAATGGCCGCCTCCACAAGTTGCGGCTCGTCGGTAAGGACGCCAGCCTCGAAGTTGCGCCTTGTGGCCGCCTTCATTCCCATTCCCGCGCCCGTCAGGTTGGCGCTGCCTATGTAGCATGTTGTCTGGTCGATAACAATGATTTTGAAGTGCACGCGCGGACAAAGCACCCTCTCAAGTTGCTTGGCCAGAAGCGGATAGCGGTCGAAATCGTCGCGGAAATTCTCGCCAGGCTCCTTGGCGTGAATGAGCCGCACCTCGACTCCGTGGGCCAGCAAATCGGCCAGCACGCCCACAAACGGCTTCTCGGCCGCGCCCTGTTTCACATACATATCCTTAATGTCGGCCGTACCAATCCAGAGCGAGCGCCGCGCCTTTGCCGCAAGGGCTATAACGGTGCTGTAGTGTGCCGAGTCGGTGATAATTGTGGTTGGCATTGCTGAAATGTTTTTGCGTTGATTTACAATTGTTTGAGCCACTCGTTAATAAAGCGGTCGTAAACAATGTAGCCGCTGTTGGTTTTGTAAACCAGTGCTTTAATCTTTTATTGTTTGACATTACAAATTTTTCGTTACGCAATTTGTGTAATTATTCAATAGGTTGACATTTTGGGGGTAAAAAGATTGCCGTTTCGGGTTTGAAAATGAAATTCGGCAACAGTTCTTTTCGGCGTGAGACATATTAAAATCGGCACTTCGGAGCATTCATTGCATACCGATTTTTGGGTGCAAGTCTGAAAAACGGTGCGAGTCTGTTCAATCTGGTTCACGAGTGTTTAAATTTTTGCTGTCGGCACTGATTTTTTTTGTAATTCTGCGGCAATTTAAAAATCGCTATAGAAATGAACAAGATTGTACCTATCACATTGTTAACTGGCTATTTAGGTAGCGGTAAGACAACTCTGCTGAATAAGATTCTGGCCAACAACCAAGGTCTGAAAATCGCCGTCATTGTGAACGATATTGGCGAGATAAACGTTGATGCGTCGCTGATTGAGAAGGGCGGCATTGTGAACAAGAAGGATGACAGCCTGGTGGCCTTGAGCAACGGCTGCATCTGCTGCACGCTCAAAACTGACCTTATCGACCAGATTACCAGCATCACCAGCACAGGCAAGTTCGACTATATTGTGATTGAGGCCAGCGGCATTTGCGAACCGCTGCCTATTGCCCAGACCATTGTGGCCATCGGTGATTACGCTCGTCAGTACAACCAGCCAGCGCCTTGCCGCCTCGACAGCATTGCAACTGTGGTTGATGCCTTGCGTATGGCCCGTGAATTTGGTTGCGGCAACCAGTTGACACGCAACAATATAGACGATGAAGACATCGAAAATCTTCTGATTCAGCAGATTGAGTTCTGCAACGTTATCATTCTGAACAAGGTGGCCGAAGTGACCGATGATGAATTGAAACTTATCCGCGCCGTTATCAAGAAGTTACAGCCGAATGCCGAAATCATCGAGACTAACTATTGCGAGTTCGATTTCCGCAAGATTATGGACGCCAAGCAGTTCGACCTTGAGAAAGCGTCGATGTCGGCTGGATGGGTTGAGGAGCTTGAGAAAGATGACGAGGAGGAGGAAGGCGAGACCGAAGAGTACGGTATCGGAACGTATGTTTATTATCGTCGCAAAGCCTTCAACTACACAAAATTCGAGACTTTTGCAAACGACCGCTGGCCGTCGAACATCATCCGCAGCAAGGGTATCTGCTACTTCAACGACGATGCCGATATGTCGTATATGTTTGACCAGGCCGGAACGCAGAAGAAACTGGTGAAGGCGGGGCAGTGGATTTGCACCGCGCCCAAGGAGGAGCAGAAGCAACTGCTGGCTCAAAGCGCCGAGTTGCGCCACGACTGGGACGAGGAGTATGGCGACAAGATGATTAAAATTGTCTTCATCGGTCAAAATCTTGACCGCGAGGCACTTAAAGCAGAATTGGACAAAATATAGCACATACTCATCCAACGTATAGACAAAAGCGCTGTATCGCGGTTACTTATTGACTAACAGTGATATAGCGCTTTTTGTTTTTGCAAGTGATGTTCGCTTCTGCAATTATTTATCAATCTGATAAAAATACCTCCACAGCGGAGCGGCCATCAGAGCCTGCAGAATCTCGCCGCGTTGGAGCAGTCCGAACACCTCGTCGCGGCTTAACAAGTGCACGCTGATGTCCTCCGTGGCATCGAGATGCTGGCCCGAGATTTTCTCAACTCCAGTGGCAATGAATGTGTGGCTCATATTGGTATTCGAACTTGGATTGGGCGACAGCGACAAAAAATGCCGCCACTCGCCGCCACCAAAGCCTGTTTCCTCCTGCAATTCGCGCTTGGCCGCAGCCAGCAGCTCCTCGCCAGGCTCAACCACTCCGCACGGCATCTCGTAGCAGGTCTTGCCCAATGCGTGGCGGTATTGCCGTTCCATCACAAACTGCCCGTCGGCGGTGGTGGCAATCACGTTCACCCAGTCGGGGTACTCCAGAACGTAAAATTCGGGATGGATGCGGCCGTCGGGCAACTCCACCTTGTCGCGGCGCGCAGTGAGCCACGGCCGTTTGAAAAGGTACTCGCTCTCTAAAACGCGCCATTTTCCTTCCTCATTGACAGAACTTTCCATTTTTTCAGTTTTTTTCAAAAGTATGATTTATTTGGTAATAAATGTTTAACAAGTCGAACATGTTTAACAGGTTCAAAATGCCCTATTTCCGTGTGTTCTGTGGTTGGCAAGCAAAAAAATCCGCAGCCATTGCTGACCGCGGATTCACTACCAATTGTTTAACTTAATCCTATTTCAATTTCTCTTTAATAGCCTTCGACTCAGCCTCATAGCCAGGTTTGTCGAGCAGGGCGAACATATTTTTCTTGTAAGCCTCAACGCCAGGTTGGTCGAACGGATTCACATCGAGAATATAGCCCGATATGCCGCAGGCCAGCTCGTAGAAGTAAATCAGTTGGCCAAGATTGAACTCGTCGAGTTTCGGAATCGAGATGCGGATGTTTGGCACACCGCCGTCAACGTGAGCCAGAATGGTGCCCAGTTCGGCCATTTTGTTCACCTCGTCGATGTGCTTGCCCGACAAGAAGTTAAGTCCGTCAAGGTTTGCCGCGTCCGACGGAATTTGCAGGCTTGAGTTTGGCTTTTCAATCGAGATGACCGTCTCGAACAGGCAGCGCTGTCCTTGCTGAATGTACTGTCCCATACTGTGCAAATCCGACGTGAAATCGACGCTTGCGGGGAAAATGCCCTTCTGTTCCTTGCCCTCGCTCTCGCCGTAGAGTTGCTTCCACCACTCGGCAAAGAAGTGCAGTTTTAGGTTGTAGTTGGCCGTCAGTTCAATGCCTTTGCCCTTCTTATACAGCGCGTTACGCACAGCGGCATACACTGCCGACGGGTTCTGTTCAAAATCGATGTCGGCGCCTGTCGATTTTTCCATTTCGGCGGCACCGCCCACAAGTTGCTCGATGTCGAATCCTGCAATGGCAATCGGCAGCAGGCCCACAGGTGTGAGCACGCTGAAACGGCCGCCCACATTGTCGGGAATGACGTATGTCTTGTAGCCCTCTTGGTCGGCCAGGGTGCGCAGTGCGCCGCGTTTGGCGTCGGTGATGGCCACAATGCGGTCAACTGCTTCTTTCTTGCCGAATTGCGCCTCGCAGTCGGCTTTCAGAATGCGGAAGGCGATGGCGGGCTCGGTTGTGGTTCCCGACTTCGAGATGACCACAATTCCCCACTTGCGGTTCTTCAGAACGCCCTGAAGTTCAGTCAGATAATCTTCGCCAATATTTTGTCCCGCAAAAACAACCAGCGGATTGTTGTGCGGCTTGAGTTGCGCGAAACTGTCCGACAGAGCGTCGATGACGGCTTTTGCGCCCAAATACGAGCCGCCAATGCCGATGACAACGACCACCTCGCACAACTGTTTCATTTTCTGTGCAGTAGCCTTGATGTCGGCAATCTCGGCAGCCGAAATCGACGATGGCAGGTTCACCCAGCCAAGAAAATCGTTGCCTTTGCCAGTTTGTTTGTAAAGTGCGGTAATATTCTGTTTAACAGCATCTTTGTAGGCCAGAACGTCGGCTTTGCTGATGAAACCGAGCGTTTTTGAATAATCGACCTTTAAGTTCGACATTTTTTATGATAATTTTTCGGTTAAATTCTTGATTGTCACGCGTGGTGCGGCACCCTCGTAAAGAATCGAGTACAGGCTTTCCGAAATTGGCATATCCACGTTGTGCTTCTTGTTGATTTCGTGGATGCACTTCGACGCGTAGTAGCCCTCGGCCACCATATTCATCTCATTTTTAATGTATTCAACCGAGTAGCCTTTGCCAATCATCGTGCCAAAATAGCGGTTGCGGCTGAACTGCGAGTAAGCCGTCACCAGAAGGTCGCCAAGGTAGGCGCTGTCTTTGATGTCGCGGTTGATTGGGTAAACCTTGTCGGTGAAGCGTTTCATCTCGCGTATTGCGTTGGAAATGAGCACTGCAAGGAAGTTGTCGCCATAGCCCAGAGTGGTGCAGACGCCAGCCGCCAGCGCGTAGATGTTTTTCAGCACAGCGGCGTATTCGGTGCCCAGAATATCGTCGGAAATGACGGTGCGCACGTAGCGGTTGCGCATCATATCGGCCACAGCCATAGCCTTTTCCTCTTCGGTGAAGGCGATGGTGATGTATGACAGGCGCTCGAGCGCGATTTCCTCAGCGTGGCACGGGCCCGTGATGATGCCGATGTTGTTGTACGGCACGTGGTGAACCTTGTGCAGATAGTCGCCAACCAGCAGATTATCTTCGGGGATGATGCCCTTGATGGCCGAAACCACCGTCTTTTCGGTGAGCGATTCGGTCAGGCCCGAAAGCGCCGATTTCAGGTAGGCCGACGGCGTAACGAACAGGATTGTGTCGCTGTTGCGGACCACTTCGTTCACGTCGGTTGTCAGGTTCAGGTTTTTGGTGTCGAACTCTACCGAACTCAAATAGAGCGGGTTAGTGCCCACCTTTTTCATATGTTCCACCGCCTCGGGGTCGTGCATATACCAGTTCAGCGGTTGCGGTTTTTCCTCAATTATTTTTGCAATGGCGGTCGCCCAACTGCCACCACCAATTATTCCTACTCGTCCTAATTCAAACATTTCAAAATTGTTTTTTGGCAAAGATAGATTTTAACTTAAACAGAAAGGTAAAATAGTAATGAAATTTTGAATGGCGCACCCTCAAAGACGATTTTAATAGGCTGTATTTTGCATAACTAAACAAATATTTTTTTTACTTTTGGGATAAGCGCAGCATATACGCTACGTCTATTTGTTAAATTATAATTATACTATTTATTATGAAAAGGAAATCATTAGCCGCATTGGTTATGGCGGCAGTAATTTTTGCAAGTTGCAAAGAAGAAGAGAAATCACCAGAAATCACTCTTGAAAAGGATTCTGTAACACTGACTTCAGGCGGTGAATTTTTAATCAATGCAACATCAGATTATGACCTCACCTTTAAATCCGAAGATGAGAATCACGCAAAAGTTGACGAAAAAGGTTTGGTTACAGCAAAATACATTGGGGAAACCAATATTGTTGTAAGCAATAGCGAAAATAGCAAAAAGGTGAAAATCACAGTAGAGCCCGAATATGATATATGCGAAGACCTTTGTCAATATTTATTTAAAACAAAATCACAAATCGTATCTAAATTTGGTGACAATTATACTTTAAATGAAAATTACATTTTTTATAAAGATTACACATCTTATGTTAGTGATTTAACATTCAAAATAGAAAACGATGTTGTTAAATCTGTAGTTATCCTTGTGGATAAATCATATTGGCCCACCTTAGAAGGTTATTTGAAAGAGCGATATGTGTTTGCAGGTAAGGAATCTGATGTGGGTGATTTATCTGAATATTATGTATATAAATATTTTGATAATATTTATGAAGCAAAAATAAAAACTAAGATACTAGTGTGGGGATTTGACCGTACAGACCGTACATCTTTGGCAGTTTCTTATTCTCCATATTACAAGTAAAGCAAGTAACAATTTCACATAACGTAATATATTCCAAAGGACGCTAATCGCGTCCTTTTTTATTCACCCCTTACCATTCCCATACGCATTCCACCCTTGTGCCGAGATTCGCGCGCTGCCAGCGTTGCGGCCGATGAGCGTGTAAACTTCGGGCTCGTTGGTGATTTGGCCGATGATGGATATTTCCTGCATTTTGCCCGCAATCTCAACCTGCTCGGCGGGGATGGTGAAGAGCAGTTCGTAGTCCTCGCCACCGTTCATTGCCAGCATTGTGGCGTCCATATTCATTTCGGCAGCCACGGCTTCGGTCTGCGCGTCAACGGGCAGTTTGTTCTCGTAGATTTTCACGCCCGTGCCCGACTGTTTGCAGATGTGCAGCAGTTCCGACGACAGTCCGTCGCTCACGTCAATCATTGCCGTTGGTGTGAGTCCGTTTTTGCGGATGGCGGCAATCACGTCGCGGCGCGCTTCGGGTTTCAACTGACGCTCAATCACATAGTCGTATTTCGACAAGTCGGGTTGGGTGTTGGGGTCAATCATATACACGTCCTTCTCGCGGCGCAGAATCTGCAATCCTGCATAAGCCGCGCCCAAATCGCCCGACACGCACACAAGGTCGCCAGCCTTGGCGCCGTTGCGGCAGAAAGCCTTGCCAGGCTCAACCTGCCCAATGGCCGTGATGCTGATGACCATTCCCGTCATTGAACTCGTAGTGTCGCCGCCCACAAGGTCAACGTCGTAGCGCTCGCAAGCGCGGCGGATGCCGTCGTAGAGTTGCTCAAGCGCCTCAACCGAGAATTTCGACGACACAGCCAGCGAAACTGTAATCTGCTTCGGCGTTGCGCCCATTGCGTAAACGTCTGAAAGATTGACCATTACCGCCTTATAGCCCAAATGCGCGAGCGGCGTGTAAACAAGGTCGAAATGGATGCCCTCGGCCAGCAGGTCGCTAGTAACAACCAGGTCGTTGCCTTCCGATTTTATGATTGCGGCGTCGTCGCCGATGCCCTTCACAGTTGCGCTGTTTTTGATGCCGAACGGCTTTGTGAGCCGCTCAATCAACCCGAACTCGCCCAAATCGGACAGCGGGGTGGCAGTTTTCTTGTCTGTCATTTTTCGTACGATTTTAGCGCAAAGGTAAAAGAATTTTGGTGTGTGCGGAGTTTGATGAGATGGCAATCAACGCATATAATTATCAGCGCAAAATTGGGTTTCGCCAAAAAACATATCGCTTTTACGGCTTATATTTCTATCTTTGAAAGATTTTGGAATAACGGACATTGATATTGTAGAGACGTGCTATGGCGCGTCTCTACATGAATAAATGATAAAATTCTAATAAACAATAAAATACAATTCTAATGAAACGCATCATTACACTAATGTTTGCCGCAATGCTTGCAGGGCAGGCGTGGGCGCAGAATACTTTTACCTCAAATGGTTTAAAGTATACGGTAACTGATGAAACCAACCATACGGTATCTGTTTCAGATGCAGGCGGTAGTACCAGACCACCGGCAGATCTTGTGATTCCATCTGAAGTCGAAAATGGTGGCGTTACTTATTATGTGGCAAGCCTTAGTAACCAAGCTTTTTGGGGCACCGATAATCTTAAAACGGTAATCATCCCTAATACAGTTTCATCCATTGGCAATGAAGCCTTCCGCAGTTGTTCCTCGCTTACCGCAATAATAATTCCGAATTCAGTCACAGCCATTAGCGGTGGAATGTTTAACGGTTGTGGCAAACTCGCATCAATCAGCATGTCAGAAAACATACAAACTATTGGGGGATACGCTTTTTATGGTTGCAAAAGCCTTACCTCAATCACGTTGCCTGAAACACTTACTATTATCAGTACCAGTGTGTTTGAAGGTTGCACGGGACTCAAAATACTTACCGTTCCGCCAACAGTCACAACTATTGGTGGAAATGCTTTTAAACAAGTAAAAAAGGTTGTTTATGCAGGTTCGGCAACAGGCAGCTGGGGATGCTCAAATCTTATTAGAGGGTATTATGATGGCAATTTTATTTATACTGATGCTGAAAAAACTCATGTAATCGAATACTATGGAACGGGTAGCGGTGTTACTGTTCCGAACACTGTAACCACAATCGCCGACAATGCATTCAAGAATAGCACAGGTCTGACATCGATAACCATTCCCGAATCGGTTACGGAGATTTCGCCTTTGGCATTTGTTGGCTGCGATGTTACATTAAATGTGGACGGAAATGCCAATTATGCGGTTGCTGACGGTGTGCTGTTCAACGCCGACCAAACGGCTCTGATTGGATGCTATCAACCACTGGCAGGGGCATATACAATTCCTAACACCGTTGAAAGCATTGGCTCGTTAGCTGGGTGCGCCGACCTCGCAACCATTGTCATTCCCGCTTCGGTTGCAACTGTTGGCGGCGGGGCGTTTGCAAATTGCGACAATCTGGAAATTTATTGTGAAGCCGAATCGAAACCCGAAGGCTGGGAGAGCAATTGGAATCCTGACGACAGGCACGTAACCTGGGGCGTGATTTCCTGTGGTGACTATATTCTACTTCCGACAAGCGGTACCGAGCACACGGTTGAAGTGTCAAACTATATTGGTTCAGACGCAAGTATTACAATTCCCGAGTCATTTGAAATAGGCGGTGTTGAGTATTCTGTTACTAAAATTGGTGATTATGCTTTCAAAAGCTGCTCTAACCTGACTTCAATAACCATCCCCGCTTCGGTTATAGAAATTTCGCCTTTGGCGTTTGTTGGCTGCGATGTTACATTGAATATTGAAGGAAACACAAATTATTCAGCAGAAGACGGCGTGCTGTTCAACAACGACCGAACAGTTTTGATTGGTTGCTATAAGCCTCTAACGAGTTACAGTATTCCCTCTACGGTAAAGACTATTGAGTTGTTCCCGTGTCCAAGCCTGACATCGGTTAGCATTCCGTCGTCGGTTGAAACCATTGATTCCGCAGCATTTGCCGATTGCAGCAGCCTGACTTCTGTAACTACAGCCAGCAATGCCGATTACAGCGATGCCTGTTTGTATTTCATAAGTAACGGAATAAAATATAAAGTACTATGCATAGATTCGGTTGAGGTGGTGAAACATTCATACACAGGCGAGGTTATAGTTGCTGCATCGGTTACGGCTGGCAGCGAGTTTAAGATTGTAAGCATCGCCCCAGAAGCCTTTAAAGATTGCACTGGCTTGACAGCGATACAAATTCATATAAATGTTAGAAGAGTTGGTGCAAATGCATTCTCTGGCTGCGACAAACTGACATCAATAACAATCAACAGCCCAGCCGATTTCAGCAGTGCTGGTCTGCGTTTCACTAAAAACAATTATAAGTATAAAGTTTTGACGCAAGACAATGTTATGTTTGACACCCATAATCATATTGCCTCGGCGAATGTGGTCGTACCTGAAACCGTAACATTTGGCAACACGTTCACAATAACCGGCATCGGCTTTGAGGCTTTAGCAGGTCATCCTGAACTTACATCGGTAACAATTCCAAATACAGTGACTTTTATCGATAATGGTGCATTCGATTGCAGCACGGGTTTGAAATCGATAAACATTCCCAAATCTGTAACCAAAATCGGCAGTCAAGTTTTCTATTTGTGCTCCTCTATTACTTCATTAACCGTGGAAAGCGATGCTGATTTCAGCAAATCTGACCTGCAATTCAGCAAAGATGGTATTTATTATACTGTGCTGTCAAAGAATACAGTTGAGGTTGCTAATATATTTTATAAGTCTAATGCAAATTTGTATAAAGGCGATGTTGTCATCCCCGAAAAGGTAAATCCTGGTAGTGAATTTACTGTGGTGGGCATCGCAGTCAGAGCGTTCAAATCTTCTGAAGGACTGACTTCGGTAACCATTCCCAACTCGGTTAAAAGTATTGGTGCAAATGCATTCGAGGGCTGCAAAAATATGACATCGGTCACCATTCCAAGTAGCGTTACAACTATTGGTCAAAGCGCGTTTTATGGATGTTCGGGATTGACTTTGTTTACAATACCCCAGGGTGTTACAGACATATACTCTGGAACGTTCGTTAATTGCACGGGTTTGAAATCGGTCACCATCCACAAATCAGTAACCAGTATTTACAGCGAAGCATTCAAAGGGTGCAACAACATTGAAACTCTGACATATAACACCGATGCTATTGGAACTTGTTTTAGCGGGAAAACCAAACTTAAAACCGTGAATATTGGCAGTTCGGTAACAAGCATCGCCCAAAATGCGTTCAGTGGATGCACAGGTTTGACATCAATAACTATTCCCGAGAATGTGACGACCATTGGTGACCATGCGTTTGATGGGTGCACAGGGTTGACATCGCTAACTATTCCGGAGGGGGTTACAACAATTGGTAGTTTAGCGTTCAGAGGGTGTAGCGGTTTGAAATCGGTTACCATCCCCGAATCGGTTACCAGCATTGGCTATTGGGCATTCGAAGAATGTACCGGCATTGAAACTCTGACATATAACACCAATGCCATTGTCTCACGTTTCAGTTCAATAAAATCACTGAAAACGGTAAACATCGGAAATTCTGTGACAAGCATTAGCAACGGGGCGTTCCAGTACTGCACAGGTTTGTCATCATTAACCATTCCTAATTCAGTGGAAAGCATTGGTTCTTCGGCGTTCAGAAAGTGTACGGGACTAGAATCGGTAGCCATTCCCAATTCAGTTGAATTAATTGGTGGTGATGCATTCGAAGACTGCTCTGGGCTGAAATTGATAATAGTCTCTGATTCGCTCAAAAAAATAGAATACAGTGCATTTGAGAATTGCTCCGCACTGACATCAATAGTGATTCCGAAATCGACAGCAATTATCGAGAACTATGCATTTATAGGTTGCAACAACCTGACAATCTATTGTGAGGCGGAATCGCAGCCAAAAGGTTGGGTCAGCAATTGGAATCCTGACAACCGTCCCGTCATCTGGGGTGGCAATGCCGATACCTATCCTGCTGATAATTTTACATTTGAGATAATCGATAATGAATCGCTTACGGCTAAAATTACAGGCTACACAGGCACAAATCCTAATGTGATAATTCCGCAGCAAGCCAAAATCAATGGCAAGGATTACACAGTTACAACCATCGGCAAGCGTGTTTTCGACGGTAACAACACATTGCGCAGCGTGTTTATTCCGCACACAATCAGCAATGTAGAGTCATTAGCCTTTGGCAAGAACCACTACGAAGCCAAAATATTCTGTGAAGCCGCTGGCGATGACAATACAGTTCCCGCTGGTTGGGCATCGAATTGGTATGGAACATCTGTTCCTGCAATCGCTTACAACGCTCACATCGATAATGGATTTGTATATCGGATAACCGACAACATCGCACGCAAAGTCCAAATAATCAGATATATGGGCGAGAACGACACGGTTTCTGTTCCCGAAAAAATCAATGGCGGCACATACACCATCAACAGTATTGACGGCTATGCCTTCTACGAATGTAATGCGCTGAAAGCCATCGATATACCAAGCTCGGTTACCGAAATCGGAAATTATGCGTTCTGTGGCAGCAAAATCGAGTCGCTGACATTAAACTCCAACGCCATCGGTACAAACTTCCAGAACAGCCCGTCGCTGAAAACAGTGCATTTAGGCAGCAATGTTACAAGCCTACCCGATAGGGCATTCTCTCATTCAGGACTGGAGGAGATAACATTCTCTGAATCAGTTAAAACTGTCGGCAGCAACGCGTTTGAAGATTGTTCGAAACTGAAGAAAGCCGATTTCGCAAGCATTGAAAGTTTATGCGCAATAGAGTTTGACATTTACGAATCAAACCCGATGGAAATAACTCATAGTCTGTATGTTAATGGCGAGGAGATTGTTGATGTTTATATTCCTGGCACGGTTTCAAGCATCGGCAACCGTGCGTTCAGCGGTTGCAGCAATCTGACTTCGGTATCCATTCCAAAATCGGTTACGAGCATCGGAGAAAAGGCGTTCCAGAATTGTAGCAATTTGACTGTTTTCTGCGAAGCAAAATCCCAACCCGATGGATGGAACGAGAATTGGAATCCCGATAACCGTCCCGTTGTGTGGGGACTCTACACTGACAAGAAAATATGGCAAGCCACAATCACGACCAACAACAGTGAGTATGGTACGGTTGAGGGGGGCGGCTATATTATCGACAGCACACTAACGACAATAACAGCCACGCCAGCCGAAGGCTACCATTTCGCTGGTTGGAGCGACAAGAACACCGATAATCAGCGAGTAATAGAAGTTACTAGCGACACTTTGTTGACAGCTTTGTTCGAGGCGCACAAAGTGGTTGTTGATTCCGCCGTTGCCGCAACATGCACAGAGTCAGGCTTAACTGAAGGCTCACACTGCTCGGTTTGCGGTAAAATTATAGTTATGCAAGAAGAAATTCCTGCCAAAGGTCATAAGGAAGTCATCGATGAAGCTGTGGCTGCCACAACCACATCAACGGGCTTGACCGAAGGCTCGCACTGCTCGGTTTGCGGTAAAGTGTTTGTAGAGCAAACTGTTATCCCGAAATTGGATAATGGAGGTAGCAACACAGAGCTCCCTGCCGAAAACACCGACTTCACATTCAGAAAAACTGGCGGTAACACCGTTGAGGTTTCGGGTTACGCAGGTTCAGGCGGCGCAGTTGCCATTCCGTCGTCGGTGACCATCAACGATGTTGAGTACAGCGTTACAGCCATTGCCGACGAGGCATTCCAAGGCAACAGCAATCTTGTCAAAGTGGTGATACCCAACACCGTCACCACTATCGGAACAGATGCTTTCAGTAACTGTGAAAACCTTGAAACGGTTGAGATACCAAGTTCGGTAAACACCATAAAAACAGATGCGTTTACCGAATGCCCAAAACTGACGGCCATCAATGTTGATGCAGAAAACGATTATTTCGTTTCAGTTGACGGTGTTCTATACGATGCCGACTTAGCAATACTCTTACAATATCCTGCAGGTAGAACCGACACCAAGTTCGAGATTCCAAACTCCGTTGAAGTCATTGGTTACAAAGCGTTTTACAACTGTACAAATCTGACATCGGTAGCCATTCCGAATTCTGTAAGTAATATCTATTGGGCAGCGTTTTTAGGTTGCGCTAATTTGGAATCCGTAGTGATTCCGAATTCAGTGACAACCATTCGTTCTACAGCGTTCGGTGGGTGCACGGGTTTGAAAGAGGTTTATATTCCAGAATCAGTGGAAATAATAGAAAATGAAGCGTTCAGCGATTGCACCAACGCAACATTCTATTGCGAGGGCGATGGAGAATATGATTGGTATGACGGCTGGTGCCCGTATGATGCGGTGTTTGTTTGGGAATATGATATGAGCGATGTTCATCCGTCAGTTTCAGAGGCGGTTGCCTCAATGGTCAGCATCTACGCCCATGGCAAATCCATCATTGTTGAGAATGCCGAAGATGAAATCCGCGTTTATGATGCAATGGGTAGAATGGTTTGCAGGGATGCGATTAATCGCGCCCGTGCAGAATTAACCGTCAACACGCCAGGCGTTTATCTTGTAAAGGTTGGCAATGTGGCCAAACGTGTGATGGTGAATGAATGATTGTTAATCTATTACCGCAAATAAAACGGATAATTCATGACAATTTGAAAACCACCCGCACCTACATAATATTATCACTTCTGCTCGTCATTCTTGCCGCGCTCAACATTGCGTTGGGTTCGGTGCGGATACCGCTGGGCGCTGTTGCCGATATTCTTTCGGGCGGCGATGGCGGCAATCAGGCGTGGCGGGTGATTGTTCTGCAATCGCGTGTGCCACAGTGCATTACGGCGCTGTTTTGCGGTGCGGCACTCTCGGCTGCCGGACTGATGCTTCAAACCACGCTTGCCAATCCGCTGGCCGGCCCGTCGATTTTGGGTATCACTTCGGGCGCAAGCCTTGGCGTGGCGGTGGTTGCGCTGGCTTCGGGCTGCTCGTTTTCAGCGGCTGGCAGCCTGATGGGGCTCACGGCCACCATTGCGGGGGCGTTGGTGGGCGCGTTTGTGGTTTTGGTGGTTATTTTGCTGCTTTCCAGCGTTATCAAGAGCAACGCAATGCTGCTCATTGCCGGAATGATGGTTGGCTACGTGGCGTCGTCGCTCATATCGATTCTCAACTTTTTCGCCACCGCCGAGGGCGTCCATTCCTACACCATTTGGGGCTTGGGCAGTTTCAGCGGTGTTTCGCTTTCGCAGATGCCCGTTTTTATGAGCACCGTGTCGGCTGGCCTGTTGTTGGCCGTTTTGCTAATCAAACCATTGAACGCCTTGCTTTTAGGTGCCAATTATGCCGAAAATTTAGGTGTCAATATCCGCCGAGTGCGTAGTTTGTTGCTTGTGGCTACGGGACTGCAATCGGCCATAGTTACAGCCTTTTGCGGGCCAATATCATTCATTGGATTGGCCGTTCCGCACGTTGCGCGGATGGTTATCGGCTCGTCGAACCACAATGTGCTGATGCCCGTCACGATGCTTGTGGGCGCGGTTGTGGCACTTGCGTGCAATCTGGTCTGCTTGTTGCCAGGCAATGCCGGAGTGCTGCCGCTGAACGCCGTCACGCCGTTCTTCGGTGCGCCTGTAGTGATTTATGTAATTGTGAGTAAGAAGAGAATGAGAAGTTTTGAGTTGTAAGATTATGAATAATGTTTAATCGGATAACTGGATAATCGTATAATCGATTTGTTGACAGACAATTCACCGATTATCCGATTCACCGATTCACCAATAAAATATGCTATTATCCGCTGAAAATCTGACCATTGGCTATTCCGTACAGCACCCTGTGGCGGCCAACCTGTCGTTGACTCTTGCCAAAGGCCAGTTGACCAGCCTGTTAGGCCCGAACGGCGTGGGCAAATCCACGCTTTTGCGCACGCTTGCCAACCTGCAGCGGCCGCTGGCGGGCACTATCAACATTAGCGGCAACAGCATTGCCAGCCTGACGGCGCAGGAACTTTCGCGCACCATTGCACTTGTGCTAACCGACAGAGTATCAGCCGGCGGACTGACGGTTTTTGAACTTGTGTCGCTTGGCCGTCAGCCTTACACGGGTTTCTTCGGCCGACTGTCTGCCGCTGATAAAGAACTTGTAATCAAGGCGATGACCGATGTGGGCATTGCCGCAAAGGCCGATTGCCACGTGTCGGAACTGTCGGATGGCGAGCGCCAGAAAGTGATGATTGCCAAAGCGTTGGCACAGCAAACGCCAATAATCATTCTCGATGAGCCAACCGCCTTTCTCGATGCCGCTGCGCGCGTTGAAGTGCTGTTGCTGCTTCACCGTCTGGCCGCTGAGTCGCAAAAGGCAATCCTGCTTTCAACCCACGACATTGATGTGGCCGTGCAACTATCTGACAATCTGTGGCTAATGAATGCCGATGGCGTTCAGTGCGGTTCGGTTGCCGAAATAATCGAAAATGGCTCACTCGATAATCTGTTCAAAGACAGCAATTTGCATTTTGACGCTGCCGAGCGGCGGTTTATGTGGAAATAGGGCAGAGGCGTCGTTCGGCAAGAGTTGAGTGGGATACAAGTTTTTATTTCTTAAATATTTTTTTTGACTTTCATCCACCTCGGCCGTATATTGGGCGTGAAACAAAAACAATGATTCCGACAGCGACCGATATAATCATTCAATGCCAGAACGGCGACCGCGATGCTTTTCGCAGCTTGGTACAAAACTATCAGCGGATGGTTTTCTCGCTGGCACTGAAGATGTTGGCCGATGAAGATGACGCCAAAGATGTGGTGCAGGAAACCTTCATCCGAGTGTGGCAGAATATTGGACACTACGATGTGCGACGGCCGTTTGCCACATGGCTC
Organism: Salinivirgaceae bacterium; assembly: GCA_017474765.1. GTDB lineage: Bacteria > Bacteroidota > Bacteroidia > Bacteroidales > SZUA-534 > RUG13583. The sequence goes on along the minus strand of JAFVGW010000054.1, from coordinate 9,074 downwards.
TACACCATTGCTTCGCGCCTTTGCATCGACCGCATCAAACGAAGCCGCCGTCTTGTGCCAATGCCCGACGATGAGTTGGTTTTGCATCGCTTTGCGGCGGAAACCGACAGTCAGCGTACGCTCGAAAACCGCGAGTGGGTGTCGATTGTCAGGCTGATGGCTGCCGATTTGAGCCCCAAGCAGCGTTTGGTGTTCACTCTCTGCCAGTTGGAAGGTCTGCCGTCGGACGAAGTTGAGCAAATAACTGGGCTGAGCGCCCGTCAGGTGAAGAGCAATCTCTACGCGGCGCGGCAGACAATTCGCGAACAATTAAAACTTTTAGGCTATGAATAGGACAGAAGACATTCTTGCAAGGCTACAGCGTCAGCAGCCCGAAATTAGCAATCCTGACGAACTCACGTCGCTCATTATGAGTCGGTTGGATGATGCTGGTAATCAAAAAACAGCAGGCGGGCGGCGCGCCATCATTCGCACTTTGTATGCGGTTTCGGCAATGGCCGCTGTATGGCTCATCGGAATGTTTGTTTTTGCAAACAACCCTGCTGAGCATCAGCAAAATACAAATTTTGCAATAATTCACGCAGCACACGTGTCGCGCAGCGAATCATTTAAAAAAATGTATTCAGTGCGGCAACAAAAATATTTGACTAAACAATTGAGTTACACACAATTAAAACGTATGATTTATGAAAACCGTTAAACTTGGCGGCTCTTTATTAATGGCCGCAGCTCTATTCTCGTCGTGCATCGAGCAGTCTGATGTCGAGATGCACACCACCATCCATCCCGATGGAACTTGCACACGCATAGTTAGTTACAGCGATGTTATGTCGCAAGAAATGCGCGACACGCTCTGGACCGACAGCAGTCAGCGGCGGGCGCAACCAGTCCCCGAATGCCTGGATATCACTGGATACACCTATACGTTCACGCAGGTTGGTAAGGGTGACACAGTGACATCAGTTCTTAACCACGATTACACCACAGTGGCCGAGATGACCGAAGACATGCCTCTGCAACTCAATGGAGCGCAATTGAAGGCAACATCTTCATTTACAAAGCAGTTCCGCTGGTTTTACACCGATTACACCTTCACGGAAGTGTTCAGCAGCATCGGCGACATTTTTACGCATCCAATCACTGATTATCTCGAAGATGATGTTGCAAGTTTCTGGTTTACAGGTCAGCCTGAAATGTTTCAGGGTTTGAGCGGTGCGGAGTTGGCAGAACAACTCAATCCAATAGAAAGCGCAGTTACTAACTGGTTAAACGATAATATTTTCCAGTTGAATTTCGACTTTATTGCCAACCATTACGATTCAGTCAGCAATCCGCCAATCAGCCGTGAACAGTTCATGGCGCAGCGCGATTCTTTTAAGGATTTTGTTTTGAAATTTGGTGATATTATGGATGTTGACCATAAAAAAGTGTTCAAAGATTTCTTCCATTCTGATGCTTACGGCTTCTTTTTTGATGAAACGCCAAGTGGCAAGGCCCTTGTAAGCGAAAACGGGAAATTCTGGAGTGCGCTTGATTTATCGGTGCCATACACGCTCACAATGCCAGGCAAAATCACTGATGCAGGAATAGGTGTCTGCCAAAACGATACGGTCTTTTACCCGCTCACGGGCGAACGGCTCATTCCGCACGATTACACCATTTCGGCCACCTCGCGCGTCAACCACGTTTGGGCGTACATTATCACAGTGCTTTTGGTTGTACTTGTCTCCGTATGTATTTTGTATAAAAGAAGTTAGTGCTTGACAATTGAGCAAAAAGTCACCGCGTGGATATGATTCTGCGCGGTGATTTTTTTTGTGGAAATAGCAACAAAAAAGCCCGACTAACTTTCGTTAATCAGGCTTCTTGCGGTGCGGACGAGACTCGAACTCGCGACCCCCGGCGTGACAGGCCGATATTCTAACCGACTGAACTACCGCACCATATTTTAGAACCTTGCTTTTTCCCTTGAAAAGCGTTGCAAAAGTAGTGCGTTTTTTTATATTCGCAATAGCCCTGGACTCAAAAATCAAAAAATATTTTTTCGGTTGTCGTAATGTGCTATCACTCAATTTTGTTGGCTTATCGCTAATGCTTGGTTTCGGTTTAAAATAGTTGTCTGCAGTTGCCGTTTCCCGCAAAAAATGTATTTTCACGGCATATTTTTATCATGTAAAACGCATATTTATGGAAAATAGAATTGGTTTTGGCCCGCGTTTGGGCGCTTATGTTATCGACATTGTTTTTGTATGGATTCTGGCATCACTATTCAGTGCCATGGTGCCGACGCTTTTGGCCGATGCGGCTCAAAAACAGATTGATGATACTTTATCGTCGAATCCAATGGTGGCGAGTGTCTATACTGGCGAGATGCTCAAAATGCTGCTGTCTGTTATACGTATAGCATTGTTTGTCAACTTGGCGCGACTAATTTATTTCTCGACAGAGATTTTCCTTGGCGCTTCGGTTGGCAAGATTATTCTTGGTCTTAAGATTGCCAATGCCGATGGCGGCGATGCTTCTAAAGGAGCACTTCTGGGGCGTTATCTTTTGAAACATATTTCAAAAGTATGCGCAGTGCTTTCGATGCTCTGCATTCCGGCTTTATTCAATTTCTTTGGCTCGCTTTTCGGTTTCGTCATCTTCATCGGCTGCTTCTTTGCCGCCGGCGACCGTCATCAGGCTCTGCACGATATGATGTGCCATACTGTTGTGGTGCGGAAGAATGAATCAGGAATCAACTGATAATCAAGATACTTGGCATATAGCACAAAAAAAACGAGAGCCACCGCTCTCGTTTTTTTATTGCTTCAATCCTTCATCCCGATAGCTATCGGGACTTCAATCCTTCAATTTAACTCAAAATCGTTCCGAAAATATTCCTTCGCCCGCCGTAGTTGCGGAACTCGCACAAATAAATTCCCTGCCACGTGCCCAAGTTCAGTTTGTGGTTGGTGATGGGAATTGTCACCGACGGCCCAATCATTGATGCCTTGATGTGGGCGGGCATATCGTCGGCGCCTTCGGTGTCGTGCGTGTAGTTGGGGTCGCGTTCGGGAATGAGTTTGTCGAACACGTACTCAAAGTCGGCGCGGACGGCGGGGTCGGCGTTCTCGTTAATCGACAGCGCGGCCGATGTGTGCTGAATCATTAGGTGCAGCAAGCCGCTCTCTGGCAGTTCGGGCAGGCTCTTGATGATGGTGCCCGTTATCAGGTGATATCCCCTTTGATAGTTGGGAAGTGTGATTTGAAATTGCGATACCATAGTTGATACTCTTTTAGTTACCTATAATTGTTTTTCTCAATAACTCGTTTCTAAATATAGCACGAAGTTGATTAAAAAACCGAAGCCGCCGAAAAATTTTTTTGAGTTGCGGGTAATCTTCCGCCAATAATAATCCCGCAATGGTCAGCGTTTGTGTTTTTGCGTTTGTGTTTTTATATTTTTGCGGCAAAATCACCGTTTGTGAGAAATTTTCTATTGGCGATATTGATATTGGCGGCAGGCGCGGTTTCGGCGCAGACCTGCATTTTTGGACGCGTCACCAATCAGTCGGGCGAGCCGCTTGAGTTCGTCAATGTGGTGCTGAAGGACAATGTGGCGGGCACCGTCACCAATCAGGATGGCGAGTACCGCCTGAATATCGCTTCGGGCAAATCGGTTTACGTATCGTTCTCGATGATTGGCTATCAGACGCGCTGGGAACAGGTGATGCTTGCCGACGGGCAGCAGCGGCGGCTCGATGTCGATTTGGTGGCAACGTCGCAAGAACTTGAGCAGGTGACAGTTGAAGACGTGCAGGTGCGCAAAAGCACGCTTACGCGACTCAATCCCAAGGTGATGGGCGTGCTGCCCGACGCTTCGGGAAGCATTGAGAGCCTGATTAAGACGATGCCTGGCGTGGCCGCCAACAACGAGTTGAGTTCGCAGTATTCGGTGCGCGGCGGCAGTTTCGACGAGAACCTTGTGTATGTCAATGGAATAGAAGTCTATCGGCCGTTTCTGGTGCGCTCTGGTGAGCAGGAAGGCCTGAGTTTCGTCAACAGCGATATGGTGTCGTCGCTGCTCTTTTCGGCAGGCGGATTCGACGCCAAGTACGGCGACAAGATGTCGTCGGTTCTCGACATTAAATATAAGCGTCCCGCAGGGTGGGGCGGAACGGCCGCGGCAAGCCTTTTCGGCGGCTCGGTGATGCTTCACGGCGACAGTTTCAACCACCGTTTCCACCACATTTCGGGTTTCCGCTACAAGCGAAACAAATATCTGCTCAACTCGCTCGAAACGTCGGGCGATTATGACCCTAAATTTATTGATTTTCAGACCTATCTGTCATTCGATTTGACTAGCCGCATTGAGTTGGGATTTCTGGGCAACTGTTCGAGCAATGTCTATAATTTTCTGCCGCGCAACCGCCGCACCAAATTCGGACTTTTCAACCAACCAATGGAATTGCGGATGTTTTTCGAAGGTGCTGAAAAAGACGCATTTAACACCTATACGGGCGCCCTTTCGGCCGATTTCAAAGTCAACGACGGCTTCAGCCTGAAACTCACGGCGTCGGCATTCAGCACCCACGAGAGCGAAACCTACGACATTTTGAGCGAATATTTTATAAATGAGATAGATAACGCCGTGGGCGCAAGTTCCTACGGCGACAGCGTGAGCACCGTGGGCATTGGCGCGTTCCGCAATCACGGACGCAACTATCTCGATGCCAAAGTGTTAAGCGTTGAGCACAAAGGCTTGTTCAGCAGCGGCAACCACTTCCTGAACTGGGGCTTGTCGGTTCAGCGTCAGCAGATTGACGACAACCTTTCGGAATGGACAATGATTGATTCGGCAGGCTACTCAATGCCGCACCGTCCCGACAAGGTGAATATGAGTTACAGTCTGCGCGCCAATAACAGCGTCAAATCCAATAGGTTACAGGCTTATGTGCAGGATGTTTATCAGTTTATGTTCGACTCGTCGGAAATGCACCTGACCGTGGGGCTGCGCGCCAACTATTGGACGTTCAACGACGAACTGCTCGTTTCGCCCCGCGTGAGTCTGTCGTACAAACCCAATTGGCAGCGCGACATTGTGTTCAAACTTTCGGGCGGATATTACTATCAATCACCATTTTACAAAGAGATGCGAATGACCAACGGGCAGATAAACAGCGACATTCGCGCGCAGAAATCGCTGCATTTTGTGGCTGGCGCCGATTGGAATTTCACTGCCTGGAACCGTCCGTTCAAGTTCATTACCGAACTGTATTACAAGAAGTTGACCGACCTTATATCGTACCAAATCGACAACCTGCGCACCATTTACTCGGGCCGCAACGATGCCGATGGCTACGCGATGGGGCTCGATATGAAAATCAACGGCGAGTTTGTGAAGGGCGTCGATTCGTGGTTCAGCCTGTCGCTGATGCAGACCGAAGAAGACATTCGCAACGACGTGTGGGTTAAAACCGACTCCGACGGCAACGAGTACACAACCCACCCTGGCTACATTCCGCGCCCTACCGACCAACGGCTGAATATCAGTATGTTCTTTCAGGATTATTTCCCTGGCAACCCCGATTACAAGGTGCACCTGCAAATCAACTACGGTTCGCGTCTGCCGTTCGGACCGCCGCAGTCGCCGCGCTATATGGCCACGGGCCGAATGTCGTCGTACCAACGCGTCGATTTGGGATTCTCTAAAAGCTTGAAAAACAGTCAAAAGACCTACTCAAAGAGCAACCCGTTCTACTATGTGAAGGAAGCGTGGATTTGCGCCGAAGTGCTCAACGTTATCGACCGCCGCAATGTGGCTTCGTTCGAATGGGTGACCGACTTCGCCAACCGCCAATATGCCGTCGAGAACTCACTCACAGGCCGAAGGTTCAATGTGAAGTTGAATGTGAATTTCTGATTTGTAATGCTGAACTTGTGCGTGGAAATAATATGCGCGATTCGCATATTATGTAATGAATATCAGTAATTTGAGCACCGCAAGTTGTCTGATAAGAGCAATTGCTAACTTTTTTCTGATTAACAGGCACATATTGTTTGCAAAATCAAAATCAATCAGTACTTTTGCACCTCGATTTTTAACAAATAAAATTAAATTTTATGTCAAACAGTTACGAGACCGTTTTCATTGCAAATCCCGTTTTGTCTGCACCACAGATGAAGGAAGCGGTTGACAAATTCAAAGGCGTTATCACCGATATGGGAGGTGAAATCGTTTACGAGGAGGACTGGGGCCTCCGGAAATTGGCTTATCCAATTCAAAAGAAATCCACAGGATTCTACTATCTGGTAGAGTTCAAAGGTGAGGGCAACATCATCGGCAAGCTCGAAACCGAGTACCGCCGCGACGAGCGCATTATGCGTTTCCTCACTATGAAGATGGACAAGTTTGCTGTTGAGTACGCAAACAAGAAAAGAAGTTTAAAATCTGAAGCTAAGAAGGAGGAATAAGCCATGTCACAGAATTCATCAGAAATCAGGTATCTTACCCCGCCGACAGTAGAAATCAAGAAGAAGAAATACTGCCGTTTCAAAAAGAACAAAATCAAGTACATCGACTACAAGGATCCAGAGTTCCTGAAACGTTTCCTGAACGAGCAGGGCAAGATTCTTCCGCGTCGCATCACCGGAACATCGCTGAAATACCAGCGCAAGGTGGCCACCGCTATCAAACGCGCCCGCCACTTGGCTTTGCTTCCGTATGTAACTGATATGCTTAAATAATAGGAGGATAGGATATGGAAATTATTTTGAAACAGAACGTTCCAAATTTAGGATACAAAGACGACATCGTTACCGTTAAAGACGGCTACGGACGTAACTATCTGATTCCTCAGGGTATGGCAATTGTTGCTACAAACGCCGCCAAGAAGATTCTGGCTGAGAACAAGAAGCAACGCGCCCACAAAGAGGAGAAAATCAAAAACGACGCAATCGCACTGCGCGCACAAATCGAGGCTCTTACCATTGTTATCGGCACAAAAGCCAGCTCAAATGGTAAAATCTTCGGTTCAGTCAACAACATCCAGCTTGCCGAGGCAATTCAGAAACAGGGTGTTGAGGTTGACCGCAAGTGCATTCTCGTTAAAGGCGACAACATTAAAGAACTTGGCAAGTATGTTGCCAAAATCAAACTCCACAAAGAGGTTGAGTTCGAGTTGCCGTTCGAGGTTGTTGCAGAATAATCTGAAACACGCGATAAATGAAAGCCGTTCCGTTTGGGACGGCTTTTTTTGTTGCTTTCTTTGTTATTATCAAAATAACTCATATACTTGTTACACTAATTTAAAAAAAAATAACAAGAACCAGACATAAGAATTGTGCGTTAGCACGCATATAACATATTGAAGCTATTTGCTGTTTTCTTCTGCTAAGTGAAATTTGGCGATCGAACGATGGATGGAAGGAAATAAGTAGAGTAGCCTACGCGAAAGCGTGGGCTTGACTTATTTCGTATTCATCAGGCTACGCCAAATGCCCACTTAGCGCGAGAAAGTTGAGTTCGCGCTTTTTTTATGTCCTAAAAACAACACACAATGAGTTATTTAAACAAAACAACGCTACGTGCGTTGGCGCTCACCCTGTTTGTGGGCATTGCGGCCGAATCGTCGGCACAAGTAAACTACTCGTATGATTCGGCGGGCAATCGTACGGCGAAAACCGTAACGCTCGCCAAAACGCTTAAGAAAATGGCACGGCCCGACACTGTTGTTGCAACAGAGAGTGTGGCTGTGGCCGATTTGGGCGAGCCCCAGAGCGACGCTCTCGGCCAGGCCGAAATCAGAATCTACCCCAACCCCACCAAGGGCGCGCTGCGCGTGGACATTGACGGCGCGGAACTCTCAGGCGGCGACCGCATTGAAGTGTACGACGGCAACGGGCGGATTGTTAAAGACTGTGGCAGCCTGACCGACAGCAACCAGATAGACCTGTCGGAAGCCGAGAACGGAATCTACTTTATGCGGATAACCATTGGAAACGAACAAACAACGTGGAGAATCATTAAAGAATAAAAAAACGATTATGAAAACTATAGCAAAAATTTTTGCGGCAATGGCATTTGCATTGCCGTTTGTGAACGCCGAAGCTGAAGATTACGGTTTTGGTGATATGGGTGGAGTTTTTAATGTAAGCGAGAGCGGCGCGGCCACCTACACACTGCCTTTTGACTTGCCCGAGGGAATAAACGGTATGGTTCCGAGTCTTGGCCTTGTGTATAACAGCCAAAGCGGCAATGGCGTGGCCGGAATGGGTGTCTCCATCTATGGCACATCAGTAATAACGCGGACGGCCAAAGATATTTACCATGACGGCACGGCCAAGGGTATTGGGTACAACAATAACGATGCGTACAGCATCAATGGTGTGCGTCTTATACAAAAAACGGGAGGAAGCGACTACCGCCCCGAGAACTCGCCGGCGGACTATTTCACAAAAACAACCAACGGATTTAAGGCGGAGTTGCAGAACGGCAACATAGCCTATTATGAGTACAAAGCCACAGCCGGCGGCGTTGCGTATGCCTGGTATCTGAGCCAAATGGTGGACCGATATGGTAACGTGATTAGTTACTCATACACTACAATCAACGGATGTGTTTATTTGACACAGGTTCAGTATGGCGCAAACCTGGGCGGTTCATCTGGTTTGAGTAACATTGTGACTTTTGAGTACGGAAGCCGCGCTGATGCCAAACGAAGATGCTTTCTCTCGATTGGTAAAAGTTGAAAAAAGTTATGGGACAACAAAGTTGCCGCCAGTGACGTTGGAATGGCGTAATGTTTCGTCAAACGATATACAGCAACACACATTTACAATAAGTGATAATTATAATATAGTTACACTACCGAATTTTAGGCCTAATGGACATTTTTTAGGATAAAAAACCTTGCAAGGCCCATCATCAGTAGCTTTGCGACACATTAATATTTAGTATGGCAAAAAAAATGTGTGTATTGCGGTAGCGAAGACACCGTAAAAAACGGACATGTCGGAGTTAAACAACTGTACAAATGCAAAGATTGCGGGCGACAGTTTGTTGGAGGAGAACGAATCAACGCCGAACAAAT
>JAFVGW010000053.1 GCA_017474765.1 Salinivirgaceae bacterium | reverse complement strand
ACGGCATCTTGAACGTGTCGGCCAAAGACAAGGCCACTGGCAAGGAGCAGAAAATCCGCATCGAGGCATCGTCGGGTCTGTCTGACGACGAAATCAAGCGTATGAAAGCCGAAGCCGAAGCCAACGCCGAAGCCGACAAGAAGGAGAAGGAGCGCATCGACAAAATCAATCAGGCCGACTCAATGATTTTCCAAACCGAGAAGAACCTGAAGGAGTACGGCGACAAACTGCCTGCTGACAAGAAATCGGCCATCGAGAGCGCGCTGAACAAACTGAAGGACGCTCACAAGGCTCAGGACATTGCCGCCATCGACGCCGCAATGAACGAGGTGAACACCGCCTTCCAAGCCGCTTCGCAGGATATGTACAACGCTCAGGCCCAAGCCCAACAGGCTCAGCCAAACGCTGGTCAGCAACAGCAGGCTAACAATGGTGGCAAGAACGGCGGTGATGAGGTTACGGACGTTGATTTTGAGGAGGTTAAGTAATTTTGAGACTCTGATTAGAGTTTGATAAACGAAGAAAGGCTGCCCGTTGAGGGTGGCCTTTTTTGTTTGCCCCAAGACTAATCTGAATAAAACTGCTAAAAAACGATTTCACAAGCAGTGGGTATCTTTCATTCCCCCGAAAAAGTGTAACCAAAAATCTTCAAATGCCACAACAAAACAATCTTCAAACGGCACAACAAAAAAACTTCAAATGGCACAATAAAAAATCTTCAAATGGCACAATAAAAAATCTTCAAATGGCATAATAAAAATGCGTAACTATTTTGATTATCAATAAAAAGAAATATCTTTGTGCCGAGAGAAAAAATATAATAAAAACGTAGTGAAAATGTATCGATTTAGAATTGCTGATAATCTGCTGAAAGAGCAACTGAAAGCTGCGGGAGTGGTGGTTGTTGAAGGTCCCAAATGGTGCGGAAAAACAACCACAGCCGAACAGGCGGCCCGAAGTGTGCTCTACTTGGATAATCCGCAAAAGCGTAAAGATTACTTGCTGTTGGCGGAGAGTAATCCGGGTTTGCTTTTGGAGGGCGATGCGCCGCGTCTTTTGGACGAGTGGCAGTTGGCACCGCAACTGTGGGATGCCGCGCGCTTTGCCGTTGACCGCAGCAAAGAACGCGGACTCTATATTTTCACGGGCTCGGCAGTGCCTGCCGACAAGAGCAAGATAAGCCATTCGGGTGTCGGGCGTTTTGCTTGGCTGACAATGCGCCCGATGAGCCTTTGGGAGTCGGGTGAGTCGAGCGGAGAAATAAGTCTGCAAAAACTGTTCGAAGGAGAAAATAAGGCCGTGACTGTTCCTGATCAATCGCTTGAAGAGATAGCATATCTGGTTTGTCGGGGAGGCTGGCCGGGTGTGATTGGATTGGAAAAGAGGGTGGCGTTGAGGCAGGCTTCGAATTATGTTGACGCTGTATGCAAGAGCGATATCTCGCGAGTTGATGGCGTTAACCGCGATGCTGCATTTACGCACAGGTTGCTTCGCTGCTATGCCCGCCACCAAGGCGGACAGGTTTCGGTGGGCACCATTCACGCTGATTTGTCTGGTGCCGGCAAGGAGACAATGAGCGAGAACACTATTGTGTCGTACCTTTCGGCGCTGAAAAAGATATTTGTCATTGAGGATATGCCGGCTTGGAATCCCAATCTGCGGAGCAAAACAGCCATTCGCACTTCCGATACGCGCTATTTTGTTGACCCGTCGGTGGCAACAGCTGCCTTGGGAATTGGACCGAAGGACCTAATGAACGACCTTAACACATTCGGCTTGATGTTTGAAACTATGGCTGTGCGCGATTTGCGGGTTTACGCCGATGCTCTCGATGGCGTAGTATTCCATTATCGCGACAACAACGGCTTGGAGTGCGATGCCGTGGTGCACTTGCGCGACGGACGATACGGACTGGTTGAGATTAAACTGGGTGGCGACACATTGATTGAAGAAGGAGCCAAGTCGCTCAAAAGACTGGCAGGCAAAATAGACACTGAAAGTATGAAATCCCCGTCATTCCTGATGGTGCTGACCGCCACAGGCTCGTATGCGTATAAACGCCCCGACGGAGTTATGATAGTGCCAATAGGTTGTTTGAAAGATTAACAATAAAAGGCTACCCGTTGAGGGTGGCCTTTTTTGTTTGGTTGTAAATGGAGTTATTTTAAGAAAATAAATAAATTTGACGTTTATTTAAATTATAGAATAAAGTTAGATATGGCATTCCCCGACAATAATAGATTCACCTTTTCGGGCCACGAGTCGTTTCCGTGTAAAACGTTGTGGCTCAAGAAAGGATATGATTTTGTAAAGGCCGAAAAAGATTTCAATGCACCTGAAGCAGTTGTCGATTTGGGTGTGGGCAAGAATATGGTTGCAGCGGTCCGTTATTGGTATAAGGCTTTTGGGTTGAACAATGATGCAGAAACTGGTTGGATTGCTGATTACATATTTAAATCCGATATGGGCAAAGACCCGTATATGGAAGACTTGGGAACGCTATGGTTATTACATTTTCTGTTGATTTATTCTGGTGAGGCGTCTTTATACAAAATGTTTTTTGTCGATTTTCAGAAAGAACGCCGATTGTTTGATAGAGAGCAAGTGGTCAGTTTTGTAAAACGTAAAATGATAGAGGCTGGCAAAGAGAATTTGTTTAATGAAAACACAGTCAAAAAAGATGTCGGGGTTTTGGTGTTGAATTATTGCTTGCCACGCAATCCGCAATCGAACGAAGATTTTTCAACCCTGTTGATGGATTTGGACTTGTTGAGGCAAGTTGATAAAACCAGTGGTGATGACAAACGGAACGGATATTATTTCAATGTTGAAGGCAAACGCAAGGTAACGTCCGAAATATTCTTGTTTGCCTTGCTTATGACAAAAGAAGAAAACGACAACAGCATTTCTTATGACACTTTATCTGAATTGGGGTTAATGTTTTGTATGACAGATTTGGAGGTGATTGATATGCTCAAATATCTATCGGAAGAATATTCCGAATCACTGACTTACAGTGATGTTGCTGGAATCAGACAACTACAATTCACAAAACAGATGGACGCTAAACAAGTATTGGAAAAATATTATGAATAAGGGATTTAGCTTATCGGCAAATATTGAAAATGGATTTCCTGCTGATGTCCAATACATTGTTACGCCCAACGGAAGAAAGGCCGCGCAAAACATTATTGACGACTTCCATTCTGGCATACACTCGTTTACGATTATCGGTACATATGGGACAGGAAAGTCGTCATTCCTGTTGGCTTTGGAAGCAGATTTGAGCCAAGACAACAAGACGAAAAGGCTTTTGAATCCGAAAAACCTTTCGCAGACAGAGGATTTTGAGATTCTGAACATTGTCGGCGACTATATGGAACTTTCAACTTTGTTGGGAAGGAAACTGAATGTTGACGGACATTCGCAAAGCATTCTCGATGAGTTGAAAAAGTATTACAACCACCTGAAAGAGCAGAATAAGTTTTTGCTTATAGTTATTGATGAGTTTGGCAAAGTGCTTGAGCACGCCGCCAAAAACAATCCCGAGCAGGAGTTGTATTTCCTTCAGAAGTTTGCAGAGTTTGTCAATGTTCCTTCACGCGACATTTTGCTGTTAACAACACTTCACCAGAATTTCGGCGCGTACGCCAAAAATCTGACTGAAACACAGAAGAATGAATGGACAAAAGTGAAGGGACGTTTCAAGGAAATCACTTTTGTGGAACCTATTGAACAACTCTTGTTTTTGGCGTCGCAGCAATTGCACGACAATTTGCCGCAAAAAGTGAATGGCAATGCCGAACAACTTTATCAACTTGCTGTTGAAACAAAATTCGTTTCCAACGCATTTTCAAGCGAAACGGCGCAGCAGCTGTATCCGCTCGACTCTTTTTCCGCTTTTGCTGTCACAGCCGCAATACAGCGGTATGGACAAAACGAGCGGTCGCTGTTTTCTTTTCTGGCTGCCCGAGGTGCCAATTCGCTTGCAGAATTTCAGGCAAAGTCGAATTTGACTTACAATCTTGCGAACGTGTACGACTACACTGTTTTCAATTTCTATTCCTATCTGAAAGACGCCAATATGGACTCTATGAGTTGGAGTTCGATGCAGGTTTCTATCGAGAGGGTTGAAGGTTTGGATTGGGACAATTCTGAGCAGTTGGCGGGTGCCATAAAAATTGTGAAAGCGATTGGTTTGCTGAATTTGTTTGGAATCGCAAGTTTCAAGATGAACCTTAAACAGATGGCAGAATATGCCCGTTTGGCTATGGATGTGCAAAATGCGGGTGATGTCATTGATAAGTTGCAAAGGTTCAAAATTATACGTTATGCAGAATATAAACAGCGCCTACTGCTTTTCGAAGGAACGGACATTGATTTAGAACTGGAAATCCAAAAAGCAGGTGCCCAAGTTGCAAGGCCTGTTGCCTTTATCGACGACTTGCGTTGCTTCATCAATAAACGTATTTTGCCTGTCAAGGCTCACTATTACCATAAAGGCACACCGCGCTATTTTGAATATGAAATCCGTGATGAAGCCGTTGATATGACGCCATCAGGTGATATTGACGGATATATTGAGTTGATTTTTTCTTCTGACAAAAATGCCCTTGCAACAATTATCGAAAAAAGTGCTGATGCCGAACACGCTGTCATTTATGCCTATTTCAACAACACGGAAGAGATTGTCGACCATTTGTATAATATTCAGAAATACGACTACATACTTACCAAAGTACTGATTGATAAGGCGGTAGACCGCGTGGCGTACAACGAGATACAAAGTCTGAAAGAGTACGAAGAATCTTTGCTGAACAAATGCGTAAGCGACAATCTGTTTGCATACAAAAACCGTGTGAAATGGATTTTCAAGGGTGAACAGCAAAAGGTATCTTCACATAAGGATTTCAACAAACTGCTCTCGAAAGTATGCGATGAGGTTTATTTCGAAGCACCAGTTATGATTAACGAGTTGTTCAACCGACACAAGTTGAGCGGTGCCATTTCGGCTGCGCGAAAGAATTATCTGGCAGCACTTGTCGAGCATTACAACGAGGATGATTTAGGTTTTGAAAAAGACAAATTTCCACCAGAGAAAACAATCTATTATTCATTGCTGAAAAACACAGGCCTGCATATAGGCAGCGGTTTTGCCGACGCACCGACAAACGAAGGCGTAATGACTTTGTGGAATGAGAGTATGCGGTTCTTGAAAAGCACCGTCGGCAAGCAGCGGAGAATATCGGAACTGATAAAAATACTTTCCACTCAGCCATTCAAACTCAAGCAAGGGTTTCTTGATTTTTGGATACCGACTTTCCTGTTTATCAAACGGCAGGATTTCGCCTTATACGATGTGAACCGTGGCGCGTATATTCCGAATGTGGATATGCTTTTCTTCGATTTGCTGCAAAAGCACCCTGCCGATTATGCTGTTAAGGCATTTGAGGTTGATGGTGTGAAACTTGACTTCTTCAATCAGTACCGTCGCTTTGTTAATTTGGGCGACGAGTTCAATATCACAACGCAGAGTTTTATTGAAACTATCAAGCCGTTCCTTTTCTTCTACAAAAAGTTGAACGACTATACCAAGCACACCCGCAAATTCACGCATAAGTCAACAATGCGCTTCCGCGATGTGCTGGCAACGGCAAAAGACCCCGAAAAGGCATTCTTTGAGGATTTGCCAGAGGCTTTGGGTTTCAGCAAGAAACTGAAGCAGAACGCCGACATTGAGGAATATGGAAATGTTATTCAGAAGGCGATACGCGAGTTGCGTTCGTGCTACACACAACTTATCGACCGTCTTGAAACTCGTCTTGTTGACGGATTGGGACTCGATTCGGCCGACTACAACGACTACATTGACGAAATCAGACAGCGGTTAGGCAATGTCAAACTTAATCTGCTGACCGACAAGCAAAAGGAGTTCTATCATCACGCAACAGCCGAATACGACAACCGCACATTGTGGTATCAGTCAATTTGTTATCCGATTCTGGAGCATAAACTGGAATCGCTGCGCGACGAAGAAGAGGATAAACTGGCCGACGATTTGGTTTTCCTTTTCCGCGAGTGCGAGAAATATGCCGACATTTCAAAGAAGACACTTTCGGACAGCGATGTCGCCTATTCGTTTGATATGGTGACGAATGGCGGAACAAGCATCAGAACGCAGACATACATTCTGCCCGAAAAGGACAAAAAACGAGTTTCGGAGTTGGAGGCCCAAATAGGCGCGATACTTTCGGGCAACAGCAATGCGGAAATCTGCGTACTGCTTGAAATATTGAATAAGAAAATGAAGCGATGAAAGACGAAATATACCAAATAAATAGCGGTCATCTGATAGACGACGCACGGGAAATAATAGAAGCGGCACGTGCAAATGCTGTACGCAGCGTTGACTTTTGCCGCGTGCAGATGTATTGGAACTTGGGTCGCCGAATATTTGAAGAAGAACAGCACGGCAAAGAGCGGGCCGACTATGGCGCATACATTGTCAAAACACTTGCCGACAAACTGGAAGCTGAGTATGGAAGCGGATTTTCAAGACGTCAATTGGAATTTTGCCGACAATTTTATCGCCTTTATCCAATTGCGAACGCAGTGCGTTCGCAATTAAACTGGACGCAGTATCGCCTTCTTATTCAAATTGACGACCCCGACAAACGGGAATATTATGAGTTGGAATCAGTCAACAATGCGTGGACGGCACGTGAGACCGAACGCCAAATAAACAGCCAACTATACGAACGGCTGTTGCTTAGCAACGACAAAGAGGCTGTGCTTGCTGTTGCCCGAAAAGAGCGCATACCAGAAACGCCCCAAGAAATCATCAAAGACCCTATGGTGCTGGAATTCTTGGGATTGGAACGCCAATCGGCCTATTATGAGAAAGATGTGGAAAATGCCATTATCACTCATATCGCCGATTTTTTGCTTGAAATGGGGAAGGGGTTCTCGTTTGTGGCACGGCAGAAACGCATTTTGATAGAAGACGATGAGTTTTTCATCGACCTTGTGTTCTACAACAGATTACTGAGATGTTTTGTTGTTGTGGAACTCAAAACAGGCAAACTTACGCACCAGGATTTAGGGCAGTTGCAAATGTATGTCAATTACTATGACCGTACCGAAAAGTTGCCCGACGAAACCCCGACAATAGGCATTTTGCTTTGCACAAGCAAAAACGATACGGCCGTAAAAATGACTCTGCCCGAAAACAACAAGACAATCCTTGCTAGCGAATACAAATTATATTTGCCAACAACCGAGCAACTTGTAAAAGAAATTGATGAAGTGAAACATTTGACAATGAGAAAAACAAGCGAAAAATGACAAACGTCAGACACATATTAGGAATCTCAGGCGGAAAAGACAGTGCAGCGCTTTCCATCTATCTGAAACAGAAATACCCGAATCTGAAGATTGAGTATTACAATTCTGACACAGGCTGCGAACTGGAAGAGACCGAGGCGCTAATCCGACGGCTCGAAACCTATTTGGGAAAAATTGTAAGACTGCGTGCTGCCGAAGGCAGTGCCGAACCCACACCGTTTCACCATTTTCTGAAAGCAATGGGAGGTTTTCTTCCTTCGCCACAGGCTCGCTGGTGCACGCAGAAAATGAAACTGGCTGAGTTTGAAAAGTATGTTGGCGATGATTTGGCAATCTCATACGTTGGCATTCGTGGCGACGAGGACCGCGACGGTTACATATCGTCAAAACCCAATATTCAGGCGGTGTTTCCTTTCAGAAAGAACATTTGGAGCCTTGATGTGATAAACAAAGTGTTGCATAACGACAACTTGGAGCAGTTTGTATCATTGTACGATTTGCTTTGCCCCGAAAATTTTATGAAGGACGAGATTATGGAAACCGCCGCAAAGCAAATAACAAAGCAGTTCTACTATTCAAAAAAACTGAATGCCCTGTTGGATTTCGACATAAAACTATTCAATAGAGTTGTGTTCGCTTTTTTGAAAACGACAGATTACCCTGTAGGCAAACTAGATGATTTTCCGTTGCTTGACAACACTGATGTTCTTGTAAAAGAAGACATTTTCCGACTGCTTCGAGAAAGCGGCGTAGGTGTTCCTGCATATTATGAAGAGATACCGTTTGAGGTTGATGGGAAAACAGGTACTTATTGCCGTAGCCGTTCGGGTTGCTATTTCTGTTTCTTTCAACAGAAGATAGAATGGATTTGGCTTTACGAGCAACACCCTGATTTATATCGGCAGGCAATGGAGTTCGAGAAAGATGGCTATACGTGGAATCAAAACGAGAGTTTGGCAGAATTATGCAAGCCCGAACGTGTACGCCAAATAAAACTTGACATCATTAAGCGTCAAGAAGAAAGCCGCAAGCAGAATAGAGGCTCAACACTTGTTGACGTATTGGGTGATGAGATTATGTGTGCTAATTGTTTTATTTAAAAAATATAGCTATGGCGGTATTAAACATTGAAAAATCATTCTTGACTGAAAATAGAAGCGTCTTGGATTTTTTAAATCAATCTGGGCAAGGCCTTTATATACCTTTATATCAGAGAGATTATAGTTGGGACAGTGATAATATTGAACAATTGTTGGAAGATTTAACTCGTGGCATACAAAGAATAGCTACGGGCGAAGTTAATGATGACAACAAAGAAATACGTTTCTTAGGTACAATCATTACCGTTGTGGAACCTAACAGAGACCATATATATCCTGTTGAGATACAAGCTGTACCATCAAGAATTGAGAAATTAATAGATGGTCAACAACGCGTTTCAACAATTGCATTGATGGCGACATTATTAACGAAACGATTAACAGAGATTAAAAACAAAGTAAAAACCAACAATCCTATTTACGAGCAAATAAATGAAATATGCAACATATGGATAGACCAAAAACTTGCGACGATATTTAGTTTTGATTTGGGACGAGGCGTTCCTCGTTTGAAGCCTAAAATAATTCGAGGAGCAAAAGACTATTGGACACGAACAGATGATGTGAATAATGCATACAAATCGGAACTGTCTAATTATTTGGGACATTTCATAAAAGCTTATTGTGATAAGACATCATTCCCGTGTTTGACAAAAGAAAAATACGGAAATACTTTGTTTTATCAGAATGGCAAAAGGATTGAGTCGTGGTTAAAGAAAACGGTTGCGACAGCTCACGAAGAACAAAATGATGATGAATTTGCAACAGCAGAAGAAATTCTTAATCATTTTTCTCAAGAGTATCTTTGGGATTTTGAACGTCCAGAATTGATTGAACTTATTAATGAAAAAGACTTTTCTGATAAAAAGACGAACTCATACATACTTTGTGAATTAGTTCAAACGCTTTCTGTGTGTCACTATTTGTTAGATAGATGTTGTTTCACAATTATTCAACCTACAGATGACGATTGGGCTTTTGATATGTTTCAATCACTAAATGCGACAGGTACGCCCTTAACCGCAATTGAGACGTTTAAACCTACGGTTGTAAATACAGTGGAGGATGTTCCTGGACATCAATTTAAAGATTCTAATAGTGATAAATCATTCAAAAAGGTTGAGGACTTTTTGTCTGAAGCAACTACTGCGCAGCAAAAGAATAAAAGAACGAATGATTATCTTACTTCATTCTTCGTGGCTTACGATGGTAGAACTATGTCAACCCATTTTAGTTATCAGCGCAAAGTCCTAAATAATGTGTATGAATCTTTGGGCACATTTGAGGATAAAGAGAATTTTATAAAAAAGATGGGCAATTACGCAGAGTTCTATCAAAAATGGTTAAAGTATGACGGGAAGGACAATTCTGTATTTTCCAGCATTGGCTCTTCTGCAGATTCGGATTTGGCATCAATGCTGATTCTATTCCTGAAGGCATCTAATCATAAGATGGCGATAACTATGCTTGGTAATATGTATTATTCTGTAATTGAGCAACCATCATCAGAATCAATTGATGCATTTATTGGGATGGTGAAAGTTGTCGCCGCTTATTATTTTCTGTGGCGCTCTGCATATTCAAATTCTGGATTAGATTCTTCCTATCGTGATTTCTTTAAAAAACATAAGAATTTTTCTGTTGATACAGTGAGGACGTATTTTCAGAATGTTTTAAGAAATAAAGAAATTGATACATTAAATACTTGGAAAAATAAAGCGAAAAATTATTTGAAATACGATTCAACAGGGAAGGATATAATCAGATTAGCATTACTTATTGTTGCTCACGATACGATGCCTGATGATGCAAACAAAGGGTTAATAATAAAAGGACGTGAAGGAATTTCTAAATATATGACGCTTGATAAATGGCTATCTTCTGATTTGAAAACAATTGAGCATATTGCCCCACAAACCAACAAAAATAATATGTGGGATGAACTCTTATATGACACTCACATTGAAACTTTTCAATCTATAGGAAACTTAACCTTGCTTCCTCAAGACTTGAACTCATCTGCGGGAAATAAAGGATGGAGAGAAAAATTGTTGTATTATAAATGTGTCGCAGAAAAAGACCCCAATAAGATTGCTGGTATAGACCAAAAAGCTTTGGAACTTGGTGTGATGTTCAATGCGGATACAATACAACTGCTAAAAGATTGTCACTTCAATCAACATTTATCTTCTATTTCATCATTAACTGTAGATGATTCTTGGAACAAAGATTTGGTTGATAGGAGAACTGATGTGATGCTTGATATTATATGGGATAGAGTTTCTAAATGGATTTTCTAATTATCAATGCTCAAAGAAGTCCAATTTCCGCCACACCGCCGATTCAAATCGGGAACAGATTGGGAACCAATCGGTTTCTTCTCTGACTGCTTGTGCAATGCTTCGCAGTTCGATTTGATGTTGGGCTTCTTCTCTTCTTCCGCCATCAATATTTTGGCCGACGGTTTTGCTTCGTTCCTTTATAATGGTGGACGAATGAATCTGATTGTAAACGATATTCTTACCGAGCAGGATAAAATCGCTATTGCCAACGGAGAACTTGATACGCCTATCCCGTTTTTTGATATGACCGACATTGAGAAATTAAAAACCACACTGTCAGAGCGGAATATACATTTTTTCGAGTGCCTTACGTGGCTCATTCGCAACAATCGGCTTGATATAAAAATCATTGCACCCAAAGACGGCATTGGCATTTCGCACACAAAAACTGGTGTTTTTAGCGACGGTGTGAACAAGGTCGGTTTTGATGGTTCTTGCAATTTCTCTCGTTCGGCATTGATTGACAATATTGAGAGTTTTACTGTTTCCTGCGATTGGGATGGCAACACATCTGCCGCAACAATCAATGAAATCAAAAACGAGTTTGACCTTGTGTTCACAGGCAAAGACGAGAATGTTGTTTTTGTCCCGACCGACAATGTGAAAACTCACATTGCCGATTCGTTCAAAAACAAAGAACTGAAAGATTTGTTGGAAGATGAATGTCGGTTCATACAGCAGGATATTGCTGATAAAGCGTTACCTAAATCTGTGATTAAGGCGCTGGAGAAAGCCAAAAACAAAGTTGAGGCTGAAATTGAAAAAATCAAAACCAAAGGCGAGGAAGTCACCCCAATCGATTTTGGCAAACCAAGATTCCCTTATGAATCAGGGCCGCGCGATTACCAGAAACAGGCGTTCGAGAATTGGAAAGCCAATGGTCAGAAAGGCTTGTTCGCAATGGCAACAGGAACAGGTAAGACAATCACTTCACTGAATTGCTTATTAGAGATTAACAATAGGTTAGGTTATTATAAAGCCATAATACTTGTTCCAACAATCACACTTGTGGAACAATGGGAAATCGAATGTAAAAAATTCAATTTCAGCACCATAATCAAGGTGTGCTCAAAATATAATAGTTGGAAATCGGCAGTTGCCAATCTTCGGTTGCTCGAAATGACAAATCCCGACAACAAACTGTCATACATAGTCATTTCCACCTATGCTTCGTTTGTCCGCTCAAATGTTTTTATTGAACTGAATCAGTTCCCACAAAAGAAGTTGCTACTTATAGCCGACGAAGCACACAATATGGGTAGTGGCTTGATGGCAGGCAGAATGTCTGACATTAAGTATTTGCGCCGAATTGGCTTGTCGGCTACGCCCGAGCGTCAGTTTGACGAAGAAGGCAACCGCAAACTAATGGATTTCTTTGGTTGCGCCGATAGTTACACATTTGAGTACTCAATGGCTCAAGCCATTGAGAATGGTGCTTTGTGCCGTTATTACTACTATCCGCACATTGTCAAACTCACCGACAACGAGATGGCCGATTATGTTCAGTTGTCGAAAAAAATAGTCAAGATTATGGGCTTTCAAGATGCCGAAAGTCAGGAACGTTTGAAAATGCTTTTGCTGAAACGCAAACGCATTATCCACAAAGCCGCCAATAAGTTGTCCGCTTTTCAGCAGATTGTTGAGCAGCGTATGGCCGAAAAAGGCAATCTTAAATACACTTTGGTTTATGTTCCCGAAGGCAACAAGCCCGATAATTATGAGGCTGATATTTTCGACCAGTCCGACACGCTTGCTTCCGACCCCGAGACTGAACACTTGATTGACGATTTCACTCGCATTGTTCGTGATGTGGATTCGCACATTATTGTCCGTCAGTTCACTTCCGAATCTACCGACCGTGATGCAATGCTCAAAGGCTTTGCCGACGGCAGCATCGATGTACTCACTTCAATGAAGTGTTTGGATGAAGGTGTTGATGTGCCACGTAGCGAATTGGCAATTTTCTGCGCAAGCACAGGGAACCCGCGTCAATTCATACAACGCCGAGGCCGTGTCTTGCGAACACATAAAGACAAACGTTTTGCCATTATTCACGACCTTATCGTCATACCCGACAACGTGTTTGACGAGGAATGTTATGCATTGGAAAGAAGTCTTGTGCAAAGCGAGTTGAGGCGTGTTCGCGATTTTGCATTGTTGTCAGAAAATCTGAATGATACAGACAGCGAGCTGCAAGATGTTTTGAATCATTATAATCTATCCATATTTAATTAGTGTAATATGAGTATGTATCAAACAAATAGCGATAGGCTGTTGCACGCAGTGATTGCTGATGAACGTCTGATAAACTTCTATGGTTACAACCCTGACGATTACAATTCAATATCAGACGCATTGAATTCCGATATTGCAGTAATTCAGGCTATTGCCCAAATTATCAACCGAAATGAGCAAAAAGCCACCGAAAGAGAAATCTACAACGAAGTTAGCAACTTTCTAAAAACAAATATATGATTATCAAAGATATAAGAATCAATAACTTTCGCAGTTATTATGGCAGTAATCATCTTTCGTTATCTGACCGTTTGACTTTGATAATCGGTGATAATGGTGATGGTAAAACGACATTGTTTGAGGCGTTGGAATGGTTGTTCGACACAACTGGCGAAAATCGCAAAGAATCACACATTTCTGAAAAACGTAAATCAGAATTGGAAATTGGTGAGTCGGATGAGGTTTCTGTCAGCATAACGTTTGAGCACGACGGTGAAAAGGAAATTGAGAAAAGTTTCACTTTTGAAAGAATATCGGAAACAGAATACCGCACAAGGGATTACAAATTTGCAGGTTATCTCATAGAAGGAGCTGAACGTCGTTTCACCGCAGGTGACAGGCTGTTGAATATATGTTTCGAGCCTGTCATTCGTAAGTATTGTTTGTTCAAGGGCGAAAACGAACTCAATGTATTCGACAATGATACAGCATTGAAAACTTTGGTTGATACTTTCTCTGGCATCAGACAATTCGATGAGTTGGTTGAAATGACATCAAGTTTTGAGCAGAAATCAGCCAATGCCGCAAACCGAGAATTACAAAACGACAAGAAGGTATCTAATCAGGCAAAAGAACTGAATACGCAACTGAATGATGTTACAAACGATATTCAGAACATCAAGACGGAGCTCAATCAAAAGAAAGTTTCCATCAGTGAGTTTTCTTCGAAATTGGAATTGCTTGAAAAGAATCAAGAAACATCAGAACGTTATCAGAATATAAAAGAACGCATTAAAGGTCAAAAAGATAAGCGAGCAAAACTCTCTGCTCTATCAATGTGCGATTACAGCACCAATTTGTTGGACGAATATTGGATTCTACGTTCTTTTCCTGCAATTATAAAAGAGTTTTCCACAAAAGTCTCAGCATTTAGCAAAGAGAAACGCCGTCTTGACAAGCAAGAAACAGAACGACGTGCGAAAGAGGCGGGAGAACGTGAGGCTATCTCAAAAATCCAGAAACTTGCTAACGATGCCGTTCCTTTGCCGTGGAATTTACCCGACGAGGCGACAATGAAAGAAATGATTGACGATGAAATTTGCAAAGTCTGTGGTCGTCCTGCCCCGAAAGGTTCGGAGGCTTACGAGTTTATGTGCAATAAATTGAACGAATATCTTGCACACATAGCGGCGTAAGCCAATAAAAACGCGGAGACAAAAGAAGATGAGAAACTTCTGTTCCCAAATTCCTTCATCAATGAATTGCACTCTCGTCAAATCAAACTGAGCGGAGATACAGAACAGGAAATTTCAAACATTGCCACCGTCATAGCAGACCGTTTGGAGTTTGTAGCCAAAAGGAAATCGGAATTGGCCGATGTCGAGAAACAATTACAGGAGTTGGAAACTGAGCAAAACGATTTGCTTATGCAGTCGGGGTTAAGTGCAGAACTGCTTGATAAGAGCATATCCGATTTGAGAGGTTTCTTTGATGCCAAAAGTCGTGCCGAGAACCGTGTCTCAGAATTGGAAACCACATTAAAATTCAAAGAGAGTAAACGGGAAGAAATCCAGGAAAGTTTGTCAAAACTTGAGCCAACAAGTTCAATGACACAGGTTTATCAGCGTGTTCACACAGCATTTGAACGAATAAATAAAGCCTTTACAAACGCAAAAGAGCAGAATATCAATAACTTCCTGCAAATGCTTGAAACAGAGTCGAACAAGTATTTACAGAAGTTGAACAAGAACGATTTCTATGGAATAATCCGCATCCGAAAAACCATCAGCAATTCGGCTCGTATCGAACTCTATAGCGACAACGGTACACGCATCGAGAATCCCAATGGCGCATTGAAAACAACAATGTATATGTCGGTGTTGTTTGCCATTTCACAAATCACAACTTTAAAGCGAGACCAGGATTATCCGTTGATTTTCGATGCACCAACATCATCATTCGGTGGTTTCAAAGAAGACACCTTCTACAATGTTGTTGATACGATTGATAAGCAATGTATTATCGTTACGAAAGATTTGCTTAACATAGACAAGGCAACAGGGCAAAAGGCATTGGATTTCGATACAATCAACAAACTGTCTTGTTCTGTTTATAGGATTGAAAAAGCAGAACCGTTCAACGACAAAGATTTGTCAACCATTCAAACCGTTGTTAAACCAGTAAAATGACAAGTTATGGCAGTAGAAAAACTATATGATTTGTGGGCGGCCCGAAACCCGCAATGGGAAAAAAGATACGAAGACAGCATCATTAAAAACTTCTGCGACTATGGCCGAGGCGCAACATCGTTACGCGAAGACAGGGGCAAGGTTTTTGGCGCGGGATACGAGATATTCATTGTTGCTTTCTTCATTGGGTTGTATTTCAATCAAAAACGGCCGCTTATTGAAGACACACAAAAGCGTAAGACTTTAGGCCAACCCATTCAGTATTGGGGTAATATCGAACAAAGAGGAACAAGAAAATCTTATCCGAAACTTCGCGAGTACATTTTCACCGCCCTTGTCGCCCGCACCGATATTGATTTCATCGCTCTTGAAAAAGGCGAGATGACATCGCGCAAAGCCGTTGATATGCTGATGCAGACAATGGAGGAATACGCCAATTGGGGCTTTCATTTTATGGAAGACAAACTGACCGACGACCCCAACTATTTCTACCGCGAGACTGCTTTCCTTGAAATATTTTTGGCCTTCGATGCTTCGCCCGTAGAAAGTATTGAAGACGATGAGCCAGACCCGTTAGATTAGAAAATAAGCAAATACAATCGGGGCGGAATCGGCTAAAAAAACGTCGGTTCCGCCTGTTTTGTTTGCTTTTAACTTCTTGTTTCCGTCTTACCTATCTTCCCCAAGAACATAACTGGTATTCTTGCAAATGAAGCGAATCTTACCAACATTCCCTTCAAAATTTGCAGCGAATGTTGTGCGATTCGCATCCTATCACTCGTGATAATCATCATCCTTCCATTCAAACCTGATGGTTTCGGGCACCATATATTTGCCGATTTTGTAATCGATGTTCGCCTTGTGAGCCTGGCTTAGCTGAAAGCGCCGATGGATGCGGTACATCTTGCCATCCTTGATGAAGTGCGCCCCCGTCTGGTGGAAACGGAAAGCGATGCCTTTCGAAATGCACTGTTCGCGCACGTTGAGAACCCAGTCGTAGTTGCAGGGCCGCGCGTCAACACCCGACTCGCCGCTGACGGCCACTTCCTCAATCTGTGGGGTGAGGTAGGGCGTGAGGTCAACATTGGTGAGCATTGGCGCCACCATAATGCTCTTATGCTTGATGGGGGCCGACAGAAAAATCGGCAGTCGGTAATCGGCCATTTCCTGGTCCTCGACGGTGCAGCCCACAAGCACATTGTC
Source organism: Salinivirgaceae bacterium (assembly GCA_017474765.1). GTDB lineage: Bacteria > Bacteroidota > Bacteroidia > Bacteroidales > SZUA-534 > RUG13583. The sequence goes on along the minus strand of JAFVGW010000053.1, from coordinate 12,846 downwards.
GTAGCCGTCGCCCCAGTCGTCGGGAATGCACTCCATAAAGCGGTCGATGCGTTTGGTGAAGAAATAGAACCAGAGGTCGCTGCGCTCTTTCATCATCTTCCAGCATTCGGGGCGCCACGCGTCGGCGTCTTTCAGCAGAAAATCGGAGGTGAAGCAGGTGAAAACCATCTTGCCGCTTTCAATCTTCCAGCTCTTGTCGCGCTTCCGCTTTACGGGAAGGTTGAAGTTGGCGGTTTTCCGACATTCCTGGGTCGATATTTCGCTGCCGTACATCTCGTCTTGTCGGTACACGTAGCAATGCTTGCACCCCGAGCTAATCTTGGTGCAGCCGTGCCACGGATTCCAGTCGGCGTATATTTCCCAGTTTTCTGCCATTCGCGTTTTTTTACAGATGTGATTCCAATATCATTTTCACTGCCTTCACGGCAATTCCTGATGTCTTTGTAATTGTCTCAAAAACATTAAAATCATCCAAAAATGGTTTTCACGAACTTTGGCCAGAGAGGGAAAATAAGTACCGAGAGTGCCATTCCGACAACGTCACAGCCAAAATCGAGAATGTCGCCGTTGCGCATGGCTATGAAGCAGTATTGAATCACTTCGGTAAGCGCGGCATATAACACTCCTCCAATAAGATAGAAAGCATATAATCGGTTGTCGATGGTTTCTTGCCACCTAAGCGACCTGATGAGGAAAGCCAGACAAAAAAACATGGTGAAATGCACCACTTTGTCCATGTGTGGCAGCAACCAATCGGGAATTATGGTGTCGATTTTCAGGTTGTCGAATTTACTGCCTGATGAAAAACATAGATAGGCAATCACAAAAATCCAGACAACAAGTTTGATGTAAGATTGTATGTCGCGTGCGGTAAGTTTTTGTTTCATGATTCTTTAACTTTCAGAAATCCCTTCTCATCTTCAAACAGCATGTCGTTGTCGAGTAGCCACCTAACCACGCGTGCCACCTTGCCCTGTTCCTTGCCAATTTGGTCGGGCAAATCGTGTGTGGTAGTGTTGTTGTTGGATATAGATTTGTAAATCAAATCTTTAATGGTGTTGAACTCGAACTCGTTCATGCCAGTTTCATGACGGCTCGTGCAGACATCGCAAGTGCCGCACATTGGCACATCGGTCATGCCGAAATAGTGCAGAAGCTGCTGAACCCGGCACTCCCATTTGGTTGCATAGTTAATGACGGCATTGATTTTTTCAACATATAATTTTTTGCGGTCGAGGTAGTGCTCGGGCCCGAAATAGAGCGATTTTGCAGGCAGCCGTTCCTCGGCATAATAAATCTGCGGCAGCGAGTTCTGCGGAATATAACTTATGATATGGTCGTGGTTCAGTTTTTTCATGCACTCATAAACTGTATCGCGTGTAATGCCTAAAGTTCTGGCTATCAAAGATTCATCAATTGGACGATATTCGCTGAAGACGCCGCTTGTGGTGCGCAGTACAAACTTGATAATGTTGTCGTCGGTGTTTGAGGCGCGGTAGCGGTAAAGCTCGTCGCGACCGACAGTGAACATCAGCCTGGCGGGATTGTTGATGTCCTCGCTGTAACTGATGTAGCCGCACTGCTGAAGAAGCCTGAGGCTGCTGTCGACAATTATTTTGCTGAATTTGAAAACGTGCACAAACTGCGACATGTCGAAATTGAATGACATCTCTTTGCCGCCGCCTTCGGGCACACCGAGGAAACTGCCCAGACATTCGTAAACGTGCCGCAAATCGTCGGTTGAGGGGAATGTTTGGCTTATGCGCTGAGCGAGCCTCTGCTTGTCGGACTTGTGATAGAGCAAAACGGCGAAGGCCTGCTTCTCGTCGCGTCCGGCACGACCGGCTTCCTGAAAATATGCCTCAAGCGTGTCGGGCAAATCAATGTGGATGACAAATCTTACATCGGGTTTGTCGATGCCCATGCCGAATGCATTGGTGGCCACAATTATCCGCGTCTGGCCGTTTTTCCAGGCTGTCTGCTTCTCGTTGCGGGCTTCGGCTGTAAGGCCGGCGTTGTAGAAATCGGCGCTCACTCCGTTCTGCAGCAGGAAATCGGCAATCTCTTTGGTTTTCAGCCTGCTGCGGACGTAAACGATGCCAGTGCCAGGTATATGGCTGATAATGCGCAACATATACTTCAGCTTGTCGTCAACCTCGCGGATGAGATAAATCAGGTTTTTGCGCTCGAAACTTTTGCGGAACACATTTTTTGCACGGAACTCGAGTTTGTCCTGAATGTCATCGACAACCTCGGGGGTGGCTGTAGCCGTGACTGCCAGCACCGGCACATCAGGAAGCACTTTGCGGATTTTGGCAATCTGCAGGTATGACGGTCGAAAGTCGTAGCCCCATTGTGATATGCAATGCGACTCATCGATGGCCAGCAGATTGATGTTCATTTGTTTAAGTTTTGCAATAAACATTTCGCTTCCAAGCCGTTCAGGCGAGCAGTAGAGAAATTTGGTTTGCGGGTCGTTGATGCTGTTATCGAGAGCGAGCGATACCTCATGACTGGTCATGCCGGTGTAGATGGCGTAGGCTTTGATGTCGCGCGCCCGAAGGTTTTCCACCTGATCCTTCATTAGGGCAATTAGCGGTGTAACCACCAGACAAAGACCTGGTTTTGCCATTGCCGGCACCTGAAAAGTTATCGATTTTCCGCCACCCGTTGGCATTAATGCTAGCGTGTCGCGCCCGTCGGCCACTGACTGAATGATATCTTCCTGCAACGGCCTGAACGAGTCATAGCCCCAATATTTTTTCAATATCTCGCGGAAGTCCATTTTGGGTGTCGATGAATTATAGTTGCAAAGTTAGGCATTTTCTATTAACGGGCCCTTTCCGAAACTATTATCGGGAGATGAAAAATATAAACATTAATTGCAAGTGTTTCAAATTATGGTAATTACGCGATGTTGGAGATTGTTGGTTATCAATAATAACAGTTTTATTTCTTTGTTCGTTCCTGAAGTATCACATCAAGTTGGTTCAGAGCAGATTGGCTCATTTTCTCGGTCTGCTCAATCATGGCCTTGCGTTCGTTGTCATCGAGTTCGACTTCGGTTTGATTCAGCATTTCCGTAAGGCTGCAAAGCGATGCAATTGGGCTTCGAAGGTCATGTGCAATGATTGAGAAAGTCTTCTGCAACAGTGTGTTAGCGTGTTTGTTCTTGCGATAACCGATGAGAATGGCAATGCACAATGCAACCATCAGTGCAATAGCAATGGCTGCGAAAAGAATCAGGCGACGCTGACTATTGATTTTCAGTGTGTTATTCGCATTATTGCTTTTCAGTAATGCGATTTCTTTTTCTTTCATGTTAATTTCGTAGAGCGACTGCAGTTCGGTCAGCCGTTGAAGATTCATGCTGTTGCCTACAGAATCGCGGCAAGCGTTATATATCTTGTATATTTCCAATGCTTTAGCGCTGTTGCCAGTTTGGTCGTAGAGATTGAAAAGGTCGAAACTGACATTCTTTGAAATCTCAAGGTCGTTAATCGCTTGCGCGCACTGCAAAGCATTGCTGTAGAATGGTTTGGCTTCATTGTAACGTTTTGCGGAATAGTAGAATTGGCCAATGTTCTGCGATGTGATGGCAATGCCGCGTTTATCGTCCATTTTTTGAAAGATGGCGAGTGCGGTTTTATATTGAGCCACAGCCTGTTGGCCCTTGCCGACGAGTGTAAGAACATCGCCAATGTTGTTCAGCACAAACCCTGCAGCCTGCTGATTGCCAGACGATTGGTAGATTTCAAGCGCTTCGTTGAAGAAGTCGATGGCTTTGTCTGTGTCGCCTAAATCGTGGTAAATCAGCCCGATATTGTTCATCGAAGCGGCGCAACCGTTCTTGTCGCCAATCTCTTGGCGGATGCGCAGCGCCTGCATATGGCTGTCGAGCGCAAGTTGCTGATTGCCAGCCATTCGGTGCGTGCTGCCAATGTGATTCAGCACGTAGGCCGTAAGTTCCTTATTTCCAGTGCTTTTGTGAATATTAAGTGCTCTTTCCAAAAAACTGATAGCCTTGTCATAGTCGGTTAAATCTCTGTAAATGAGACCGATATTTGTCAGTGAACTTGCGGCGTTTGCTTTGTCGTTCAACTCTTCGCGAATGTCGAGCGCTTGAAAATAACATTCAAGTGCCTGCACGTATTTTGTTGTATTCCAATAGATTGAAGCAATGTTCGAAAGCGAGTAGGCAATGTCAGGTTTGCTGCCCAACTCTTCTCTTATGGCCAGCGCCGAATTGTAGTAGTGCATTGCCGAATCGAATCGGCTGTTCATCTTGTAGGCATTGCCAATATTGTCGTTCAGACTTGCGGTTTTCAGTCGGTTGCCCATTGATTCATAGAGAGTTATCGACTGCCGATAGTAGCAAAGCGAACTGTCGTAAAGGCTGCGGCGCCAGTAAATGTTGCCTATGTAGTTCATTATCTGCGCAATAGTGAGTTTGTTTTCCCACTTTTCGGCAAGTTGCATTGCTTCGGTCTGATAGGTGAGCGCATTGTCGAAATCGCCCATATTTTGGTACGTATTACCAATGTTAATCAGCGAGTTAACAATGTCGAACTCGTTTTTGTAGCCTTTGCGTATTTCAAGAGCCTGACGGTAGTAGTCGAGCGCCTGAGTGTAGTTTCCGTTGCGCCAGAAGTGACTACCTAAAAAGTTCAGGCTCACGGCTTTAAGTTCGGGAAAATCGCTGTGGCTCTCAATCTCAATGGCCTTCAGAAATGATTTTTGCGACTGCTCGGCCATACTTTTTTCGCGGTAGATATATCCGAGTTGGTTGGCAGCGGTTATTGCAATGTCGCAAAAGTCTGATTTTGAGTAGTCTGCAACCAGTTTTGTGTAGATTTCGGCCGCCTTGTCCAATTTGTTTTCAGCCACAAGAAGGTCGGCTTGAGCAAGTGTGGCACGAGCCTGCAAATCCTTGCTGCCAGAACGTTTGGCGGCTTTCTCTGCGGTTTTCAATTGGTTTTCGGCTTCGGCAATGCTGTCGGTGGCGCAAAGTAGTTTCAGTTTGATTATCAGTGCGTTTACAAATGTCTCGTAATCGGTTGAGCCTTGCGATATGAAAATGGCTTCGGCAATCTGCTCACGTGCAAGAGTGGGATAGGTGTTACGGTTTTGCTCGGCGCGCTCAAGCAGTATGCGGCTTTTGCGACCATCGGGCTGATTGGCCAAATCATCACTTTCCGCACCATTCTGTGCAAAAGCCATTGTTGCCGTTAAGCAAAAAACAACGGCTATTAAGTTATTTATTTTCATATTGTTTTGCTCTTTTTTGACCATTATTCATTTTTTCTTCTTCTATTTCTCTTTCAATTCTTTCCCAACTATATTCTTGTATTCTATGCCACGTAACACTGTCTTCTTTAATACCTAATCTGTCAGCATTTTGTTTTGATATTTTTTTAAAATCATATCCTAAATCAATTTGGAACCGAAGACCCGCATAATCATCGTTTTTATGCAAAAGAATGGATGGAAAGCGATCTTGGCATTTTTCGCCATCTTTTAATGGGAAAGGGTCTTTCCCATAAGGAATCCAGTCATATAAATAAAAATTAAAATAATTGGTCAACCTCCATTTTCCTTTGTTTATTAAGGTGTCGCCGCCAACTATGTATTTATGAATATATGTACTGTCCTGATAGAATATAATATAATGCAAAGAATTTTCGCGTTCTCTATATCCCTTTTCAAGCAAAAATATTCCATCATATAACTTGCTTATCTCTTCTGCACTTCGTGGGTCTTTGCATTCGGTAAATAATGCTATCACAAACAACATCCCGATTATTTTAGTGATTACGTTTTTCATATCAGTTGTCCCCCAAATCAGAATTTTATTCCCATTACTGAAACATCGTCAATTTGGCGGTGGTCGCCTTTCCATTCGGTAAACCGCTGATACAGAAAATCTTTCTGCGTGTCAATCGGATTCAGGCTTGCTTCGACAAGCACCTTCTTGAAGTTCTTCATCATCAGTTTACGGCCGTTGTCGCCGCCGAATTGGTCGGCAAAACCGTCTGAAAACATATAAATTGTGTCGTTCGGCTCAAGGCTGACTTCGGTGTTGGTGAAGTCGGTCTCGTCGAAAACGTGAATGCCAATCGGCATTTTATTAGCTTCATATTCAATAATTTCACCATTGCGGACAACTATCAGCGGATTGTTGGCACCAGAATATTGAAGCCGCATGTTTTCAAAGTCGATTACGCAGAGCGCGCAGTCCATTCCGTCGGACTGTGACGACTGCTTATCTTCTTGGTGCAGAGAGTTTTTCACCGATTTGCGCATCTGCTCAAGAATGTCGGCGGCGCTGCTGAATCCGTTCGTGACAATCTGCTCGAGCAGCGTGGTACCCAGCATACTCATAAATGCGCCAGGAACGCCGTGTCCCGTGCAGTCCATTACGGTTGCAACCACTTGATTGCCAATCTTTTTCACCCAATAAAAATCGCCGCTCACAATGTCGCGCGGCACAAGCAGAATGAAGTGCTGCGGCAGCAGTTGGCCGCACACGTCGGCGGGCGTGAGCATTGCGTTCTGAATGCGGCTTGCGTACTCAATGCTGTCCGTAATCTTCTCTTTTTGTTCGGCGATTTGGTCGCGCTGCATCGTCACATAATCGCGCTGCTGCTCAATTTCTTCGTTCTGTTGGATAATCTGTTTGTTCTGTAAATCAAGCAATTCGTTCGCCTTGCGGATTTTTTTGTTCTGCCGCGTCACCACCACCGCAAAGGCCAGCACAATCAGCAGCCCGATAGCCGCAAAATAGATAATTATGCGTTGGCGGCTGTTGCGTTCCTGCTGCTGTAGAATCTGTATGTCCTTGATTTTCAGTTCGCGTTCCTTCTTTTCGGTCTCGTAACTGATTTGCATATCGGCAATGCGCTTAATGCTTTCAAGGCTTAAAATGCTGTCTTTCAGCGCAGTGTAGTGTTTCATATTTGTGTACGCTTTCGCGAGATTGCCACTTGCGGCGTAAGTGTCTGACAGTGCGAGCAGTACGTCTTTTTCAAGTTCGCTGTTTTTGATTTTTCGGGCGATTCGCAATGCGTCGTTCAGCAAGGGTAAAGCCTTGTTGTACATTTTTTTACTGATATAAACCGTGCCAAGGTCGAGTTCCGAGTAGGCAATGCCCGTTTCGTGGCCAATCTGTCGGCGCTTTTCGAGTGCCTTAACAAACTCATTTGCAGCCATTTCGGTCTCGCCGAATTTCAGATACAGGTTGCCAATGTTGTTCACCATTGCCGCTTCGTTCATTTGGTCGCCAAGTTCGCGGTAGAGTTCGAGCGCGCTGTTGTATTCCGCAAGCGCCGAATCGCGCTCATTCAGGCTCTTGTAGGCAAGGGCTAAATTGTTGTGCGACCGTGCGATATAACGTTTGTCGCCAACCGCCACACGCATTTGCAGCACCGTTTTGTAAACATTCCGTGCTTCAGCGTAACTGCCTGATTGCCAATAAACACCGCCAATCAAATTCAGCGCTTCCGATTGCAGAAACTGATTGCCGCTTGCCCGATACTGCTCAAGCGATTTGTTGTAGTATTCGAGCGCTTTGTCGTAGTTGCTCAAATCTTTGTAAATCAAACCAATATTACTCATTGTGGCGGCACTTTTCTCGTTATTGCCAAGCCGTTCGCGAATGTCGAGCGCAAGCAGATAGTTGGCCAGCGCGTCCTTGTAGTTCTTGTTCTGCCAGAAGAGCCCGCCAAGGTTGTTGTAGCCTTCGGCCAGGCCGTTTTGGTCGCCAGTGGCGGTGAGTAGCGCAATGGATTTTTGCAGATTCACAAGCGCCGAGTCAAACAGATTTTGGTTCTTGTAAGCGGTGGCTATATTGTTGTATGTCTGTGCGATAGCGATAGTGTCGTTCAGCTCGGCACGGATTTGCAGCGCCTTGCCGTACTGCGTCAGCGCCGAGTCGAACAGGTTGCGCGACAAGTACATACTGCCAATTTTGTTCACCGTCGAAGCGTATTCGGCAAGGTTTCCCGCCGCCTGCCAGCCAGCCGCCACTTTTTGATAATAGTAGTTGGCCGAGAAATAGTCGCCCTGACTTTGGCTCACAAGCGCCAAGTTGTTCAGAATCCGTATTTTATCGTCCTGATTCCCGCTTCGGGTGCAGGCTTCGAGTGCCATTTCGTAGTAGTGCTGCGCCGAGTCGAAACTATTTGACCGCCAATAAGTTGAGCCGATATAATTCAGTGTTTTGGCTTCGTTTTCGGCGTTGCCCGTCTCGCGGCAAAGTTTCAGCGCCTTTTGGTGGTAGTCGATGGCGTCGGCAGTGGCATTCGCGTTGCGGGCCAGGTCGCCAAGGCGGTTCAGCAGCGTAATCTGCTCGCCCTTATCGCTTGTGCGTTGCAGTTTCTGCTGCAGTTCGTCAGCACTTTGCGCCGCCGCCGATGTCGAAAGAAACGCGCACAAAACCGCCAAAACCGATTTGGCAACATTAGCCGCCATCTGCGCAGGTAAGTATCCCTTCATCTTATAAATTATTGTAAACGTTTTAGTTGAGCCGATTCAAATAATAAACTGCTTCAAATCGTTCATCAGCCTAAAATTATCGCGCAGGCGCAAAACCGCAACCCCCAAACCGATTGGTTATTAACCGCTTGATGTTTATAGTTGAAAAGCAAATAGTTTTTCGTCATAATTGAAAGACATGCATCGTGCCCCCAAAAAATATCTATATTGCCATTCAAATATGAAACTGATTATGAAACAATGTCTTTTAATGCTTTTGCTGGCGATTATGCCTTTTGCCGCCCATTCGCAGCTTATCGAAGTCTTTTATGAAGACCTTATGCCTGGAATGTATTGCTTTAGTATCTATGAGCCAAAGGGTTACAATCCGGTAAGCAGTACCAATATGCCTCTTGTCATGTTTCTGCACGGACGAAGCATGAGCATTGGCGAAGGTGGTTATGAATATGGACCAACGGCTTCCATCTCCAGAGGTATTGACATTCTCCGTGGCCAGCCGGCTCTTATTGTCGAGCCAAGTGCTAAGGCGGGCGAGGGTTGGTCGTCGGCTAAACTGCACAAGCTCTACGAGTTTTTGGTTGCCCATTATGCCTTCGACCACACAAAATTCTACGTGATTGGCATGAGCATGGGCGGTTGGGGAACGCTGAATTACGTCAACAAATATCCCGATGAGGTGGCCGCATGCGTCGGCATTGCCGGAGGTTGCGAAACGGGCAGTCCGTGCGGGCTCAACAAGGTGCCAACATGGATTATCCACGCCATTGATGACGATGTTACATCGATTTCGAATTCTGACCGAGTTGTGGCAGGAATGAAAAAATGCGGTTCGACTGATTTGCTGAAATACAGTCGGTTAGAGAAAGGCGGCCATAGTCTTATCGAGTTTTTCGAGTTTCACAATCTGTATGAATGGCTTTTTAAGCACAGCACCACTAACCGCAAGCTGAATACGAGTGTCGATTTTGTGAAAAAACATGAATTATATACCAATCCGCGAACATACGGGCTTGGCGGCTGGTATGCCGATTTTGTTGATATTGACCAGTCGAAACTGTCGAAGATAATGGCCCGCACCCCGAAAGGCGGTAAGCAGCTGGCCGATAATAATAAAAAGGCAGAGCCTGCTCCGGCACCTTCAAAAAAGACAACACCCACAAATGAACCTTCGAAAAACACTACAAATAATAATTCCATGCCAGACAATATATATATAGTTAAGAAAGGCGATACGCTGAAAAGTATTGCCGACAGTCATAATATCAAGCTGAAGAAACTTAGGAGGATTAATGGATTTCCGAAATATTACAGGGTTTCAGCTGGTGATGAGATACGGATCCGCTAAAACATGAAAAGTTGTAGAGTTTTAATAGTAAATGATTTACGACGATTTTCAGCAGAGTGTGCCCAAACCGACCATTATTACCTATTTTGTTTATTTTTGCCCGCTCAATAAAAAGAAATAGTTGTGGCAAAAAAAAGTAAAAAGAAATTAGGCCGTTGGCTTGCTTTGGGCGGGCTTGCTGGCGCTATAGTTTTCGCCATTATGGCCTATCATATATATGATGAAGTGCAGCGTCCAAACGTCAAACTCGACGGACGCACGACTGCTTATTTCTACATTCGCACAGGTAGCGTTTATGCCGATGTGCTCAAAATGCTGAAAGACAGTAGCTTTATTGTAGACGCTAAATCGTTCGATTGGGTGGCCCGTCAGAAAAACTATCCGCAATTGGTCAAGGCAGGACGTTTCAAAATTAGCAACGGGATGAGCAACAATCAGTTAATCAATTTGTTGCGTAGTGGCGCGCAAGAACCAGTGAAGATTACCATTGGTAAAGTGCGTTCTGTCAAAAGGCTGGCGGAATTAGTAGGCATCAAGCTTGAGATGAACGATGAAGACTTGTATATGTTGTTGACAGACAGTGAGTTTTTGTCTAAAATGGGTAAAACCAAAGAATCTGCTTTCACGATATTCATTTCCGACACATATTATTTTAATTGGAACACGAGTGCCGAGCAGTTTGTGGAACGTATGTATGCAGAGTCGGTCAAATTTTGGAACGAGAGCCGCCGAGAGCAGGCCAAATCCGTCAATCTCACTCCCGATGAGGCTTACACGCTTGCATCGATAGTGGAGGAGGAGACCATCAAAAACGATGAGAAACCCGATGTGGCGGGCGTTTATCTGAACCGCATCCGCATTGGAATGCCGCTCCAAGCTGACCCGACAGTGAAATTTGCCGTGGGCGATTTCGAACTGAAACGCATACTCAACAAACACCTTGAGGTTGAAAGTCCGTATAACACCTACAAACACAGAGGGTTGCCTCCCGGACCAATCTGCATTCCGTCGAAATCGTCAATCGATGCGGTGCTTAACTACAACAAGCACAAATATTTATATTTCTGTGCAAAGGACGATTTCTCGGGTTATCATGCTTTTGCACGCACATTGATTGAACACAATGTGAACGCGGAAAAATATCGCAAAGCATTGAATAGGAACAGGATATACAAATAATTTAATCCGCTTTTCATTTGCGAAACCCATCATTTGGTGCGGCAATGACGAATCTTCGCACGCATCTTGTTAAGATTCTGTTTGTCTATTTCGTTGTGCTAATGGCTTTTTCGATGTCTTCTTTTGTTAACTCACTCAGCATTTCGGTTGTCGGGTTTGAAACCGAACTGAGCCGGTTGGCTTGATTTTGAATTGATTTCTCAAACAGGTTTCGTGAATAACGGCCATTGCCGAAGTTGCGGTTTTTGTGTTGGACAACATAGTCGAGCCGTTCACGCAGATAATAGGCTGCTTCGGCATTGAGTTGATATTGGTTTTTCTTCGCCTGCAACTCGAAAATTCGGAACAGTTCGTCGGCAGTGTAGTCGGGGAAGTCGATGTAGCGGTTGAATCGCGACTGCAGACCGGGATTGGCATTGATGAATCGTTTCATCTCGTTGGTGTAACCGGCAATCACCACCACAAGTCTGTCGCGGTCGTCCTCCATGCGTTTCAACAGGGTGGAAATGGCCTCTTGTCCGTAATCGCTGCCGGCATGTTCCGGAACCAGTGCATACGCCTCGTCAATGAACAAAACGCCGCCCATGGCTGAATCAATTATGGCATTGGTCTTCATGGCCGTCTGTCCTACATATTCTGCCACCAAGCCCGAACGGTCGGTTTCCACCAAGTGTCCTTTCTCCAAGATGCCGAGGTCTTTATAAATGCGGGCCACAATGCGGGCCACGGTTGTCTTGCCAGTTCCCGGGCTGCCCGTAAAGACAAGGTGGTACGATATTTTCGGAACTTTCAAACCTTGTTCTTCTCTCAGTTTCTGCACTTTGACAAAATTAGCCAAATCATGCACCTCCTTTTTAACACCCTCTAAACCAATAAGTTCATCGAGCTCCTTGTATGGATCGCTTTCGATTTTCTTGTTTGCCGCCAGATAGTCGGTCGAATCCAGCTTGTTTGCTTTTGGTTGCTGGGCAGAGCCGTTGTCAGAATCTGTGGGTGCGCCCGAATCGGAATTTGCTGACGTCCCTGAATCCGTTGATATACTTGATTCTGTGTTTATTGAAGATGTTTCGTCAGTGTTTTCGTCATCGCCAATCACCAGCGTTAAAATTGCCATGACAATGAATGTTGCCGCGACTGAAACGATGATTGTTGTTACTTGTTTGCTTGTGAATTTCATGATACTGTTATTTTGTTTTTAGTGAATATCCAGAAGGTGTATAATAAATATGGTGCAGTATATGCCACAATATCAGCTAAATCGAAAGTGCCAGGCACCCAAGCCACTGATTGCAGCATCTCAGATGCCACTCCGACAGCCATAATCACCGATGCAGCCAGTAACTTGGGGCGCATGGCCCAGCCAGTCAGCACCATGTCGGTTATCAGAATGTAGGCAGCCACCCAAAGTGCGTTGGGCAGACAGTAAACCACCCAGTAGGGCAAACTGGCAGTCGCCGCCGCACGAATCTGGTACAGCGATTCGGCAAAACCAGCTTTGACTAAAGTGTAGAACAGCAGCGTGGTGTCGGGCCGAAACATGATGTAAATCAGTCCGCCGGCTGACAATAGGACAAACGCCAAAAGGAATTGCAGAACAAACCGCTTCATTGCAGAGTAAATTGATTTGTTTTCAATAGGTTAACTTGATTTGTTTTGCTGGCGGTCACCATTTTTTGAATATTCTGTCGATGGTCAGCAAAAGTGTTGATGGAGGCAGCGGATTGGCAAGAAACTCAATGCAGCCTGATTTGCGGGCACGAACCCTGTCCTCGTCAGTGTTGCTGTCAGCCGATTGGGTAATTATGGGTACCGGTGATGCCCGATGAATT
>JAFVGW010000052.1 GCA_017474765.1 Salinivirgaceae bacterium | reverse complement strand
TGGCCGTCAAGCGGGATATTTACAAGTATGAACTGCCGAGTACGAAGGGAGTTCTATAGTTAGGATTTAGGATTTAGAAATTAGGATTTAAACTTATTACAATTACACCCCAACTTGGGGAGCAATTATAAATTACTGAATATCAATTTAAAACTTATAACTTCGAAAACTATTGACATACACATTGTAACTTGTAATTGATAAAATGCTAATTTTGCATAAAAAGAATTGAAATATGGAAACTGCAATTTCTATATCGAACATAATGAACACTTTAAGTGTTTTGAGTATCAGCAACAAGCGTTGGATTGCCGACAATTTGTACAAACAGATTGAGCGCGAATCGTTATCGGCTTCGAAAAATGCTGACAAGAAATGGATTGAAGATTTTTTGGCTATGCCCCACGATTATGAGCAGACTGCCGACGAAGCAAAAGACAATATCTTGAAAAACAGACAGTTTGGTGTAACAAGAATTATCAAAGATTTATAAATGTATCTGCTTGACACCAACATTCTGATAGAATTTATGCACGGCAACGCACGTGTGATTGAGCACATTGTCAATGCAGGAATATCAAAATGCTCTATATCAATAATTTCGATATACGAATTATTTTTCGGTGCACACCACGCCCCTAAAAAATACAAGGAGCAAGAACTGGCAAGAGTGGAAAAGATTTATTCGCATTTCGATGTTAAACCATTGCCTATCAATGCCAACATATATGCTTCTGCAAAGCAACACCTGATTGAGAACGGGCAAGCGATAGATGATTTTGACATTTTGATTGCCGCAACCGCAATAGATTCCGACATAACGGTTGTTACCGACAACGAAAAGCATTTCAACCGAATTCCAAATCTTAAAATTGAGAATTGGTTGAGATAGTGTTGCCTGCTTGTAAAGTTACGACCTATTAACCTATAAATTATTAACAATTAAATATTTACTATTATGAGAAAATTGTTTTGGGCAGCGATGGGCGTTGCATTGATTTCGATGGTGTTTGCTGGGTGCAAAAAAGAAACCACATATACGGTTCAGGTTACTGCCGCTGAAGGCGGAACCGTTGATGGACAGAACGGCGAATACAAAGAGGGTGAAACTGTTGTATTTACGGCAGTTCCTGCCGATGGCTATTATTTTAGCAAATGGAGCGATGGCTATACCGACAATCCGCGAACCATAACCATAGAAAAAGAAATAACCGTTACGGCTCAATTTGCTCAAAATCCGCTTGTTACCATAATTGTCGGCAACAATGGAAAAATTGAAACCGATGTTAATGGCCGTTATGTGCCTGGTAGCAGTGTAACCGTTACAGCCAAACCCGATGATGGTTGCGGTTTTATGCGCTGGAGCGACGGTAACACCGATAATCCACGAACCATTACCATTGGCAACGAAGATATTAGTCTGACAGCATTGTTTGCTGTATTGGTTTTTGCGCCTACTGTCGATTTAGGCCTTGAAAGTGGCACGCTTTGGGCAACCTGCAATTTAGGCGCTGCCATACCTTGGGAATATGGAGACTACTATGCGTGGGGCGAAACTGAAACAAAAGACTATTATAGTGAAGAGACTTATAAGTATTGTAAGGGCTCAGACGAAACTTTCACAAAATACTGTTACGATGCAAAATATGGCCACAATGGTTTCACCGATGCCCTTACTACTCTTGAAGCAACAGATGATGCTGCCACTACTGTATTGGGTGCAGGTTGGGCAATGCCAACCGTTGCCAACTGGGAAGAACTTGGCGAACAATGTTATTGGGTTTGGACAACAAACTACAATAATCAGAACGTAAGCGGTTATATAGTTTACAAAGTAAAGTCCGCAAGCGACAAAGGAATAGTAGTGAATGACAGCGACAAACAGTCTGCGTCATATTCTATTAAAGATGCTCACATTTTTCTTCCGTCTGTCGGTGACCGCCTCGATTGGAACCTCGACCGCGTTGGTTCGATTGGTTGCTACTGGTCGGCTTCGCTCTACGATGACGGCCCGCGCTACGCATATAACTGCCACTTCGACAGCAGCAGCGTGTATCCGTCGAACGTCAGCAACCGCCCCTACGGGTTCTCTATCCGCCCCGTCAAGCGGCCATAAAGCCTTGAAACTTAAAACTTCGAAAACTTAAAAAACTTATAACTCTCAATGAAATTAGCAATTGTAAAATACAACGCTGGCAACGTGCAGTCGGTTGAGTTTGCGCTTAACCGTTTGGGAATCAACCCGATTGTGACCGACGACGTGCGCGAACTGCAAACCGCCGACAAGGTGATTTTCCCTGGCGTGGGCGAAGCGAGCAGCGCAATGGACTATCTGCGCAAGCGTGGTCTGGACAAGGTAATCAAGGAGTTACGGCAGCCCGTGCTGGGTATCTGCCTTGGAATGCAACTGATGTGCCGCCACTCGGAAGAGAACAACACCGACTGCCTGGGCATTGTGGGGCTCGATGTGAAGAAGTTCCCCCCACTCGACAAAGTGCCGCATATGGGCTGGAACTCAATCCGTTGCGCCGACAATCCGCTCTTCCGCGGCCTGCCCGACGAGCCGTTCGTCTATTTCGTCCACAGTTATCACGCCGAAATTGGTGAGGCCACAATCTGCACGTCGGAGTACATTGAGCCCTTCACGGCTGGCCTGTGCAGCGGCAACTTCTTCGGCCTTCAGTTCCACCCCGAAAAGAGCGGCGCTGTTGGTCAGCAAATTCTGCAAAATTTTGTAAATCTATAAGATATGGAAATAATACCTGCAATCGACATAATTGGCGGGCAGTGCGTGCGGCTCACGCAGGGCGACTACAGCCGAATGACCGTCTATGCAAAAAATCCGCTCGACGTGGCGCTGCAGTTCTGCGACGCTGGAATCCGCCGCCTGCACCTTGTGGACCTTGACGGCGCAAAGGCTGGCCACATAATCAACTACAAGACCATTGAACTGATTGCGGGCCGTACGCCGCTGGTAATCGATTTTGGCGGCGGCCTGAACAGCCACGACGACCTGCGCATTGCCTTCAGTTCTGGCACTCAAATGGTTACGGGTGGAAGCATTGCCGTGCGTCAGCCCGAAACGTTCCGCCAATGGCTGAAGGATTTCGGTGCGGAAAAGATTATTCTGGGTGCCGACGCGCGCAACGGCAAAATCGCCATAAAAGGCTGGCAGGAAGAGTCGGAACTGACTATCAACCAACTGATTGACAACTACAAAGCCGACGGAATCGACAAGATTATCTGCACCGACATTTCGAAGGACGGCGCAATGAAAGGCCCGTCGTTTGAGTTGTACAACAGCCTGATGCGCGATTTCCCCGAGCAGAAGTTCATTGCAAGCGGCGGCATATCGTGCTTCGACGACGTGCTGAAACTGAAAATCAACGGAATGTACGGCGCCATTATCGGCAAAGCCATTTACGAGAAAACCATAACAATGAAGCAGTTGGAGCAGTTGGCAGTGGGAAATTGACAATGGACAATTGAAAATTGAGAATTGAAAATTGAGAATTGAAAATTGAAAATTAACAAATAACAATTAACAATGAGCGAGTTAAGCGGGTTTGGAATTGCCTAATGCCTAATGATTAATGAGTAAAGTGTTAAGAGTAAAGAGTAAAGTGTAATGATTCGTAATTCATAATTCATAATTCTCTAATGCCTAATGCCTAGTGCCTAATGCCTAACACCCAACACCTAACACCAAAAAACAAGAAATATGCTTACAAAACGAATAATCCCCTGCCTTGACGTGAAGAACGGCCGCACGGTTAAAGGCGTGAACTTCCTGGAGTTGCGCGATGCTGGCGACCCTGTTGAGTTGGGCGCGCTCTATGCCCGCAACGGTGCCGACGAACTTTGCTTTCTCGACATTTCGGCCACTCTGGAGCAGCGCAAGACGTTTGCCGAACTGGTGCGCGAGATTGCCCGCAACGTGAACATTCCGTTCACCGTGGGCGGCGGAATCGGCAGTGTGGCCGAAGTGGGCACGCTGCTCAACGCTGGCGCCGACAAGATTACCGTGAACTCGGCGGCGGTGCGCAATCCGCAACTAATCAGCGATTTGGCTGGGCAGTTCGGGTCGCAGTGCGTGGTTCTGGCCATTGACACCAAGTTCGACAACGGCGAGTGGTTCGTCTACACCCACGGCGGAACACGCCCCACCCCCATTCTCACAACTGATTGGGCGCTAGAGGCTTACAACCGCGGCGCTGGCGAGATTCTGCTCACAAGTATGAACCACGACGGCACCAAAAACGGCTTTGCGCTCGACATAACGAGCACCATATCGCAACTGGTTAACATTCCTGTGATTGCGTCAGGTGGCGCGGGCACAATGGCGCACTTTGTCGATGTTTTCCGCGAAGGCCGCGCCGACGCCGCACTCGCCGCAAGCATTTTCCACTTCAAGGAAATTGAGATTGCCGACCTGAAGAAATATCTGAAAGAGAACGGGATAAGCGTGAGGATTTAGGATTTAGGAATTAGAAATTAGGAATTAGGAATTGGATTTGTTACCAACAGATTTATAGAAAAGAAACTATTTTTGTGGAAAGCGATAAATGATGGACAATAGCAGCAACACGGCATATTTGAGTAACGACGGACGGTACACAATATTCCGCTTCGGCGATAAGCGTCTGAAATTCATTGGTCCGTATTCGCTTGAGCGGTACACGAAAGTGACCACTTGGGACAATGGGTATATTGTTGTTATGACCAAATACGCTCAAAATCAGAAAGAAATTGAGGAATATATCGACCTGATACCTATTTTGGAAAACCTGAATATGAATCCAGACAAATTCCTAAACCAAATAAAAAATGTGGAGGTGAATTATGACTGATACAGAAAGATTTGCAAATGAGGCAGACGTAATAATCAATGGTTACGCATTTTTTAAATCGGGCGAAGAGATAAAAGCAATAAATCTTAACAGCGATTGCGACACTGCAGTATTCAAAAACGACGGGACGCTCATAGAAACCAATATGGACGACATTGAACTGACCATAACTAAAGACTATCTGCCTAATGCTCAAAAATATATGGAGGAATAAAAATGCCAAAATACTTCGATTTCAAAGTAGTAGGTTACTTCCTGTATTTCACTACCAAATGCATTATTGAATGTATGCATGTGCACGCCAGCGACACGAAACTAACCGAAGCAAGCTCTGCAAAATTTTTTGTTAAAGAAAACGGCGACACCATAATTCAACACAAAGGGCAATTAAGTGATACTGAGGTAAATAAAATTCAGAAATTCATTAAGGAACATTACAAGGAAATGTATCAGAAATGGTCTGAATATAGTACTGAAGGATTCTACAAAGGAAAGAATTAATCTATAAACCATATCTGAGACGTGCCATGACGCATCTCTACAAAACAGACGCGGCACGCCACGTCTCTACTTATAACTCAATAACTTATAACTCAATAACTTAAAACTTATAACTCAAATGACTCCTGATTTTAACAAAGATCCGAACGGATTGCTGCCTGCAATTGTTCAGGACGCCAACACAGGCAAGGTGCTTATGCTGGCTTATATGAACCGCGAATCGTACGAACTGACGCTGAAAACTGGCAAGGCCACCTTCTACTCGCGCAGCCGCAAGCAGTTGTGGCTCAAAGGCGAGACGTCGGGCCATTTTATGATGGTGAAAGAAATCCTGCTCGACTGCGACCTTGACACCATTCTTGTGAAAGCCGCCCCCTGCGGCCCCGCCTGCCACACAGGCGCTGAGAGTTGCTTTTTCAATAAAGTTATTTAGGAGTTAGAAATTAGGATTTAGGAGTTAGACGGTAACTTATTGTTGAAATAATACAATGCAAATAAAAGATATACATGATTTTACAGCTGCCGAATTGGAAGATTTATTCCTGTCGGTGGAATGGTCGTCGGGGCATTTTCCTGACAAGTTGGTCGTAGCCATGCGAAATTTCAAGACCGTTTATTCGGCTTGGGACGGCGACAAACTCGTTGGTATGATTTGCGCCATGGACGACGGCGTAATGAACGCCTACGTGCATTATTTGCTTTTGCGGCCCGAATATCAGGGCAAAGGCATTGGAAAACAGCTTGTTGAGAAAATGAAAGAGCACTACAGCGACTATCTGCGGATTGTGGTTGTGGCCTACAACAAAGAGGTTGGCTTCTACCAGAACTGCGGCTTCACTCCTGCCGACGACGCCACGCCAATGTTCATAACAAGCTTGTGGACGTAAGAAAGTTTTAAGTTAGAAAGTTCTAAGTTTTAAGTGCTTCGAAAGCAGCACACAACAAAAAAAAACGGCCTTCCTGAAGAAACTATTCAGAAAGGCCGTCTTATTTATCTATTAATCAGTCGATTATTTGAACTGCCATCCGTCGAATTCGAACTCGCCGGCAAAGACAAAGAACAAATCATGTTTGCCTGTAATGGTTTTGTCGAGTTGTGCGGTTGCATCGGCAAACTGGCCGTTGGTGTTCTTAACGGTCAGATAGCCAACACATTCGCCATCGGCTTTGTCGAGGCAGATTTTGATAGCGCCCTTGCTCTTGCTTGCCACTTTGGCGGTGAACTGGCTTGCGCCTTCGGCAAAATCGACACCAGCAAGACCAATCCAATCGCCTGTGTTAATGGTTACGCAAAGATTGGTACCGTCGGTGTAGCGGGTTTCAATTCCACCCTGCCAAGCCATGGTTTCGGCCTCGGTGTAGTTGAACGGATTGAAGGCCTTAATCTGCTCCACGCCAGTGTAGGTGCCTGTAACCTGTTCAATCTTACCATCTTCGGTAATAGTTACCTTATCAACGTTGGTCGAGCGGTAGCCGTCGGCGGTGATGCCCATGCGCTCGCGCAGGATTTGTGCGTGATAGAACAGATAGTAGTCATCGCCGAGCTTGCAGACAGCATGGTGGTTGTTTCCGCCAATGCCGAAGAAGTCGCCTGGATTGTTGAAGAACGTGCCTTGGAAGGTGTACGGGCCCATTGGGTTCTTGCTTGTCATGTAGGCAATGCGGCCGTTGCCGAGCTCGGGGCTGTTGAAGTTGGTGCAGTAGCTGTAATAATAGGTGTCACCGATTTTGTTGGCGCCGGCATCCTCAAACAGGTATGGCGGATTGATGGCCACAGGGTCGCCGTCAAGACCGGTAAGGCTGGCATCGAGCTTCACAACACGGGCTGTGCCCGGGTCGGCAAACTGCAGGCCCTTACCGGGAATGAATGGCACGCCGCCGCCAACAAACAGATAGCCATCGCCGTTGTCATCGACCAGAACAGCCGGGTCGAACAGCCATGTAACACTGGCGCAGGTTGGTGTCTCACGCGAAACTATTGGCTTGCCGATGGGATCGGTCCAAGGGCCGTAAGGGGTGTCGGAAGTAACAATTCCGATACCGTTGCCGCTGTTGGCGAAGTAAAGGAAGAATTTCTCCTTGCCGTCGATGGTCTTGTGGCAAGCCGTTGGTGCCCACGAGAACTGCGCCCATTTGGCAGCGCCATCGGGTCCGGCAATCGGCATTGCGCCGTGGTCGGTCCAGTTGACAAGGTCGTCCGACGAGATGCAGAAAATCTTGTTGATGGTCTGGAAAGAGTTGTTTTTGGCAACGCCCGCGGTGTCGTACTCAAGCACGTCGTTGGTCATATAGACATAGACACGGCCGTTGTACTCCATAGCGTAGGGGTCGGCGCCAAAGCGCTGAGTGGCGAGCGGATTGTGCTCGGTTTGCTGCTTGTAGGCCTGTGCAAGTTCAATGTTGTCGAACATGGCCTGCGTCTTCGTGTTGCTGTCGCAACCAGTCATCATCGCCGCCGCAAGCAACATCGGCGCAATGGCTGTAATCTGATTTTTCTTCATTTTCAATTGCATTTAAGTTTGATTTAAATCGATGTGAAATATAAGCATTTATTGTTTTTACTGAGATTTGCTCTGACTGAACTGATTTTTTGATTGTGAGCATCAATAGATTTGACGCACAGAATTAATTATCCTGAAAATTGGATTCGCACGCGAAATCTTATGGTAACCAACTGGTTCCGAGCCAAATCTACGATATGACTGCTCGACATTCTCAATCATTGAGCCTTCAAAATCAAAAGCCAGATGCTTATCGGATGCCAGTTTCATGGCTTCAAACATCAGCAAATCACCAACACCCGATTTACGCGCCTCATTGTCAAACGAATATGTCAGTGCGTACATCGACTGATTATCCCAAACAACGAACAGAACGCCGCAAACAGCCGAATTTTCATCTGCTGCGTAAAAAATTGTGCCAGAATTGTTTATAATACATTCTCGGTGAAGTTTTTCGAACATCTGCCGCGAATACTCAACTTTGGAGCCGCAGTTTTTTTCAAAAAATTCGTAGAAATCAGAGGCCGACAAGCCTGTTGCCACTTTGAACTTTGCTGCCGCCTTACGGATATTGCGCTGTTTGGAATCCTCAAAATTTCGATAAACAGCATTTAAATCAGTTAAATCGTTAATTACCAAACTGTAACGTGTGGTTTCATCAAATCCGCGCCATTTGTATGGACTCCAATACTGAAAAGTATGGCTCATGCAGATAGATGTGAACGCCGTCCGCGGCAACTGATCGATATAATAATTCGAAATGGGTTTATATTGTCCTAACTCTCTGTCAATGAATGAATAATCGCCTAAAAACTGCGTCAACGGCGGCATCACAATGTACTTCAAACCGAACTTGCATTTCAAGAAATAGACAAAAACCGAATCATACTCACCGCCCGTCTGGTGCGCCTCGGCACGCCACTCTCCGCCTTCGCACACAACATCGAGCCACCACGACCGAAAGAATATCGGCAGCCTGTCGTTGAATGATTTATACAACTCTTTATCAATCATTTAACCCTTCCTCCTTTGATAAACTCCTTGCGGTAATACTCTTGCTCCAGACTATTCACAACAACGCCTCTCGACGAACTTGCGTGCACGAATTTGCCGTTTTTCAGGTAAACACCCACATGATTCGGCGTCTTTGAGTTTTTTCCGTCGGTGCGGAAGAACACCAAATCACCCTCCTGCAAATTGCCCTGACGAATGTGACGGCAGTCTTCAGAATAAATGTCAACCACTGTGCGGTGAATTTTCTTGCCGTACACATCATTATATACGGCGCCTGCAAAACCAGAGCAATCGACACCGCTCTTGGTTGTGCCGCCCGTGCGGTAACGAACGCCTATCCACGACGAAACGTAGCGGTAGAGTTTAATATTGTCATCCTTGGTAATCTCTACTCCCAACTTGGCCGACAGCGCTGCGCGTTCGTCGGCGGCGGCACGGCGCGACGCTGAACACGACACCAACAGCAATGCCACAGAAAAAACAGGCACCAATCTCTTGATAACTGATGCAACTCGAATAATTACGTTTCCGCATCTGTTGTCATATTTTGTTTTGTTGAAAATAGCGATTTCTGACATGAAATATTATTGTTAAATAGAATCGTGTTAATAATTTTTTTCAGATTATAATGTTTTTCACTTTCAAAACTTGCATTGTTACAAATCTAAACACGGACAAATTCACCAAATTGTTACTTATGTAAACATAATTTTACTGCCTTGTTTACATCTTTTGCCAGTTTTGGACCATAATAAATAAAGCCTGTGAACACCTGAACAAGAGTTGCTCCAGCCTCAAGTTTGGCAATGGCATCGGCAGGCGACATTGTGCCGCCGACACCGATAATTGGCAACTTCCCTCCCGTTTTTTGGCTTATATAGCGGATAATCTCCACCGAACGGTCGCGCAGCGGAAGGCCGCTCAGGCCGCCATTGGCAATCTCCTTAATGCGTTCCTTGCTGGTTTTCAGTCCATCGCGCGTGGTGCTTGTATTAGCCGCCACAACGCCGTCGATTCCGTAGCGCTCAATAATCACAAGCGACTCGTCAATCTGCTGAAAATTCAAATCGGGCGAGATTTTGAGCAGAATCGGCTTATAGACAGCCTTTTGCCTGCGCTGCTCAGCCAATGCCGACAAGATTTTCTCAAGCGACTCCTGCCCTTGCAACTCGCGCAGATTGGTGACATTGGGGCAACTCACATTAACGGATATGTAATCAACATAATCGTAAAGCGCCTGAAAACAAGCCAGATAGTCGTTAACAGCCTTCTCGTTAGGCGTTGACGAGTTCTTGCCAATGTTGCCGCCAATGACAATCTTATGGTTGCGCCGCCGCAGGTTTTTCACGGCGTTCTCAACTCCTTTGTTGTTGAAGCCCATGCGATTGATAAGCGCACTGTCGGCGGGCAGACGGAACAGCCTCGGCTTGGGATTGCCAGGTTGCGGACGCGGTGTTACGGTGCCTATCTCAACATGGCCAAACCCCATGTTGCCCAGCATTTTATACACCTCGGCGTTCTTATCGAAACCTGCAGCAATGCCTATCTTGTTGGGGAATTTAATGCCGCAAAACTCTGTTTCCATTTGTAAACAGCGCGGATTGTAGCACCAATCCATCACCTTGCCCAAACCCACGCAACGGGCCACCTTCATCCCCGTATTTATCACACTGTGAATGCGTTCGGGGTCGACAAGGAACAGTATCGGACGAATTATTTTCTTATACATCGTTTAAAATTTGTTTCAAAATTAATAGAAAAGCGTTTAAATCACCCAGTTTTAACATTTATTGGTTTTTATGCTCAATTGTTTGATTAGCCTTCGAATCGCGAACCAGACGCACCGAAAAACGGTCGTAGCGCCGCCAGCCTGGGCGTCCGTCTTCTCGATTATCACCCGTTCCAATGCCTATTATAGCATTGTATAGTTTATCAAACGGGAAACCTACATGATACGCACAAACGTCCTTATCGGCTGTGGCCGTCCAATATTCCCCAAACCTTCCGACACCACCGTTTCCATTACCAAAATAGTTGGGGCGGTAAATACCTCCAATGCCTGCGGCAGGAAGGAATACAGCACCTCGGGCCTCCATCAACGCCCATTGCTCAACCGTGTAAACATTTGAAGAAAAATCAGTTGTGCCACTGAAAAAGAACAGGCTGTCGGGCAAAAGCCACACATCGGGCAAAAGAACCATGCCATTAACATCGGCAACCCGCGCCATACCAATCTTCTCGCTCGCATTCTTGCGCGACTTCAGCAGATATTCCCATTCCTTTCGGGTGAGAGTGCGCCACAGGCCAGCCGCATCGCCACCGTTGCTTATGGCGTTATGCACGCCCCAGTCGTATTCGGTGTTGGCAATATCGTGTGAGCCCTGACCATAGTCGAAAGTCCTCAAACTATTCATATACGGATACTTGCCGTTGTAACCACTTGTCCCCCAGCCGAACAAGGAAATCCAACCGTCATATTCGGCTGAACTTTCCAGCATTGCCGCACCGCTTACGCCTTCAATGTCGAACTGGTTCTCGGCGAAACGCCACGTGTCGGTTGAAGGCCTATATTCCAAATTGCCTTTCGAGAAGTGAACAACGCGCTCTTCAGACACCGAGAAATCGGCGTTGATTTCGCCCACAGGATTCAAAAGGAATGTCAGCGTCTTGATTTGTGCGGCCATATCGTCAATCATAGCCTGGTGGTTGCTAATGACGCCCTGAACGAACGGCACACAAATCATCTGGGTGGTTGTCGAGCCAAACGCACATTCCGTTTTGACGAAGAAATTGCCTGTGCCCCAGTTGATTGCAGAAAAATCGTCGGTGCTTGTGCCACCGCCCACCATAAGAGTCAACAGGCCGTTCTGGTCGGTGGTTGCGGTGTGCGTTTCGGTATAGACAACTCGGGCAGATTCAAGCGTTTCGCCCTGCAAAACAGCAACCGATATGTCGAAAGTGCTGTCCGATACCACAACGTTACTCGCATCGCGCACAATAGCCTGATAGCCAAAACCTTGCTTGGCTTGCGAGATTGCCGCAAACGACATCAATATTGTTGCCGTCAAAGAGAGAAAACGCTTCATTGAGGAATGTTTTTCTGTAACAGCCTCAAATGTAGGATAAAAGCCGCCACAATAGCCAACAGCGGCACATCAGATTTTAGCAAATTGCTAACAGGCGACCGACATGTGTTAGTGGCTGATTTACTGCTTGTTGTAGGCGACGAATGTATTGTCGGAATAGAGCACCACCACTTGCTTTATCTCAGCCTGACGCTGGGCTGCGTGCGTTAGAACCGATGTCAAATCAGCAGCAGGGGCGTCTTGCTCCGCTTTGGCGGACGAAGGCTGGTTGTTGCCAACAACAGGCTCTGTTTCAAACAATTGAGGATGCTGATGCATTGGCGGAATTGCAGTGGCATCCGCGCTCTGAGTGCTACCCGAATCGGTTTCAACAGCATTTTGGGCTGCCAAATCAGGTTTTGATGTGACAAGACCTTCATCATCACCGAGAATGTCGAAAATCGATGTCTGCACAGGCTTACGGTAAATCTCGCCCCGCCCCATCACAAGCCAGTCGGTGTTGTAGTGCGGAAATGCATTCAGAATCTTTTGCAGTAAATCCAGACTCGGTCCGCTGCGACCGTTCATGATATGCGAGATATTTGAGCGCTGAATACCCAATTTATCGGCAAAAGCTGAGGCCGTCAACCCCTCTGAAGTAATGATTTTTGCAATCCGTTCACTAATTCCCATAACAATGTTTTTATTGTAGTTACAAATGTAACATTTTATTTTATTCTCAAAGTTTATGTTTGTAACATATGAAAAATTTACAAATGTTTACATAGTTAATCACATAACAGATATATAACTTTAATATTTAATTTAGATAACCAATGTATATTTCTAGCTTTCAATGTTTTATTTAAAACAAATATCGGCATTTAGGGCGAAATCTGCGGAAAAATGCAAACAACATTAAAGCCATACATAAAGTAATAATATCTAAAACACTGATTACTCGACACTTAGATTTATAGAATTTGGGTGAATAAATTTGTAAAATTCAACCTTTTTACAAATTTAACCTACTCTAAAAGCGGCTGGAGATTACGATTAGCAAATAAAAATTATTGTTAAATAAAAAACTCTTCTATTTTGCACAAAATTCTGTACAGGCACAAAGGTGTTCTTCTTCCCCGCCCTAACTACCAAAAAGTATACGCACAAACTGGCAAGTTAAAACATCACCTACCCCGCAAATCTCATGGTTATTGGCTTTCCGATACGAAGATATTTAGGAACAGAAAAAAAACTTTCATCGTTTGCGGTTGGAAAAATCGCATTCTCCCCAATCACAAGCAAATTTTACCGATTTTTCGCATCATCGGGCAAGACAGCATTGGCTCTATCGCACTCTGAAGAGGGAAAAACAGCCCATTTTTGGCTATAACAACCTAAAAGCGAACCATTTACACGCGCAAAAACAGTGTAAGGAAATCTGGCTCAAAAATAATCACCGCGCTCTACGGGCAGAAAACCAGCCTTTCATTTCTCAAACGGATACCGCAACCCGATGCGCTGGCGCATGGCGTCGAGCAGTTGCATGCTCGATTCGGTGTCGTCGAGTGTGCGAAGCGGATTTTCGGTGAGTCCGCGGCGCAGGCAGTCGGTAACAGATTGCGCCTCGTAATCGTAGCCGGCAGTAGTACGGCGGTCGGTGAAGCTTTCCGCAACCTTCTCTCCTATTATCAGTCTTGCACGACGGCTCATGTGAAAATCGCTGACAATCACCTTGCCCTTGGTACCGACAATGTAAGCATCGTTCACAAGCAAGGCATCGGAACTGGTGGCGTACAGGCCCGAAATGCCATTCTGGTACTCCACCTGAATTGAATCGACATTATCAATGCCCCGGTCGGTCATCTGAGCGGTGATTGAGTAGCTTTTCTCGACCGACTGCGCCATCAAACGGCCAAAATTCAAGTTATAGACGGCAAGGTCGAGCAGCGAGCCGGCGGCCAGATTGGGGTTGAAGAAACGGCCTTGCGGGTCGTTGCGCATCACAAAACCCAGATTAGCCTGAATCAGCTCAATGCGCCCCAAGACGCCCGAAAGCACCCATTCAAGCGCTTTCTGTGTTGTAGGCAGGAAGTTGGTCCAGAAAGCCTCCATTAGGAAAATATGGCGACGCTCGGCCTCGGCACGCATCACAGCGAACTCGGCGGCATTCACGGTTACGGGCTTCTCACACAGCACGTGCTTGCCATGTTTCAGGCAGAGCATGGTGTGTTCAAGGTGGAAGTTGTGCGGCGTGGCAATGTAGACAATGTCAACGTCGGCATCGGCGGCCAACTGCTCGTAACTGCCATAGGCGCGAGCTATTCCAAACCTGTCGGCAAAGGCTTTCGCCCTTGACAGTTCACGTGCGGCAACGGCCACAATCTTTGCACCCTTAACGCGGCGAAAGTCACCTGCCATTTTTTCGGCAATCCATCCCGAACCGATTATTCCCCATCTAACCATTTGAGCTTTAATTTTAAAATTTGAGTTGAAAGATAGGATTTTCCAGGCAAACTTTGCAGCGATGGCACAAAAAAAAGCCCGACTTTTAGTCGAGCTTGTCGGAGTTACTGGATTCGAACCAGCGACCTCTACGTCCCGAACGTAGCGCGCTACCAACTGCGCTAAACTCCGTTCCTTTTTGGCGGTGCAAATGTATAAAAAATATCAACCGTTGAACACGTTTCTGCGTTTTTGTTTTTCTTTTGTCGCAAGGAGACATTTCTGCAGTTTATCGCATTGATGCACAACCTTTTGAACCGCTCAAAAAGCATCAGCAGACCAAGGCGGCACGTCATCTGTCACTTTTCAGGATACGTGGCAATCTTTTTGATTGTGTAATCCTTGGCGTAATCGAGAATATAAACAGAAGTGTTCTGATAGCCACCTTGATCGGAATACGGCACGAAATTGAACTCCGTTTGAAGCAACGGCGCCGTATGATACATGATAAAACGTCGGAAATCGTGCCCGAATTTGTTCAGCGCGGTGCAGAAGAACATTGTGATGTCGTATCCCTGAAAAGCCATACGGTCGGGCTCAACGCTCAGCAGATTGCGATAGTTTCGGACAAAGCTGATTATTTCCGGCTTGCTGTAATCGATATATGAGTTGGAAAGATAATGCGTATTGGTATTGTGGAAATAATCGATGTCGATGCTCTCAAAACGCTCCCATCGCGGCTGTCCGAACAGCGTGACCCTGTATTCGTAAGAGTAGCCGTTGAGTTTACCCATCACATCGGTAACAAATGCGCGGTCGGTCGACGGAATAATCACAATGTTCTCCTTTCCTTTGATGAATGCCGAATTCAGGACATCGCCACTGGTGTAGTAGTAATATTCATTGTAGCGCACCTGGTCGAAGTTGTCGTTGTGGATTGAAGAATAGAGTTGGCGTTTGAATTCCGATATGAAATCCTGCTCCTGAGCATCGCCGTTGTGAATGACAATAAAGTTCTTTGTATCAATCTGATTCAAGAATTCAGCCATATATTTCATTTGGATGTCAAGTGTGGGACAAACCTGAAACGCGTAAGGATTGTGGTCGATAAATGTGCTTTTAACCGACAAAGGCGAAACAATGTTAATCTGGTGCTCCCAGGCATAATCGCCAACAACCTGCAACTCGCCACTGAAAGCCGGTCCGATGAACATATCATAGCCCGACATGTCATGGTTGCGCATGTAGTTCGATATGTAAAGGCTGTCGCCCTTGGTGTCAACAACCTCGACGTCGAACGACAAACCTTGCTTCCTCAATTCGTTGATTGCGAGCATCGAACCCACGTAAAACTCGATGTAGTTTTTCGATTTGGCGTAAATTTTACCAGTGTGAGTACCCCAGCCGGTTGTGTCGTTCATGGTCAGATACAGCGGCAGGAAAAGCGCCACCTTGTAAGTTTTCGACTTATCGAATTGAGCGTCCTGTACAGTGTGCATTATTCGGTTGTCGGCCTCGTAGGCGTCAATCCGCTTCTGTTCCTCTGTGCTGATGGTTGGTTCAGCGGTTTTCACCTCCACCACTGGCTCTTCCTTGGCAACAGCCTTTACCGCACCTTTTGGGACGCGAATCAGCTCGCCCTCCTGCAACTCGCGTTTCTTCAAACTTGGATTGATTTTCAACAATGCCTTCTCGTTTATCTGATACGCACGCGCAATGCCGTAAAGAGTCTCCTTTTTCTCAACTTTGTGGAAATCAAAATCGCCTTCGATAACTTCCTCTGCCACCTCCTTTTTAATCGGAACTTTCAGCATTTCATCGACCTGAATCGAGCGGCCTACAATTTCGGGGTTGAGCATTTCAATCTCAGCCGGTGTTGTTTGATACATTCGCGCAATGCCAAAGAGAGTCTCCTGCTTTTTCACTTTGTGAAGCATAAACGTGGTGTCAGCCGATTCCGACACCTCCACTTTGTCTTCGACTTTGTTTTCAGCCTTGATTTTCAGTCTGTCGCCTATTTTAATGCCCAACTCGGCACCAGGATTGTTCCGATACAGCTCGTCGATGCTGATACCATAGCGCTTGGCGATGTTGTATGGCGTGTCGCCTTTGGTAATAAGGTGATAGTTGTAGTTTTCGGGCAGCTTTTCCTCCTTCTTAACGCGGATATTGATGTACTGGTCGGGATGAATCTGGTAAGTCAGTTGCGGGTTGTCGGCAATAATTGTGTCGACCGGGACATCATAGGCTCGGCCTATGGCGCTCAAAGTCTCGCCTTTTCTCACAATATGCAAATAGTATTCCCTGCCGTTAATACTGACCTTGTTGTTCGGGTGTTTAACAGTTTCATCTTGTGCGACAAGCACTTGCACTGTCATTGCCAACAAAACCGCCAGAAATATTCTCAACTTTTCCATATTTGTCAATAATACGATTCAAACTACAAAAATAAGGATTTAATTGACGCGAAAACCTGCCCAACAAAAAAGCCGCACGACTTATTTGTCATACGGCTTATATTGTTGATTGTGTGCGCTTTTCAGCAATCACATTTTCAGTTTTTTCTCTATTTCATCAATATAGCCTTTGAACTGGCGGTCGGTATCGATGAGGTTGTTGACCGTCTTGCAGGCGTGAAGCACTGTTGCGTGGTCTTTTCCGCCAATCTGTGAGCCGATGGTTGCAAGCGATAGTTTGGTCATGTTCTTTGCGAAATACATGGCAATCTGACGCGCCTGGACAATCTCGCGCTTGCGAGTCTTCGATGTTATGGCATCGGTATTCAGATTGAAATAGTCGCACACAACCTTTTGAATGTAGCCGACATTGAGCTCGTGCGTTGTGTTCTTCACCAACTTGTCGATAATCTGACGTGCGAGGTCTATGGTGATGGTCTCGCGGTTGAGTGTTGAATGTGCCAAAAGCGAAATGAGCGCACCCTCCAACTCTCTGATATTGTTGGTTATATGAGCTGCCACATACTCCAGAATATCATCGCTGATTTCAATTCCCTCGTTGTAGGCATACTGCTTCAAAATTGCTTTACGCGAATCATAATCAGGATTGGTAAGCTCGGCCGAGAGTCCCCATTTGAACCTCGACAGCAGACGCGGCTCAATGCCCTGCAAATCAGCAGGAGCCGTATCCGAAGTTATAATCAGCTGTTTACCAGTTTGATGCAGATGATTGAAAATCTCGAAAAATATGTCCTGAGTTTTTTCCTTGCCCGACAATTCATGAATATCATCGATAATCAGCAAGTCTATCATCTGGTAGAAATGCAGAAAATCGTTACGTGTATTGTTCATTGTTGAGTCGACAAACTGAGTACTGAACTCGTGGCCGGTAACATAAAGCACTGTCTTGTCCTGAAAACGGTCTTTTGTCTCGATTCCGATAGCCTGAGCCAGGTGAGTCTTTCCGAGTCCGGAAGCACCATAAATAAACAGCGGATTGAATGTCGTTTTGCCCGGATTAGTTGCGATAGCATAGCCCGCTGAGCGCGCCAGACGATTGAACTCCCCTTCCACCAAACGGCTGAACGTGTTGCGGTTGTTGAGTTTCGGATCTATCTGTAATTTTTGCAATCCAGGAATGATGAACGGATTCTTAATCGACGAATGGTCTTCGTTGGGCATATTAACGGGATTGTTGTATATGTCCTTCTTGTTGCTGCTGGGATAATGAGCAATCAACGGCTGCGAATGACGCATCATATTATCCTGCAGCACAACATTGTACTCGAGCCCCGCACCATCGCCCAGCTCGGCATGCAGCACTTTGCGCAGCAAATCGATGTATGTTTCCTCCAAATACTCATAATAGAATGTGCTCGGCACCTGAATGGTCAAAATCCTGCCATTCAACTTCACCGGAACTATGTCCGCAAACCATGTACTGTACTCTGCACTTCTAACGTTATCCTTAATTAAACGCAAACAATTGCTCCAGACCTGTTTGTAATCCTTATCCATCTGACTAATAATAACTTATGTTTTCCGTAAATCGATGTACAAACATTGTTAAAAAATCGGAGAAAAAAAAGCCGTTTGCCTATTGCATTTCATCAAAATCATCTATTGCTCTAACTATCAATTCAAAAAAATTTCAAAAATTTTTAAAATATTTTTCAAGACAGATAATTGATTGATAATCAATTTACTATAAGTAAATTTCATAACTCACTGAAAACTAAATAAGTATTATTTTCAAAGTGGTTTAAGTGAATAATCATGCAATTTTTTTGACCGAATAATGACATAAAAAACGCCTTAAAAATGATGTTGAAATCTTGTTTTTGGCAAACAATAAAAATAAGCCTGATTTGACACCATTTTACAAAGCCGTCCGCAACTTTTCATATATTATATGGTATCGGTAAAAATGGATATTTTTGTCAAGAATATAAACCATATTGACTGTCCGCTTATCTTTGCAGAAAAATCATCAAAATGAAAATTCTCAACTCCGAACAGATAAGAGCCTGCGACCGATTCACTATCGAAAACGAGCCCGTTGCTTCTATCGACTTGATGGAACGTGCCGCTGACGCGATAACCGATTGGCTGACAGGGAATTACTTTTACTGCGACACACAGTTCACCATTTTTGCTGGTTCGGGCAACAACGGCGGCGACGCGCTGGCCGTGGCTCGGAAGTTGGCGAAAATGTTCGGCGGCGGCGTGACGGTTTACAAACTTAACATTGGCAACAACTCGCCCGACTGCCAACAGAATCTTGAACGCTTGCAAAACACTGAAGGCGTGAACGTTACATTCATTAACAAAGGCAATGCGCTGCCCGAAATCAAGCCCCACAGCGTGATTATCGACGGCATTTTCGGCTCGGGCCTGAACCGCCCCGTCGAAGGCTATTGGGCAGAACTGATTGAGCATATCAATAGTGCTGGAAATAAGACGATTGCAATCGACATTCCATCGGGATTGTTCTGCACCGACAATCGGGCAAACACTGGCGCAATCATTAAGGCCACCAACACGTTGAGCCTTCAACTGCCGAAACTGCCATTCTTCTTTGCTGAAAATGAGCAGTTTGTGGGCCATTTCGACATTCTTCCAATCGGCATTAGCCAACAGGCTATCGACAGCGCCCAAACACCCTTCGGCCTGACCGAAAAGCGCGATTTGGCGCGGCTCATAAAGCCACGTCAGCGGTTTGCGCACAAGGGCACGTTCGGCCACGCGCTGCTCACGGCGGGCAGTTACCAAATGAACGGGGCGGCCGTTCTGGCGGCGCGGGCGTGCCTGCACACGGGCTGCGGACTGCTCACGGCGCACGTTTCGCAATCGGCCTATCAGATTATGCAAACGGCTGTGCCTGAAGCAATTCTGAATATCGACGACAGTCAGATGGAATACAGCGCGCCCGACCGTCTGCAACGTTTTTCGGCCATTGGCATTGGGCCTGGCATTGGGCAGAGCGACGCCGCACGCAACGGACTGGCGCAACTGCTGCAAAACTGCACCGCGCCAATGGTGATTGACGCCGACGCTCTCAACATTATCGCCGCCAATCAAGATTTATTCAAACTACTGAAACCCAATACGATACTCACGCCGCACCCTGGCGAGTTCGACCGCCTGACGCACCGCCACACGACGGGCTACGAGCGGTTGCAGACGCAAATCGACCTGGCGCGCCAACACAATATAATAATTGTGCTCAAGGGCGCGTTTACTTCGGTGGCAACGCCCGACGGCACCGTGCGCTTCAACTCTACGGGCAACGCGGGAATGGCCACGGCGGGCAGCGGCGATGTTTTGACGGGAATTATCTTATCTTTGCTGGCTCAAAACTATTCCCCCGCCGACGCTGCGGTTCTGGGCGTTGGTCTGCACGGTCTGGCTGGCGACATTGCCGCCCGTGCCGATGGTATGGAATTTGTTACGGCAAGCAATATTACCGACAATTTAGGGAAAGCGTTTCTGAAACTAAAAGATATTGACAATGAATAGTTTGAAATCGATTATCTCAATCGCTGCTTTAACTTCGGCAACAGTGGCTTTCGGCCAAAAAGATGTTGAGAACAGTTATTTTGTAACGCCTGTTCAAGGTGAGATGAACGTCGATGGGCACCAAGTATTTTACTCATTACCAAGCAATTCGCTGATGGTCAGCCTGAAAATCGAAAAAACGGTGAAGGCCAAAGGTCCATACGCGCAATACGCCGAGAAATATCTGAACATAACCACAGGCATTATCAACGAGTCGGAAACCGCTTATTCGATTGAGAATGTGAAAGTTGAGCGTATAAGTCAGCCCGACACGAGCCAACTCTACGCAATCAATTTCACAGGAATCGACAATCTGCCGATGATTCAACTGAACGCCGACGGCACCATTCTGGCCTGCAACTGCCCGCGCACAATTGAAGGCTACAAGGCGCCGAAACCGCAAAACAACGCTGAACCCGACGCAAAGCCAATCACCTTTTTGGATATGGGCGTGAAGCCGTTCATTGTGATTGAAGATGAAGAAGATACGAGCGAAGAAGACTCGGTTGAAGTGAAGAAGCCGAAACAGCAACAGCCGATTGTGATGACCGAAGAAGAGAACGCCGCCGCGGCCGCCGCTTTCATTCGCAAAATCCGCAAACGCCGCCTGAAACTGGTTGCAGGCATTGCCGAAGAAGCCAACAACCCAAGCGGCAAGGCGCTGAAACTGATGATTGCCGAACTCGACCGCCTGGAAAACGAATATTTAAGTCTTTTTGTAGGTAAGAGCGTCAAAAGCACATACACACAGTCGTTTGTGGTAACACCGAACGGCAAGGCCGAAGACGAACAAATCTCGTTGAGTTATTTTTCGAAAACAGGAAAACGCAACGACACCTATCCTATTACAATGACAATCAAGACATTGACAAGTTCGCCAAAGGTATCGATTAAGGAAGTTGACACGTCGTCGAAATCGTCGTCGAGCATAAAATACGGGCTCTACCACCGAATCCCCGCAACGGTTTCGGTATCAGTTGATTACGATGGCCAACAATACTTCAGCGGACAGTTTGGAATCGCGCAGAAAGGCGTGGTTGTGCCAATGCCGTCCGACTATCTCAACAATCACAAGTATTCGATTGAATTTGAGCCTGAAACGGGTGCGCTGAAACGGATAACTGGGAACTGATTTAGAGAGATGTATTTTTGAACACAGATGACGCAGATTGAACTGATTTTCACAGATTTGATTGAATTACGAATTATGAATTATGAATTACGAGTTACGACTAATTCAACCTGTTCAACTTTAAACTCGATTATCAATTAGTCAGTCCTTCAATCCTTCAGTCCTTCAATCAGTTATTTACAAACAATGAAAGTTTTTCAACTCGACGGCCTGCAAAAACAACTGGCGCTGCTGGCGGGGCCAATCTTTATGGAAACCCTGCTGGTGATGACGCTGGGCGCGGTCGATACCATAATGTTGAGCCAACATTCTGACAACAGCGTGGCCGCCGTGGGAATGGTCAATCAGTTGGTGAGTATGATTTTCCTGGTGTTCGAAGTCACGGCGCTGGGCACTTCTATCCTATGCTCGCAATACATTGGCGCAAAACTGTCGGACAAGGTGACGCAGACGGTTGGCGTGTCGCTTGTGTTGAACGCCACTTTCGGCCTGATTATCAGTTGCCTGATGTTCTTTTTCGCGGGCAACATCCTGCACCTTATGGGCCTTCGTCCCGAACTGATGCCCGACGGCCTTTCGTATATGCGGATTGTGGGCTCGTTTGCCTTTGCGCAGGCCATTTCAATGGCGGCGTCGGCATCGCTGCGAAGCGCCAACAAAGCCATCTACCCTATGCTGGTGACGCTTGTGGTGAACATTGTCAACGTGATTGGCAACTACACGCTGATTTTCGGCAAGTTCGGAATGCCCGCGCTGGGTGTCGAAGGCGCGGCCATTTCCACCGCAGCGTGCCGCACTATTGCAATGTTCGCACTGCTCTATCTGCTTAAAACAAAGCACGTTCGGTACTTCCCGCGAGCGCTGTTCCGCCCCTTCCCGTTCGGCGAACTCAAAAAACTGCTGCACATTGGCGTTCCGTCGGCTGGCGAGCAGATGTCGTACAGCCTTTCGATGGTGGTTATCACCTACTTTATCAATATGATAAGCAACGAAGCGCTGGCCACCCGCACCTACTGTATGAACATTATAATGTTCGTCTACCTGTTCTCGGTTTCGGTGGGCCAAAGCGGCGCCATAACCATTGGGCACCTTGTGGGCGACCGCCGTCCGCGCGCGGCCTTTGTTTTCGGCAAACTGGTGATGAAGATTGCCGTTGTAACGTCGATTGTGGTGTCGGTGATTTTTGCGATATTCGGCAAGTTTATCTTCAACTTCCTTACTGATAATCAAGAGATTATTGCAATGGGTGTTGTCATTCTCTGGATTGACGTGGTGCTGGAATTCGGCCGCGCCGTGAACGTGTTCGCCGTGAACGCCCTGCGCTCGGCTGGCGACATTTATTTCCCTGTGCTGCTGGGCATTGGCGTAATGTGGACAGTGTCGGTCGGGCTGAGTTACCTGTTCGGCATTGGCTTCGGCTGGGGCCTGATTGGAATGTGGGTGGCCTTCGTGCTCGACGAGAACATCCGCGCAGGCGTGTTCATTAAGCGCTGGTGGGGCCTGAAATGGACAACGAAGAGTTTTGTGAAGGATGTTAAATAGACATCGGACTACAGACGTCAGACAACGGTCTACGAAAGTTGCCTTTCGATTATAGCAATCCACTTATTACCTAACGGCCGGTACCAAATATGGCAATAACTATTTGTTTTTCAGCAAATCAATCACCTCATCGGCAGTGAGCATCTGCTGCTCGCCTGTGGCCATGTTTTTCAAAGCCACGCGGCCAGAGTTCACCTCGTTCTCGCCCACCACGGCCACAAACGGGATGTTGCGCCCGTTGGCGTACGACATCTGCTTTTTCATTTTGGCTGGTTCGGGATAGAGTTCGGTGCTGATGCCAGCCGCGCGCATTTTTGCAACCACGGGCAGACACCATTGCTGCTCGGCTTCGCTGAACGTAACAAACAGCAGTTGAGTGGATTGCGTTGCCGACTGCGGGTAAAGATTGAGTTGGTCGAGCACGTCGTAGATGCGGTCGGCACCAAACGATATGCCAATGCCCGAAACGCCTGGCATTCCAAAGATTCCTGTCAGGTCGTCGTAGCGACCGCCACCAGTGATTGAGCCAATCTGCACATCGAGAGCCTTAACCTCGAAGATGGCGCCCGTGTAGTAGTTCAGACCGCGGGCCAGCGTCAGGTCAAGGTCGATTTGAGTTTGCAGGTTGAGCGGCTCAATAGTATTGAAAATAGTTTGCAGTTCGAGAATGCCCTTCTGCCCCACTTCGCTGTCTTTCAGTACGTTGGCAATCTGCTCAAGTTTCTGGCGATTGGTGCCGTTGAGCGCAAGAATCGGCTGCAAGCGAGCAATTGAATCATCGCTCAAACCCTTGTCGGCCAACTCCTTGTTGACGTTCTCGATACCGATTTTGTCAAGTTTGTCGATGGCAACGGTGATGTCCATCATCTTATCGGGGGCACCAATGGCCTCGGCAATTCCTGCCAGAATCTTGCGGTTGTTGATTTTCAGCGCCACGCGGATGCCGAAACGCTGATAGACATCGTTAACTATCTGAATAAGTTCAACTTCGTTCATCAGCGAGTCGCTGCCAACAATGTCGACATCGCACTGGTAGAACTCGCGATAACGGCCTTTCTGGGGCTTATCAGCACGCCATACGGGCTGAATCTGATAGCGCTTAAACGGGAACTGAAGGTCGTTGCGGTGCTGCACCACAAAGCGCGCAAACGGCACTGTGAGGTCGTAGCGCAGACCTTTCTCCGAAATCTTGTTAGTAACCTTCACTGAATCTTTCGATTGCAGCAGTTCGGCATCGACATTTCCAAGATAATCGCCCGAGTTCAGAATCTTGAACAGCAACTTGTCGCCCTCCTCGCCATATTTGCCCATCAGGGTTGACAGGTTCTCGGTTGCGGGTGTCTCAATCTGCTGAAAACCATAGAGTTTGAACACACTTTTGATGGTATCGAAAATGTAGTTGCGCTTAATCATTTCGGCTGGTCCGAAATCGCGCGTGCCTTTTGGTATCGAAGGTGTCTGAACTTGTGCCATATCTAAAATAATTTAGGCCGCAAATATAAAGGTTGCCGTGTAAAAATCACTACGGATTTTGGCTCGATTGGAACAAAATTAACAGGCAATCGCCGCATCATTTTCGAATCGGTTTCATCCAGATTGTGCCCAAAACGAGGAAAGGAATGGCAAACACGTAACAGATTATGCAGATTATATAATCACTCATAGTAGCATGATAGTTGGCATCGCTGTCGAGAAAGCAAACCACGGGGATAACGGCCGCAAGCAGGCCGATAATGAAGAATGCAAGACCTTTGCCGAAATCGGGATTCTTGCGTTTCTTTGGCGGACGGAATGTCTTGGGATACAGCGCCACTTTGAAAGAGTCGATTCCCGCTACAAAAAACACAATTGTTCCCAACAGCCAA
Source organism: Salinivirgaceae bacterium (assembly GCA_017474765.1). Taxonomy (GTDB): domain Bacteria; phylum Bacteroidota; class Bacteroidia; order Bacteroidales; family SZUA-534; genus RUG13583. The sequence goes on along the minus strand of JAFVGW010000052.1, from coordinate 6,671 downwards.
AAGACAAGCAAAAAAATGGCGGTTGCGGGCGAGTATTCTCTTGCGCCATCTGTTGAGTTCAACCAAAGAAAATCGTCAATGCTTATCTCGTGGTAAATCAGTATTATTTCCGCCACTAACGACGCCAAGCCAAAAAAGGTGAAAAGTATTCCCCTCGTCCATGGGTTTTTAATCTCTCTGGAGAATCCGATTTTTCCATTCTGGAATAAAAACATAATTCTCTGGTTTTTAAGTTGCTATTTTATTCAGTCATTCAGTTATTCAATCCCGACATCGGCCATTCCATTGTTTTTTGGGGGTCGACATTTTTGCCGAACGTCATCAGCAACACTCCAAAAATAATGAACGCCGCGCTTCCGAAGAAAAATAATATCAAGTAAAGATTCTTATTCTGATAAAAGAGAATGAAGTGGCGCTCATCTTCATCGTCAAATAACGAAGCGTATGTATCCTTGCTGACATACAGTGTCATTTTTTTCCTGAAAAGTGGGCCATACCCTTGCAGTTCGTATGTCTCCGACTTGCCGTCGATGCTGTATTCCACTGTGAAATAGTGTTTTTTGCCCTCCGAGCGCTTATTGATTATCGTTCCTTCAACCTCAATACCCATTGCTTTTCTCTCGCGGTTGCTCAATATTATCGCTGTGCCTATCACAATGAGTACCAGACTGATACCGATGCCAACCTTGAATATTGACCAATCACGCTTGGGCTTTTCGGGCTGGCTTTCGGGTTGCGGCTCGGGCTCGCGACTGCGTTCATACACTCGCCCGAGGTTGCGCAGCCTACGGTCTTTGATGATTATTGCCAACGACGGAATAATGAATGCCGTAGGAAAAGCCAGAAACCCTATAATGCCACCGATTGTCCAGGCTTTATCGGCAATTGTGCGTGCATCAATCAAATTATTGATACCTGCATAAACGACATAACCAACTGGCACAAGCGAGATTAACCCGATAATCAGGAAAATGAATACTAAACCGCGTCTTTGTTCTGAATTCATATTTTTAACGATAATCAACTATTACACAATAATTTACACTTTAACAACAAAGCAATGCTTTCATTCTTTCGGCGGTTTCATCCAGATTGTGCCCAAAGCAAGGAACGGCGCGGCAAAGGCGAAACAGAGAATGAAGATAAGCACATATTGCGACGTGGGGTGGCTGCCATCTCTATCGAGAACCAAAACCACGGGGATAACCGCCGAAATCAGGCCGATAATGAAGAAGATAAGACCCATGCCGAAATTGGGATTCCTCGGTGGCTTTGGCGGGCGGACTGTCTTGGGATTCTGCATGAGCGCCTCTTTGAAAAAGTAGATTCCCGCCGCAAAGAACGCGATTGTGCCCAAAAGCCAGAAGACAAGAAAAAAAATAGAGGTTGCGGGCACGTTCACCCAAAGAAAATCGTCAACGCTAATCTCGTGGTAAATCAGTATTATTTCCGCCACAAGCGACGCCAAACCAAATAAGGTGAAAATTATCCCCCTTGCCCATGGGTTTGTAATACTTATGGAAAATCCGACTCTTCCTATCATAATTCTTTGATTTTCAAATTATTATTTTATTCAATTATTCAGTTCTTCAGTTATTCAATACTTACCTCCGCCAACTCATTGATATAATAAAAATGGCAATGTAAAATCCTATGATTAAAGAAATTAGAATTATCGATACCACACCAATCGTTTTGAATAGTTTCGGACGGCGGGCCATGTAGGCTTTGATTTCTGCCCATTTGGCTTTCAGGCTGGTGACAATGAAGGTCCAGACGCGGTTTATGAGGCTGCTTGGGGCGGGATTGTCGGCAACTGCCAAATCGTCGCAAGGCAGGCCGTTATCGATTGGCGGCGCCGACTGCGAATAATCGTCCGTTGCTGGCGGTGTTTCGCGATTGTTCAGTTTTTGCTTTCGGCGACGACCGAAGAAAATAAGGCCGAAGCCTGCAACAATCAATGCAAACCAGAAAACCTTGCAAGCCGACACGCGGTGGGCTGTGGCTGAATAATCGTCGAACTGGACGTAAGCGGTAACCATGCCGTTGTTTGTGAATTGGAAAAGTGGCGAAACATTGATTGTGGCGCGGTGGCGAATGTTTTCAACGCTATCTATGCTAAAATCATAATAATACGTTGTGGTCCACGCGATTTGCGCAACCATTCCATCAACACTCTCCACCTCGGCTTCGATATCGGTGTATGTATTTTGAATGTAATTAACTGACGCAAAACACGCTATTAAGAGTGCGCCCCCTACCGCGGTTAGTACTTTCGGCGGAATTGCCATCAGAGCGCTGCGGATTGCTCCCCATATTCGGCGGTCGTGGATTTCGTGTTGCATCCCTGCTTGCATAATTAACTTATTTATTGGTTAATAGACTGATTGATTGTTCATTCGCGCATTGTGTTATTCAATCCTTACCTTGCCCAATCTATTGATAGAAGCAAAACGCCAATTAAAAAACCTATTAACATAGGAATTAAAACTATCGATACCCCAACAAGCGTTTTGAAGAGTTTCGGGCGGCGGGCTTTGGCGGCTTTCAGGCGGGCGCCAATGCTGGTTCCGCCGCTGGTTGTGGCACGGTTTGGGTCGACAACTGCCAATTCATCGCAATGGCCGTTTTCGCTTGTCGGCACCAACTGCGAAGAATCGTCAGTTGTTGGCGGTGTTTCGCAATTTTTCAGTTTATGCTTTCGGCGAAGACCGAGGAAAAGCAGGTGGCAGCCAAGAATAAACGCGGGAAGCCAGAGGAAGACATGTGAGAACAGACGGCCGACTGAATCGTCGTACCAGAAAATGGTTGTATTGCCCGACCGAAGCACTTCGTATAAATCGAAATCGCACCAGAGGCAAACCAGGAACGGCACCAGTAGAGCAGGCCTGCGACTATGAAGAACACCGATTTTTTCTTTGCAAGGGCATTGGCAATGCGCTCTCTTCTGGCCTGAACCTGCTGACGGTATTCCTCCGATTGTGCCCGACGGCGTTCCTCTCGGGCTTTGGCGCGCTGCTCGCGCTGCCTCTCTTTGGCCTTGAGGCGTTCCATTTCGGCTTCTGCCTCAAGCACTCTTTTATTATTAAAAACGCTTTCCTTGCCAGGATTGGCCGTATATGGAATGGAATGGACGGAATCGCCTTGCAAAGTGCTGTCAGTCTGCGTTTTGGTGAGTTCTGATTCCTTTTTGTATTGAGGTTCGGGTTCAGGAACTGTGTAAATTATTTTGAAATCTTTCCGCCTCGAATAATATAGAACACGAACAGTGGGAATCAGGAAAATAGTACCTATAATGACCATTGCAAGAAATGGCCAAAGCCCGAATATCGTCAGGCATGTGCCCATAACGAAAAATGAGCCGCTCAAAACTATGATAATTATGCATTTATGAACCAACGCACTTCTGTTTGCGACATCTGCGGTGATTTCCTTTTTCTTGACATTCAATTTAATATCGCCTAAACTAAACGACAACGATACCAACTTGTTCATGTACATATAAATGCCCAAAAAGAGGAACAAGGCAGTGAAAGCCATGCAGAAAACAGCCACGGCTGGAGACGTGTGGAGCAAGACTGGGAGGGCCCAGACTGTAAGCACGCCCGACCATAGGCCAATAAAAAGAAAAATGATTCCTGTAGTGCGGGAACCCTGCTTCTCCTCCTCTTGCTCCTGCTCCTCACTTTCTGGGTGGGCGGCTATTTTCAAATTTTTGATACCCATCGCAATAAAACCATAAATGGCTAATCCAAAGAGGCTCTCTATCAAGATAATGGGCATCACGCTCTCGCTCTGCCTAATGAAAACGACAGCGAAAAGCACCGCAAAAGTTATAAACATGAAGCCGAAAAACAGGAAAAAGATTCCTCTTACTAGTGGGTTGCGGATTTCGTGTTGTATTCCTGCTCGCATAATTGACTCATTTATTTATTGATTGACTGACTAATTGATTAATAGATTAATTGATTGAGTGTTTGAATTATTGTTTTCTCATTCACGCATTCAGTTATTCAGTTATTCAATCCTTGATTTACCATCTTCCGCTTGCGCCGCCGCCACCGAAGTGTCCGCCGCCAAATCCGCCAAAACTGCTGCCTCCACTACTGAAACCGCCCGAACCTTTCCAACCACTGCCAGTTGCAGTCCAACCTGCGCCGTACCTCGATTGGTCATCAAAGAAAGGACTGGGGTGCTTGCCGAATTTGATTGCTAATAAGACAACTACAGCAATAAACACAAGAAAGATAAGCACGGCAGCCAAATCGGCTGCGGTATGCTCACGGTTGGGCTTTTCGTTCTTAAACTCACCTTTGGTGAGCGCTATGCAGATATCGACAGCGCGGTCGATTCCCTCATAAATGGCTCCGTTGCGGAACTGCGGAATCATCTCTTTTTCAATAATCCGCTTGCATGTGGCGTCGGGAATCAGCGGCTCAATGCCGTAGCCCGTCTGAATGGTTACGCGCCCCGACTCGTAGGAGGTTTTCGGCTTATAGACAATGACAATGCCGTTGTCGAAGCCGTTCTGCCCCACGCCCCAACCCTCGCCCAACCGCTGACCGAAGTCGGCAATGTCGTAGCCGTGCAGGTCGTTTGTGGTGTAAATGAGAATCTGCGTGGAAGTCTCGAGGCTGAAGGCGTTGAGTTTCTCGGTCAGAGCCGCGCGTTGCTCGTCGGTGAAGGCGTTGGCACTATCGACAACAAGCGCCTGCACCGCTGGACGGGTGAAGATATCGTCGTCGGCAAAAGTTGTAACCGCTACCGCTAAAAATGTGATTATTAATAATATCCGTTTCATTCTTCAATCCTTCAGTTAATCAGTTAATGTTTACCAACTGCCTCGTGCTCCGCCGCCACCAAAATGACCGCCGCCGTAACTGTGGCTGCTGCTCGAACTGCGAGAACTTCTGCGGCTGCTGCCACCCGACGAACCTCTGCCGCTGCTCACAGTACCACTTTCAAAGCCGCCTCTGCATGCAAAAACTATCAAGAATATACCAAGAAGCACACATGGAACGAAAACAAGGCCAATTGCTAACCCTTCGACGATTTTTTTAGTTTTTTCTTTTTTAGCCCTATATTCTTTCGCCGCGTTCTCGTCGCTTGCGAACTGCATGCAAAGGTCAACCGCCCTATCGATTCCTGAATAATAATGTTCTTCTCTGAACTCTGGAATCATCTCAAAGTCAATAATTTGTTTGCAGACTGCATCAGGCATGAACGGTTCAATGCCGTAGCCCACCTGAATAGTTACCTCGCCTTTTACGAACATCGTTTTCGGCTTACAGACAATGACAATGCCATTGTCGGCACCCTCCTGCCCAACGCCCCAGCCCTCGCCTAACCTCTGGGCAAAATCAACAATGTCGTAACCATACAAATAATAGGTGGTGTAAATCTGTATCTGCACCGTTGTGGCCCGTTCAAAAGAGTCCAACTTGGCTGTCAGAGCCGCATACTGTTCTGTGGTAAAAACATCAGCACTGTCAACCACAAGATGCACCTCCGTTGGACGTCGGAAAATATCGTCGTCGGCAAAGGTTGTGAGGGTTGCCGATAAGAACGCTAATGCTAATAGTATTTTCTTCATTTTCAATTCGTTATTCTACAATCACTCTCTTCGCCATATTACCGATTTTCACCACATAAACGCCTGATTTTTCCATTGGGATTTCAGTGCGGACGCGGCACGCCTCGTCCCTACAAACCAACCGCCCCATGACATCATACACGCGGATTTCGTCGGTTGCATTTTCCACCACAAGGGTGCGGCCGTGGGCGTAGATATTTACGTGGGCAAATTGTTCGGTTACAGAGGTTTCGGTATTGTTCCCTTCATTTTCGTTATTATCGGTGTTTTCGCCCGATTTCAGCCTGAACGTTTGGTTGTTCTCAACGGCGTATTTGTGCGCGTAACTGTCTTTTTCAACAATCCAAACCGTGTTTTTCGGTGTAATGCCTGTGCCTATTTCGGTGACGCTGGCAGGAATCTCAATCTCCTCAACGGCGGTGTTTTTGAAGGCGCTGTTGTCAATTTTGCGCACGCCGTTGGCAATTGTGACTTTCTTAAGCTTCGCACAATCCTGAAAGCACTCTTTTCCAATGGCTTTCACATTTGCTGGAATGGCGATTTCGGTTAGACCCGAGCCTTTGAAAAGCCTGAAGTTCAGTTGCCGCAAACCGCTGCCTATTTCCGCTGAAGCGAGCGACGTGCAGTTCTGGAACGCGGCATCGCCGATTTCCTTCACACCGTCGGGAATGGTTACTGATTCCAGTTCCGCACATGAATGAAATGCCAGACTTCCAATTTCCCTGACACTTGAAGGCAATTCTATCTCCTCGACTTTTGTACCATACAAAGCCGAACCTTTAATCAATTCCACCGATTCGGGTATCTCAACTTTTGTGAAATCGGTCTGGTTCTTGTGCGAATCAACAATCGGTACACCTTCGGTAATATAGAGTATGCTGTCTATTACAACATCGTTGGGAATGTCGGGCAAATGAAGTTCATCGTAGGAGAATAATTTTGAGTTGAAAAACAGTTTGCCTTCAAGGTAGGGCGGTGTTCCTTTCTTAAACTCTTCCTTATATACTTGGTTGCCAATCCCTGGCCAATCCAAATTATACGGCGCAGGACGACCATCGTTGCACATATTTCCGTCCTC
>JAFVGW010000051.1 GCA_017474765.1 Salinivirgaceae bacterium | reverse complement strand
ATACTTGGACGACGCAACCGACCCGATAGTTGCTGGCGGCTCGGTTCATTGGCACTTGTTTTTTATAGATACCAGTTATAATGCAGGTTCACAGCCCTTTGAGGTTAATTTCAAATAATTACAACTATGGCAGAAAAGAAAACAATACAAGACAAATCAATATTCTCCAGCCAGCAATTATTTTTGCTTGGCGGTCTTTTTCTTTCGGCGTTACGGAAGCCGATTGATGTGCGTGTTGTAGTTGATAAGGTGGACGACCTTTTCATCATTAGTGGCGACGACCTTAAAGAAGAAAATCAAGACAATGTAGCCTACGACGGAATATTTGTTTGGGTAAAATCGGAAAGGGCTTTCTATGTTTATGATGAATTGGAAAGCGATGGTTTGATTTATCCGCAGCGCGACGCTAACGACAATCCCTACACTAATGTAACCGACCCCGACCCCAATCCGAGAATTATCAACGGAGTGGCGGTGCAGCGTTATCGTACCAAGTGGAAAAAATACGCTGTTCAGTCGCTGTCAAGCGAAACAGCCGCCGAAGCCGACCGCCTGAAAGAAACAAGGCTGATACAAGGCCACGCTTTCGACGGCACGCAGTCAGTTGAAAGCGGTTTGTTCTATCCCGAAGAATTGACGCTGACGGCACAAGAAAACAGCGAAAACCCTACCAACGCTGCAAAGACTATCTACCTGAAAGAGAAAATAAAAACCACCAACCAAAGCGGCTTCTATTATGGCTCGTACCCTGATGGCAGCGGTTCATTCGGGCTTGAGGTTGTTTATATGGGCGGTGGCACAATAATAAGAGACGACAAGGGCAATATTACGGCCATAAACGGTGGCCGCTACCGCCGCACCCTGACCGAATTTGTCGATGGCAAAATATCGGTTTATACCACTACAACCGACGGCAACGAAGAAAACGAGCCGCAATGGGAGTTACAACTGCACCCTTGCAGCGTTAAGCGCGTCAACGATTTTACTATTGCTGAACGCTACAACAGCAGCAACGTAAGGGAAAGCGGAATTTTTGTAAATGAAGCACTGGGCGACGATTTTGCCGAAAAGTGGCTTTTCATTCACAAAAACTTGCCGCAAAACACAAAATTCATACGCGACAGCAAGGGTTTTGAGTTCGATTTTACCGACGCGACAGCAAACGTTGTTGCACAGCCTTACTATGTTATATTGCAGAATCTCGGCAATTTACGCAAAGCCGAAATTGTATCTACACGCGCAACAGCCGACAATCACGGCTTTGTCCGTCTTACCGACGATATTGCCGACGATGATAATACTGCCGAAAGAGGCGGTGTAGCCGCTTCGCCAAAGGCTGTAAGCACGGTTAACGGCTATTTGATTGAACACCAGCAATGCGGCGAAGATGAGAACCAGCAGGCTATCTTTGCAAAAGGCAAGGCCAGCGGCGCACGCTTCGGCCACGTTGTGATTTCCGATATTGAAACAGCCGCTGAACTGGAAAAGGACAAGAACGCAGCCACAGCAGCCACGCCAAAAGGCGTAAAAACGGTCGTTGATAAGGCTTGCGCTACCAAAGCCGACCTGACCGACATTGCTCCCGATTTTGACCCAGCGGCAACCTACGCCGTTGGCGACCTTGTTACTCACAATGGCGACCTTTACCGCTGCATTAAGCCGCACCGCGACGAAACAGCCTTTGACACTTACGCTGAAATGGTGCAAGAGGTGTTTGGCGGTTGGGATATGGAACACAACTACGCCGACGGTGAATTTGTAAAAGGCAATAAAAGCAGTCAACAACAAACACCAGTGCGGAAACTCTTGCACCCTATTGTGTTTGAGGAAATAGAGGTAGAGGAATTTTCTTTGACTGGAACTTATGAGGCTGGGAAATATATAAAATGGGCAAATTTAGCGATATACTTGACCACTCAATCACTTGACATTTTAAATCTTGTCGATTTCTTCAATCGTTATGTTCAAGTTGTTGACGGAGAAACCACTGAAACAACATTTTCATATTCAAATAATTATAATATTGGCAAAACGGTTAAAATTGGTGATAAAGTTTACCGTTTTCAAAGGAAATACCAAGCCAGCACCATTAGACAAATACTTGACCAAAACTGTACCCCGCTCCGCTTGTTGGGTAATGTTGACACTTGGTTTAGCAAGGCGAATTTTTCTATTATAAACGGCGATGTGTTTAATAATGCTACCGACCTTTATCAATCGGGAAGATTTTTCAAATACGTTGGCGAGACATACACAAATCACTCGACCGTGGAGCAGGATTCGATAGCCCAATTTGCAGGGCTGGAGAGTGCCGAGGCTGACAAGTATTTCTATCAAGAGGCCGACCGCGAACACACTTACACTGACATTCAAATTTTCTCGTTGTATCGCTTCAAAGAGACCTATCCGCTTCAATTCAACCGTTTCTTCGACCGCGTAACGGTGGACGACGAATTGAACCGCGAGGCCGCAGCACGCGCAACAGCCGACAGCGACGAGGCAACCGCACGCGCCGCCGCCGATGAAGCCCTGCAAGATAATATCAACGATGAAGCCGCGACACGCGAAAACGCAGACTTGGTGCTGGGCGAAAGACTGACACAGCACGCCGACACAAAGGCAACCGCCGCAGTATCGGCTCACGTAAGATTGAGCGATTCGGACTACCAGCCCGAACTCGATGTTTACGAACACGTTGCAGCCACGCCAAAGGCCGTATCAACCAAAGCCAACACCACTACCCTTGCAGCGGAGTTTGACCCCACTGCAACCTACGCCGTTGGCGACCTTGTTACGCGCAGAGGCAACCTATACCACTGTATCGACGGCTACGCCGACCCCAATGTGTTTGAAAACAACTTTGTGCAAGTTGATAGCGACGCGGCCATCGACATTGAAAAAGCCTATGCGGTTGACGATTTTGCTATTATTAACAATAATCTATACCGCTGCAAGTCAGCCGTTGACCTGACAACCCTGCTGCCAAAAATCGCCACACCGTATAGTTTTGGCTCACAATTTAACTACGCAGAGGGCAACATTGTTGAATGGCAAAGTAAATATTACTTGATTCAGGCCGATTGTACGCACCAAACGGTTATTAGCAGGTTTGTTGCGTTACGCGGAACTAATAAGGATAAGGATTATTACTATGGCTATCCAGTTTACAACCCCCAAAACACTTATGATTATGTAAACAATTATAGATTAAAGATATACGACGAGCAAAGAAACGTATGGTGCTTTTACGAAATGAAAAGTGTTTGGGAGGGTACCAATAGAATAAACCTAACCCCTGCCCGACTAACCGAATGGTTAACAGCCAATGCCCAACAACTGACCATTGTTGAGAGTTTTGGCCTAAACACGGTTATCAGCGGTAAAACAATCGTAAAACTCGACGATTCAATATATTATTATTCCGACGACGAAGCAACCCTGAATGTTAGCAATCATTTTGAGCAATTATCCTTTAAAGAGGTGATGGCCGCTCCTGCTGGCGTAATACCTGCGTTGAATATTGGCGGTGCTTACACTGCTGGCGATTGGGTAGCCGACGGTGGAAAGAATTATCAGTGTGTTGCTGCTGTTGATTTTACAGCCCTGCTTGAAACGGTTGCTGTAACTACTTTTGGTTCTCGTTACAATTATCAAAAGGGAGACATTGTTACTTGGTTGGGCGTTCATTATCGAATAATGGACAACTGCACGCTTTATGCACCGCTAACGGAGAGTGGTTTTTTCACATATAAAGGAACGGAGAATTGGGATTATGAGCAACCCGACCTTGATTTAACAAGTGAGACACATTATTCACCATATTCCGTTCATCATATTTGGGACGAAAAGAAGAATATTTGGCAGATGTTTAGATTTACAAGCGGAACATACACACCTGCTTGTATTACTGAATGGCTTGCGGCCAATGCTTATCGCATAACGTTTAAACAATGGAACATTCAATCTTCGGTCGATAATTCAACACTATTCACAAAAAACGGCGTAATATACGGTTTAACCGTTGGTGCAGAAGCCTTTAGCGTGGGCGATTTTTTCCTTGCACCCGACGCAATGACCGACGGCGGCGAACTGACGACCCAACGCGGCGAGTTTATCAAGCGTGCAGGTGTTATCTATCGCAGCCTATATAATTTCCCAGCCTCGTTTGCCCAAATGTTTGAACTGGTTAAGGTTGGCACAATGCTTCTTGCTGAAACCGCCGAGCGTCGCGCTGCCGTTGCCGCCGAAGAAACAGCAAGAAAAAACACGGCTGTAACCCTGCAAAACAATATCGACACCGAAGCGGCTGCACTCCGACAAGCCGCCGCGCTGTTGGATATTAAGATAGACGACCACACCGCGCAACGCGCTTCCGATTCCACTTTCGGACACGTATCGTTAATTGATGATATTGATGAGAACGCTGCCGCATTAGACGGTTCGTTTGCTTATGCTGCAACACCAAAAGCAGTATATGAGTATGTTAGAAGATATGTTAATGAGGTGGTTAACGGTATTATAGAAGCCAACACCAAACATACTTATAGAGCGCGTTCAGGTTGGGTATCATCAACGGAAATAGACATTGACGAATGGATAGGAACAAGACCTGAAACGTTGAGAGAGGGTGATATGGTAGTGATTGAATACACCTATGAATCGTTCAATTATAGCGACATTTCTTATGTGCGTCTTTATTTATCAGGTCATTCAGGCACTTATTATATGATGAGTACGCAACGACTTTACTCTATGTGGAGTAATTATCACGGACAAGGTGTTATAACCTACGAAGTGATTGGCGGCAAACTTGAAGTTAAATCATAACAATATAACTATGAATTGGATAACAAAAATATTTAGCCTATTGGCGACGGCCTTTGCTTGGGTGGCTGGCCGAAGCCGCGAGCGCAAAAGCAATAAGCGCGAAGATGAGAAATTCCATCGCGAATCTATTGTGGAGTTGCGAAAGTCAAACGACGAAATGATTATCCGTTTGGCCGAACTCTACAAAGAGGTGCTGGAGAGTAAGAAAGAGATTATGCGGTTGCAGACTGAAAACCTGCAATTAGGCACACAACTAAAGGCGTTTGCCGAGCAGAACAAGCAGTTGAGCGAACAAGTTAAATTGCTTACTGAACAAAACGCCGTACTGGTTGATGATATTGAACGCCGCCGTCGTCGCCGCAAAAAGGAGTTAAGCAATAACTAAACCCTTTGGGTTACAATAAATATTTAATTATTAACTATTTAAACACACAAAACTATGGCTTACAAAGTAAAAGTGGTTGAGACCACATTGGCAGGTGAACGCACCGACACTGAATTGGAAACCGCACTGGAGCGTATGCTCGATAAAGTGCCAGCCGCCGACGCAAAGCGTCTGCTTCAAGCAGCCGCCGCAAAGCCGTCGCTGGTGAAAACCGCATTGAAATTTATTTGATGGTAAGTGAGGGTCGGGTGCTGGTTTTAGTGCCATTCTCCCAACCCCCGACCCTCACAACCCTAAAACCTTACAACTATGAGCAAGAAAAAGAACAAAAAGCAGTTAGGCGACATTTCAGCCGAACAAAAAGCACAACTGAAAGCCAACGCAAAAGCCGTCGGCAGCAAGGTAGCACAAAAGGGCGCAAACGCGGCCAGCCGTGCGCTAACCTATTTGAACGACGACGAACACTTGAATAAAGTCCTGAAAACCGCTGGCTGTGCTGGATTGTTCCTTTTTGGGTTCATACTGGGCAAACGGCGCGGAAAACAATTATAAATCAAATCTATACGACTATGGGAACAAAGAAACAAAATGCGGCTTGTCGCAAGGCGAGAGCCGCAAAAGCAAGGAAAACAGCGAAAAAATCGTTAGGCTGCGCCAAAAAATTGTCAGGCTGCAAGACCAAGAAGCGCAAATCGTTGAATGGCGTTGTGGCTGATGTGGCCTCGACTGCTGGAAACGCCGCAAAGAAAGCAAAAGCCATCAATCCGACGGCTATTAAGGTCGTTGTTGGTGCTGGTGCTGCTGGCCTTACGTTCCTGATTGGCCGCAAAATTTGGAACACAATCAAAAAATCGCGTAACGAGGCACGGAGCGAAAACGCCTTGCAGGAGTTGAAGATTGACGATAACAAAATCACAATGTCAAGGGCAGAAGCGCGAGGCGTTGCAGACCAAATTCAGGCCGCTTGCGATGGCTGGGGAACGAAAGAGGCTGTTATCGACCGTATTTTCAACGACCAAATTAACAACGGCGACGACTATAATCTTGTAAAACAAGAATTTGGTTATCGCGGCTACAACTGGGGCGGTTATTCGGAAAAGGGTACGAAGATAGGGCTGATAGACTGGCTTCGCGAGGAATTGAGCGACCGCAAAGTGGCAAAGATTGAAGAAAAGATAAAGAGTTGGGGTGTAAAACCTTAAATATTTAATAATCAACACAAAAAAACAAAATGAAACGCTTATTAGTTGAAACGCTGGCTATTCTGCTTTTGGTTGTTTCGCTGTGTGTTAACGCGGTGCAGCGCAATGAGCGCGACCGCTTGCGAGGCAACATTGAAGCCCTGACCGACGACCTCGACTACTATATGCTTGCCGACAGCGTTTTGGCCGCACGAACCAAACGCCAGTCAGTAACCATCAGCGAGTTGAAAGCCAACAACAGCCAGTTGGCCGACGAGGTTAAGGAAATGGGCGTTAAACTGAAACATCTGCAATCAGTGCAGAAGATTGAACAGCAGACAATCTACAAGTTTCAGGTTGACACCGTGATTGTTACCGACACCGTTACTGGTGAGCCGCAACCGCAATACGAATACCACGACGAGTGGATAGACTTTCGTATGCTGTGCGGCGCGGTTAACATCGAGACACGCGACAGCCTGACGGTGGTGCGCTATCAACGCCGCCGCCGTTTTTTGTTTTGGACTTTTAAGAAATACACTGGCCAAGTGGCCGTAACCAACCGCAATCCCAACGCTAAAATCGTTGGCGTGAGCGAGATAGATATTGTTGATTGATATGTTAGCGAATCCCTACATATACCGCCATATTCGCAACTGCCGAAGCCCCAAAATAGTGGAGACTACGGCTGACGGCAATATGTATGTGGGCGATTGTCTGCCCAACTGCGTAGGCTACGACGATAAGAAATGGCTCATCAAACTTATTGTTACCGACCCTGCAACTGGGTTGCAGCAGATTTTATTTGCTAACGGTTCAACAGCCTACAATCAGGCTTGGAGCGACCGCAAATCGCTCAAATACACACTTGCACCCGATTTTGGCTACGACCTGCGTCCTGCCGACAGCGACAACGACATACCGCGAGGCGCACTCGTTACCAACGACGGTGTTTATATCAAGACAAGCGACAACCAATATATAATAGTGATTTAAAGCAAAATACGATATGGCAGACGAGGTTAAAATCAGTCAAATACAAGCCGCGCAATCGACAATCGAGGGCGCACGGCTTTTAGGTATCACAGCCAGCGGAAAGGAACGGCTGTTTGATTATTCGCTGTTGAAAGGCGATAAAGGTGTAGGCGTAAGCGCAGTAACAAGTTCGGCCATCGAGGGCGGCGTGCGAATAACATTTCGCCTGACCGACGGCCAGCAATACTCATTCGACCTGAACCACGGACGCGACGGCGCAACTGGCGAGGGCTTTGCCATTGCCCAAGTGTATGGCTCAACAGCAGCAATGCTTGCCGACGCTGCAAATATTCAAGACGGCCGTATGGTTGCCGTTCTCGACACCGCCACCGAGCCAATGACCGCCGATGTGTATATCCGCAACCGCAACCAATCCGCTGATGGCGCACATTTGGCTGGCTACGCCTATATGACTAACCTAACCAACGCTTCGGTGATTAAAGGTGAGGCTGGCAAAACTCCGCATATCGAAATTGGCACAACCGAGACCGTGCGCCGCAACGATAGCAACTACGACGCAGAACTATCAGCCGAGGTAACAGCAGACACCACCACCGCACCAAACGGCGATGTAACCGTCAGGCTCAATTTTTCAATTCCTGAAGGCAAACGTGGCCGTGCAGGTATGACTGGCAATACTGGCGCAAAGGGCGACAAGGGCGACAAAGGTGATAAAGGCGACAAGGGCGACACTGGCGATGTAAACTACCAATCGCCTGAAATTATTTGGGTGCAGGAAAAAATGCAAGCCGAATTGGGCGCAGAAGCCAACGAGAAATTCACCGTCAGCACCTCGCCGAGCAACAATAAGTCATACGAGGCCGACACCAACGCCACCACCACGTTAACCGTAACCGTAACCGTCAAATTCGACAACGTAAATGTGAAGCCGTCGAATCACGCCAATCTGCTTAACGCAGGTTGGGCGAATCCCGAAACTGGCGTTTACACAAAGAGTATTACTGGCGCAAGCGGCACAATCGCTGCTCAAAGTTTTGAGTACGCCGCACCGCTGGGAAGCAAGTATTACGGCATAACCATCAATCCGAAATCAAGCGCGGCGCGTTCAATCGTAGCAGTCAATTCAATTTACTACGGCTGGGCAACTGCAAAGAACATAAACTCAATTCTTTGGAACAATGACAAACTCACACGGCGCACCAGCGCGTTAAACGCAGATGTAACGCTGAACAACAACACTGGCGGCGTAGCCTATATGTTTGTGCTGACAAAAAGCGCAGCGGCCACCGTCAAGCAGTCAGGCAACCCAGTTATGGACGCGGCCATCGGTTCGCAATCGTTCACCTCTCCGCGTAACGAAGCGATAACTTTGAGTGGCTACAACCTCTATTTCACTACTGGCTCGTTTGCCGCAGGAGCGTCGCCAAAATTCTCAATGAATATTCCACTCTAAACCGATAGATTATGGCAACACCGAAGAAAAATAATATCGTCAAAAGCCCCATCAGCAGTATGGGCTTGACATTCGAGAGCGGCAACCCTGCCGAATATCCTATTGCCTATTCCGATAACATTTGGGATTTGGTTCGTGCGGCCACCTCGCCAAACCTTGCCGACACATTGGGCGTGGACGGCCAATACGACCAGCACACCATCAACGAGGTACTGGCCGAAAAAATTAGCCTGCTTGCCGCTGTGGTTGCTGCATTGCGGCTTATGAGCCTTGCCGTTGTGCAGACATTGCCCACTGAAAATATCAGTACGACAACAATTTATCTAACACCGAAATCGCCCAGCGGCGACAACAACGTTTATGATGAGTATGTTTACATCAATGGCGATTGGGAAAAGATTGGCGATACCGAACTGGATTTAAGCGGCTACGCCGTTCAAGCCGATATTGACTACCTGCAAGCGGCAATAGAGAGAGTTGATTCGAGTATTCCCCAAAACGTTAGCGACCTGCAAGATAGCGACGACTACGTTAAAGGTTCGGATTTGGCGACCGTTGCCACCAGCGGCAGTTATGACGATTTGAACGACAAGCCTGATTTAGCGGCTGTTGCCACCAGCGGCAGTTATGACGATTTGAACGACAAGCCCACAATCCCTGAAAACATAAGCGACCTGAACAACGACAGCAACTTTGTTGAGAGCAGCGATTTGGCGACCGTTGCCACCAGCGGCAGTTATGACGATTTGAACGACAAGCCTGATTTAGCGACTGTTGCCACCAGCGGCAGTTATGACGATTTGAACGACAAGCCCGATTTAAGCGGTTATGCCGAACAAGCCGATATTGACTACCTGCAAGCCGCAATAGAAGATTTAGGAAATCGCGCAAACCATTATGTTTTCATCTGCAAAAACTACGCCGAAAGCACATCGGTCACCATTTCAGCAGCCACTCACGGCCGCGGCTATTACCCGATTGTATCGTGCTATTCAGGCGGTCAGCAGGTTGCGGTTGATATTGCACTAAATGAATATGGCGACATTACCGTAGGCTGGAAAAACGCCGCTGACGTAACACCGCAAAATCCAATGACTATCAGTGTTATGGGTGCAGCCGAAATAACCGCCGACGAGGAAGAACAACCCTAAAAGTTAACTTATTATGAAAGTAGCAATTTGTGCAGTAGCAAAGAACGAGAACGCCTACATCGACGAGTGGGTGCGTTATCATATTGATTTGGGGTACGACCGAATATATCTATTCGACAACAACGACCCTGAAACATCGTTTGTGGGCGATTCTATCAGCCCCGAATACCGCGACCGTGTTGAGATAATAGCCGTTCAGGGCAACTATCGCTCACGCCAGTTTGCCATTTATAACCGCTGGCTTCAGGAATACAGCGACGGCTGGGATTGGTGTTCATTTATCGACATTGACGAGTTTGTTGTAACTAACAAAAACAATATCAAAGATTTACTCGCCACAATGCCCGAAGAATGTAATTTTATGATTCTATCGTGGCAGATATACGGCGACGACGGTGTTGTAGAGGGCGACGAGAGCCAGCCAGTGCGAAGCCGATTTGTAAAACGGTGGGGCAGCGACAAGGAATTTTGGAATAGGTTTATCAAAAGCACCGTCCGCTGTGGGAATAAGAACATCAGGGCGCATAACGCTCACGGTTTTTATTTTGAACCAGCCGACCGCAAAGACGAGTTTCCGATTTGCCATAACTGCTACGGCACGCCAGTTCGTCTTGCGTCTAACGGCGTTTATGCAGGATTCGGCTGGCACACCGACCACTACATTGCTCACTACGCGACAAAGACTATTTCGGAGTTCCTGAAATACAAGTGCGACCGTATCGGCTCAATATGGCGCAGCAATCCGCTGAAATACTTTTGGCTTTATAACAAGCAAACGCCCGAAAAACTGGCCTACATTGAGCAGTTTATGGCACGGCAGGCGAACAATTAACTTATAAGTTAATTCAAAAACACTAAACGATATGAAGAAGATTTTAACCGATATTGACCTGAACGGCAATAAGTTGAAGAACGCCACGCTCGACGGCGCGGCTGCTGGCAAGATTGTTGTTTTCGACGCAAACGGCAAAATGACCGCTGGCGATGCAGGAAGCAACGTAACCGTTGATAGCGCAAACAGCCGTATTCTTATAGCCGATGGCGCGGATAGTTATTTTGTCAACGTTACGAAACTTACCAAACCTGCAACGCCGACAATAGCCGCAGCGCAGCAATCGAAATCGGCTGTAACTGGCAGTGTAGAGATTACGATTGGCAATATTGAAAGCGGAGCAACAGCCTATTATAAAATTGGCGACGCAGCCTACGCACAAGCCACAAATGGCAAGTTCTCAATCGCTACTGGCTTCACCAACGAGGCCGACAATTCAGTCCTGACAAAGACCGTAAAGGTTAAGGCCATAAAGAACGGCGTAGAAAGCGACGAAAGCGAGGCTTACACAATCACCATCACGCCAAAGGTTGCAAAACCGACACTCACAACCAGCAATGCCGACCAGTACGAGGCTACGGCCACCGTAACCATAAGCAAATCGGCCACAACTGGAGCGACAACCGAGTACAGCACCGATGGCGGTTCAACGTGGACTACGCTGGCCGAAAACTCAAAGACAATCACCGTCAGCGAAAACAAGGCGGCTGGAGCGTACAAGGCACGCGCCACCAAGAGCAATTACACCGCCAGCGATACGGCGCAATCGTCGGCTATTACGCTTAACCTGCCCAAAATATTCTACGGTGTTACCAACGACACACTCACAGCAGCCGTTGTTAGCGGCCTGACGGCGTTGAAAGAGGGCAAATCGAACAAATCGCTTTCGTACACCGCCACGGCACAGCACGGCGTTTTGGCCTATCCGAAAACGTATGGTAGCCTGACGTACATTCTCGACCCCAACGGCTACGAAAACATCAGCGGCTGGACGCAGAGCGAAATCAACATCGGCTCGACGGACTACTACGTATATCGGTCGGACGACGCGCTCACCTGCAATAACTTTATTTATGACTTTCAATTTTAACTGATATGGAACTGATTGAACTGAACGCCGAAGATGGCAAGTGGCTCACGAAAGAGCCAGCGAAAGAGTGGCAGCGCACATTCAACAAGCGAGTGAAAGTGCCGCGCCAACTGGCCGACACCTTTACACTTGTAACCGACGAGGAAAAAGCGGACTATGAACGCCGCCGAAACGAATATATGAAACAATTAAACGAGGAGGAGGAGTAAGTTATGGGTATTCCATTGAATCTTGATTTTACGATGGGCGTAGCAAAGCCCATTGATTCGCGTTTTGTATTGACAAAGGCGCAAATGCTTGCCGCCAACGACGCTGTAATGCCGCCAGTTTACGGCTGCTGGTGCAACGACGACGGCAAATTCTATATCTACAACAAATCGAACACGCCGAACACCGAGGCTGGCAAATTTGTCGTACAACCTGATGGCTTGGCTATGGAATATATGGAATCGGCTGTTGTTGCACAGCGGAGTTACATTGAGGCGATAACCAAATTGCAGTCCGATGTTGAGAATATTAAAAACTCCTTACATTCTTATGAAGAAGAATATATAATTTCTGACACAACGTTTGTTAGTGGCGTTTTGAAACGAGATTTTCTGCCCGACCACGACCGCAGTTATTTTTGTAAAAGCGTTGAAATTCAATATAGTGGCACTTACAGTGCGGCAACAGCCGACACAATTAAAGTAAACGGCCAAGCAATAAGTTTGGGGAAAGCGCACGGTTCGGGTGAAGAAACCACAAGTGTAAAAGTGGCCTATGAAAACGGCGCACTAAACGTTTATTGCGACAATTCGATAATCGGAAATGTGGCCGACACGGTTATTCTTACAATCGAAATCGACGCTCCGAATATTGGCCCGATAAAAGAAACGGTACAAGTTACTGGGGGATATATCTATTCGCTCGTTGATTATCCCGATATTGATATAAAATCTAAAAACGGCTATCCAATAACCGAAAATTACAGCGGCGAAATTGTATATTGGAACAGCAATCCGCAAATGGGAACACGCGCAGAGAAAGGCACGTACCCTACATCTTTTACTGAACAAGAAACAAAAGCTGTTTTCTCATTAGGCAACATTAGCGGACAATCCACTTTTGCGTTATTTATGTCAACATATACGGTGATTGACGAGAATCATTCAAGAGTTGACGATGAAAACATTATCCGCTATTGTTATATGGCAAATTGGGATTTGTCAAAAATTACAAAATATTACGCTGTTTTTTCCAACTGGGGAGTTAATTCTTCAATGGTCAACGCGCAAATAAATCAGGACGAATACATAACCACAAAAGGTATAAAAAAACTTGATTTTACGAAAGTTAAGTTTTCGGACGGTATGCTTGCGTTTGACCGAATTGTGCATAGATATTTAGGCGAGAGTATGGGCAGTTTTGCAGGACTTTCGGACGCTTTAAGCAAGGCACAGCAAAACATAAAGGTTTGCTTCAGCGAAAACTATTATGTACGCACGTATGGCGATTTGACGAGTTGGAATATAAGCAAGGTAAACAAATTTGAAGAATTGTTTTCAAAGAACTATATGCTTGAATTTGTGGGCGATGTTGGCAAGTGGAAAATCGAACACCATACAATCAAAAATATGTTCCGCGAATGTTTCAAGTTAAAGGGCATTTCTTCGGAAATAGGCAACTGGAATGTTAGCAACGTACCTGCCATAAACAATATGTTTGATTCAACTTTCGGAATTGGCGACAACACGCTTCACGCGCTCGGCAAGTGGAATACTGGCAATATGACAAATATGAGGTTTGTTTTCTGCTATTTTGTTCCCGAAGCGTTTCCTGGCACTACCAGCACTGGCGGCGTTATTCTTAAAAAGGTGGATATGGATATATACAAGGCTTGGGTTGATAACTATGAGATACGCAACGGAATTAACGGCGTTCCTTTGACTGACGAACAGCGCAGGACAAGAGAACTTGAAGTGCTGTCTATCATATCACGCAAGATAACCGACCCTAAAACGAATTTGAGTTTTATTGAAAAATGGAATGTGTCAAATGTGGGGCGGTTTAGTTATTTTGCTGCCAACAATCCATATTTGGTTGAGTTGGGCGATTTGCGCCAATGGACTATTGGAAACTCCGAAGATTTAGCGACTTATGGGTTTGCAGGATTTATTCAATACTGCACCGCGCTAACAACGTTCAAAATGCCGTCGTTTCCGCGAGGCACGAATGTTACCGACATTGTGCGAGGCTGCACAGCCCTTGCAAATATCGAGGTTAGCCAGTTGAATGTTGAAGCAATATCATTTGAGGATTGCCCACTGACAAAGCAAAGCGTCCTGAACCTGATAAACGCGGCTACAACCGTCAACGACACCACAACCATAACGCTGTCAACCACGACCTATAACGCCGTCAAAGACGATAGCGATGTGCTGGCCGCAATAGACGCAAAGGCGGCGCAGAATATCTTTGTGGTTATCGGCGATATGAGCGAGTACACCATAACCTATCATTATGGAGCAAAAAGTAACGGTCAATTCTTAAAAACCGAAACGCAGACCTATCACACTGGCGATACTATTGCGCCACTCGAGGGCGATTTGAATTATGAGTATTCCGACGAGCCTCAATATGCGTATTATAGTGCTGGCACTTATTCTGCCGATTCCGATTCGGAAGAATCGTATTGGTTCAATAATTTCGACCACTGGGCGAACCTGCCAGCCACTATGCCAGCACAAGACATTGACATTTACGCCGTGTATGAATCGGAAAACGATATGTGGCACGAGGGTTACACAATGGATATTGGCGAGGGATAATTAGTTGATATAACCTAAAACTTTGATAACTTATAACTTAAAAACTTTAAAACTATGAACGCATTACCTTTCATTCTTGCAATCAGCGACGAGGGCGCAGCCCCGAAAATCGTTGAGACCGTCAGCGAAGATAATATGTATGTAGGCTATTGCACGCCTGACTGCAAGGGCTACGACGACCCGAAATGGCTAATCAAGCACATTTGGACGGAAAGCGGTGTCCAGTACATTTTCACCGCCAACGGTAGCCGCCAGTACAACCAAAAGTGGGAAGATAGGAACAATCTCACCTACAAGCCGACGGAAAACTTTGTGTTTTAGTATTTTGTGTTTTCATAATTTGTTTTGTGTGTGTCAGCCGCGCCGCGATGGTGCGGCTGGCTTGTTTATTGCCAGTCAACACCAGCGAGGCTGTTTACTATTGTCGCACGGCTGCTGTGGATGTATGACATTGCTTCCTCGATGTTGGAGTGGCCGAGAATCTGCATAATGGTATAGGGGTTGCCAGTCTTTTCGGCCAGCAGCGTCGCGCAGGTGTGCCGCGCGATGTGGAACGTAAGCCCCAAGTTGCGGATTTGCGCCCACGCCGCGATGTATTTGAGTTTCAGGTTCGTCTTTTGGTCGCTCAACGGTGGAAAAACGCGGTCGTCGTTGCCAAAAATATTGAGAGCCAAGTATTTCTGCACGATTTTTTCAGGCTTGCCGCCGAAAAGGTGGCGGAGCGGCAGAATGACCCTAACGCCAGTCTTTTTTGTTATGCGGTCGATTATCAAGCCGCCGTCGGTGTCGTCGTACTTAATATCGTTGCGGCGCAGGTCGCCGTTGTCCGATATGCGGAGGCCGGTATAGACCGACAGCAGGAAGCGGTCGAGCGCGAGTTGTGTGATGGGGTCGAGCGCACCGTTTTCGGCCATCTGCTCCAGCCGCCTTATTTCGCCCATTCCGAGCGCGTCGCGCCCCTCCTGCTTTTTCTCTTTAGGCCGTTCAATCTTAAAGTCGTCGAAAGGGTTTTTGAGCATTTTCCCCTCTCTCACGGCCATTGTAACGTACTTTTTGAAATATACAAACTGCTTCCGCACCGTCTCCCAACTTGTGTATAGCCGCTTGTAGAAGATGTCGATGTCGGCCAGCATATCGCGGTCGAGCGTGCGGAAAGTGATTTTCCGCGCCGATTCCCTCTCAAAGTCCTCTAACTTGTTGCAGAACGAGCGCAGGTGCTTCGCCGTGCCGTCGGCGTACTTGTCGCGGCTTATCTCCGTCTCAATCAGGCCGCGCATATAATCGACGAGGCTTCCGTCGTCCACGGCCTGACCGTTCAGTGCCTTGCCGAGCGTTTCGGGTGTGAAAGGCGTGTCCTTGTTCATACAATCCAGTTCGATTTCCTCGTACCTGCGTCGGAAATTTTGCAGGTAGAGGTTGATTTTGTCGGCGGCTGGGTAGTTCGGCCTGACGGTCTGCGAGTATTCGTCCCACGCCGATTGTGGGAGTTTCAGTTTTGTCGTGATGTACGTGCGTCTGCCGCCGCCGAAATTGATGTAGAGTTCGACGCTGCTGCTGCCCTTTCTGCGTCCGAGCAGATACTTGAATTTTGCCTTTGCCATAGTGTTATGTTTAATTTTGTGTGTGCCGACCCCGATTTTGTGTCGGGGTCTCATTCCAATCATTCCGTCAATTTCCGTCAAAAAACAAGTGCTACAATCGGTAATTGTTTGTGTCTCAACAACTTTAGCCTTGTAGCACCTTATATAATATTGATTATAAACAAGATACCGCCAAACAACCGCCTGATTGGAGCGATATTTTGCCGACAGCCGACCTGCCTACGAAAGTGTAGCGGTCGGGGAATCGCCAAAACCAACCATATTTGTGATTTTCAGTTAGATGAAACGATAGAGGTGCTACCGCCGCTTTTTCAGGAAACTCAAAATCGGTGCAAACATAAGGAAATTTTGGGGGGTTTGTGGGGGATTTGTGGGCAAAATGCTACAAAAAGTGCTACAAAAGCCAGCGCGGTTTTTATTGGCAATCGGCGGATTTGCGGTTTAAATATCTCAAACACAGCCGTTTAACAAGCAAAAACGACCGAAAACGGCAGGTTATATTTTGCATAAAACATTATAGGCCAATCAGATACAAAGGAATTTCACCAAAATTTCAGGCAAAAAGAAATCCCCTAAACCGTTGATTTAGGGGATTTTAGGGGATTTGCGGTCGTTTAGACCCCGTGAACCAGCTGGGGTTCGAACCCAGGACCCCATCCTTAAAAGGGATGTGCTCTACCTACTGAGCTACTGATTCAAGAGCTTTCTTGAAAAAGCGGTGCAAAGGTACAACCAATATTGATTTTTGCAAGTGCAAAAGGTCTTTTTTCTGAAAAAATAATTTGCTTGGCAACTACATCCAATAACGATGTGGCGCAAATGAATGATTATTATCGAAATACGCATTTGCGGTGTGGAGTGGGGGCTATGCATGAACAATTGACGGTAGGTGATAATAGCAGATTTGCATACAAATTTTTATTACCTTCGGACGCTTTTTTGGCGGCTTCTGAAGGTCAAAAAGCACAGTTACAATTTAATAGAAACATCGGCAGGTTATGCCGCAAAATTTGAAACAAATGAAAGTTGACGTATTGTTAGGACTTCAATGGGGCGACGAGGGAAAAGGAAAGGTTGTTGACGTGCTCACCCCCAAATACGATGTGGTAACTCGTTTTCAGGGTGGCCCCAATGCTGGGCACACGCTCGAATTCAATGGCGAGAAATATGTGCTGCGGTCGATTCCGTCGGGAATTTTCCAAGGCGACAAGGTGAATATCATAGGCAACGGCGTGGTGCTCGATCCTGCGCTGTTCAAGGCTGAGGCTGAGGCGCTTGCGCAATCGGGCCACGACCTGACCAAACGCCTTTACATCTCGAAGAAGGCACACCTGATTCTGCCGACTCACCGCTTGCTCGACGCCGCCTACGAGGCCGCAAAAGGCAAGAACAAGGTGGGCACAACTGGCAAGGGCATCGGTCCGACCTACACCGACAAGGTTAGCCGCACGGGTGTTCGCGTAGGCGATATTCTGCTGAATTTCAAAGAGAAATATGCCGCTGCAGTGGCTCGTCACGAACAGATTCTGAAATCGCTCAATTTTGAATATGACCTGAAGGCTTTGGAGCCCGATTGGTTCGCAGGAATCGAATATCTGAAGAAATTCACTTTCGTGGATAGCGAACACGTTGTAAACAAATTGCTTGCCGACGGCAAATCGGTTCTGGCTGAGGGTGCGCAGGGCACAATGCTCGACATCGATTTTGGCTCGTATCCGTTCGTAACTTCTTCAAACACAATATGTGCGGGCGCTTGCACAGGTTTGGGCATCGGTCCGAACAAGATTGGCGAGGTTTACGGCATCTTCAAGGCCTACTGCACACGTGTGGGCGCTGGTCCTTTCCCAACCGAACTATTTGATAATGTGGGCGAAACCATCTGCCAACTTGGACACGAGTACGGCGCCGTAACGGGTCGCAAACGCCGCTGCGGATGGCTCGACCTTGTGGCGCTCAAATACAGCATTATGATTAACGGCGTTACCAAACTCATTATGATGAAGAGCGACGTGCTCGACGATTTCGACACCATTAAAATATGCACCGCATACAAAATCGACGGCCAGGAAACCACCGATTTCCCGTTCGATATCGACAGCGTGAAAATCGAGCCCGTTTACAAGGAATTCAAGGGTTGGAAGTCCGATTTGACCAAAATCACGTCGGAAAGCCAGTTCCCGAAAGCCTTTGCCGACTACATCAAATTCATTGAAAATGAGACAGGTGTACCAGTGAAGATTGTCTCTGTCGGCCCCGACCGTACCGCAACGATAGAAAGATAATTAAAGTATTGATTGTGAGGTAATAGGCTACAGTAGAGACGTGCCACGGCGCGTCTCTACCAACACCTAACACCCAATCCCCAATAACTAAAAACAATGAAAACAGTCATCGAGCCGTCAGTCATCGACGGTATAATGAAAGATTTGGAAATCAACGATATAAAGACCGCTTCGATACGTCAGGTGGGTGCCATTGTGCGTGCCGCCGAAAAGCAGACGGGCACTGAGTTCATCCATTTCGAAATGGGTGTGCCTGGCTTGCCGCCGTCGGCTGTGGGCGTTGAGGCAGAATGTGAGGCTCTGCGCCGCGGCGTGGCTTCGAAATACCCGATTATCGACGGCATTCCCGAAGTGAAGGAGCAGGCATCGCGCTTCATCAAGGCGTTTGTCAACACCGACATCAAGCCCGAAGGCTGCATCCCGACTGTGGGCTCAATGCAGGCGTCGTTTGCGTCGCTTATGCTCTGCTCGCAACTCGACCCAAAGAAGGACACCGTGCTCTACATCGACCCAGGATTCCCCGTGCAGAAAATGCAGGCGGGCGTTATCGGCGTCAAGGTGGCGTCGTTCGACATTGCCGACTATCGCGGCGACAAACTCGAGGCCAAAATCGAGAGTTACTTCAAGCAGGGCAACATCTGCGCGGTGCTCTATTCGAGCCCGAACAACCCGTCGTGGATGTGCCTTAACGACCAGGAGTTGGAAGTCATCGGCCGCCTTGCCACAAAGTACGACGTTGTTGTGATTGAGGACCTTGCGTATATGACAATGGACTTCCGTCAGGATTTTGGCACGCCGTTCCAGCCGCCTTACGTGGCCAGCGTGTCGCACTACACCGACAATTATGTTATGCTTATGAGCGCGTCGAAGATATTCAGTTACGCAGGCCAGCGCATAGCAATGGCTTGCATTTCCGACAAACTCTATCAGCGTCATTATCAGTCGCTTAAAGACCGATACAATATTCCGCGCTTTGGCGCTGCCTTCGGTTACGTGTTCCTTTACACCTTCTCGTCGGGCGTGTCGCACTCGGCGCAGTGCGCAATGGCCGCAATGCTGAAAGCCGCCTGCGACGGCACATACAAGTTCGTTGCTGACGTCAAAGAGTATGGCGATAGAGCGCGTAAAATCAAGGAGATAATGGAGCGTCACGGGTTCAATGTTGTTTACGATAAGGACAACACCGTTGACGTGAGCGACGGATTCTTCTTCACCATCGGCTACAAGAATATGCCAGGCGCCGAACTGCTGAAAGAACTTCTGTATTACGGAGTTAGCGGCATCGACCTGTCAACCACGGGCAGCACCCGCAACGGCATCCGCGCCTGCTCGTCGAACATTCAGCCGCACCATTATGCGCTGCTTGACGAACGAATGAAGTTGTTTGCAGAGAATCATTGATTAAAGGTTGAGAAGGTGAGAAGTTTAGAGGTTTAGAAAGTAAAAGGCTGATTTTTAATTGCTAAAAGAAATGAGTCATACATATAGTTTCGAAAAATTAGAGGCTTGGAAAAACGCTCGTAGTTTGGCAAAAGCAATTTACGTTCTATCGTCTAAATTTTCTAATTCGGAAAAGTTCGGATTGGCTTCTCAAATCCAACGTGCTGCGGTTTCGGTGTCGTCTAATATTGCCGAAGGTTCGGGAAGAAATTCACCGAAAGAGAAAATTCGATTCATTGAAATCGCGTATGGCTCACTAATGGAAACTCTTTCTCAATTGTTTATAGCCAAAGATTTAGACTATATTTCGGATAACGACATTGCTGAAATCAGACCATTAATTGAACTTATTTCTGCACAGTTGAGTATATGGCGAAATAACATAAATAAAGACGAAAACAAAAATGACTAAACTTCTAAACACTAAACTTCTAAACTTTTAAATACAATGGACGGATTTTATTATCAACCTGAAATTGAGAAAATGCCACGCAAGGAACTTGAAGCCTTGCAACTTGAGCGATTGAAATGGACTGTGAAACAGGCGCTTAAGTCGCCTTTCTACTCGAAACTCTATGGCGAGTTGGGCATCACACCCGACACCATTCAGACGCTCGACGACCTGCGCAAACTGCCGTTCACCGTTAAACAGGATATGCGCGACAACTATCCGTTTGGTTTTTTGGCAGTTGACAAGAAAGAACTCATCCGCTTGCACTCATCGAGCGGCACCACGGGCAACCCAACTGTCATCTGCCACACAAAACACGACATCGACACTTGGGCAAACCGCGTGGCACGCAGTTTCTATATGGTGGGCCTGCGCGACACTGACGTGATTCAGAACTCGTCGGGCTACGGAATGTTCACAGGCGGACTTGGAATGCAGGCGGGCATTGAGTGGCTCGGCGCATTGTCGATTCCCGCAGCCGCAGGCAACAGCAAACGTCAGATTAAGTGCATTATGGACTATGGCACCACCGCCATCCACGCCATACCAAGTTATGCGCTGCGCCTTGCCGACGTGTTTGAAGAAGAAGGCATCGACCCGCGCAAGGATACTCACCTGCACACGTTTCTTATTGGTGCTGAACCACATACCGAAGAGACCCGCCGCAAGATTGAAGAGCGCTTCGGCGTGAAGGCCTACAACAGTTTCGGTATGACCGAAATGAGCGGCCCAGGCGTGGCTTTCGAGTGCAAAGAGCAAAACGGAATGCACATTTGGGAAGATTCATATATTGTGGAAATTGTTGACCCAGAGACACTTGAACCTGTGCCAGACGGCGAAGTAGGCGAAATGGTGCTCACCACGCTCGACCGCGAAGGTATGCCGCTCTTGCGCTATCGCACCCGCGACCTTACCCGCATCCTGACAGGTCCGTGCCCCTGCGGCCGCACACACCGCCGCTTGGACCGTATGAAGGGCCGCAGCGACGATATGTTCATTGTCAAGGGCGTGAACATCTTCCCAATGCAGATTGAGAAGATTCTTATGCAGTTCCCCGAGTTGGGCTCGAACTACCTTATCACCATCCAGCCTGTCGACAACAACGACGAGATTATTGTGGAAGTGGAATTGGGCGACCTGCAGACCGACGATTTCGGCAAACTGCAGAGCCTGACAAAGGAAATCACCCATCGGTTGAAAGACGAGATTTTGGTTACGCCGAAGGTGAAACTTGTTGAGCGCGGCTCGCTTCCACAGTCGGAAGGCAAGGCTGTACGTGTGAAGGATTTGCGTAAATTGGTTTAAAACTCTAAAATTATAAAACTATGACAATCAGTCAAATATCGGTTTTTGTTGAGAATAAGTTCGGTCGTTTGAACGAGATTCTCTCATTTTTGAGCAAAGAGAACATCCGCATCATTGCGGCCACCGTTGCCGACACCACCGAGTACGGCATCTTGCGTCTGATAACCACCAACCAGCACAAGGCTTTCCAACTGCTGAAGGCGCAGGGCGTTTCGGCCAACCTGAGCGACGTTCTTGCCGTGAAAACCGACGCCACCGTCGGCAAATTCTCTGAGACAATTGAGTTTTTCACCAAGGCAGGCATCAGCATCGAGTATATGTACTGCTTCTCAGACAACGCCAGCGGCGTGGTCATCTTGCGTCCCAACAATATGGAAGCCGCTCACGAAGTTATCCGCCGCAATTCGTTGAATTGCCTGACGGAAAGCGAGTTGTGCGCGTTGTAGAACTTGTGCCTGATACACAAAAAAGGCCGTTCCCGAGTGGGGCGGCCTTTTTGTTTTATGGCGGTGAAAGCGCAAAAAGGCTGTCACTCGTGACAGCCTCGCAAAACAGATAAATGATAGCGATTGTTTTATCTGTCCGTTTTCAGGTTTGAGTTGGTAAGGTTCTTAAATTTATTAGTCAATCTCATTTATCATCCTTTTCACTAAAGACAATTAACAAGCCTTCTCCCCTACCTCAACAAGCCATTTTTATGCCGAGAGAATGTTTTTATGTGACGAATGGCGGTTTTAGTTCAATAAAAATATGACGGGACGATAATAATATTAAGATTAAAAAAGTGGTCGCAAATTCTGAAACCAATCAGTCTCAAATTTCGAACGAAAATAGTCCGCATTTGGTCCGCTTCATAAAACCACAAAACCCCAACTCATTGTGAGTCAAGGTTTTGCATTTTAGAAAATATCCTTTTGCGGAAAGTGAGGGATTCGAACCCCCGGAACAGTTACCCGTTCACCGCATTTCGAGTGCGGCCCGATCGACCACTCCGGCAACTTTCCTTTCCTCAAAAGCGGTGCAAAGGTAGTCAATTATCAATACCATTGCCATTTTGCCAGCAAAAAAGTTTTCCGATGTACTTGCCAAAATCTCATCACTAAATATCAATCATGGAACAAAAAAACGCCACCGATTTATATCAGCAGCGTTTATTTTTCTATAGTTTATTAATCAATCACTTGCCCAGCAACTCAACGCTACGATTCACAAACACGTTCAGATCCTCGCCTTTCAGCATATTGTTGGCCAGCAGTGCAAGGTCGACAAGTTGTTTTACAAGCGGTGTCGATTTGCCGAACTCCCTGAGTTTTGCATCCTTCTCATCGCGCAGAGTGTCAATCTGTTTGCCAAGGTCGGCAATTTGGTCCTTCAGAGCTTGCGGAATCTCTTCCTCTTTCTTGTCCTTCTTCTGAGCCTCAAGGTCGGCTTTCTGCTTGTTCAAAGGCTCAATCTTTGTATCGATTTCAGCCAAAGCCGAGCCCAGCGCATCTTTCTCTGCGTCAAGCACTTTTGAAATCAGCGGGTGAGCCGTGTTCACAACCAAGTTGAAGTTGTCGGGCATATCGGCATAGTAGTTCATTCCGCTCAGCGCGGCGGTGTCCTTCATACGGCGCATAAACTCGTTCTGCGTAATCATCAGCGGTTTGGCGTCGGCGCCAAGGTCTTCGAACTCAACAATGAAGTAACTCTTGTCGGGCGTTACGGCGTTGAAAACCTGAATCAAATTGTTGCGGTCGGCCTCCTCGATTTTGGCTTGCGGTTGGTCGTCCTTCTGAATCAGACGGCTGATTACATCGGCATCGACGCGGGCGAAACGTGTCTTCTCCAACTTCTGCTCAAGCGAGCCGATAAAGTGCATATCTAACTGACCGTCAAGCATCAGCACATCGTAACCTTTGGCTTTTGCGCTCTCAATATAGGTGTACTGCGCATCTTTGTCGGTGGCGTAGAGATAGACTTTTGTGTCGTTCTTGTCGGTTTGGTTCGGCTTGACAAGTGTTTCGTACTCGTCGAGTGTAAAGTATTTACCTTCAATATTTTTCAGCAGGACAAAGTTCTTCGCGCGCTCGTAGAATTTTTCGTCAGTCAGGATTCCGTACTCGATAAAGAGTTTCAGATTGTCCCACTTGCTCTCGAACTGCGGGCGGTCGGTTTTGAAGATTTCCTCCAGACGGTCGGCCACTTTTTTGGTGATATGGCTCGAAATCTTCTTCACATTAGAGTCGGCCTGCAGGTAACTACGCGACACGTTCAGCGGAATGTCGGGCGAGTCGATGACGCCGTGCAGCAACGTAAGGAACTCAGGCACAATGCCTTCCACACTGTCTGTTACGAACACCTGATTGCAGTAGAGTTGGATTTTGTTCTTCTGAATCTCGATATTGTTCTTGATTTTCGGAAAATACAGAATACCAGTCAGATTGAACGGATAATCGACGTTCAGGTGGATATAGAACAGCGGGTCTTCGTGGCCAGGATAAAGTTCGTGATAGAAGTTCATATAGTCTTCATCTTTCAGGTCGGCAGGCTTGCGAGTCCACGCTGGCGTGGTGTTGTTGATAATCTTATCTTTGTCAGTATCAACCATTTTCTTCTCTTTATCGCTCCACTCCTGCTCCTTGCCAAACGCAATCTGAACGGGCAGGAACTTGCAGTATTTGGTCAGCAATTGGTTGATGCGGCTCTCGTCAAGAAACTCTTCGCTGTCGGCATCGATATGCATAACAATGTCGGTACCAAAATCCTGTTTTTCAGCATCTTCGAGCGTAAACTCAGGACTGCCGTCGCAACTCCATTTCACGGCCTTCGAGCCTTCTTTATACGATTTTGTGATGATGTCGACGCGCTCCGAAACCATAAAGGCGCTGTAGAATCCCAAGCCAAAATGGCCGATGATGGCACCAATGTTGTCTTTGTATTTGTCGAGAAACTCGCCCGCACTTGAGAAGGCTATCTGATTGATATACTTATCGATTTCTTCTTCAGTCATTCCAATTCCGTGGTCGGAAACAACAATCGTCTTGTTGCCTTTGTTCACCGACACTCGAACGGTTTTGTCGGTCAGTTCGCCCTTATAATCACCCTTGGCGGCCACGGCAACCATTTTCTGAGTTGCATCGACGGCGTTTGCCACAATCTCACGAAGGAAAATCTCGTGGTCGGAATAAAGGAACTTCTTGATTACTGGGAAGATGTTCTCACTTGTAACACCAATTTTACCTGTTTGCATAGTTTTATATTTTTTAGTTATGAATTTCAATTTTACGCGCATTCAGGTTGTCAAACACTGTGCCACGCGCTATTTTCAGCCGATTTGACACAACAGCGCTGCCGCAGGCTGACAAAAAGACATTTTCAGAATACACGTTCACAAAAAAAGCCCGCGATTAAAAACCGCAGGCTTCAATCATTATTACAAATTATTTATCAAACAATCAACTCGTTACCAACCTTGCGGGCGCGCTCAGGCTTGTCAAGGTTGATGCCTGTGGCAATGCCAATCTCAACCAACAGATTCCAGCCAGCGCACAGCATAACGTAAGGTTTAAAATCGCCAGCAGCAGGAACTTTGATAGTCTCGAACGGTGTGTCGTGGTCGGCAATGGCAATCACCTTCAGGCCAACACCCTTCTGAAGAACCTCATGGAATTTCTCAATCTCCTCCTCAATCGGGTCAATCACAAACACAACATCGTTCGGGTTCATCACCTCCTCAATGCCGTGAACAGCGTATGTTCCTTCAAGGAAATCCGACTTGCGGCGGGTTATCTCATTGGTTTTCAGAGTCAACTCCTCTGCCACGCCATCGTTGTAACCCGAGAAATAGATTGTTTCGGCTTGCCGCACAGCGTTAATCACATCGGCAGGAATTGGCAGTGTGAGAGCCTTCTCAAGCAATTCTGGCAGTTTTTTCAACTCAGCCGTCTTGTCTTCGCCTTTAAGGTTCCAAAGTATTGATTCATAATACAATGCCTGCTCAACCACGCTCTTAGTGGCAGCCACAGCCTGCTCCCATCCGCAGTTCAGAATGTGAGTGCTGACGCACGCTTTCTGAATCATTGTGTCGGGACAAGCGGTCAAGCCGAAAACGTCCTTTTTGCCTGATTCTGTGAGTTTTTTGGCCAACAGAATCACCTCTTTTGTGCGGCCCGAGTTCGAAGCGCAGCAAACAGTATATTTCGACAAATCGTACTCGTATGATTGGCGCGAACCGTCGGTTTGAACATTGATGTCCATACCCCAGCGTTTGGCCTTGCGCATAGCGTTTTTGGCTGGGAAAATGCGGCTCGACCCCTCGCCTGTCAGATACAAGCGCTGTGATTTCTTCACCTCCTCAGCAAGTTTTTTTGTTACCGATGGGTCGAATTTCCTGACGGTGTCAATCGTACCCATCATCTCCTGCACCAACGCGTAGTCGGCGTACTTTTTATTAGTTAAGTTCATAACTGCTTTATTTAAAATCGATTATACAATTCATTTATTTTGTTGTTGAAATCATCAGTTTCGTTGCGAACCTGCTTGATGAAACTGTTCTCCTCAAGCGGTCCGATGGCGGCAATCATCTCTTCGCTGTTGCGATAGGTCTGCTTGCGGTATATGTTGTCGTAGTCTTTCTTGCGAGTCATATAAACCTGATCGCAGATGTACTGCTGAATGCCGACAGCGCGTTTTAGCACGTCGCACCACATATCGTCGGTGATTGTCTCAGTTTCAAGCAGATAGCAGAGCGATTGGTAAGCGTGACGCAGTTTGTCAACGGTGTAGCGCTCCCAAATCTCATCATAGCGGTTGTGGATGGCCTCCCACGAATCGAGTTTTCCGTTGCGGATGTCGGCACGTAGTTGGTCCAAATCCGATGTCTGCATCAGTTGTCCGCCCAAGTTCGACCAGGCTTTTTCGCGACGGCCCTGAATCAGTCCGCCAATGGTGCCAAACGTTGCCTGCGGATTGTCCTGCAAGTATTTCATCACGTTCTTAACTGCGTAATAAACAAGCATATCGCCGTATGATTTGTAGGCATCGTACACCTTCAAAATCCTGACGCGACGTTTGCCTTTCTCCATATTCTCGCCGAAAACCTGCAGATTATCAACATCCTTGCGGTCGCCGCGGAGCAACTCTTTGCCTACCTCACGCAAAGCCTTCTCGCTCTGTCCGTCGATGTTTTTGTTTTGCGTGCGCAACCAGGCTTTGGCGGTCCAAACCTCGAGCAGTTTGCGGCCCGTGATGACCTCCTCCATACTGTCGGGCGCGTATGCGTCGAACTCGATATGCTGGAATTTGCGCTTGCGAAGGTCGCGCTTCTGATACTTCCAGGCGTTGCGAGCCAAAGCATACATATTATACATCCACCAGAAGGCGGGCATCACTTCCAACTCATTGTGACTCACATTGTTATTAACGAGTGAGAAAGGCAACGGGATATTCATTTCGGTCGGATAATCGGCCTTGCTCAGCAGCGTGAACGACGCAAACTTGCACGAGTGCTTGACGCTCGAGCACAAGCCTGGCCAGAATCCGCGGCCTGCCTCAATCTCGTTGTCGTTGGTGCGGCTGTTGTGGTTCGAACCCATAGTGGCGCCAGCGGCGATGTTGGTCTGACCTTTGAGCACAGCAGCCACCAGGAACGAGTTGTTGTGGTGCTGCTCGTGGGCTGGGAAGATGAGGTTGTTCAGCACCTCGCAGCACGATATTGTACTGTTATCGCCTAAGAATGAATGAATTAGACGAGCGCCATATTTCAAATTGGAGTTGTTGCCCAGCACAAACCTCACAGCAATGCACGAATAGAAAATGTGGCATCCATAGCCCACAATTCCGTTCACCAGAACAACTCCCTCGCCTATCTGCGACGGTTCCTCGATCGATGAGTTGATGGTTACGTTTTTCAGTTTGCTTGCACCTTTTATGTAGCAACTGTCGCCCACTTTCACATCCTTGATGATGGCCGAATTCTTTATCACACAATCAGTTCCGATGGTTCCGTAGTAACCGCGGTGCGAGTCGAAACGGTTCTGTGTCAGATAAGAGAGTTTGGCCTGTAACGGCTTGTCATCGATGAATTTAGCGCTCAGATAGGCATCTGCAGCAATCATTCCATCGAACGGATAAACCTTGCGGCAGCCAGTCTCGTTCATCAGGTCGAGACAAATGCGAACTTCCTCAGGCTCACCGTCTTTCACAATTCCGTTGCCGAATTTGGCGTGGTTGGTGCAGCACATCTCCTGAATGTTGAAGATGATGCAGTTGTCACCTATAATATAATGCGACAAATAGTGCACATCGTGGATTGCCACGTTGTTGCCTATGTCGCAAGATGTTATCACACTGTTAGTTATACCCACACGCAGACGCAAATCGTGGTATTGCAGCATAGCATCGCGAACCTCGCCAATGCGCACCAAACCGTAGAATTTGTTGTTTTTTATCTGCCTGGGGTTGAACTCGTCGGTAACCAGGAAATTATCCCAGTTCTCGCAACTGTTGTTGTTTTTCACAAGGCGCTCAATCTCGTCGGAACGCAGATGACGCCAGCCGCCAGCAGGCTTGGTGACCTGTTTATTTCGCAAATAATATTCGTCCTGACCTTCGGGAAGATATTCTTTATCGATGAACGACAACTTCATCTCATCGCCCATCAGCAGTTTCACTGTGTTTTCGGATTCCATAGAAATCTATTTTTCTCAAATATACTCAATGACTGATTAAAAAACGATAACCTCCGACTTTTTTTATCAGCAAAATTCTTGTTAATATACTCACATTTTGCATATCAGCACAAAAACATACCACTCTGTATTCAATTATAAAACAACGATTTAATTCATTGTATAAAATATTTCAATAATACTCGTAAAATATTTCAATAATAATAGAATCAACCTTTTGAAGTTTAATATCTGGTAATATTGTCGTTGTACCTATTTCTTTTTTCTCATCAAGGCATACACCACTACAACAGATCCCCCCACCTTCTTTGGCATTTGTTTTATTTACTCTAAATTTTAAACAACGTTCAGAACCCCAAGTATCTTTAATTATATAATCTTCTAGAATATCTTCTTGGTATATAATAAAAAACGCCGTTCTGTCGCATGTTTTTTTACTGTACTCATACTCTGTTTTTTTTACAATACATGTTCCTCCTAATGCGATTATGCATCTATCACCCATATAATATGTAGTAAAGACATCTTTATCTTCGTAATGGTCAACGAGGATGTCACATGAATTTATTGTTAACAGCAACCCTGCCAATAAAAGCCATATTGCGTTTTTCATTTCAATAAAAATATTATAAAACACAAAATGTCCGCATTATTTATTCATAACACAGACATTTGAATATCAATATTTTGAATAATCATACTTCCAAACTATCTTATAGATTTCTTTCTCGGTCACTTGCCGTGCAGCACTTTCTGTATCCACATTGATGATGTACCAGCGCTCTGGTGCATTTGTATTAAACGGACTAAGGCTTGTTACTTTTGCCCTGACATATTCCCCGTTTAATTTATAATAAACTTCCTCTCCTACTGTAAATTGCGCGGAGATGGAAGAACCTGCAGGAATGTTGAAATTCATAACGTAATCTTCACCAAGGCAAATTGCTGAATGGAATGTTTTATTCTTGTCAGGGAAATAAACATCACAAGATGTGTCAGCATATTTTTTTGAAATATAAGCCGGGCCTAATCCTAAAAAGTTACTTTTGGTAATAAGTGTAGGCTCATCATAAATGTATTGACCCACAGCAAATTTATTAACGTAAACTTGGGCATTAGCCTTTATGCCATTTGTCTCCCTGAAGAAAATGCAGTCCAAGTCATTAGAAAAAACTTTTTGCATATCATCTGGCAATACGTAAGCAAAACAGTCTAAAGACCTTACCACACGTCCTTTATAATCTTCATTTGCTTTATAAGATACAAATGTCGATGTCGAATTACCAGATTGACTCTGCGCTGCAATTAATGCATTTACTTCAGCTAATTCTGTTAATAATGCCTGAGAAGCAAAAGAAACTTTATAACAATCCAGGCCATTATGTCTACATGTTCCATTAGAAACCACAACACCCAATTCTGTAGAAACTAAAAGGCCTTCTGTTCTTCTTGTAACATAAACCACTTCTCCTCTTCTGTATTTACATGTTTCCGAAGGCACATGCTCATAGTTGTTGCCTACTAAAGAATTAAACTCCTTTCTTCTTTTAATAGCATAGTTCTTGTCCGTTGTGGTTGCGGTTTCATAGTCTGTGTCATCGTATCTATGATATGTAACAATTTTATTAGGTTTGCAAATTATAAATTCCAGCAATTTACTTCCTTGCTTTTCTTCCATATCTGCTAAAGTCAAAGGTTCCCATATATCATCATTACCTGTGTTAAGTCTAATTTTCATCGCATTAGCAAAATATCCGCCATATGTACAGAATTTTAAATAGTTAAACTCCACACCACAGATAACAGCCCAATGCTTTAGAAATCTGACTGCTACAGGTGTTCTGTTCAGAACAACAGCTTCAAATATAGCTTTATATATGTGTTCATTTGAATTACCACCCCATGTTAGTTTATCGACTTTATCAACAAAAGGCAAATTATTAAATCTGATAAATGCTAAGTAATGTCTTTTCCAAAAAGGTCTTTTCTCCATATTTTCTTCATTATATCTTCAAGTGTTGAATCTCTTGGTTCCTTGTTTTGGTATTTCTTTTTTATGTTTTGAATACCTTTAAATTCGTCTTGTACACTTGGATAATTCCGATAATACCATAATAATGTCAATACAGCAATCGCTCCACAACCTGCGGGGGGCAAATTATGATGTTTTTCTCCCTTTTTTTCTCTCCTTTTCCGTCGTCCAAAAAGAGAGCCTATAAGGTTTCCTACAACTGGCATTGTAACATCATATAAAACTTGTTCTACAAGACCTTCAACTACATCATTTACTAATCCTGGCCACCCCAACAAATCTGCGTTTAGTTCCTTTACAAAAACTTCATCTTCCATAAAACTGTTATATGGCCATTTTTGACAGAATTCAGGTTGGTAGTCTTTAACATTGTCTTCATCATCTGGAATTTGACTGCCAGAACGACAGAAAGTTAATCCGTCAAACTGTTTTAACGCAGCAGAGTTATTCGTAAATTCAGAATCTGCCAAAGTTCTCCAAACGCGGTCGGAGATTTTTGCTGATATTCCCATGAAATAATCCTCCTATTTTTTGTAAAAATATCATTTTTAAATCGAATCTCATACTTATGAAAGTTGATTTAAGAATTATATGTATAATATGAGAATCATCTGACATCAAGAGACAACCTATAATATTTTAAATATCAGTATGTAAACCACTATTAACATTCTCCACCTGATACATTCCAATCAGAATCATGGCCGTGCCTAACATTGCAAAGGGCGTGATGCGTTCGCCGATGACGATTGAGGCGGTGATTATGGCCACAACTGGATTGAAATATATATAGTTAGATGCCTTTACCACCCCAATGCGCTTCATCACAAGGTTCCAAAGCACATAGCAGACCAATGAGGCCACAAGGCCGAGAAAAAGCAGATTCAGCCAAACTGCAGGCTTGCGGAAAATGGCAATGTCGGTAGTCAGACCAGAAAAAAACAGCACTGGCACCAATGTGAGCAAGCCGTAGAAAAACACCTTACGGATTATGAACAGATTGCTGTATTTTGGTGCTAACAATTTGGTAATGAGTGAGTAGAATGCCCATGCCCATGCGGCCACAAATGCAAGCAAATCGCCCACGGGCGATAGTTTCAGCGCAAATTTGCCATTCAGAACCACAAGCACCATTCCTGCAAACGCCACCAGAGAACCGATTATCTGCCGACGGTTCATCCGCTCGTCGCGGTTGCCTATGCTCAAAAGCAATGCAGTCAGAATTGGTGTAGTACAAACAATTAGCGACACGTTGGTGACGGTTGAAATCTGCAATGCAGTGTTCTCGGCCATAAAATATGCCGAGCCGCCCGTAACACCCAGCGCAACTGCCAGCAACTCATCTTTCAGGCTGTCGCAGAACAACTTACGCGGCGCAATTGCCCAAATGCAGATATAGGCTATCAGAAAGCGGTAGAAAAAAGCGTCGATTGGACGCAAACCGTTGATAATAAGCACCTTGCTCGACACAAAAGTTGTACCCCATACGCAGACAATGGCAAAGGCGAGCAGATTGAACAGCAGGAATCTGTTTTTGCTCATCGGTGTATCCATAGCACTTGTAATCAGCCGTTTGCGTTGCGTTTTGCCATCACTTTCTTTAGCGCTGTGGCCAGTTGGTCGGGACACGAGGTGCTTTTCATTCCACACTGAATGCCCTCAAGTCGGCTGATAACATCGGCCACAGGCATTCCCTCAACCAGACGACCGATGCCCTTCAGGTTGCCGTTGCAGCCGCCGTAGAACTGCACGTTGCTCAAAACATTGTTGTCGTCAATCTCAAAATCAATCTGCTGGCTGCAAGTGCCAACGGTTTGGTAACGGTATTTCATTAGTATTCAATTATTTCATCAACAGACAAATCGCTGGCAAATGTCAGCGAAAAAACTAATTCTTCGACTTTGCCGCCCCGTTTTTTTTCGGTTTGGGCCGCTTATATTCGATTTTCGGGACGTAAATCCACATGTCATCCTCAAATTTCATTCCGTCGTACGACATGTCGGGGCTGAAAAACATCGGATTGTCAGTATCCTGTTCGCCCAAGACGCTGAGATGGTCCATCACAATCATATCGAGTTGGCTGTCGTACTGAATCATCATCGTGGCGCGCTTATTATACTCAAACACAAGGCGTTTGCTCTTCTTCCGCCCCACTTTCACCATCATTTTTCCAAACCGAGGCTGGCCTTTGTCGTTGAATGTGAGCGGCTCAATGGCCTTTTTAGTGGTGTATAACCCGCATCCGTCCCACCCGAGCAAGGTGTAAACCACTCCGTCGCGGCACTTGACATCAACAATGCCATAATACATCATGCCAAACCAATTCTGCGGCGTAAGAGTCAGGTTGTCAATATTTTCCATCTTATCGCTGCAATCGTTCAGTTCGAAAAGACGCACCTGGTGAGCCGACTTGTCGTTGTACTGGATGAAACCCGAATAGTGATAGTTGCCCGCATCGCCCACCGAAAACCAGGTGAAAATGCGCAGGCGGCCGTCGTTGGAAGTCACAATGCTGACGCTGGCTTTAAGGCTGTCGAAGGGGTATTCGAACGATTTTTCCATTTTCAAGGCAGAGCCGAGCATTGCGCCCAACTTCGCCTCAAGCGAATCCTGCAGGGCGTCTTTATAACGGGTGGCCGCCAACTCCGCAGCCACATCAACCATTTGTGCCTCAAGCCTGAAAAATGTGCTGTCAGCAACTGCCGACGCCCGTGCCACAACTGCCGACGCAAAAAGAAAAACGATAACCCCAAACCGACGCATCTTCTGATTTTATAATTGCACAATCATAACGCAAAACGCCTGCAAACATTGCACAAAAAAAGCCTACACAAGCAGGCTTTTTTTTAGTTTGGCGTCTTATTTCGAAATCATGTTCAAATCGTCCATGAGCAAGTCGCGATACGACTTGCCGATTGGAATCACCTTCGGCCCCGACTCAGTGCGCACCACCACGTTGCCTTCCTCAATATAGTCTATCTGGCTGATATTAACTATATAAGAACGATGCACGCGCTTGAATTTCGACATCGACAATTTGTTTTCGATGGTCTTCATTGTGCAGTGGATTGTGAACTTGTCGTTGAAGGTGTTCACCGTCACGTAGTTTTCAAGAGCCTCAACCCAAAGAATATCGTCGTAGCGGATGCGCACCAAAGTGGCGTTTTTCTTCTTGATGAAGATTTCATCGGGATACTTCGAAACGCTGTCGCGCTCCTGATAATGAGCCTGCGCCTTGTTCACAGCCTTGAAGAAACGCTGCAGAGCGACAGGTTTGAGCAGATAGTCAACAACATCATACTCATACGATTCGATGGCGTATTTCTCTTGTCCTGAGACAATTATAATCATCGGAGGCTCGTCGAGAGTGTTGATGAAATCAAGTCCGTTCATCTCGGGCATCTCCATATCAAGGAAAATCAAATCAATTGGGTCGGGGAGGTCAAAGGCTTTGAATGCCTCAACCGGCCCTTCATACGAGCCCACAAGGTTCAATGAATCAACCTTTTCAACCAATCCTTCAAGCACTTTTCGG
The DNA here is from genome assembly GCA_017474765.1 of Salinivirgaceae bacterium. Classification (GTDB taxonomy): domain Bacteria; phylum Bacteroidota; class Bacteroidia; order Bacteroidales; family SZUA-534; genus RUG13583. Next base: position 13,509 of record JAFVGW010000051.1, on the reverse strand, counting down.
CTCAGTAAATCGTCGTCAATAATTATACAGTTCATGCAATTATTTTTATTTTTAGTCACACAAATATAAAGCAATTACAATAAAAACAATCATCTAACCAACGAAAATCAACTTTAATCAACAAAAAAGTGCAGTTTGCCCTCAGCGGTGACTCATTTGCAATTGTTTTAATACCTTGCAATCTGAAGTTGGATTCTAAACTTGTACAAATATGAAACGGCTTGCCGCAATTCTTTTCTGCTTGATGCTGCCAGGGGCGCAACTGCTGGCGCAAAAGGCTCAGTGTGTGCCAAATACGGTGATTGTGAAATACAAAAACACGAAAGCCGCACCCGACCGAGATGCCGAATTTGAATATTTATGTAATACTCATGTGAGGAAAAACTCGCGGGTGTTCAGCGTAAGAAAAACCGACAGCCCGTCGGCTGAATTGAGCAGAATTTTCCGCATTGAATACGATGGCGACGCCCATCCGACGGAGATGGCGCGCAAACTGGCGCAAAGCGAAAACGTTGAATACGCGCAGCCTTACTGGATTCCCGAACTGCTTGAATCGCCCAACGATCCATCACTTGCCTCGCAGTATTTTCTTGAGATAACGCACGCTCTCGAGGCCTTTGAACTGACTCACGGCGACACCAACATCGTCATCGGAATCATCGACACTGGCGTTGACATCTATCACACCGACCTGGCCGACAACATAAAAATAAACTACGCCGACCCAATCAACGGCATTGACGACGACAAGGACGGCTACATTGACAACTACCGCGGCTGGGACCTGGCCTGCAACGACAACAACCCCGTCAGTTCGGTCAGCCACCACGGGACGGCTGTGGCGGGAATTGCCGCCGCCGTAACCAACAATGGCATTGGTGTGGCCGGCGCGGGATACAACACGAAATTTCTGCCCATCAAGGTGGCCGACGATGAGAAAGGCTCTCTGACTGCCTGCTACGAGGGCATTGTTTATGCCGCCGACCACGGTTGCAAAATAATCAACTGCTCATGGGGAAGCCCGTCGAAGAATCTGCTTTGCGACGATGTGGTTAAATACGCGCAAAGCCGTGGCTGTCTGATTATTGGCGCTGCAGGAAACACAGGAACAAATGTGCGCTACTACCCCGCCTCGTGCGACGGAGTGATTAGCGTTGCGGGCACAGACTCGGCCGATGTGAAGTGGAGCAACTCAACCTACAACAGCCGCATCGACTTGTCGGCACCTGGACAAAGCAACTACACGACATGGTACGGCGATAAATACCAATACGCCAACGGCACCTCGTTTTCGGCTCCGCTGGTGGCCGGCGCCGCCGCTCTTGTGTGGGCTGTACGCAAAGAGATGACTGCCACTCAAATTGGTGAATTGCTGCGCGTTACGGCCGACAACATCGACACCATTCCCGAAAATCAGCCTTATGCCGGACTGCTGGGCTCGGGCCGCATCAACATTCTGAAAGCGTTGACCGACAGCACTTCGCCGTCGCTGCGGATAACCAACTGCAAATTCACGGCCGAGGGCGGAAATTTTGCGCCGGGAGCGAAAATATCAGTTGGCATCGATGTGCGGAACCATCTGCAAACAGCCCGCAATGTCACCATCAGGCTCGAATCGCCCGATGGCAGCGCAACCATTGGCAACGGCGTCTGGCAAACCGATTCCGTTGGGCCTATGTGCGACATCAGCAACCTGCTTTTTACTGCCACTTTGTCCGACACCATTTCCGAGAACCGACTTGTGGTTTTCCGTTTCCAATTTGAAGCCGACGGCTATTCGGCATGGCAGAATGCCGAACTCATTGTCAATCCGACATTTAAAGACATGGAATGGGGCCAGATGCAAACCTCTGTCGCCGACAACGGAAAAATCGGAATCTACAACTACGACGCTCAATGGGGCAACGGATTCATCTATCAGAACTGCTATAATATAGTCAGCGACTGAGCACTTATTCTGGCTTTTGACCAATCGAGAATAGCCAGCGCTTACCAAACCGACAACGAGTTTGCGGCCGTCAGCAATCCGGCAATCACAACCAACGGCGGCACAAGCCACATTCTCTCCACAATCAAACCAAAGGAAATAAGCGGGATAAGCGTTGTGCAGGACTTCGTCTTCGACAGCCGCAACCTGCCAACCGGCTTTGTCTGCGACTACAAAATCATCAATTCGCGAACCGAAGAGTTCGACAATGCCTGCGCCGGACTTTATTTCGACTGGGACGTTGTGAACAGCCTGACAAACTGCGCCGACTACGACCCGGAGCGTAAAATGCTCTATATCTACAACACCGGCGATATTGGCCTTTATGGCGCCATCTGCCTGCTTGACAGCGGAAACGCCGTGCCCTACGTTTTTGAAATCGACAATCAGCACAGCAACAGCATCAACTTAAAAGAGGGCTTCGACAACGAGCAGAAATGGGAGGCCATGAACTCCGCCCGCCCCTCATCGACCAGCACCAACACCGACCTGGCGCTAATGCTGACATGCAACAATCTGAATCTGAAACCAAACGACACCATCTGCCTGAAATTTGCAATTCTGGCGGCCGAAAACATTCTTGAACTCAACAAAGCCGCCGACAAGGCCATTGAAATGTATCTGGCTGAAAAACAGACTGAAGTGACAATCGATGATGCAGCCGCACCCTGGCTCAAAGTTTATCCAACAACCTTTGAATCAACACTATACATTGAAAGCGCAAGCAACATGGACAATATCAGCATCTACAGCGCTTCGGGTGTGCTCGAAATGCAAACGGCAGCCTCCGGCAACTCCGCCACCATCGATGCCGGCAAGTTGAAAAAGGGAATACACATTGTCTGCGTTACTGACAGCAACGGACGGAAGGAGTATAGATTGGGGATTAGGCACTTGGGGTTAGGTGATAATTAGGCACTAGGCACTAGGCACTAGGCATTAGGGGTTAGGCACTAGGGTTAGGGATTAGGTGTTGGGTGTTGGGTGTTAGGTGTTGGGTAATTAGGCATTAGGCACTAGGGGTTAGGCACTAAGGGTTGGGGCTAATAAAAAAAAGCAACTAGGGAATAGCGCGATTCTCCTTGTTGCTTGTCTTTTACAGGTTTGTTACGATTGCAACAAACTGATAATCAATATTCGTCTTCGTTGAAGAAGAAGTCTTCCTTGCTTGGGTAGTCTGGCCAGATGTCTTCAATGCTGTCATAAACATCGCCATCATCTTCCATCTCCTGCAAGTTCTCTACAACTTCCATTGGTGCACCAGAACGAATTGCATAATCAATCAATTCTTCCTTTGTTGCCGGCCATGGAGCGTCCTCCAGTTTCGAAGCCAATTCAAGTGTCCAGTACATAATTATAGGTTTTTAAAAATTTGCGCAAATATGAAAAAAAAATCTATTATGTGTCATTATGCGCAAAAAAAATGTATATACCGCACAAATAAATGTTTTTCAGCGATTTAACATCTGCAAAAACGGTCGCGTTGCCGTCTTAATAGCGCAGAGAGATGGTTTGACGCGACAATTGGCGGCGGAAAAAGACGGCCCCCATTGTATAAAAATCGAGCGAAAGCGTTACCTGCTCATTTTCAACAATTTTGCTCCACGCGCGCTCCATATCGGCGTTTTTGTGGATGTCGTCGATTACAATGACGGAGTCGTTTGTCACATACGTCAGGCATTGGCTGAAATAGTTGAGAGTAGGCTCGCCGCGGTGGTTGCCATCGATAAATACAAAATCGAGGCTGGGCAGACTCTCCAGCGCCTGCGGCAGTGCTTGGGAAAACTCTGCGTTTATAAGGGTTATATTATTGACTCCAAACAATTTAAATCCTTCGGCAGCTATTTTCGACAGATTTGGGCAGCCCTCAATGGTTACAAGCCGGCTGCAATTGGCAGAATGTGCCAGATAGAGCGAACCAATGCCCAGATTTGTGCCCAACTCCAGAATATTGCCGCTTTGCAAGGCTGAAGCCAGATTGCAGAGCAGACGCCCGTCGCGGGGCGATGTGGAACTGTGGCGGACAATTTGGCAAACACGGCGGCGGCCATTACCAAAACTGCTGCCCGAACCATAATCGGTGACAGCCACCTCGCTCCTGTCGGCCTGCAACTGCCGGCGGCGCTCCTCAACCGCCTGAACCCACACCTCCTCTATCGGATTATGCAATCCGCTGGTTATGAGCGAGAAGAGAAACGGCGAATGCACTCTGTGCCCCTGACGGTCGCGTGCACGCAACTGCCAGCGCAGATAACTCTTTATGTTGTGCCATGTTATCATTTGGCAACTAAAGCCTATCTAAAACTTCTTAATGGCACGGACATTATATGTGGATGTAAAACTTGAATTGCCGTTTATACTACCACTTACATACGCGTATGCACCCATTCCATCTTCCACAAGGGTTGATGACCAATAATTTCCACTCAATGATGTTCCACCCACCTTATTAATTGAACTGTTAACTGTACTCATGCTACTGCTACTCATTAATGCGGACAATTCGTTCTTTGCAGGGAAATACCATCCAGAGCCAAGATTAGATACCCATTGGAGAGAAGGATAATAACTCATATCATCAGTGATAGAATAGTTATTCAGAGCGCCATTATCATCACTACACTCACTTGCCAATGCTTGAGCGAAAGCTTGCTCATAATAAATTCGGGCATCGGCAGTTGCCCATTTTGTTGAATTGCTTTGCGTCAACCCCACTCCATACTTATCTGCCCCACTCACTTTGAATATCACCGCCACAGCCGCATTCTTTTGTTTATCAGACAGTTGCATATTGGCTGAATATGCCTCTGCGGTGCCATCGCTAAATACTATATCACCCACGGCGCTGGGTTGGGATTTGCTGCCTAATGGACCTGCTTCCAAATAACCGTCGGTATTGACTCTCCATTTGCCACCTTGAGAATCGTTCGTTACTGCAAACTTGCTGCTTGCTGAAGACACCAAAGAAGATTCTCCATCAAGCACTTTAACGGCTGTCCCGTAACTTGATGGTGTGATTGTTGCCACTGTGCCTTCGGTTGTAAGTTCTCTGGTTATTGTAATTTTTTCGGTTAACCATACATCGTTGTCAGCAGTGATATAAGCGGAACCGCTCATTTTGAAATTGCCTAAACAAGATACGCCATTGCCAGTGCTTGCCGTATTGCCACTTATGGTGCCGCCCTGCATGGTGAATGTTGAACTCGAATTTGGATCATTATATATTGCATTAATAACATACACGCCACCACCGTTTTGCGCTTCGTTGTTTTCTATGCTTCCGCTCTTCATTGTTAATGTGCTATAATAATTCAGATATACACCGCCGCCTTGTTTACCTTTGTTGGCTGTGATTTTTCCGCCATCGAGAGTCAAATCAGCATAATACAACCTTACACCACAATGCTCAGCGTTAGTGATATCGCTGCCGTTACCTGTGATATGAGCGCTGCTTCCGATTGTCACATTACATTTGCTGCCGCTGGTACCAATTGCCATAATACCACGACGACCATTTTTTATTGTCAGATTCTTGAAGGTTATAGGCACTGTTGTCTTAATGTTGAACACGTCTTTACTCATGTCGTTTCCATCGAACACAGCCATTGGCTCGCCATTGCGGAGGCCATAAAGGCCGCAGAAGGTGATTGAAGCGACTTTACCGTTGAAGCCCCAGACAGCGGAATTGTTGTCATCTGTACCATCTGCTGCATAAAGCGTGTATGTGCCAGTCATTGTGCCATTGACAAAGACAATGATGTTGTTAGTCGAACCATAACTATTTCTTATCCTATCGAAAATAGACCCATTGTCTTTAGAACCATCCATATCTTTACACGGTTTGGCTGCCGTTCGCCCATTATAGCCATTGTTGCCATTGGGGCTGACATAGAGGCAGACACTGTTGCAAATCCAATCGGCGCTCGAGAGCGGTGTGTTGTCTTGAATACTAGTTAAAAGCACAGCCTTAGCATCTTCTGAGCCTTTAAAGTAAACGGTTTTGAGATTGCTGCAGTCCGCAAACGCATCTGTTTCAATTGTTGTGAGCGAGGCGGGAAGCACTACCGATTCAAGATTTCCGCAGCCATTAAACGCATCTGCGGCTATAGTTTCCACTCCATCAGGAATGTCAATTAAGGCGATGCTGGTGCCGCTGAACGCACTGCCGCCTATTTGGGTTATGCCCTGCGGCAGAACAATGCCCGCAAGATTAGAGCAATTATCAAAAGCGTCGCTGCCAATCGCAGTCACCCCACTCATATTCGACAAATCCAATGTGATTCTTCTGTCCTCACTGCCGATTGCAGATGCTATACTTTGAAGCCATCCTTCTTTTTCGGAATTGGCTATTTTTGCTGTAAGTGCAATTGTTCCGTCTTTGGTCATCGCTTCAATTGTTTGACGAGTTTCATCAACATCCACATATACAGTGCCATCGTCGCCCATGTTGTAGTACGATGCCATGTCGTAGCCAAGAGGCTGGTATGGCGACACTTTGAACTTGCTGAGGTTGGCATCAAAAGTTGTTTCTGCACCTTCGGCAACGGCAACCAGCGGAAGTGTTGTGTTGTAATTCTTTGGAGTTATCATTAGTTCGTTTTGCAAAGCACCGGCAATGGTGACTTGGGCTTGTGACACACCATAAGAATTTTGAGCGTATTCCAGGTATACAGCATCGGTAACTGTTGCCTGAGGTTGGATTTTGAACAAGCCTGTTGTAGAACGATGAGCAGATTCGCTGTTGGCCTGTGCTGAGGCATGCACATATACTCCGTATCCATTGGTGCTGCCGGAAATAGTTCCTCCCTGCATGTCGAACACACCACTGACAGCAAATTGATCACTATACGCATAATACCCATATTGATTGTTCACGTCATAGTTTTTGTACGCCCCGCTAACACTGACTCCATTTCCAGTATTGCTGCAAACCTCACCGCCTTTCATTATGAATTTGCCAGGTAATTCTATTTTTCCACTGTACGAATCATAATTAGCCACTGCATCAATACAAACACCGCCATCAGTATATATGTAATCACTACCTGACCGATACGAACCATTGTTATTGTTGATTTTTCCATTTTCCATAATGAAAGTGCTACCTCCACCAACATACACTCCTGCAGCATAACTAGCTGCGCAATTTGAAATAATATTATCTGCACTCTTCATGGTAAACGAAGATTCACCATCCATATATACACCACCGCCATATTGGCTGGTGCAATATGAAATTGTGGCATGGTCGTACATTGTAAGCGAACCGTTTTTAACATACACACCTCCACCTTTACCATTAACGGCATTGCAACCTTTATCTTCACCACCAATGGTTGCTTCTCCGTTCATTGTTACACGACCTCCAGAAATACGGATTCCTCCACCAGTGCAACTGTAGATTGACGAAGTTCCATTCATAACCAAATCACCATAAACATATACACCGCCTGTATAATCATTATTATTTCTGCTACTGCCACTAAACTTAAACCCATGAATACTTGAGTTGCCGTTCATTGTGAGTTTACCATGAACAATGACAGCACCCTGGTGCTCATTATCACTATTGGTTTTATCACATTTTATCTCTGTATCATAAATAATCACATCAGCACCGTCTCCTATTTCGACTACCTGATAGTTATTGTTGACAGGCATTATTTTTATACTTTGAAGAGTGACCGGTACTGTGGTTAATATCTGAAGAGGTTGTGAAGAAATCTGCATTCCGCTTTCATCAGTTTCACCCTTCACCAAGATTGACTTGGCGATTTTGAATGACACTGTATTTATCTTAAGCACTTCTTCATCGTAATATTCAACAAAATAACTTCTATCCTCGGGAATGATAACGGAGTTGTTGTCCATTCCTGTAACATGGATTGTGTAGTCCAAGTCTGATTGGTTGAATGAGGCTATCAAATCAACGGCATCTTGTATCGTGGTGAATTGATTGTCCTCGCCACCTTGAGGTTTATCGGCGTCAGTGGGCGAATAATCTGATGTGGCATTGACATAGATATCGGTGAAAGGCATAACCCATTGAGCAGTGAGAGTCATGTCGCCTGTCACAACACTGTAGTCAGGATAGAAGAATTGGTTTTCATTATCAACCCAGCCAGCAAAACATTTACCTTCCTGCTCTTGCAATTCATCTGTTGGATTGTCAATTTTTCCGCCAAGCATAACCGTCTGATTAGAAATACCCCCGGTGCCATCGCCTGTAAACTCCACCGTACACTCGTATGTGAGATAGCCTTCCTCGTTAATAACCCAATCATGCTCGTCGTTGGGTGTTACTGTGAAATATTCATAATTGTTGGCTGTGCAGTTGCCAATAATCTCCGTCCCATATGAGACATAGTCACCATACACTGAGGGACTATTATACTCTTCCGGTGTGACTGTTATTCTTGCACCACTGGACAATTGCAGAGGTTCTCCATCTTCATAATAGGAATAGCCATAATCATCATATACTTCTATTTTTTCAAGTTCAATATATACTACAGTAGGATATTCTCCATACACCTCATCAACTATAGGCGCTCCGCTGACATACATTTCTGATGAGTAATTGATAAATACACCCTTTCCGTGTGGGTCATCGTAAATATCCTCCTCATTTGGGTCTTCATGCAATACATTATCAGTAATGCTGCCGCTGTTCATGTGCAATTCTCCATCACCCACTAAATAAACACCGGCACCTCTCAGCGCTTTGTTGCCAGTGACTTGGCAATCATCCAGCGCAATCGGCTTATATCCTTCGAAGTATAATCCGCCGCCATCGTTTGTAGCGGTATTGTTGCTGATGATAGTGTTGTTTATGGATTCATTTTCTATTTCCACTTCATAGTTATTAAGGAATAGTCCGCCTCCGCTGCCTCCTGCCTCATTACCTGTGATGATGGATTGGTCGATATATAAGGCACTATATCCGGAATTATCAGAAATTCTGCCTATACCGCCACCTTCTTCTGCAGCCGCATTATATGCTATCTTGCCTTTGTTGATGTGATTGCTTTCTGAATTATTATAGCCGCCCAAACCTATGCCGCCGCCATTGGCTGAGGCATAGTTGTAGGCAATGCCGCCTGCAAAATCATTGTCTTCAACAGGCTCATCGCCGTCATTCGCGGCAGGTTTGTAGCCAATCCACAATTTTCCACAATTATTGAAGATACCTCCACCGTTCTTTGCCATGTTAGAGTGCGCGTCGGTTTTTGGTACCTCCTTTTTTGTTGTATCACCAATAACCGCCGAGCCGTACATATACATTGTTCCTTCATTGTAAACGCCGCCGCCTCGGCCATAAATGTGCTCATTATCACTTTCCGGACTAACAGCCTCGTTGCCGCTGATTACGCCGCCGGCCATTACAAATGTGCTGCCTACACCAACATAAACACCGCCACCGTTTGCGCCTTGGCCGTTTACGCTGTTTGTGACATCGTCTTCCGTACCGGCAATGTTGTTTGTTATCTTGCTACCAGGCAGCATTTTAAATGTACTGCCTTCGCCATTCACAGAGACTCCACCGCCGCCACCTTCCAACACATAGTTATCAGTTACAATCGCACCTGCGCCAAGTGTTACGTGGCTCACAACACCGGCTTCGCTACTAATCTGTATTCCGCCAGCCTCACGGTTGCGGCCACCAGTGATTGTTAGATTCTCAATAGTTACCGGAATGTTGGTGAATACCTGGAGAGCAATCGGGTCAGTATCCTCGTTTCCTGTCGATTTTCCGTCGATAGCAGCAGGCTGCTGATTATACTCTTGTCCTACAAGAGTAATGGTAGTGCCTTCAAGGGTTGTGGCCGTCTTGCCATCATCAAAAAAGTCGCCTAACGATTGGCCGCCCTCAAGTGTGCCGAGAACCACAATCCGATAGTCGGTGTTGGTCTTCTGTTCGTTCAAAATGGCTTCAAACGCCTTTTGGACAGAGGCAAACGGGTTGCTTTCTGTGCCGCTACCGACTTCGCCATCACTTCTTGAAGCCACATATAACTCTCTTACCCATTGGGCAGTGAATGTGGTGTTGCCGTTGATTTCAGTGCTGAAATCAAAATCATTGCCATCCTGGTCGAGCCAGTTGGTCAGCGTGTAGCCCTCGCGTGTGGGTGCCGGAATTTGTTCTTGGGCGATTTTTCCACCATTGCTGACATAGATTGTAGTAGATGTAACAGCATCATCGTTGCCAAATTTGCCGCCGTTGGCATTGAAAGTTACTGCCATTTTCTGCTTGAATGTGGCTTGCGCAATTATTTCTGACGTTACGGTAACTTGAATCTCGTTGCTGTGTTTCTGCTCATCGGTGAGCGTATTAATGACACTTCCCAACCATTCGCCAAATTCGTAGTCGGGGCCGTTAGGCTCGGCTGTGAATTTGACAACTGTTCCATGAACATAATAGTCGTTTTCGGGTTCCGGACCTTCTTTTACCGTGACTGTAACTTTACCATTTTGACCACCGCCGGTCTGCACTAAATATTTTTTCAATGCAAACTTGGCCGTGATGTCAAAGGCTTGTTTAACCTCTATTTCAATGGTTTCGCTCCATTTCTGCTCATCGGTCAATTCAAGGTTGTCACTCTCCCAGCCTGCAAATTCGTATGCATAGCCGGATGGTTGGGCTGTAAGTGTGACTTCTGTTCCGTGCTCGGCATAGTTGTTCTGGTCAAGTCCTTCAGTGCTGATTGAGCCGCCTTCTTCTGCCGTGGCGTTGATAAGGTATTTCTTCAAAGCAAATACGGGTCTCAGATTCACATCCGATGTGATTTCGAACTCCAACACCGTACTTTTCTTTTGGGCATCATCCAACGCCATGTCCCTAGCAGCCCATTCCACAAATTCGTAGCCATCAGCCTCCTTAGGGCTTGCGGTAACTGTAACTCTGGTTCCGTGCGAATATTTACCATAGTCGGCATTTGCTGCGGGAGAAACACTCGCCTCGCCGCCCTCAACCGGTGCAATTGATATTGAATAACTGTTAAGTATCCATTTGGCGTAAACAGTTATGTTTTCTGTAACCGGGGCTGAGAAGTCGAACGAAGTTGTGAATTTTTCATCGGTGTACCAGCCGCCAAATTGGTAATTGTCACGTGTTGGTGTGTCTGGCTCTGTGATTGTGGTGTTATAATCCGCATTTACCACAGTGCTGTCGTTGCCGGAGACGAACGTTACGGTTACGGTCTTGCTTATCTCGTCTTGGACAAACACTGCCTCAAACGCGGTGTCGCTCACAATGGTGAACTCACGCGGATTGGCGGTATCGCCATCGGTCCAGTTTGCAAAGTGGTAATTATCTGAAGCAATGGCTTTTAGTTCTATTTTAGTGTCATGATTGAATGTGCCGTCGTCATTAGATTCACCAACGATTTCAACCGTACCGTTCTCGGCAGAGGTCGTTATATTATAGGTGTTGATTTCGAATTTTGCCGATGCGAAGGCGGTGTCGTGCAGAATGAGCACCGTACGCGGGTTGGCTGAGCGTTCGTCGCTCCATCCTGCAAAGTGATAGCCCTCTGCAATCGCGTCAGCGTGAATTTCAACCTTTGAGCCGTAAACTTTCAGGCCTTCTATCCTCACCTTGCCGAGTTCTTCATCAGCCGATTTCACATCAACGAGGCATTCAACTGGTCCGTCGGCATTGACGTATACCTCCACCGGAACATATCGATTGCTGGTGTCACCTGCCGCCATCAAACCAAAGTTGATGGGCAGATTGTTGACTTGTTTCAACGGCCATACAATCAGTTTGGCGTCGGAAGTCGAAGCGTTGGTCATTATCACTGCCGCCGCTGCCTCACTGTGGAATGTGGTGAGATTGCCGGAAGCATTGAACAGCATGAATGTATTTCCCTCAGCATCAACATTTTTGGTCTGCGCAAAAACGCCATTGCCATAGATTTTCAGCAGCGAGTAGCCGTTAGGTGCCTCCAATGCCGGTACCGAGTCGGCAACTTTTATGGTTATAATTTCCTCCACATCAAATCTGATGGGTTCAATATCATTAATTTCCTCAACCTTAACATTTTGCGTCACCTCACCAGCCACAACCACATCGGTTTTCAACTCAACACTTTCGGTATTGGCCGTCAGCATATCCTTGTCTTCGTGGTTGCTCAGCGAGAAATCGTCGGTGTTTATGCTTGTATTCGTGCTTGATATCGACATCAGGTCTTTGTTGGTCTCCTTGTCCTGCAAGGACAGACTCGCAGCTGCGAGCGTCGTGCTGCCGCTTGTGATTCGCAGCAGGTCTGGTGCGCCCTCTTTGGCGGCTCGGCGGCCGCTCACCGCAAAGCCCGTCTGCATGGCTTTGCCGTCAATGTCATCAATGTAGGCGCGGGTGCCCTCTGCGTTGTCCACTTTCAGTATGGTGTTCGGTGTGCCGTTTTTGGCTGCCCGGCGGCCGCTCACCGCAAAGCCTGTACGCATGGCCTTGGCCTCCTCATAGTCAACATAGATGCGGGTGCCGTCAGCATCAATCACCATATATCTATTGGTGACCTCGCCTTTTTTGGCTGCACGGCGGCCGCTCACTGCAAAGCCTGTACGCATGGCCTTGTCTTTTTCTGTATCAATGTAGATTTGTGTGCCGAAGCTGTTCACTTCAAAGAGTTTCGGCTCCTTGCCCTTAGCTGCCCTGCGGCCCGATACTGCGAAACCTGTACGTATGGCTTTTTCGTCATCGTCAACATATACTTTGGTGCCATCGGCGTTGATTTCCAAGAATTTGCTGTTTTCTCCCTTGGCTGCCCTGCGACCCGACACTGCAAAGCCCGTGCGGATGGCCTTGGTTGAATCTTCGTCATTGTCGATATAAACGCGGATGCCATCAGTATTGATTTCCAGGCAGTTGTCCAAACCATCCTTGGCTCCTGCTCGGCGGCCTGCCACTGCAAATCCCGTACGGACGGCCTTGGTCGCATCCTCGTCAATGTAAACCTGTGTGCCGGTTGAGCCAACTGTGAACAAATCGGCCGGAGCGTCTTTGGCTCCTGCTCGGCGGCCCGCCACTGCAAAACCTGTGCGCACAGCCTTGGCTGCAGTATCCTCATCCACAAACACTTGCGTTCCGTCTGCTGTAACCTCGAAATAGTTGGCTTCACCGCCCTCTTTGGCTGCTCGGCGCCCTGAAACGGCAAAGCCTGTGCGCATTGCTTTGGCGCTGGATGTGTCATCAACAAACACGCGCACGCCGTCGCGATAAACGGCGAACACCACATTGCCGTCTTTGTCTTTAACCTCAAACAGCGCATTGCTGTCCGATTTTGGCTCTCCTGCCTCAACGGTGTTAACCATTCCGGCCGCCGTTGCATACATGGCGTATGGCGCGGGCTGCAACTGTATGGTTCCCAGGTCAATATAATCGGTGCCGCCGTTGGGGTCGGCCTCTATCTTCATCATCACCTGCATGCTGCTCCACGGCACTGCGGCAAACTCTCCGCTCACCTTTCGGCCATTGCCCACCTCAACCTTCACGTTGCCGTACTGGCTGGTGGTCGGGGTTT
>JAFVGW010000050.1 GCA_017474765.1 Salinivirgaceae bacterium | reverse complement strand
AGTGATTTAAATGGGGTTTAAAAAGCATTGGAATGGCTGAAGCCAAAAGCCTAAAAAATAAAATGACATTTATAATCAAAATGCATTACAAATGTACAATTCGTTTTGAAAAAGTGTACAATTCGTTTTGCGGATTATACAACCGTGTGATTTTAGTGGCTGAAAAATCTGGAATTTTGTGATTTTTACCTCAAAAATGTTAGGAATTTTGTGATTTTTCGCCTCAAAAAGTTAGGAATTTTGTGATTTTTAACTCATTTTTGTTTGGAATTTTGTGATAAATAATTGCTGAACAACGATGAGAAGAAAAATTGATGACTTCCTAATAAATTGGAAATCAAGAGATAAACGACAGCCGTTGATAGTAAAAGGTGCACGGCAGATTGGTAAAACCTATTCTATAGAGAAATTTGCCAAAACATACAGCCATTTGGTGGAAGTGAATTTTGCGACAGAGCCGTATTACAAAACTATTTTTGACAATGGTTTTTCTGTCGATGAAATCATAAAGCAGTTGTCTGCCATCAATCCGAAATTCCAATTTGTGCCGCATAAAACACTGATTTTCTTTGATGAATTGCAGGCCTGCCCGAATTGTGCGACAAGTCTGAAACCTTTTGACATCGACGGACGGTTCGATGTTATATGTTCTGGCTCGCTGATGGGCATAAGTTACAGCGAGATAGAATCTAACAGTGTCGGTTATAAAGAAGAGTATGAGATGCACTCGTTTGATTTTGAGGAGTTCCTGTGGGCAAAAGGATACACAGACGAACAAATTGACGACCTTTACAGTTATATGAGGGATGTGAAGCCTCTGCCAGCAGCGATTCTTGAAAAAATGTTCGGCAATTTTAAAGAATTTATGCTGACGGGTGGAATGCCAGCAGTAGTGAGGCAGTTTGTAAAACAGAACAATTTTTCGGGCATATTGAAAATTCAGAAGAAACTTTTACTTGATTATGAAGAGGATATAACTAAATATGCTATCGGAATCGACAAGGCGAAAGTCAGAAATATCTATATGCACATTCCTGTTTATTTGGCCAAAGACAACAAGAAATTTCAAATTTCGAAAGTGGCGAAAGGTGCTCGTAACAGAGAGTATATTGGCACGGTCGATTGGCTTTGTGATGCGGGTATTGTCAACATCTGCTACTATTTAGACTCGCTTGAACTGCCGCTTAAGGGCAACTATAACCCCACCAACTATAAGGTTTATTATCACGACACGGGGCTGTTGGTGGCATCGTTGGAAGATGAGGCGCAGATAGATTTGTTCCGAAACCGTAACTTCAACACCTACAAAGGCGCCATCTACGAGAATGTTGTGGGTGAGATGCTTGTGAAAGCAGGTTTTGGACTGTACTGTTACAAGAACGAGAAATCGACGGTTGAGATGGATTTCTTTGTCCGCGATGCCGATACGCTGATTCCAGTTGAGGTTAAAGCCACCGACAACGCCACAAAATCGCTTGTAAAACTGATTAAGCAAAACGATAATATCAAGTATGGTATAAAATTATGTTACAAGAATATAGGTTTTAACGGACAGTTTTATACATTCCCATATTTCTTGACTTTCCTGATAAAGCGGTTTATTGATGAGAGAATTTGGAAGGGATAATATTTTGTGTTTTAGGCAATCTGCCCCAAAAATCACTCTGCCGCATTATATGGCGATGTTTGTTTAGTATCGGCAGCCTGCCACACAAAATTTCCTTTCACATAATCGCTTATTTTTATTTACATTTACGCAACTAAATGGCCACTAACTGCGTCTAAATGACGTGTTTGGTTATTTTTTTTTTATGATTATAAAAGGAAAATTATTGTGGAGGCGAAATGCATGATGTGCCCCCCTTTTATTGGACACAAAATTAAACAAATTGATTTCTGTATTTAACAGGACTTGTTTTAAGTCGCAGTTTGATCCTGTCATTATTGTAATATGATATATAGTTTTCCAAAGCAAGAGCGAACTCGTATTTGTTCTTAAACTTGTGAGGATAAAGCAGTTCTGATTTCATTGTGCCGAAAAAACTTTCCATAATGGCATTGTCGTAGCAGTTGCCCTTCCGCGACATACTTTGAGTGATGTTCTTTGATTTCAGGAACTGGCAGTAACTACTGTGTTGATACTGCCATCCCTGGTCAGAGTGGATAATCATCCCTTGAGGTATGTGTCTGTTTGACAGTCCGTTCTCAAGCATTGTCATAACAAGTTCCATATTCGGGTGCTCTGACATTGAGTAGCTTATGACCTCACCGTTAAGCATGTCGAGCAGCACTGACAGGTAGAGTTTGTATTCGCCGATATTTATCTGCGATATGTCCGTGGTTGCTTTCATCATCGGTCTGTCAGCCTTGAAGTTCCTGTTTATAATGTTCTCGGCCACGTGCCCGACTTCACCGCGGTATGACCTGTAGCGGCGTTTTTTCTGCACGGCGCGCAGCCCCATTTCGGTCATCAGACGGCTTACCGTCTTGTGGTTCACGGACAGGCCGCGCGCTTTTAATTCAAGCGTTATGCGTCGGTATCCGTACGTTCCGCCGCTTGCCGCGTAGACTTCCATTATGCGATTTCTGACCGTTTGGTGCTTGTCGGTGTCCTTCCTGCCGTTGTGATAGTAGAAGGTCGATTTCGCCATCCCCCTGACCGCCAGCATAACAGGCAGTCTGTGTTCCCGCCTTAACTCGCCGATGGCGCGCGCCCAGTCCCTTTGTTTTGGGCTTTTTTGCTGTCGAGTAAGGCTTGCATTTTTTTTAGCAGCGCAACCTCCGCCTTTAGATATTCATTTTCAAGTTTCAGTTTTTCCAGTTCGGTTTGTGGCTCCTGTTTCCTCGGTCTTCCCATTTGTCTTACTGTTTTTCGCTCGCGCCTTTCCAGAACGTCAATGCTGCCCGCCTGTCGCACCAACGCTACCCAGCGGGCTAGCGAGGAGCGGCCCACGCCGTACTTCAAGGCCGTCTGCTCGCAAGATAGGCATTTACCCAACACCTCGCGGACAACAGCTTTTTTCTTTTCAACAGGGACATAGCGGTTATGGCTTGACAGCCCTTCAGCGCCGCTTACATTGTACAGGTTAACCCACCGTTGAACCTGACTCGTGTGCACACCAAGCATTCTGCTTATGGTGGTGCAACCTTTCCCTTGGCGGTACATGTGAACCGCCTTCATCTTGATTTCTGTCGTGTAGTAATGTGACATTTTCCAAAAGTTTTTTGTCCAACTTTTGGGGGGCACATCAGCATTGCGTCTCTATCGAAAATAGAGATAAATAATTAATAATTAACAAATTAAAAAACAAAATTATGAGAGCGAAACAGTTTATTTCGGTGGTTGCAATGGCAACATTAATGGTATCGTGTGGAACACAAAAACAGGCTACGACTTCGGTTGGACGTGGTGTTGAGATGGACATTCCTTGTCAGGTGTACGATGACGCTGACTATTTCCGCTCGTCGGGTACTTCAACAAATGTGAATCAGCAGAATGCACGCTCGGCGGCATTGGCTGCGGCCAAAAGTATGATTAACCAAAAGTTGGGCGGAACGGTTAAGGGCATAACAACTGATTATCAGAAAGTGCTGGCAGGAAATGCCCAACAGGAAGACATTGCCCGCCTGATTGAGGGCGAATTGCAGATGGCTGTGGAGCGCACGCTGAACGATGCCGAGCAGGTTTGCGAGAAGATGTTCCGTCAAGATGACGGCAATTATGAATCGTGGATTGGAATTCAGATTTCGAAGAAGAAACTGGCCGCCGAGATGGAGAAAGGCTTATCGGAGAATGAAAAATTGAAAGTTGTTTACGACCGCGACAAATTTGAAGAGAAATATAAAGAGTACTTTAAATAAGAAATAACAGGCTTTGTGGGTTGGTGGATTCTGCCCGCAGAGCCTGCTTTTCGTGAGAAAGCAACCTGAAGGCTGCTTAATGGCGGTGGCTTGTTTTTGGGGTGCTGGCTTTGTTTTCGGGGCGACCTGAAGGCCGCCTATCGGGACGGATAAATGGATGGTAAACTATTGAAGGTTAATATGAAAAAAGGATTATTGACGATATTGTTAGTGGTTGTTTCGGCGGGCGCTTGGGCGCAAAATGAGCCAGAATGGATGTATAAACTGCCGAAAGCGGAAAATTACACTTATGAGTTTAAAAAAGTCTCGGGTACAGGTTATACCATTGGCGAGGCAAAAAAGGAAGCCTTCAAGCAAGCCATTGGCGAGGCTGGCTATTCGATAACCTTGCCTGTGATTTCTGACAATACCGACATTACCTTGTTGCCGCAGACATATAATATTCCCATCAAAATTGAGTGCGATTACACTACGATGGTGAAAAAAGGCGCTGAAAAAGGGAAATATGTTGTTTGGTTGCTATGTAAGGTGGCCGTGAGAGGAAACATTAATGTTGATTGGGGCAGAAAATATGCTAATTGCAATGTAACCCAGGAATTTAAGAATGGTAACGCGCTTTTGAAATCGGCGTTTGTGCCAGGTTTAGGCCAGATTGGTAAACGACATTATGTTGAGGGAACGCTGACGCTGATTAGCGAAGCGGCTCTGGCTGGAGCAGGAACGCTCTGCTATCTGAAAGCACAAGACAAACTAGACATAATGCACTCTGACGGTGTGAGTTACGAGGACTTCACCAATTCCCGAACAACCTACAACCGCCTGCGCGATGCCAGTTACGTGATTTGGGGCGCGGCGGCTGGGCTGTACGTTTTCAATCTTTTCCGCGCCTACACTATGCAACCGAAATACAGGGACGGCATTTCGCTCAACCCTGTAATTCTGCAAGATGAGAAGGCAATGATGGCGCCTGGAGTGGCGATGAGGGTGAGGTTTTAGCGGGTTTGCCCTGACGGGAATTGTTGTTGGGGGCGGATGGAATCCGCCATAAGGGATAGAACGAATGGTAAATATATTTTATGGTATGCCCTGACGGGCAGAAATTTTAAGAAAATTTGAACGAAAATTTATAGAAAATATTGAAAATCAAATTTTTAAAATTTTTAAAACGATTTTGTGAAATTTCTCGCGAAGCGAAAACCCCAAAACATCGCAAAGCGATAAAACGAATAAAACTATGAAAAGAATTCTGTGTTATCTGTGTGTTCTGTGCGAGGTTTTCGCCTTGAACGGCTGCATAAAAAGTCTTGAAGATGAGGGTATTTACGGCAGTACAATCTGCACGGGAACCATTATCAACGACCAGAACAGCCAGCCTGTGGCGGGGATGCGGGTGAGTAAAACCGACGGCAAAACCATTGCCACGGTGGTGGAGATAGCCGCCGACGGCAGTTTTAGCATTGAGGTGACGCCCGAAGATGTGCACCACAACTACTATCTGTGGGTGGAGGCCGACTCGCTCTACGGTAGCCGCAGCGTAACGCTCGAAAAATTCCCCTACGGGCGGCAGATGTTCAGTTTGGGCGTGGTGCAGGTTGAAGGACCAGTGCCGCCAACCGTGCAAACCGCTGCCGTACAAGCCATTGCGGCCAACACAGCCGCTTCGGGCGGAAATATCACGGCTATTGGCGGCTCTGCCGTTGTGCGCCGTGGCGTGTGCTGGAGCACTCTGCAACTGCCCACCGTGGCCGACCCGCACACCACCGACGGCCGAGGCCCAGGCGAGTACACCAGCCAGATGACAGGTTTGAGCGTGAACACCGTCTATTATGTGCGCGCCTACGCCACCAACAGCATTGGCACAGCCTATGGCGAGCAGTTTGAATTCCGCACAGCCGACGGTCTGCCCACATTGCGTACCGACAGCGTTATCAGCATTGCGGCCACCACAGCCACTTGCGGCGGCGAGGTTCTGGCCGATGGCGGTTTTGCGGTGACAGCCCGTGGAGTTTGCTGGAGCACGGCGCAACAGCCCACCATAAGCAACAGCCACACCACCGACAACATTGGTTTAGGCCCATTTGCCAGCAGTCTGACTGGCCTTGAGCCCGCCACCACCTACTATGTGCGCGCCTATGCCACCAATCCCGCTGGCACAGCCTACGGCGAGCAACGCACATTCACCACGCAGAGCGGACTACCAACAGTTGTAACTGCCGCAGCCACAGCCATTTCGACCACCAGCGTAAACATTGGCGGCACAGTGATGGCCGATGGCGGATTTGCCGTTACTGCCCGTGGTGTGTGCTACGGCACGCAGCCCAACCCCACACTTGCTAACCCGCACACCACCGACGGCAGCGGCACTGGCGCGTTCACAAGCCAAATCGCTGGTTTGCAGAGTGGTGTTACATATTATGCCCGCGCTTACGCGACAAATGCCATTGGCACGGTGTATGGCGAAGAGGTTGTTTTTGAGACGAAGTAGTATATATAAACAGGTATGGGTTATGGAAGAACAAAGAAAAAATGGAATTCCTATTTCTTCTTTAGAAGAATTTATCAAAGCAATAAATGAAAATTGCATTGATAAAAGAAGATTATTCCTTGAATCAATGGATGATGTTTGGTTTCGTGGAGAATCTAAAATACATCCTAAGGTTATACCATCATTGTTTAGGGATGATTTTAATGAGAATATACCTAAAGGCATTTCTGTAACAAAAGAAAGCGATTTGATTGAAATGGCATTTCAATCTTTTCCTGAAGTGTTTTCAAAATGTAATAATGCCATAGAAAGATTAGTAACTATGCAGCATTATACCTTGCCAACAAGACTTCTTGATGTTACAAAAAATCCTCTTGTTGCATTGTTTTTTGCTTGTTTCGGAAATGATGGTAAACCAGGTCGTGTACTTTTTGCAAAACACACGTTTTCAAAGGAGACTGATTTGAATATTGTCGCCACGATAATAGAATTGTGGGGAAATAATTCGGACGTAAGCATTGACGTTATTATTAAGATTTTAAAAAGCAAAGACTTGGTTAATCAAAAGGAAGATGTTTTTAAACCGTATTTAATAGATTTGGTTACAAAACCTCTTTTTTACTTGCCCAAATACAATAATCAAAGGATTATTAATCAGCGTGGAGCAGTTATATGCGCACCATTGTTTGAATTTGATGCAGAAGGAAACTTATTTCACAAAAAAGCATTTGACCTTTTTGACTTTTTTGACGAAAAGTATTTTGAAATAACAGGTGATAAAAAAAGAATTCTGCGAGAATTGGATAATTATGGGATAAACGAGGCATTTATTTACCCAGAACCTGAACATCAAATGCAGTACATTAAGAACTGTTTCACTCCCATAGAACAATGGGAACTTGGTGTGTAATATAAAATGTATTTCTATGAAACGCCTATTTATAATCCTCACATATATAGTGCTCGCCATAGCAAACGCTTTGGCCGCAGACAATTTTGATTTTTCAGCAGTTTGTGGTAGCGGGCAAACTTTGTATTACCAAATTGTAGCGCCTAATGCAGTAGAGATTACTTATCCAAATGTTACTGATAACTGGGAATATATGTATGTTGGTTATACAAGGCCAACAGGTGATTTAACAATTCCAGATACGGTGATTAATAATGGTGTTAAGTATGCAGTTAAAAGTATTGGGCAAGATGCGTTTAATAGTTGCAGTGACATAACATCAGTGAGCATACCTAATTCAATTACAAGTATTTGCCAATACGCATTCATTGGTTGTAACAACATTACATCAGTTGTTGTTCCAAATTCTGTTACGGATATTGGTTTTGGAGCGTTTTATGCTTGTGATTTAACAACAATAACATTGCCTTTTGTGGGTGATAAACGTCACGAACCTACTGATACATACCAATATCCATTGGGATATATATTTGGTGTAGGCATCTATAGTGGGGGAACACAAACAGCACAATATTATTATGGGAATAGCAATACCACAACAACAAGTGCCACATATTGTATACCTTCGACTTTGAAAGAGGTTGTGATAACTGGTAGCAGTTATATTTCTCACTTTGCGTTTAACAATTGTAAGGGATTAACGTCGATAACTATTTCTGATTCAGTAATAACCATTGGACAAAGCGCTTTTAGTGGTTGCAGCGGCCTGACATCCGTTACAATTCCCAATTCTGTCACAAGCATCGGCTATGCTGCTTTCGGAGGTTGCTCGTCGTTGGAGTCCATAACCTTACCCTTTGTTGGAATAATAGTAGAACAACCGCCCTATAAAAACCGATTTCCTTTTGGCTATTTTTTCGGAGAAGATAGTTATTCTGGCGGAACTCCAACTTCACAAGATGTCTGGAATATAGGATCTGGGGGCGGAAATAATCACCAAACCTACTATATTCCAACAACATTGAAAGAGGTTGTGATAACTGGTGGCAACATAATTCCTCGTGATGCGTTCCAATCTTGCACAAACTTGACATCGATATCTATTCCTAACACCGTAACAAGCATAGGGTTAAGTGCATTTATCAATTGTACAAGTTTGACTTCGATAACCATTCCTAATTCTGTATTGAATATTGGTGATTGTGCGTTTATGAGTTGTACAAGTTTACAGTCTGTTATTATCCCCAAATCTGTCAGTCGCATTGGTGATGCCGTGTTTGGAAATTGCAATTTACAATCAATAACCATAGAAAATACAATACCTCCTGTTATTAGTACTAATAGTTTTCTATCAGACGTTCCCATCTATATTCCGTGCGGTTCGTTAAGTGCCTATCAGTCGGCAGAAAACTGGGGCGATTATAGTTTTGTGGAGAAAATGATGTATAAGTTTGAAATTTCTTCCGCTGATAATGATAAAGGTAGTGTTGAGATTATGCGTGAGCCAACCTGTGAGAAAAGCGCAGTTATTCAGGCAACAGCCGAAACTGGTTACGTTTTCTACCAATGGAGCGACGGGAACAAATCCAATCCGCGCTATTTAACTGTAACACAAGATACTGTGTTGACGGCTTATTTCGTGGCAGATGAGATAGATGTTGAGATTGCGTCGGCTAACACCGCGCAAGGCACGGTTTCAAATTCCTCTGGCACATACCATTACAACGATGAGATTGAGATTTCGGCCACGGCAAACTACGGCTACCATTTTGCGCGTTGGAGCGATGGCGTAACCACCAACCAGCGTAAAGTTGTTTTGAAGAAAGATACTGTTATTGAAGCGGAATTTGCTGTAAACCAATATACTATAACTTTGAAAACAAACAATGCGGAACTTGGTTCGGTTTCAGGCGGAGGAACATTCAACTATTTGTCAAACAATGAAATATCGGCTGCGGCAAACGAGGGATATGTTTTTGCAAAATGGGAAGATGGTAACACTTCTAATCCACGCACAGTGTCGTTAACTTGCGACACAACGTTTATGGCTGTTTTTGTGCCAGCCGAATGCCAATTGCAAGTTGCCACAAGCGATGAAGTAAAAGGCTTTGTTTCAAATTCTTCTGGCACATATCATTATAAAGATGAGGTTGAGATTTCGGCCACAGCCAATTATGGTTATCATTTTACCACTTGGAGCGACAGCGTAACCTCCAATCCACGAACCATTGTTTTGCACGGTGATACTGTAATTCAGGCACAATTTGCTGCAAACCAATATGCTATAACTGTTGGCTGCAATAATGCAGAGTTGGGCACGGTGAGCGGTGGTGGAACATTCGATTATCTTGCAACAGCCTCAATATCAGCCACTGCCAACCACGGCTACGCTTTTAAGCAGTGGAACGATGGCAACTATGACAACCCGCGCCGCGTGACCATAACGTGCGACACAGCGTTCACGGCAATTTTTGTTCCAGATGAGGTTAATGTTGAGGTGGTTTCGGCCGATACCGTGCGCGGTAAGGTTTCCGCACTATCGGGAACGCATCATTATTACGATACGATAACCATCAGTGCCACAGCCAACTATGGTTACCATTTCAGCCAATGGAGCGATAGCGTAACCGCCAATCCTCGCACAATTATTTTGCGTGGCGATACGGCCATTCAAGCGCAATTTGCTGCAAACCAATATTCTATAACGGTTGGCTGCAATAACGCGGAGTTGGGCACGGTGAGCGGTGGCGGTACATTCGATTATCTTGCAACAGCCTCAATATCAGCCACTGCCAACCACGGCTACGCCTTCAAGCAGTGGAACGATGGCAACTACGACAACCCGCGCCGCGTGACCATAACGCAAGACACGGCGTTCACGGCCGTTTTTGTACCTGATGAGGTTAGTGTTGAGGTGAAATCGGCTGATACAGAACACGGTGCGGTGACAGAGTTGTCGGGCGTTTATCATTTCAACGAGAAGATAATTATTTCGGCCATTGCGGTGCCGCACTATCACTTTGTGTCCTGGAGCGATGGCAACCGCCAAAATCCGCGCGAGGTGTTGCTTCGTGGCGACACGGTGCTTACGGCCGCCTTCGGCATCGATACTTTCAGCGTTGCTGCCAAGTGCGATACGGCAATGGGCGCAGTTAGCGGCGCAGGGCTCTACAGTTACGGCTCGGCGGCCAAAGTTGAGGCCAAGCCTGCGGCGCACCACCATTTTGTGCAGTGGACAAGCGGCGCCGTTCAGACAACGCAGGAGTTTGTGGTTGAGCACGATACGGCGTTTGAGGCAGTGTTCGCTATCGACCGCCACTCGGTTGCGCTTGCCGCATCCGATAGCCTTTGCGGCGCAGTGAGCGGAGCGGGCAGTTACGATTACGGCGCCAGCGTTCAGTTGCAGGCCACGCCAGCCGCCAACTGCTATTTCACGGGCTGGAGCGATGGTGTGACAACCAATCCGCGCACGCTCAGCGTTGAGGGCGATACAAACATTGTGGCGGAGTTTGGTAAGTTGCAGACAGTCAATATTATGGTTGCGGCCAACGATACGCTTCGGGGCACGGTTGTGGGCACGGGCAGTTATGTTGTGGGCAGCAACGCCACACTTTCGGCCACAGCCAGCGCCCATTACCTCTTTGAGCAGTGGTCCGATGGCCGCACCGATAACCCGCGCACCGTCCGTGCCATAGCCGATGCCACCTACACGGCCGTCTTTGTGCCGATGCAGTACAACATTATTCTGTCGCAGAACAATGCCGATATGGGAATGGTGTCGGGCAGCGGCGTTTACAGTTACGGCGAGCGCGTGAGTTGCCTTGCCAAGCCCTATCCAAACTACCATTTTGTGCAGTGGAGCAACGGCGAAACCGCCAACCCCTACGAGTTTGTGGTTGAGGAAGATAAGATGCTCACGGCCTATTTTGCCGCAGGAGCCGTCACCGCCCTCGGCAATGAATCAGCCATAGAACCAACAATTTACGCCATTGACAAAACCATCGTTGTTGAAAACGCCACAGAAGAAATTTGCGTTTACGATGCAATGGGCAAATTGATTTGTAGGGACGCGATTCATCGCGTCCGTGCGGAATTGCGCGTCAATGACGCAGGTGTTTACATTGTGAAAACAGGCAATGTGGTGATGAGGGTGGTGGTGGAATGATAGATATTATTCTGGTTAAATCGGATACAATCGGTTAGAACAATAATTAGAGGCGGAAGATTTTCCGCCTCTCTTTGTTTGGGGTACGCCCTTTGGGGCGGAAATTGTATGAAAATTTGGAAATAAATTATTTAAAATCAATCATTTTCAATTTTGTATAATTTTCAAATAAATTTTTACAGAATTTCTCGCGAAGGCAACACCGCTATCTAAAATCTTATTCTTCTGCAAAATTCAGCAGCACCTTGCGGTATGCGGTATAAATTTTTGATTTTGAGATATATCCCATATACAATCCGTTTTTGATGACGGGCAGGTTCCAGGCGCCTGATTTTTCGAATTTTTCCATCACCACATCCATTGTGTCGGTGGTTTTCACGGTGTCGGGCGGCATCACCATCAACTCATAAATATAGGTGTTGTCGTACATCTCGGTGTTGAACATTATCTTGCGGATGTCGTCGAGCAGGACGATTCCCATCAGTTTGCCTTCTTCATCGACCACGGGGAAAATGTTGCGGCGCGAGTGCGAGATGGCGTTCACAAGGTCGCGCAGAGTTTGGTCGGGGCCCACTTCGGTCAGGTCGTGCTCAACTTCCTTTTCAAGACGCATCAGCGTCAGGGCGGCGCGGTCTTTGTTGTGGGTTATCAGGTCACCGCTTTGCGCGAGACGTTTGGTGTAGATGCTGTGCGGTTCAAAGTAATAGATTGTGACATAAGCACTTACCGACGCCACCATCAGCGGAACAAACAGATTGTATCCGCCCGTGATTTCGGCAATCAGGAAGATGCCTGTGAGCGGCGCGTGCATCAGTGCCGACATAAAAGCGGCCATCCCGACAAGGGCGAAATTCACTTCGCTTACGCTGATAAAATCCAGACAGTTAAGCAGATGCGCCATCATATAGCCGAGTACGCCGCCCATAAAGAGCGATGGTGCGAACACACCGCCAATGCCGCCCGCGCCTGTGGTTGCCGATGTGGCTATCACTTTGAAAATCAGCATTAGAGCGCAGTACGCAACAACCACCCAGACGCCGTCACCAAACTGACTGAACATTGAGTGGTCGAGAATGCGCAGGCCGTCGCCCGTAAGTATCTCGCGCAGAGCATCATAACCTTCGCCGAAGAGCGGCGGGAAAAGCCAGATGAGCAGCCCCAGAATCACACCGCCGATGGCGATTTTCTTCCACGGGTTCAGTATCTTGCTGAACCATTTTTCCATTCGCATTGAAGTTGCCGTGAAGTACCAGCCGATGAGCCCAGCGGCCACGCCAAGTATCAGATAGAGTGGAATATTGTGCAGTTCGAAGGTTGGCGGTTGCGGAAGGGTGCAGAGCGTGGCTTCGCTGCCAAGGAAGAAGTACGACATCAGCGTGGCTGTGACGGCCGAAATCAAGAGCGGCGCCAGCGAAGCCATTGTCATATCGAGCATCAGCACTTCGAGCGTGAAGACCAGACCCGCAATCGGGGCCTTGAAAATGCCAGCCACAGCACCCGCGGCGCCGCAGCCAATCATCAGTATAACTTGCTTATAATTAAGCTTGAAAAGCCGCGCCAGATTGCTGCCGATGGCCGCGCCCGTGAGCACTATCGGCGCTTCGGCACCAACCGAACCGCCAAACCCGATGGTGAGCGAACTGCCCACAATGCCTGTGTAGGTGTTGTGCGCCTTGATGATGCCGTTTTTGCGTGATATACAGAACAATACGCGTGTAATTCCGTGCGAGATGTTGTCTTTGACGTGGAATTTTATCCAGAGCGTGGTGAGCAGAATGCCCACGGCAGGCAACGCAAGGTAGATGTAACTTCCGAAACCAGAGTTAATTGCCTTCAGCACAAACTGATAGGTCAGGTGAATGGTGTTTTTCAGAATCACGGCAGCCAGTCCGCTCAACAGGCCGACAACAAAACTTAAAATCAGAATAAACTGATTTTCAGTTAGATGTATGCCGCGCCAAATGTGAAGCCGCTCAATAAACGGAATCTTGATGCGAAGTTTGAAAATCGATTTTATGCTGCCAATCATATTTCTACCGAAAAACGCTGAATTACAACCGTTAAACAAATCTTATTTGCGCTTCTTCTCAACCGTCCACCCGAATTTGCCAATCCGCTTGCCCAACTTGTAGTATTGGCCGTGCATATAGGCAATCATATCGGCCGCGCCAAGGTCGAAGGCGCCCGTTTTTGGATTCATATATTTCTCGTCGGCGTTCACGGCCACAACATTGGCAATGAACATATCGTGCGAGCCAAGTTCTTTAATCTCAACCACTTTGCACTCAATATTGACGGGCGATTCGTCAATCATCGGGGCGGCAACTTGTGTGGCTTTGATTGGCGTCAGCCCCATCGCTTCAAACTTGTCCACTTCGCGTCCCGATTTCACGCCGCACCAGTCGGTGGCCTTCGCCAACTCGCTGTTAGTCAGATTGATGACAAACTCACCAGACTCTTTGATAATATTGTACGAGTGGCGGCTTTTGCGGATTGACACGTAGCACATCGGCGGGTCGGAACAGATGGTGCCCGTCCACGACGCGGTGAAAACGTTGCGCTCGCCATCGGGCCGTCCACAACTCACCAGCACCGCAGGCAGCGGATAAATCATTGTTCCAGGTCGCCAGGTCTGTTTTGCCATTTCTCGCGTTTTTTAAACGGTTGCAAATATAATTTCTATGGCAAAAGATGAAAGGGAAAAGTTTTAAGATGCGAGCAGGTGTTTATTTCGCCAATTTCAATTCCGAAATTATGCGGGCCATATTCACAAAGTCATCGTCATCGCAAAGCAATGGAATATTGTTTTCAATAGCGGTTTCAGCTATTATTAAATCGATTGTGCTGCGAATAGTAACGCCATTTCTTCGGCAGCGGAAATTCAGTTGGGCGGCGTTTTCAAATGATTTAATACCTTGTCTTAGTGAATACAATGGTATATCGCTAAGGTAGGATTTTAGTGTTGCGAATTCTTTCTCGTTTTTTGCGCCTTGCAAAATCTCTTGAAAGACGAATTCGTTGATGCAGAATGGTTTATCTTCGTTGATTAAATGCTCCAAGAAGATTGTTCCTGTGGTTTCTCTGCCACGGAAAAAATTGATAAGAACGGAAGTGTCCACCAAAATCATATTTCCCCCCGCAACGCTTTGTAGTCATAGCCGTCGGCAAATTGTATTTTTCCCTTCAGGTCGGCAATGCTTTTCGCCTTTTTATGTGCTGACATATCAATTGTTTCCATAAACGAGATAACCATTTGTGCTTTCTCGTCATCGAGTGCCGCAAAATAGTTCATTGCCTTTTCTTTAAGAGCCATTGCTGCCATAACAACCTCCCTTTATCTTATTATTTGTTTTACAAAGATATAATTTGTTTGAAATAATACCTATGGCAAAAGATGAAAGGGAAAAGTTGGATGGAATTTAAATTGAAATATTACCAAATCTGTCGAAATCGATTAGCAGCAAATAGTGTTTTGCTTGTGCATAATTTACATTAAATCAGTATCTTCCGCAACTCATCGCACGCTTTCTCAGGATTCTCGCGGTCGAAGTTGAAGACATTGAAGCCAAAGTCGGCGGCCGCAACAGTGTTCACGGGTTTGTCGTCGATGAAAAGCGTTTCGGCGGGGTTGAGCCCGAACTTGTTGGAAATCAATTCGTAGATGGCGCGTTCGGGTTTGATCAGATTGTAGTAGCACGAAATCACTTCGCCGTCGAACTCTTTGAGAATCGGGTATTTGCGGAAGTCGGCAATGAACTCGAACGACATATTCGACAGCACAAACAGCTTGTAACCAGCCTTTTTGAGTTGTCCAATCAGCTCGCTTGTGGCTGCCACGGGGCGTGTTTGCGCAATGGCTTCGTGCAGAATCTCATCGCAGTGATTATAAGGCATTTGCATCACGTCGGTCATCGTCAGAACCATCTCTTCCCACGTGAGAGTGCCGCGGTCGAACTCAAGCCAGAAATGCGGGGTTGGATTGGCGTGAATGATTTTCCAAAATGCAAGCAAATCGTTGGAACACAACCGTTTGTCGCGCGAAAAAACAACACCGCCCAAATCAAAAATTACGTTTTTCATTTCGCGTCGATTTTCTTTTTGTTACCAAAAATACCGCCTTTGGCGTTACTGAACAGTTTCGTAAATTCCCTTTCGATGTTGGTGATAATCGGTTTCTGCACTTCATCGTTGTAGATGATGCTGAGCGATGCTGGCAGCACCTCAATGTTGAGCATATCGTCGAAAACCACGGGTTCGCCGTCGATGTGGCAGACAATCGGGTGGTTGGTATCTATCTGGACCGATTTGGCACGCACAATCTCAAGAAAGTTCGACTTATGCATGGTGCGGTTGAAGAGCCGTGCGGCCAGTGCGGGCGCTTCCACTTTCGGAAATTCCGACAGGATGCAGATGTCAACCAGGCCGTCGTCAATCTTTGCTTCGGGCGAGATGAGCGCGTTGTTGCCGAACTGCGCCGAGTTGGCAAGGCTTATCATGAAGGCGTTGCGGAACATCGGCTGCCCGTCGGCCACAATCTTGTAGGCCTGCGTCTTGTATTGCTGAAACTCGGTTGCGGCGATTTTCACATATGGAATTGAGCCGCGTTTGCCATTCTTTGCGAATTTGTGAGCCACGTGCGCGTCGAATCCTGTGCCCGACACGTTGACCGATAATTCATTGTTAATTTTCACAGTGTCAATGCGTTCCGTCAGCCGTTTGTTGATGACTTTCACGGCTTCGTCCATCTTCATCGGAATGTTCAGGTGCCGAGCCAGTCCATTCCCTGAGCCCACAGGAATGATGCCCATGGTGGTGTCGGAGCCAGCCAGCCCTTTCGCTACTTCGTTAACCGTTCCATCGCCGCCAACGACAATCACATAGCGGTATTTGCCATCGGCTTCACGGCTCAGTTCGGTAGCGTGGCCAGCGTGGCGGGTGTAGAGAATGGTCGGATTGAAAGCGTTGAAATCCAACGTTTTCTCAAGAATGGCGTTTAGATGTTTCTGCTTGCCAGTTCCCGAAATAGGGTTCACTATGAATAAGATTTCTTCGGCCATTTTTTTCTGCAAAATTGCAAAAATCGTTGCTCTTATTCAAGTCTTTGTTGCACCTTGTTCGGCAAATTGTTATAAAATAATTGTGCCAGTGACTGTTACGACCACTGGCACAATTCATTTTAATAATATTTATTATTCGATATCAACTCAAGAAACTCAGCAAGATACCTGCGGCAATGGCGCTACCGATGACGCCAGCCACGTTGCAGCCCATTGCGTGCATCAGCAGGTGGTTGCTCTTATCGAACTCAAGACCAACAACTTCCGAAACGCGCGCGCTGTCGGGCACAGCCGAAACACCAGCGTTGCCAATGAGCGGGTTGATTTTGTTGCCTTCCTTCAGGAACAGGTTGAAAAACTTCACGAACAGCACACCACCGCAGGTTGCAATCACAAACGATATTGCGCCCAGTGCGAAGATGCCTATCGATTTGGCTGTCAGGAAGGTGGTTGCTTGCGTTGAAGCGCCCACGGTCAAGCCGATAAGGATTGTCACAATGTCGATGAGCGGACCGCGTGCGGTGTCGGCCAGGCGTTTGGTTACAGTGCTCTCTTTCAGCAGGTTGCCAAAGAACAGCATACCCAGCAGCGGCAGACCCGACGGAACCAGAAGACAGGTGAGCAGCAAGCCGATAATCGGGAACATAATGCGTTCAGTCTTCGAAACGGCGCGGGGCGGCTTCATCTTGATGGTGCGCTCTTTTTCAGTGGTCAGCAGTTTCATAATAGGCGGCTGAATCACAGGCACAAGCGCCATGTAAGAGTATGCCGATATGGCAATGGCGCCCATAAGGTCGGGGGCCAGTTTCGACGAAAGGAAGATGGCTGTTGGGCCGTCGGCACCGCCAATGATGCCGATTGCACCTGCTTCGGGCGATGTGAATCCCAATGCCAAAGCAATCGCATAAGCGCCAAAGATGCCCAACTGCGCAGCGCCGCCAACAAGCACCAGTTTCGGGTTCGAAATCAGTGCCGAAAAGTCGGTCATCGCGCCAATGCCAAGGAATATCAATGGCGGATAAACGCCTTGTAAAACGCCGAAATGCAAGTAGTTAAGCACACTGCCGCTCTCGTAGATGCCGATTTTCAAGCCTGGTGCAAAGGCAATGTTGCCAATGATGATGCCGAAACCGATTGGCAGCAGCAGCATCGGTTCAAATTCCTTCGCAATGGCTAAATAGATGAAAACCAAACCTACGGCAATCATTACAAGGTGGCCGATGGTCATATTGGCGAAGGCTGTGTATGAAAAGAATTGTGCTATATGTTCGAGCACAAATGATATGAATCCGTGTTCCATTAGTGGATTTTTCTATTTGTAAATCAATGGATTAATCCTGTTGTTATTCGATGACAATCAGTGCGTCGCCTTCCATCACCGAGTCGCCTTTGTGTTTGGCGATGCTCTTAACCACGCCGTCTTTCGGCGAGTCGATGTTGTTTTCCATCTTCATCGCTTCAAGCGTAAGCAGATGCTGACCAGCGGTCACGGTGTCGCCAACGTTCACTTTCACGTCCAGAATCACACCAGGCAGCGGGGCTGTCACGGCGTTGTCGCTGACGGCTGTACGTGTTTGTTTCACAATGGTTTGAGTCTCACTCGATGATGATTTGACTACAGGCCGTGCCACATTTGCGCGCGGTGTGTTTGCTATTTTTTGTTTCGAGTTGTCGATTTCAACATTGTAGATGACGCCGTTGACTTGTATTTGCGCCTTATTGTCAATGATTTCAAGGACTTCGGTATCGTAGTTGTTACCGTTGATTATAAAATTGAACTTTTCCATATTCCAAAAGTTTTTTTCGTTTTTAGAATGACGATAAACCGCCTGGACGCTTGCGCAGACCATATATTTTTGAACTCCACGGCGAGTAGTTTCTCGACACTTTGTGCATCGTCAGAACGGTGTACTCATCGTCGTGCTCTTGTTTGCTAAGCAAGAATAGTGCCAAAGCGATTGCGGCGTTCACTTCATTTGATGCTTCTTCGCCCGTTTCGGCGTTTTTGGCCACAAACGGCTTGTCTTTTTTCTTGCGTGTGGCTATTCGGCCGACAATCTTAAAACAGCAGTAAAGTGTTGCCAATGAACCAAGTACGATTATCATGGCAATCATTGTCATACCTGCGCCGAACGGGTCGAGCGACTTGAACTGGTCAACTTCGCCCGCAAACGGCTCGAACCAGTTGCTCGAGTTCGGTGTGGGCAGATTCTTGGTTGTCCACACTTCGCCGCCGTCTGTTTCGCGGCTCAGCGACATGTCGGCTGTCATTGCTGGAATCGCAACGCTATCGATTATGGTGCGGCCGTTGCCGTCGAACAGCGCAATCATTCGGCTGTTTTTCAGGTTGAAGGTCAGATGGTGCACGCCAACCGATTTGTCGCCAGTAGCATACAATATAAAATAACTGCGCGGTGCGATTGTCGCGTCGGGACTTTTGGCGATGCGGCTCTTTGTCGGATTGCCCATATCGTCGGTCAGGAACAGCCCGCTCAGGTTGACGGTATTGTACGATGTGTTGAAAATCTCAATCCATCCCACATGGTTTCCGTAATCGTCCACCACGCTCGAGTCGTTGAAAACCATCACCTCGTTTATCCGCAAATCTGATGCGTTTTGGGCGGATGCCGCAACGCAGGCCGACAGAGCAATAATCAGTGTTAATATTCGTATCGGCTTCATTTACAATGGAATGTTTGAGTGTTTCTTTGCGGGAACAGAATCTTTCTTTGTGGCGAGCACTTGCAGCGCGCGAATCACGCGGAAGCGGGTGTTGCGCGGCTCAATCACGTCGTCAAGGTAGCCCATTTGAGCGGCCACATACGGGTTCGAGAACTTGTCTGTGTACTCGTCCTCGGCCTGCTTGATGTAGGCGGCTTTCTCGTCGGCATCTTCTATCTTGCTGATATTCTTGCCTTCAAGAATCTCAACCGCACCTTTGGCACCCATCACGGCAATCTCAGCCGACGGCCATGCGTAGTTGATGTCGCCGCGAAGGCCCTTTGAGCCCATCACAATGTAGGCGCCGCCGTAAGCCTTGCGCAGGATGACGGTGATTTTTGGCACTGTGGCCTCGCCGTAGGCGTAGAGCAGTTTGGCGCCGTGCGATATGATGGCGTTGTATTCCTGACCTGTTCCAGGAAGGAATCCTGGCACGTCAACAAGTGTTACAATCGGAATGTTGAAGGCATCGCAGAAGCGGATGAAACGGGCGGCCTTGCGGGCAGCGTTGCTGTCGAGCACACCCGCCATAAACGACGGCTGATTGGCCACAATGCCCACCGATGCGCCGTTGAAGCGTGCGAAACCTACAATTATGTTCTTTGCAAAATTCTCCTGAACTTCCATGAAATCGCCGTTGTCGATAATGGCCAAAATAACGTCTTTCATATCGTATGGCGTGTTCGGGTTGTCGGGGATAATCTCGTTGAGCGAGTCCTCAAGACGGTTGATTGGGTCGTTGCATTCAAGCAGCGGCGCCTCCTCAAGGTTGTTCTGCGGCAGGAACGAGAGCAGACGGCGAATCGCCATCAGGCCTTCTTCCTCGTTTTCCGAAACAAAGTGGGCAACGCCCGATTTCGATGTATGTACTTGAGCGCCACCAAGTTGTTCTTCGTTAACAACCTCGCCCGTAACGGTTTTCACAACCTTCGGGCCAGTCAGGAACATATAACTTGTGTCCTGATTCATAAAGACAAAGTCGGTGATGGCAGGTGAGTAAACCGCGCCGCCTGCGCACGGACCGTATATTGCTGATATTTGGGGAATTACACCCGAAGCAAGAATATTGCGCTCGAAAATGTTGGCGAAGCCAGTGAGCGAGTTCACACCTTCTTGAATACGCGCGCCGCCCGAGTCGTTGATTCCGATGACGGGTGCGCCAACCTTCATGGCCATATCCATCACCTTGCAAATCTTCTGCGACATGGTTTCCGACAGCGAGCCGCCGAACACCGTAAAGTCTTGAGCGTAAATGTAAACCACACGTCCGTCGATGGTTCCGTGGCCAGTTACAACGCCGTCGCCCATAAATTTCTGTTTGTCCATTCCAAAGTTTGTGCAGCGGTGGCTCACAAACATATCGAACTCTTCAAAACTGCCTTCGTCGAGCAGCATGTTGATGCGTTCGCGGGCTGTGAGTTTGCCTTTTTCGTGTTGCTTGTCGATTCGCGCAACACCGCCTCCAACTTTGGCCTCGGCTCTTTTCTTAATCAGCCCTCCAATTTTGTCTTTATTCGTCATTTTGTTTATGTTAGATTTTCTTGATATACAAGTTCTTAAGCGAGAATGGGACGTTGGTTGTCCATTCTGCAACCTATTTTTAGTCACATATTCTGTGCCAAACCGCCTTTCAACCTTGATTTTTATTGACACTGCGGTCGTTCTTCTGATGCTGTCAGGTGAATTTATTGTGTTGAATTTTAGATTGATGAGTGGTCGATTCAACCGTTTGCACGGATTTGAAAAGGTTGGGAATCATCAATCTTTTATAATCGCCTGATAGAAAAGTTCTTGAATCTGTGTGCGGATGTTGAGTTTCGCCAGTTTGTTGTCTTTCGATGTGGGGTAGGTGCGGTTTGTCAGGAAAACCATAAAGCACTCATATTCAGGGTCAATCCAGATGTATGCGCCAGTGAATCCGCTGTGCCCGAAACTTTTTTGCGAAGCATAACGGCAAGCAGGGCCATTGCTGTTGTATTTTTTCAGCGGTCGGTCGAAGCCTAAAGCGCGGCGATTCCCGCCAAATGGTGCGGACGTGAACGCTTTAACCGTTTTGGGGCCAGCAATAGTGGAGCAGCCATAACTACCGCCGTTGAGCCACATTTGACACAGTTTTGCAAGGTCGTTGGCGTTCGAGAACAGGCCCGCGTGCCCCGAAACGCCGCCCAACATGGCTGCCCCTTGGTCGTTGACAAAACCACGGACTGTATCATGCCGCCAAGTCTGGTCAATTTCTGATGGTACAATCCGTGCCGTATCGAATTTCGACAATGGCAAATAGCATGTATTGTTCATTCCCAACGGCTTGTAAATATGCTCATTACAATAATCGTCGATGGTCTTTCCCGACAGTTTTTCAATCATTTTCGGGAAAAGATAGAACCCAAGGTCGCTGTATAAATACTTCTTCTCACCCAAAGGCGATTTTACGATTTCGGAATAGATAGTGTCAATATAACTTGAATTAAGATACAGGCTGTCAGATATTTGAATGGTATATCCATCCATGTTTGTTTTCGAATACAATTCAGGACGCAATGAACCATTTGGCTTGAATGTGTTTTGGTAGAACGGAATCCAACTTTTCAATCCTGCCTGATGAGCCATTATTTGATTTATTTTCAAATCTTTCTTGTTGCTTTGCGCCAACATTGGCACGTAGGACGAGAGTTTGTCGTTCAGTTTGAATTTCTTTTTGTCGTACAACTGCATGAGCGCGGTGGTGGTGGCCGCCACTTTCGTAACCGATGCAATATCGTAAATATCAGTCATTTGCACTGGTTGCAAACTGTCGTATGTGTGATACCCGTAGGCCTTGCTGTAGACAACACTTCCTTTTACACCCAAAACTATCTGGCAGCCAGGCATAACCCTATCGATAATACATTGATTGACAATGGAATCGATTTTCTGGAAGGGCTCAGATTTCAAGCCTGCGCTGCTGACATCGGAGTAGGCGAGCCTGATGGCATTGCCGCTGTCCAGACCGCCGCCTTGAATAATTTGTTCGTTGGCAGAAACTGGGAGTTTGCCTTTCACTTCTTGGCCACCAAAAACGGCTTGCGCGGCAAGTTCCTGCGTCTCACGACACGAACGATAGCCAATCAGCACTGCCGATAATTGGTTGATATTATGAATCTTACCAAGTGCATAAGGATTGCCCAAATGGACAAAAATCGTGTTGCCATGATAGGCCAAAGTATCAATCATTTTTACAGATTCGGGTATAACGCCAAAGTTCTTCGACTGCAATTCATTCGTGCCCACAGTCGCAACAATCACAGTGCTATATTTTTGCGCGGTATCGAAAACGGCCGCGATTACAGAATCGCTCGGATATGTGGGCAGGGTGATTGTATCAACAGTAGTGTATAGTTGCAGCTGCTTATTGAATTGATTGTCACGTAGTTCACCCAAGGAAATAGCGAGTATCTTGTTGTCGGTCAGATTCTTTATGGGGAAAGCTCCGTTGTTTTTTATTAAGGTGAATGTTTGACTCGTCAAATTGGAATGTAGAGATGTTGCAACAGCGGAATTCAAGTCGGTATAAAGGTTGGTGGTGTCGATGGGCTGATAGTGGTTTAATCCCATCCAAGCTTTGGTTATCAGCACTTTGCGACAGCGGCGGTTGAGTTCGTCAAGGCTTATCAGGCTGTCGGCAATGGCCTGCTCAATGCTGTTGATGGTGAGTTCGGCGTTTTTGGGGAAGAGCAGAATGTCGTTCCCTGCCATAAACGCGCGGACTTCCAACTCGCCAGGCTCAAAGGCGTTTGCCACGCCGCGCATATTCAGCGCATCGGTGAAAATCAATCCTTTATAGCCTAAATCTTTGATTAGCAGCGAGTCCACAATACGCTTCGACAATGTCGACGGAAGCAGCGTGTCGGGTTCCAAGGCGGGCACGGCCAGATGCGCCACCAGCATTCCGCCCATCAGGTCGGCGGTTTTGCGGAACGGATATAACTCAATGTCATTCAGCCGCCTACGGCTGTGGTCAACAAGTGGCAACGCAAGGTGCGAGTCGGTGTGGGTGTCGCCGTGGCCAGGAAAATGCTTGCCCACGGCTAGCACGCCGTTGTCTTGCATTCCGCGTGCGTATGCTGATGCACAATTAGTTACGTGTGTTTTGTTTTCGCCAAACGAACGGCTGTTGATAATCGGGTTTTGCGGTTCAACGTTGATGTCGAGCACGGGTGCAAAGTTGATGTTCACACCCAGCCGTCGGCACTGCCGCGCCACTTCTGCGCCAAAATCATAGATGGGCTCGGTGCTTCCGATGGCGCCCAAAGCCATTGCGCGCGGGTAGTAGATGGTGCTGTCGAGCCGCATTCCAAGCCCGTATTCAGCATCGATGGCCACCATTGCGGGAACGTTCAGCACGGCCTGAATACGGTTGCACAACATTGCTTGGCGCACGGGGCCGCCCTGCATAAATATTATGCCGCCAATTTGCTGTTGTTCAAATAGTTCAACGGTTTGTTGGTTGTAACTTTCGGTTTTGTTCGAATAGACAGCCATCATTATCAGTTGCGCTATTTTCTGCCGCGTGTTGAGCGTATTTAGCACAGAATCAGCCCATTGCTCTTGTTCGGCGGTGAATTCCACCTTACCCGAATCGTGGCTGTTGCCATAGGCGGCCAAACAAGCCAGCAACCCGACTGCAACCGATAAGTGTTTGATAATCATTATTCTATTATTGGCGATAGACTTTTTTTATGTTTAATCGGTGAATCGGTGAATCGAACTTTGAAACACAATTACTACAATCCTTCAATCAGTGAATGAATTTGAACAATCTGCGCCAGCGGATGTTTTTCGGGAACGATTGGTCCTTGTCTGACGAGAACCAAATCATCGAAGCCTTGCCAACTATGTGGTCTTCAGGTACAAAGCCCCAGAAACGCGAGTCGAGCGAGTTGTGTCGGTTGTCGCCCATCATCCAGTAGTAGTCCATTGCAAAGGTGTATTTGTCGGCGGGCTGTCCATTTATATATATGGTGCTGTCCTTCACTTGCAGGTCGTTGCCTTCGTAGATGCGGATAATGCGCTGATACAAAGGTAGATTGTCAATTGTTAAGTCGATGGTTGCGCCCTTCTGCGGAACCCATAGCGGGCCGAAATTGTCTTCGTTCCAGCGATAGCGCGCGTCGTGCGGGAAATTGCTGCCGTCGTAGCGGTCGCCTGCATTGACGCGTTTTATCTCTCTGATAAAGCGGAAGTTACGCAGACTTTCAACCATTTCGGGCGTCAGCGGAATTTGGTAGTGTCCTGCGGCAATTTGGCTACGGCTGATGTCTTCCATCGATATTCCCAACTTCTGTAAAGCCTTGGGACTGAACGATGTACCATCGGTTATGATGTCGTAACGATACTGCTTGATGCCTATTTCTTCTTGCGGCTTTCCGTTGATAAACAATTGTCCGTCAACAATTTTGAGCGAGTCGCCAGGAATGGCCACGCAGCGTTTGATGTAGTTTTCACGCTTGTCAACGGGGCGATAGCCGATGGTGTAGTACTGCCAGATTCTGTCGCGGCCGTAATCGCGCACCAGTTGGTGGTAGCTTGGTGCCTGATTTTCAAGGCAAACCGTATCGCCTTCGGGGAAGTTGAACACAACCACATCGTTGTTCTTAATCTTGCGGAAGCCAGCCATACGCGTGTATTTTCGCTGCCAAACATCAGAATATGAGCGTGTTGTGGCAGTGAACGGCATTGTGTGGTGAACAAACGGAACAGAAATAGGCGTAATCGGTTTGCGCGGACCGTAAGTGAACTTATTTACAAACAGATAGTCGCCCACGAGCAGCGATTTTTCCATCGACGAAGTGGGAATTGTGTACGCCTCGAACAGGAACGTACGGATAAGCGATGCGACAACCACCGCAAATATCACAGCATCAATCCATTCCACAGTCTTTGTCTGCTTCTCAACACCTTTTTTCTTCCAAAAAGCCCAATGAACTTTTTTGGTGATGTAGATGTCGAAAATCACAGGAATGCCAAGCAACCACCATAGGCCGCCGTTCCAGATAATCCACAGAATGTAGATTACGAGTACTATGCTGAATTTTATAATGTCTTTCTTTGACGTTTTTTCCATTGCTTATCGTTTTAATATTGAGTCAAATACGTCTTTCATACTGTAGATGCCCCGTTTGCCAGCCATAAACTCGGCGGCCACAACGGCGCCAAGTGCGAATCCCTTGCGGTTGAAGGCCTCGTGGCGGATGGTAATCTCGTCGGCTTCAGAGCGGTAGAAAACTTCGTGAGTGCCAGGCACTTCGCCAATGCGTTCCGATGTTATCGGCAACTCATTCGGCTGACAGTCAGCGGTTTTCACCCATTTGTCGAGCCGTGGATTGATTTTCACAATGTCCTCGCCCAAGGTGATGGCTGTGCCGCTCGGCGCGTCCAATTTGTGAATGTGGTGTATCTCATTCATTCTCACTGAATAATCAGGGAAACTACTCATCATTTCGGCAAGTTTGCGGTTCAGTTCAAAGAACAGGTTCACGCCCAGACTGAAGTTCGAAGCGTAAAGGAAACCGCCGTTCTGCTTGCGGCACTCGTCCTCAACCATCGGACGTTGGTCGAGCCAGCCCGTGGTGCCCGTAACCACAGGCACACCCGCCTTGAAGCACTTCAGATAGTCGCCAACAGCCGATTCGGGAAAAGTGAATTCAATGGCCACATCAACCGTTTTAAACTTCTCGCTTTCAAGGTCTTGCATATTGTCCTTGTCGATGGTCAGCACAACCTCGTGCCCTCTTTTCACGGCAATGGCCTCAATCTCGTGGCCCATCCGTCCGTATCCGATAATCGCTAATTTCATCAGTCTATGTTTTGAATTTAAATTTTGTGCAAATGTTTGTCGAATTTCGATAAGAATCAAACGAATGACGAAAAAAACTATTGCCGTGTCACAACACTTTTATCATGTTTTTGTCAAAATGTAGTCACAAAAAAAGCCGTCCCAAGTAGGAACGGCTTAATCTATTGTACCTCAATTGAAAAATCTTGATTTATTTTACCGAATTAACAACGGCTTCGAAAGCCTTTGGTTGGTTCATTGCAAGGTCGGCAAGGACTTTGCGGTTGATTTCAACATTTGCTTTCGCCAGTTTGCCAATAAGTTCTGAGTATGACAATCCGAATTGGCGGGCGCCAGCATTGATACGCTGAATCCACAAAGCGCGGAATGAGCGTTTCTTGTTGCGGCGGTCGCGATAGGCGTATTGTTGGCCTTTTTCAAAGGTGTTTTTGGCAACGGTCCACACATTGGCGCGGCCAAGGAAATTACCTTTGGTTTGTTTTAAAATTTTCTTCCTTCTTGCTCTTGAAGCTACGTGATTTACTGAACGCGGCATAATTTTACGATTTTAGGAATGGTTAGCGTTCCTCTCCTTTAGGAAACTTCGACAGCTAATACATTCGCGGTTAAACAATTAAAAATTTGATTTCTTTTTCGGCTTATCTCATTGCCAGGCAAAGTTTGATGTTCTTCACATCAGCCTTGTCAACGGTTGTGAAATAAGTCAGGTTACGCTTCTGCTTTGTCCCTTTCTTGGTCAGGATGTGGCTTTTGTAAGCGTGTTTTCTTTTGATTTTTCCGGTGCCTGTAAGCACGAATCTTTTCTTTGCGCCGGAATTGGTTTTCATCTTAGGCATAACTGTACAAAATTTAAATTTATTTTTTCTTTTTCGGTACAATAGTCATTATCATTCTTTTACCCTCAAGAGTCGGCAACTGCTCAACTTTGCCGTATTCCTCAAGTTCGTTGGCCAAACGCAGCAGAACCAATTCGCCTTGGTCTTTGAACAGGATTGAGCGACCTTTGAAGAACACATAAACCTTCACTTTGGCACCTTCTTCAAGGAACTTGATTGCGTGGTTCTTTTTGAAGTTGAAGTCATGCTCATCGGTTTGCGGACCGAAGCGGATAACCTTGATTACAACCTTCGAAGCGTTGGCTTTCATCTCCTTCTGCTTCTTTTTCAAAGCATAAAGGAATTTGCTGTAGTCAATCACCTTGCATACCGGTGGATCAGCGTTTGGCGAAATCTCAACCAAATCTAATCCCTGTTCTTCGGCAATTCTCAGAGCGTCGCGAATGCTGTAGATGCCTTGCTCCACATTTTCGCCCACTAAGCGGACTTTCGGCACTCTGATTTCCTCATTAATCCTATTGGCAGCCTTGTCATCTGACCCGGACTTCCCTTGTGGCTTGTTTTCTATTATATGGTTCTCCTATAATTAGTTAGACTTCATTGCCTCTTCCACTTCGCTGTTGACCAGTTTGGCGAAATCTTCGAGAGTCATCGAGCCTTTGTCGCCATCGCCCTGTCGGCGGACGGAAACTGTGTTGCTCTCGGCCTCTTTTTCGCCAACGATTAGCATATAGGGGATACGCTTTAACTCATTGTCACGTATCTTTTTACCTATCTTCTCGTTGCGCTCGTCAACGGCGGTGCGAATATCGTAATTTTCCAGAATATTGGAAACCTTTTGTGCAAAATCGTTATATTTTTCGCTAATTGGCAGAATTACAGCCTGTTCGGGTGTCAGCCAGAGCGGGAATTTGCCACCTGTGTGCTCTATCAGCACGGCAACAAAGCGCTCCATTGAGCCGAAAGGCGCGCGGTGAATCATTACGGGGCGATGTTTTTGATTATCAGCACCCATATATTCAAGGTCGAAACGCTCGGGCAGGTTGTAGTCCACCTGAATGGTGCCCAACTGCCAGCGGCGGCCGATGGCGTCGCGAACCATAAAGTCGAGTTTCGGACCGTAGAAGGCGGCCTCGCCGTACTCAACCACAGCGTCAAGGTTTTTCTCCTTGCAAGCCTCGATAATCTCCTGCTCAGCCTTTGCCCAAAGTTCGTCGCTGCCCACGTATTTCTCGTGGTTGTTCGGGTCGCGAAGCGAAATTTGCGCCTCAACCTTATCGAAGTTCAAAGCCTTGAAAATGATTTGGATAATATCCATAACCTTGCAGAACTCCTCTTTCACTTGGTCGGGACGGCAGAAAAGGTGGGCGTCGTCCTGAGTGAACGAGCGGACACGTGTAAGTCCGTGAAGCTCACCACTTTGCTCGTAGCGATAAACGGTTCCGAACTCTGCAATTCGCAGCGGAAGGTCTTTGTACGAGCGCGGCGCGTTCTTGTAAATCATACAGTGGTGCGGGCAGTTCATCGGTTTCAGCATATAAACCTCGCCCTCCTCAGGCGTGGTGATGGGTTGGAAGCTGTCTTTTCCGTAGTGGTCCCAGTGGCCCGATGTTACGTAAAGTTGCTTTCCGCCGATGTGCGGTGTCATAACCTGCTGATATCCATATCGTTTTTGAATCTTTTTCAGATAATCCTCAAGGCGAAGACGTACAGCCGTGCCTTTCGGCAACCAGATTGGCAGTCCTTTGCCCACCATATCCGAGAACATAAAGAGTTCCATTTCCTTGCCGATTTTGCGGTGGTCGCGCTTCTTAGCCTCCTCAAGCAGAACCAGATACTCGTCCAAGAGTTTCTTCTGCGGGAAGGTGATGGCGTAGATGCGGGTGAGTTGCTTGCGCTTCTCGTCGCCGCGCCAGTATGCGCCAGCCACGCTCAGCACTTTCACAGCCTTAATTACCGAAGTATCAAACAAATGTGGGCCGCGGCAAAGGTCGGTGAAGTTGCCTTGCTTGTAGAAGCTGATTTTACCGTCCTCAAGGTCGTTGATGAGTTCAACCTTGTAGATTTCGTCCTTGTCGCCGAAGAATTTGAGCGCATCGGCTTTCGAGACCTCGGTGCGCACAAACTGCGATTTGGCCTGAACCAACTGCATCATTTTCTGCTCGATAGCGCCGAAATCCGATTCCGAAATCTGACGGTCGCCAAGGTCAACGTCGTAGTAGAAGCCGTTCTCGATGGCAGGGCCGATGCCGAATTTCACGCTAGGGTAGAGTTCCTGCAAAGCCTCGGCCAGCAAGTGCGCCGACGAGTGCCAGAAGGTGTGTTTGCCCTCAGGGTCGTCCCATTTGTTGAGTTTGATTTTTGCGTCGGTTGTGATTGGGCGGGCAAGGTCGATGGTTTCGTCGTTCACGTTAACCGACAGAACTTCTTTTGCCAGCCTCGGGCTGATGCTCTCAGCAATCTGCATACCGGTAACACCGCTCTCAAACTCGCGCGTGCTGCCGTCAGGAAATGTTATCTTTATCATAATAATACGTCCACTAAAAATGGTCGGCAAAGATAGAATTTTGTGCTGATATATTTCCAACAGTTTTTGAGGATTTTTATTTTTAAGATTATTGGGATGCATAGGGTCACTATTATTTGATTTTTTTCCTCGTACCTTTTTATATATTGCGAATAATATTTTTTTGTGCTTAAAGTGTTCGCAACGGTTTGATATACAGCTTGCTGTGCGGTTATGAATGTTTTTTGCTTAAAAAAATGGTTAAAATGATAGGTAAATTGATTTTTATGCTACTTTTGCCGCACAAAAATGGTGCCCGTAGTTCAGTTGGTTAGAGCGTCAGATTGTGGTTCTGAATGTCGTGGGTTCGAGTCCCACCGGGCACCCTAAAGAAGGAAAAACCGATTCGGCAGCGAATCGGTTTTTTTTTTATGGATTAATTCAATGTAGAGCAGGTTTTTTACTTAAAAGTAAATTAAAAGTGTTATTTC
Organism: Salinivirgaceae bacterium; assembly: GCA_017474765.1. Taxonomy (GTDB): domain Bacteria; phylum Bacteroidota; class Bacteroidia; order Bacteroidales; family SZUA-534; genus RUG13583. Next base: position 38,311 of record JAFVGW010000050.1, on the reverse strand, counting down.
TAGAATAGCCCTTTATTTATTCGCTATATTCGCACACTTTTTTAAATATTTTTTTAAACGTAAAACTATGAATTTCAAAAACATTCTTTTGGCGAGTGCATTTGCAGCCACAATGATGTCTTGCGGCTCGTCATTCAAATCTCAAACTAAAATTGTAACAAAAGCTGACTCTGTGGCATATCTAATGGGTGTTATTGATGGTGGCAGACAGGAAACCACCTACAACCATTTCGGACTTGACACTTTGTTGAATTTTGATGTTTATTTCGAGGCTCTTTATAAATCGAGCAATCAGCAAAAACTGAAATATGAGCTTGATTCATCTAATCAGCAGTTCCTGAACAATTTTACGATGCTTATTCAGCTTTATACCCAAAAAGTTATGAAAGACACCACAGGTAGTGTTCCTGGACTGTCATTTACAACATCTTATCTCGATTCGGCAAGTTATCTGCTTGGTGTTGCTGATGGTCAGGCTATTGGAGAAGGGTATCGCAATTCGGGTTTGGATACAGTTGGTATCAAATATTGTTTCTATTTTGAGGGTTTCCGTGAGGCGAATCAAGAGACTTCAACGCGTATTGATGTAGAAAAATACGGCAATATGGTGACTGATTTCTTTGCTGAAATCCGTGAAAAGGAACTAATGTCACAATTTGGTGACAATAAGCGCGAAGGCGAGGAGTTCCTTGCCAAGAATAAGGCCAATGGCGATGTCATCACCACAGCATCGGGGTTGCAATACACCATTATTACAGAAGGCAAGGGACAGAAACCAACATTCACAGACCGAGTAAAAGTTCACTATACAGGCACATTGCTCGATGGCACTGTTTTCGACAGCAGCGTTGAGCGCGGTGAACCAGCCGTGTTTGGTGTAGGTCAGGTAATTTCGGGTTGGACTGAAGCATTGCAGTTGATGCCTGTCGGTTCGAAGTGGAAGCTGTTTATCCCGCAGGAACTTGCATATGGTGCAAATGGTGCAGGCCAAATGATTAAACCTTACAGCTTGCTGATTTTCGAAGTTGAGTTGCTCGAGATTGTGAAATAAAACACTCACTCTCACTGCTTTGCAATGATGAATTTCGACGGAAAGACATTCTGGATAACAGGCGCGTCGTCGGGCATTGGCGAAGGTGTAGCCTACGAGCTGGCCAAACACCGCACCCAGCTGATTCTGTCGGGGCGGAATGAGGAAGCCCTTGCCCGCGTTGCCGACCGCTGCCAGACACTTGGCGCCGCCACACGCATCGAAGCCTTCGACCTGACCGATTACGAGCGTATGCAGGCCGCTGTTGACAGCGTGCTTGCCGATGGTGTCAAAATCGATGGCCTGATGAACTTTGGCGGCATCAGCCAACGGTCGCTGGCCGTGGAAACGCCCGTCGAAATTGACCGTAAAGTGATGGAAATCAATTTTTTCGGCACCATAGCCATAACCAAGGCGCTTCTGCCGCATATGATTGCGAACGGCGGTGGTCTGATTGTGGTAACTTCAAGTGTTGTAGGCAAATACGGAATCACGTTCCGCTCGGCCTACTCTGCGTCTAAGCACGCGCTGCACGGATTCTTCGAGAGTCTGCGCGCTGAAACTGCCGGAAAGAACATCCAAATCACAATTCTTGAACCAGGGCGCATCGCAACCAACGTGTCGCTGAACGCCATCACAAAAACTGGCGAGAAATACGGCATTATGGACAAAGGCCAGGCTGCAGGAATGTCGGCCGAAGAGTCGGCGCGGATTATTCTGCGGGCTGTGCGCCGCGGCAAAAAGGAAGTGCTCTACGGCGGCAAGGCCACTCTGCTGGTCCACATCCGCAAGTGGCTGCCAGGACTGTTCTATTTTCTGGCATCGAGAGTTGATTCAACAAAATAGTGATGAATGACAAAACCGTAGAGACGCGGCGCGCCACGTTTCTACATAATCAATTCAACGATTAACCGATTAAACAAAAAAGATATGGCACATCAAATTAACGGTATTCAGCAGATGGGCGTCGGTGTTCCGAACGTTTTGGAAGGCTGGGAATGGTACAACAAGAATTTCGGAATGGACGTGAAGGTGTTCGACGAAGCCGCTGTGGCAAAACTGATGTTGCCGCACACTGGCGGAAAAGAGCGCGAGCGCCGCGCAATCTTCGCCCTGAATATGCAAGGCGGCGGCGGTTTCGAGATTTGGCAGCACACTGGCAAAACGCCCGAGATGCCAAAATTCGAAATCCAGATTGGCGACCTTGGCATCTGCATCGCAAAGATGAAGACCACCGACATCCACAAAGCATATAACACCTTCAGCAGCAAAGGCCTGGACCTTTTGACATCGGTTGAGAAAGACCCTGCCGGAACCGAGCACTTCTATATGAAGGACCTGTACGGCAACCTTTGGGAATTTGTGCAGGAATCATCGATTTTCACAAGCACTAAGGCAGTGAATGGCGGCGTTTTCGGCGGCGTTGTGGGTGTTAAGAACATCGATGAAAGTCTGCCCGTTTACCGCGACATTCTGGGCTACGACAAAGTGGTTTATGACCAGGAAGACGTGTTTGCCGATTGGGGCGGCGTTCCGGGCAGCGGCAACCGCTACCGCCGTATGCTGCTCGCGCAGACGAGCGAAGGCCATGGTGCCTTCTCACCAGTGTTTGGCAAGTCGCAGATTGAGCTGGTGCAGGTTCTCGACCGCGAGCCGAAAGGCATCTTCGACGGCCGCATCTGGGGCGACCCGGGCTACATTCAAATCTGCTACGACATTGCCAATATGGACGACCTGCGCGAGTTTGTGAAGTCGAAAGGCTTCCCGTTCACCGTTGACAGCACGCGCGCTGGCAACACCTTCGATATGGGTGAGGCCGCCGGAAGTTTCGCCTACATTCAGGCACCCGAAGGCACGCTCATCGAGTTCGTCGAGACGCACAAAGTGCCGATTGTCAAAAAGTTGGGCTTGGTTATCGACCTGCACAAGCGCGGTATGGACAAGCCGCTTCCGCGATGGCTGCTGAAAGCGTTCGCGTTGAAGAGGGTGAAAATGTAGATAATTGAGAATCAGTCAATCAAATTAAAAAGTCCCGTCAAATGCGGGACTTTTTAATTTGATTGACTGATTGTCTTGTTTACTATCCGTCAAATCACCTCAATTTTGGGCACATTCACCAAAAACTTTCGTCGGGTATGGCAAATTCAACTATATTCGGCTCGTATTAAGGCAAAAAAATGAATCGACGGATTCTTTTCTCGGTTTTGCTTGTGATAAGCGGTTTGGTGGTTCATGGTCAGGAGTCGCACTCCCTTTATATGGACCAGGAATTCAACCACTTCGACCGCTATGTTTACCAGAAACAGAACCGTTTCCACACTTCGGTGAAGCCATATCAGATGCGGCAGGTGAACGCCACCGTCAATGCCGATTCACTTTACCGCATGGATGTGAGCCGCAAGTTGCCCGATATATTGCTGAATCGCAGTTGGTTGGGTTATAAACAAGATGATTTCGAGTTCACCATCGACCCTCTGATGCATTTTGAGTTTGGCCGCGATTCCGATTACGACAAAATGAGTTGGACAAACACACGCGGCATTATGGTGAATGCTCGGTTGGGCAAGTATGTGTTTGTGACATCGGATTTCTATGAGAATCAGGCTAAATTCTACGATTATCGCCGTCAGGTTGTGAAAAATACCAAAGCCATGCCAGGGCAGGGCTCCTATAAGGCATTCAAGGAGGATGGCTATGATTATGCCTGGGTGGATGCAACGGTCAGTTTCCAACCCGATGAGCATTTCGACATCACTTTCGGTCATGGTAAAAATTTTATTGGCGACGGCTATCGTTCTATGATTCTGAGCGATGCGTCATTCAACTATCCTTTTCTGCGCATAACCACCGATTTCTGGCATATCAAGTATGTCAACCTTTGGGCGCAGTTTCAAGACCTTGAAAAACACTACGATTATGGCCATCCGCACGATAAGAAATGGGGCTCGTTCAACTATCTCGACTGGTCGGTTACGCCATGGCTCAATGTCGGGTTCTTTGAGTCGGTCATCTGGGCTAATGCCGACAGTCTCGGCCATCGCGGGTTCGACATCAACTATGCTAATCCCGTGATTTTCACGCGTCCGGTTGAGTTCTCTGTCGGTTCGCCCGACAACGCTCTTATGGGCTTGACAGGCAAACTGACTTTGTGGAGCAATCATGTGCTTTATGGGCAGTTTATTATTGATGAGTTCAAATTGGAGAACGTTAAAGCTGGCATCAAGCATCAGTTCAACAAGTCGGATTCAACAATTCAGTGGGGCTGGTGGGCCAACAAGTGGGCTTTGCAGATGGGCTACAAGACATACGATTTGTTCGGTTTGGAGCATCTTGACATTCAGGCAGAAATGAATGTGGCGCGACCGTTTATGTACTCTCACGTCACTCATATTCAGAACTATGGCCATTATCGCCAGCCGCTTGCGCATCCGTTGGGCAGCAATTTCAAGGAATTTGTGCTGATAGGTCGCTACAACTACAAGCGATTGTTTGTTGAGGCAAAATACATTCATGCCATGCACGGCCGCGATGTTAACGGAATGAACATGGGCAACAATATTTTCCTTGATTACACAACGCATGGCGATGAATATCACAACGAAATAGGACAGGGGGAGAAGGTGATTCTTCAAAATACAAACCTAAAAGCCGCATTCCTAATCAATCCGCGCACCAATATGAATGTTTATCTTGGACTGAATCTGCGGTCGGAGGAAACGAGTGGTGAAAAAAACAAAAACAAGCTGATAACCTTTGGTTTGCGCACGTCGCTGCAGAATATTTATTACGATTTTTAATCATTCGGCACAATTATTGAATTGAGTATTTTTGCAAAAATTATTAATCGATGAGTTGGCTGCGTATATTATTTATAGGTGTTTTGACAACAGCATTTTGCTGGCCTGCAATGGCGCAGGAGAGGAAAAAGCCTGTGGCGGTGCGCTTTATTATTGATGATAATGGCGACACCTTGCCAGTTGTCAACATTGAGACCGTAACAGTGCGTCATTTCAAGAAACGTCGTCAGCAAATCAAGTATGACAAGCTGATGCGCAACGTGAAAAAAGCCTATCCGTATGCCATTGCCGCCCGCGACGAGCTGGCAACCATGAATGCCAATCTTGAGGGTGTCACCGACCCGCAGCAGCGCGAAGCTTACATCAAAGAGTATGAAAAACAGATGTTTAAAAGATATGAGAAGGAACTTCGCTCACTCACCATTTCGCAAGGACGAATCTTGCTCAAACTCGTTGACCGTGAGATAAATAACACTGCTTTTGAGCTTGTTCAGGAGTATCGCGGTTCGTTCTCTGCATATTTCTGGCAGGGCGTTGCACGCATTTTTGGCGAGAACCTGAAAAGCGAGTACGACCCCGATGAGGAAGATATGTATATTGAGGAGATTGTACTTCTTATCGAGGCTGGGGTTATTTAATTATTTGAGTCCCGCAACTGGCCTTGAAAGCGAAGCCGAATTGCCCCTCAGAGTAGTAACGAAACATCTCAGCATCGTTTTTTTGAACAATTAGAATATGTCAGCAACAACATATTTTGTCACCTGGTAAGGAGTCAATTATGTTATTTACAGGTTTTTCCCTTACTTTTCGTTTTCCTGGCGACTGGCTATAATGGCATTTGTCACATCTGTTGTCAGACCGAATGTTCCCACAACATTTCCTGAGGCGTCGAACAACGGATATTTCGATGTTGAAGTGTATATTATTTTATCCAGACGATGCTCTTTCTGAACTTGGTTCAGTATCGGTTTCTGGGTTTGAATAATATGTTGTTCATCGTTATAAAAACGCTGGGCGTCATCCTGATTTGAGCATAAATCGAAGTCGCTCTTACCGACCACATCATCGTATGAGTTTACCTTAACCAAATTCAGGTATGATTTGGAAACGCGAATGAATTTGCCTTCCAAATCTTTGAAATAGATGTAGTCGTTAACGTTATCCATGAGCGAATCCATAAGAACCTGTTCTTTGGCAAGCTCCTCGCGCATGGTGGTGTTCTCCTCCATCTGGCGGCGCAAATCTTCTTGAGTGGCTTGCATCTCCTCAAGGTTCTGCCGCAACTCTTCCTCCTGCGATGTAAGGTCCTCGCGCTGTACTTGGCTGGCTTGCAGTAATTTGGCGGTCTTTTCGGTAACTTTTACGCTTGATACTGTGGAGGCAATGCTTTCGCCAAGTTTCTCTACAAATTCAATCTCGTATGGTTTAAGCTCATTAAACGAAGCAATCTCAATCACACCGAACATCTCGTCGTTGAGGATGCAGGGCACAATCAGTATGCAGCGCGGGTTGGCAGTTCCAAGTCCCGACGTGATTCTCACGTAATCTTCGGGCACCTCGGTAAGATAGATGGTTTTGTGCTCGTAAATGCACTGTCCAACAAGGCCTTCGCCCACGCGAATATCCTTTTTAATGTATTTGTCGCGGCCATAGGCTATGGCTGTAACCATTGTGTAGTAGATGTCGTTTTCATCGTCATCGTTGATCACAAACAATGCTCCCTGGTTCACTTTCAGATAGTCGATAAGGTTCGACATAATGTTGTAACCCAGCGATTTCATATTGTCGAGGTCTTTGCGCAGGATGTCGCCGAATTTGGCGATGCCCTCGGTTGCCCAGTTGCGCAATTCCTCTTCTTTTTTGCGCTCTGCCTCAACCTTCTGGCTCTCAACAAGGCTGTCGCGCATCTTTATCAAAGCTTCGCCCAAACGGTCTTTGCTGCCGAGTGCATGGAAATTGCTTTCAAAATCGCCCTTGCCAATACCAAGTGCGAAAGTCTCAGCTTTTCTGATACCATCCACCACCTGATTCAGCGAGTTGGCCATATCTTCAAGTTCATCGTTAGTCTTGATGTCCAATGTGTCGATGCTTTCGGTATCGCCTACAGCAAGATGTTTCAACGCTTCGGTTGTATAATTGATGGGAACAGCCAGATTCTTGGCAATAATGTAGATGAGGCTGACTATTATCAGCAGACCAATAACTGCCATTATCAACGTGATGCGGATGCTGTTGAGGGCTTGCTGTCCCACATTGCTCGTTGGGAACGTGAGTGCAAGCGACCAGTTGCAGTCAGGAGCAATGTTGATGGGGGTGAAGTAGGTGCACATTGGCACGCCGTTCTGCACAAATGCGTTGTTCAGATATTCACCTTTGGCAATCTGATTGCGCATTGAATTGATGGCGGCTGTATCGCTGTAGCCAACTGTGAATTTGCGGCTGATGTCAGTAAACTCGCTTGAATAGACAATTGTGCCTTGGTTGTCGATGAGGTGTTTGATGACTTCCTCGTTGAAGGCTTGCGCCACTTTAACAGCCAGAAAATCGAAATCCTTGACATTGACACCTTTGCAGACATATCCGCAGATGCTGCCGTTTTGGTATATAGGAGTGCTGATGTTAATTGTCCACTGTCCGTTCAGCTCGTATGGATTGAAAACCATGGTGTTGTTTGTCCCGATGATTTGCGAGAAATTGTTCTGAATCAATCCGCCGTCATCGCTTACACTTACAACACCGTTGCTGGCCTGAATCAGCACCCAATCGTAGTTTTGGTAGTTTGTGTCGGCGTAGAACGATGATGTCAGCAATACCCAATAAATCTGTCCTTTAGATGAGTTGCCGATTGTTTTTTTGAAGAAATCACGTCCTGCGGAATCGAGTTCTGTTTGTGGAACCGACAATATGCTGGCCAAAGTTTTGACGTTCGATTGATTGTCTTTAAGCACAATCTCAGCGTGTGCCGCTGACCGTTCAGAGAGCAGACGGCTTGTGTGTCCGTTGTCGAATTCGGCTTGGTTGGTGAACCTGATTCCAATGAACACTATGAGGATGATGATATATACTGAAAGCGGAATCAGCACAAACAGGCTGATTTTTTTTCTGATGCTAAGTTTTATCTTCATAAATCGTCTTTTTTATACGAAAATTACAAAACGCATAAAAGTAAAACACCTCTGCTAAAAATCCAAAGCAAATTTTCGAGAAAAATATGGGTGGAGGATTTTATTGTCTCTAACCGATTTTGTCCGATTTAAACCGAATATTATCTGCAAGCGGATATTTCGGGTGCCGCTGCGCGGGAATTTATTGGAAAATGGTATTTGAAATTTATAAAAAGTTGATTTTAAAAATTTTATAGAATTTTGTTTCCTAATTTTCTTATAATTTCCGCCCGATAGGGCGCGGCATAAAACATGTAGAGACGTGCCAAGGCGCGTCTCTACAAAAACAAATTAACAATTAATTATCAATCATTCACCATCACCCGTTTTGCCACGGTGCCAACCTTCACAATGTAAAGGCCTGTGGTGTTGACGGGGATTTCTGCGCGGACGCCCGATTCGGCAACCGTAGAGACGTTGCGCGCAACGTCTCTACACACAATGCGTCCCATTGCATCATAAACGCAGATTTCATCCGTTGCGTTCTCAACCACAATGGTGTTGCCGTGGGCGTAGATGTTGACGGCGGTGGCGGCTGTTTCGGCGACGGCGGTTGGCATTTCTGATCCCCAAACCACCTTCACGCCATCATCATTCCAGGCCCAATCCCATTCATCGGGTTCGCCTTCTTCTTCACAATATATCGTTGCATTAGTACAAAATGCGAATGCTTGATTGCCAATATATGTAACTGAACTAGGTATGGTGACAGATGTAAGACTACTGCAATCTACGAAAGCACTGCCGCCAATGTATGTTACCGAATTCGGAATGGTGACTGATGTCAAATCTTTACAATGATAAAAAGCAAACCATCCTATAGTAGTAATTGTATTCGGAATTTTTGTGTTTTTACAGCCGAAAACAAGCGTGTTTGTTTCGGTTTCAATTACAGCATTACAATTATTACGTGAATCGTATTTAGTATTTTCTTCTGCAATCACAATTGATGCAAGGCTTATGCAATCTGAGAACACAGAGATTCCAATGCTTGCAACCGAATTGCCAATGGTGACTGATGCTAGACTAATGCAATTTTCGAAAGCATTGTCGCCAATGCTTGTAACAGAGTTTGGAATAGTGACAGATGCTAGACTGCTGCATTGTTCGAAAGCGAAGTCGCCAATGCTAGTAACAGAGTTTGGAATGGTGACTGATGCGAGACTGCTGCATTCTCTGAAAGCATCGTCGCCAACGCTTGTAACAGAGTTTGGAATGGTGACTGATGTCAAGTTGTTGCAACCTCTGAAAGCACTGCCGCCAATACTGGTAACAGAGTTTGGAATGGTGACTGATGTCAAGTTGTTGCAACCTTTGAAAGCACCGCCGCCAATACTGGTAACAGAGTTTGGAATGATAACCGATTTTATACTTTCGCAGTTGTAGAATGCATATTCACCAATACACGTCACATTATACTTTATACCATTGTTTTCAACTTCCTCGGATATCACAATGTTGCCCTCGGGTTCTGTATAACCAACATAATAATTGTAATTCACTTCTTTTGGATAGGTGACAGCAACGGAGAATGGTTCAGTGCTGCTTGTGATTTTGTAGTACAATGTCTGCCCACTGCTGCAAACGGCTGAAAAATCATAATTGTCTGTTGCCCACGCCTGCCCTGCAAGCATTGCGGCAAATAAAAGAGAGAAAATGCGTTTCATAGAATCGTATTTTATTGTTTATTAGTTTTTTGTCATTTGTTTCTGTAGAGACGTTGCGCGCAACGTCTCTACGAATGCGAACATTCATTATCCCAAAATTTTTCAAATATAGGAATGTTTGTCATAAAACGAAATCGATTTTACCCAATAGGGTAGGCCATAACACAAAAAAGCCTCCCGCACTGCGGAAGGCTTTTTTGTCTTAGAGTAAGGTTTTATGAGTAAAGAGTAAAGTTTTGCTGTCCGCAATAAATTATCGCTTACCCCTTAACTCCTAAATTCTAACTCCTAAATTCTAAATTATTTCACCAGTCCCGAAAATCCCATAAACGCCATTGCCAGGATGCCGGCGGTGACGAGTGCGATAGGCATTCCCTTCATTGCTTTCGGTGTTTCAGAGAACTCAATCTGTTCGCGCAGGCCGGCAAACAGAACCAGCGCAAAGCCGAAGCCGATGGCGTTCGAGAAGGCGTAGACAACGCTCTCAAGCAGGTTGTAGTCTTTCTGAATCACCAAGATGGCAACGCCAAGGATGCAGCAGTTGGTGGTGATGAGCGGCAGGAACACGCCCAGCGCCTGATAGAGCGCAGGCGACACCTTTTTCAGCACAATCTCAACCATTTGCACCAACGCGGCGATAATCAGAATGAAGGTGATGGTACGCAGGTATTCAAGGCCGAACGGAACCAGAATGCAGGCGTTGGCCAGATAGGTCACAATGGTGGCGAGCACAAGCACAAAGGCCACGGCGCCGGCCATTCCGAGCGCGGTGCTCACTTTCTTCGATACACCCAGGAACGGGCAGATGCCCAGGAATTGCGACAGCACAATGTTGTTTACAAAAACCGCCGCTATAAACATTAACAAGTATTCCATAGTTCAGCCTTTTTTAAGATTTACGTAATTTGTTGACAATCGCAATCAGGAAGCCCAGCGCGATGAAGGCGCCCGGTGCCAGCACAAACAGCAGCATTCCGTAACTTTCGGGATAGATGGCAAAATCGAAAATCTTGCCCGTTCCAAGCAGTTCGCGGATGCTTCCGAGCAGTGTCAGCGCAAGCGTGAAGCCAAGGCCGATGCCCAGTCCGTCGAACATTGACGGCACAACGCTGTTTTTGGCGGCGAAGGCTTCGGCGCGGCCCAGAACAATGCAGTTCACCACAATAAGCGGGATGAACAGGCCCAGACTCGCGTACAGAGCCGGCACGTAGGCCTGCATAATCATTTCAACCATTGTCACAAAGGCCGCAATCACAACAATGTAGGCCGGAATGCGCACCTTGTCGGGAACAAGGTTCTTGATAAGCGAAATCACTATGTTTGAGCAGATTAGCACAAAGGTGGTGGCCAATCCCATACTCATTCCGTTAATGGCCGACGATGTGGTGCCCAGCGTGGGGCACATACCCAGCAGCAGAACGAATGTCGGGTTCTCCTTAATCAGGCCGTTCAGCAGTATTTTCAGATTATTGTTCATTGTTATTGCCCTCCGTTGTTTGAGTGGCGCCGCTGTTGGCGTCGGTTGGTTTCTGATTGTTGGCGGCCGCATAGGCGTTGTAGGCCGTGCGAACCGACTCAAGGAATGCCCTCGAACTGATGGTCGATGCCGTGATGGCGTCAATCTCGCCGCCGTCTTTCGACACCGTCATTTTGTTCACAGCCGGATTCTTGCCGATGATTGAACTCTGTTTTTCAGGCGTTTTCACCTCGTAGTGGAAGATGGTCTCCAGCAGGCTCTTTTTCTTTTCGGTCTGCGGACGGAACCAGGTCACCATTTTGGTGCCAAGGCCCGGCGTCTCCTTCTGTTCCAGAACCGAGTATTCGGTGATGCAGCCCTGTGCGTCGAAGCCCACCATAACTTTTATCTCGCCGCCGAAACCGTTTTTCGACAGCGACTCCACAGCCGCGCCAACAAACTGTCCGTCAGCCGTGTAGGCCTTGAAGATGTTCAATCCGTTGGCGGTGTCGTTTTCAATCTTGTCGAATGCGGGCAGCACGGCTTTAATTGCGTCAACCGATTTTTGCTCCTTCGATTTTGCAATCGGCTCCGATGTCACGCGGTAGAGCGATGCCATAAGGCCGGCGGCAATCAGTGCTATCGCCGTGAGCGACAGCAACATATTCTTCAGTGATGATTCAAGTTTTGCCATTATTTTACCTCCCCGAATCGTTTTGGTTTAATGTAAGTGTTGATGAGCGGCGTCACGGCGTTCATAATCAGAATGGCGAACGACATTCCCTCGGGGAATGAGCCGAAGTTTCTGATTACCACCGTAATAATGCCGATTCCGATGGCGTAAACCACCTTGCCGCAGATGCTCATTGGCGATGTCACGTAGTCGGTTGCCATAAATATCGCGCCAAGCATAAGACCGCCGGCCAAAAGGTGAGCCACAGGCGATGCAAATTGCGTTGGGTCAGCCAGATACAAGATTCCTTGAAATACAAACACGGTGGCGAAAATCGTTACCGGAATGTGCCAGGTGATGATGCGCCGGAAGAGCAGGAACGCAAAGCCGATGAGCAGCGCAATGGCTGAAACCTCGCCGAGCGAGCCGCCCATTTGGCCGAGCAGCATATCGGTTGTTTCGGGCAGCGAGCCGAAGTGGTTCTTCATCATATTCAGCGCAGTGGCGCCCGTTTCGGCGTCGATGTAGTTGGTGCTGAAGCCTTTCGGAACAGGCCACGTGGTCATTTGCACAGGGAACGATATGAGCAGGAACACACGCCCGGCAAGTGCGGGGTTAAACAGGTTCTGCCCGAGTCCGCCGAAGGCCATTTTGCCCACGCCGATGGCGAACGCCGCACCAACAATGATGATTCCGATGGGCAGGTTCGACGGCAGGTTGAACGCCAGCAGCAAGCCCGTCAGAATGGCAGAGCCGTCGCTGATGGTTGGCTGCTGCTTGAGCAGGAATTTCTGAATCAGGTACTCAAAAAGCACGCAACTTGCAACAGATGTGAGTGTTACAATCAGCGTTCCGATTCCAAAGTAATAAACTGAAACGGCCAGAGCCGGTAGCAATGCCGCTATAACCCCGAACATAAGGTTGGGGGTTGAAACACTACTGCGAGTGTGCGGCGACGGTGATACAACTAATTGTCCCATTATTGTTTTCTACTTCTAATTATTTTACCTACAGTGTTTTTGCCCAAACGCACATAGTCCAGAATCGGACGTTTGGCAGGGCACGAGAATATGCAGCAGCCGCATTCAATGCAGTCCATAATGTGGTTGGCCTCGTCTTCGGCCCACATTTGGCGTTGGCTGTATTGCATTAGCAAGTATGGCTCAAGTCCCATTGGGCAGGCGTCCACGCACTTGGCGCAACGGATGCACGGTCCGGCCTCGGGGCGCACGGCCTTCTCTTCGTTCAGCATTAGAATGCCCGATGTTCCTTTCGTCACGGTCGATTCCAGATTGGCCATTGCCTTGCCCATCATTGGGCCGCCGCTGATGATTTTTCCACTCTTCTCAACGTCGCCGCCGGCAGCAGCAATCAGTTCGGCCACAGGCGTTCCAATGCGTGCGCGGAAGTTCGACGGTGTTGCCACGGTGTCGCCCGTCACGGTCACAATGCGCTCAATGAGCGGTTTGTTCTTTTGCACGGCCTCGTACACGGCAAAGGCGGTGCCCACGTTCTGAACCACGGCGCCCGCGTCAATCGGCAGTTTGCCTGATGGCACTTCGCGGCCCGAAACAGCGTTAATCAACTGTTTCTCACCGCCTTGCGGATATTTCAACTTCAGCGGAACAACCTCAATGCCTTGCTCTTTGGCGCACAAATCTGTCAGTTTGCTGATGGCGTCGGGCTTGTTGGCCTCAATGCCGATGTATGCCTTCTCAACGCCGATGGCCTTCATAAGAATCTTCACGCCCACAATCAGTTCGCGGCTCTTCTCGAGCATAAGCCGATGGTCGGCAGTCAGATACGGCTCGCATTCCACACCGTTGATAATCAGGAAGTCAGCCTTTTTCCCTTCGGGGATGGCCAACTTCACGTGAGCGGGGAACGTTGCGCCGCCCATACCCACAATGCCGGCGTCTTTAATCTTGCCCACAATGGTTTTGGCGTCGTCTTTAATCTCTTCAATCAGAGTGTCGGTGCGGTCGATGGTCTCGAGCCATTCGTCGCCCTCAACGTCGATGAACACAGCAGGTTTCTTGAATCCTGCAACGTCGACGGCCAAATCAACCTTCGACACCGTTCCCGAAACCGAAGAGTGGATGTTGGCCGAAACAAAGCCGTTGGCCTCGCCAATCAGCTGCCCCACTTTCACCTTGTCGCCTTTCTGAACAACGGCGTTGGCGGGTGCGCCAATATGCTGCGCCAGTGGTATGATGGCCACTTTCGGCAATTGTGCATCTACTATTGCTTTGGCGGCTGACAGCTTGTTGGCTTCAGGATGCACACCGCCTATTTTAAATGTCTTGAACATATTGGTAGATGTCTATGCGTTGGTTTGTACAGGTTGTTTTTCTTCGGTGGCCTCGGCCTTTGGCGGACGCGGCGGGAAGTTCACTTCGTGGATGGCGCCCGTCGGACATTCGGCGGCGCACTTGCGGCACATCTTGCACTTTTCAAAGTCGATGTAAGCCACATTGTTCTCAACCGTGATGGCCTCAAACGCGCACACCTTGGCGCACTTGCCGCAGCCGATGCAGGCTGCCGTGCAGGCTTTGCGGGCCACAGCGCCCTTGTCTTTGTTCACGCACGACACAAACAGACGGCGGTCCTTCTTGCCGCGGTTGCGCAGTTCGATGATTCCCTTCGGACACGCCTTGACGCACGCGCCGCAAGCCACGCACTTGCTGTCGTCAACCACAGGCAGTCCCGTTTCAGGGTTGATGCTGATGGCGTCGAAGCGGCAGGCAGCAACGCAGTCGCCGTGACCAAGGCAGCCGAAACTGCAGTTGGTGTCGCCAGCCGACAGAGTGGCGGCAAAGGCGCACGATTGAGCGCCGTCGTAGCGGTTCACCTTCGGACGGTTTTGGCACGAGCCGTTGCAGCGAACCACTGCAATTTTCGGCTCACTCTCAACCACTTCCTGACCAAGGATTGCGCCAATCTTCTTCATTGTCTCTGCCGACGAAGCGGGGCATTTCAGTCCCGAAATGTCGGTAGCCGACACAAAGGCACTTGCCAGACCGCGACAGCCGGGGTAGCCGCAGCCGCCGCAGTTCGCACCAGGCAGCAGCGCAACAATCTCGTCAATGCGCGGGTCTTCTTGTACCTTGAACTTTTGAGCCACAACATACAGGACGGCGGCAAGCACCAGTCCCAGTAGGGCCAAAGCAATCACACTGTACAAAACAATTTCCATATTATTAAAGTTAAAAGTTATAGAAGTTTAGAGTTAAGTGTTTAGTGTTTAGACGTTTAAAAGGCATATGGCAAGTATCAGTGTATTTTCGATTCACCGATTCACCGATTGTCCGATTCACCATTAAACCTGTCTTATTCATTTTATTCTGAATTCTCAATTCTGAATTTTAAAAACAAACGTCAGTTTGAAGCGGTCGCGCAGCAAAAATAGCACCAAATAGTAGGGTAGAAGCGAAAAAAGTGCGGCCCCGCCGGCCACTGCTTCCGCGAAACCTGCCATAATCATTCCCGCCAGCACCGCAATCACCAGCAGCAGTGGCGCAATGTAGCCCCAGAAAAGCGCTTTGGTGGCCAGTTGCTTCTGTCCGTAAACCCGAACCTGCTGCCCAACAGCGTAAACGCGCCCGTCGGGCTCAATGGTAATGTGCTTCACCGCCTTGTCGGTCGACAGGCAGACGTCTTTCGAGTGGCAGGCGCTGCAAGCCGAGTTGCAGTCGATACGGACGGTTATCGCGTCGTCGCCGATATGCTCAATAGTGCCCAGTTGTGAGAATGATATGTCAGCCATCTGCCACTTTTTTCGTAGTGCAAATGTATATTTTATTTAGGATTTAGGGTTTAGAAAATAGATATAGATTTTTAGGTTTTGGTTGTTGGTGAAGGAGTGGAAAAACAAAAACAAAACCGCCGCCAAAGTGCAAGCCTCTGGCAGCGGTTTTGTTAGCAGTTGTAAGGTTTATTTATTCGTTTTCACTTGCTTGTTCATTAGATTGCTCAGGTGCAACATAGTTGCCGGAATTCATCTGGCTGGCCAACTCCATGCACTGGTCGTAGCATTCTTTGCAAACTTTTGGTACAGAGTGCAGAACTGCAGCGGCGTCATCATCGCGGCCTTGGCTTTTCAGAGCCTGTGCTTGCGAAATCACAAAGTCGCACTGCGAGTTGTAGAACTCCAGAATTTTGTTTTTGCCTTGCTCCACAAATGACTTGAACTGTCCTTGTTTAGGATTTATGTTCTTGATAGCCTGCGAGTAAGCCTTTGTTTCGTTTTGTCCGGCACCCTTCACCTCAACCGATGTCTGACTGTAAACATTACCATTCTTATTATCAACAATATACAAGTTGACATTCAGAACCAGAGTGTGCATTGGAGGTGCGGTTGCGGTGTAATCGCGGCTGACAACATCAACCGAGGCTTTTATCGAGAACAGCGGGTTCGAACCCTCGCCAGCCAGACCGTTGAGCGTGCAAATCTTGCGGATTTTGTTCTCAAGCATCTGCTTGGCCGAAAGTGGAAGGTTCGAATCATTGATGACAGGAGCCAGTGCAATGCGCGCCGCATCGTCAGCTTTCCCGTTATTGTTTTGAGCGCAGACGGCAGTCGCCATCGTCATTCCGACGCCCAAAAACATGATTTTCAATAAATTTCTCATAGTCATAGTTTTTTATTTTTCACCGATAATCAGCCAGGCCTCGCCCAAGCCGCGCATATAAACCTTTGAGTCAAGTTTAAACTCGTCAGAGAGGAATTTCTTCAGATTGTTGACATACGTGCGGGTGTCCATTGCACGTTGGCGGCCGTTGCGCTCGTAGTAGAGCGGAATGCGGACCTGCTCGTAGCGTTGGAAGTTTTCGGTAGCATCGTTCAGGCTGTAGCGGTGGTTCATTGTGTTGTCGTCCATCCAGTCCTCAATGAATGTGCCAAGAGCCTCGCTCTCACCGTTGTACTCATATTCCTCTTCAAGATTCGAATCGAAACCGTCGAACAGTTTAACCATAATCTTCACCTCGCGGCCATTGCTGAACATATCATCGAAATGAGCCTGAAGGCGGCCTGCAAACTCGTCCATGTGGCTCAAGACAGCCTCCTCAATCAACAGACCGATTGAGGCCGATGTGCTTGGGCTGCCAACGCCTGTCGAACTAGCAATGTTCTTGCTTGTGTAGGCGTCGATTCCGTTCAGAATGAAGCGGACGCTGTTTTTCGGGCCTTGTTTCTCGATTGAGACATCAAGGTCCATTATGATGTCGGCTTTTGCCGTGCGTTTCAGAGCGTCGATGGGCGATTCAACAATGCTGCCGCCCATTGAGCCTGTCAGCAGCGATGTTTCGGCTGACTCGTTCGACATGTTGCGCAACTCCTGCTCCAAATCTTTCAGCGGGAACTCGCGGTCCGACATTATGCCGCTAATCTTCGAGATGGCCAGATGCATATCCGAATCGTTTTGCAGAAGTTTCTTGTAATCAGGAAGTTCGATTGTAGTGCCCTGATTGTTGAATTTTATGACATATCCCTTCTCAATGCAGTAGCGGTCGCTCGGAACCACCATGATGGTCGGCTTCTTTGCCTGACCGAATGTGCTTGCGGCAAGCATCATCGCTGCCGATAAAAACAATAACTTTTTCATGTTATAAATGTTTATTGGTTATCAGATTAAAATCCGCTATTCAAACTTTTTGCTATGCCTTGGCGCTCCATCTCTTTGCGGAGTTCGTCGTAGGCGATTGACAGTGTAACGCCAACTTTGTATCCGCCTTTTTCCTTAACGCGGTCGGCCGATGCGCCGTCGGTGCTGCGGTTGACGTATTGCAGATACTGCCCGCCAGGAGCAAAGAATTTCTCAAAATACTCTGAGTGCTTGTCAGCAGCCGTCGGATCTTTGATGATGGCTGGGGTAGGAGCGGCTGAGCCGTTGCTTCCTGCAGGAAATCCGTGGAAAAGTGCGCAGGCCACACCTTCCTTTATCGCATTGCGCTGGGCGTCTTCGGCTTTTTTGCCGCGTCCCCAAACTTTAACAAGTTTGGTTCCGTCAACGCCAACCGCTATTGTTGACACCTCGTAGTTATATGCACTGTTGTACTCAAGTTTGCGCACTTTGTGGCGCGATTGGGCACCTGCCGACGATGAGCATCCAGTGATTATCAAGGCTGCAATGCCCATCGCAAAAATTCCGACTAATTTTCTCATAATAATTTATTTATGTTAAACTTAAATATTGTTGTTCAAAAAACTTTACAATATAGATAATCTTTCGTTTCACGTTTCAGTCCGTCTGTTTTTTTCGGACAATTTTCTATAAGACGCTTCGAAATCAAAATTGGATGCGTAGGCCGAAATTAAAATTTGCTCCGGCGCGTCCTTCGAATATCTCTGAGTAGGTAACACCCAAATCTTTAGTGTCTTCATCTTCCAATCCGCTAGAGAGTTTCGCATTGCCGATTTCAGCGTAATAGTTGACTCCGCCGACAAGTTGCCAATTGTATTTGATGTTGAGGGCGGCTTGCGCACCTGCGAGACCAAACATGCCGTTGATGAGTGAACCGTCAATTTTCTTGTTTTTCTTCACTTCGGTTTCCAAAGCGTCGGCCCATTCCATTGCCAAGCCCGCATGGCCCGATACCGACAGGTTTCTCAACAAAAAGAATCCCTTTGAGAACCCAAGTTCGCCGCCGTAGAACGCGAAAGTCGCATCCTCAAAGTCGCTAGATGAACCAAATTTCCCGCATTTTCTCAGGTCGTAGGTGTTGGCTCCGATATGCCCGCCTAAGAAAAATTTGAATTGAGTGAGCCCGACGTATTGTCCCAGAAGGCATTCACCATTTATATAGAGGCCACCCAATGCGCCAGCAGCAACGCCGAATGTTACGCCGCAGCCATAATCGTTGCTCTGTTCCAGAAACATTCCAGGCTCCAGTTTGTGGCCTGCAATCTGGTAGAATTTCGATGTCGTCTGTCGCAGATTTTCATCGCCTGAGCCTTCGGCCACATGGCTGTTGTTCACCACCTTTTTTGCACGAATCACGCCTCGGCGCTTTGGTGCCACCTGGCCGTGGCGGTCCATCTGGTATTCATAAACAAAGTAGCGGTCTTCAACCTGCAGGTTCTCCTTTGTGCCGATTTTTGCGCGGAGCGGGAAGGTGCTGTACAGTGCTGTCCTTACTTTCCACTCCTCAATCTTGTTCTCGAAAGCACTGACCAGCCCGTCGACTGAATTGTTGAGCAGGCGGCGCAGCATCTCCGATTTGCCCGTTGGGTTGCCCATGTTCGGCTCTGTGGCCTCAACCGTTGTCGTAACCGATGTCACATAAGAGAGTTTGAACGGTGCAGAGTCGAATTTCTGACGTTTCTCGGCAACAGTCGAGGGAGAGTCGTCGTCGAAAATCCACATGTTTGAGTAGAAATCGCTCATTGTTTCAGGCACATCAGCCAGACGGTAGAGAAAACCTGCCACCTCGGCGCGGAATCCGTTTTTAACTCGGATAACAGGCTTGAATTCTATTCCGAGATTTTTGGCAGTCTGCCTCTTGGCGGCGTCCATCTCATCGTAAATCTGGTCCATTGTTTTTATATCGCCGAAGCAAATCACCATCACATACGACTGGCGGATTAGTTTCTCGCCCGCGTCCTGAAGTTTGGCTAGGCCGAGTTTTGTGGCCGAGGCTTCAAGCACATCGGCGTCGGTGGCGTTGTAGAGGCCGCGCTCGTGAATGACTGACATGCTGAACCGCCCGTCATCGTTGCGCGAGAACCATTTTGAGAATATCTCCTTTGGAACGTTCATCGATTCAAGTTGCTTTTTGACAGCATCGGAACTGTGCAACGGCGGCAAAACCCGATTTGAGAGCATGTTGTTATCGAATTTTGCAGGCACAACCACACTTTTCATGGCCGATTTCAGTTCGGAATGGTATTTCCCGCCTTCGACCAGGAAAATGGTGAGTGAGTTTCGGTTGTACTCCTTCAGATAACTGCCCGATGAGGACAGGGCGGCATCT
Source organism: Salinivirgaceae bacterium (assembly GCA_017474765.1). GTDB lineage: Bacteria > Bacteroidota > Bacteroidia > Bacteroidales > SZUA-534 > RUG13583. Next base: position 18,550 of record JAFVGW010000050.1, on the reverse strand, counting down.
TGTCCGAACCCAATCCGCATTATGCAGAGAAGCAATGCTACAGAGAATAATCGTTTACACATATATATATAGTATATGTTCGAATTCGAATCCCAAATATAAGCGATTTGTGGTTAACGTAATTTTTTTAGCGGGAAAACTTGTCATGTTTTGCGCCGCCCGATAGTAACACGGCAAAAAAATGGTTGTTGTGAGTCTGAATTTTGTTTTTCCGACGAACATTATTGATGAGTTGTTAGGTTTATATTGACGAAAAGATGGTCTTCTTACACGAAATTGAGCATGAAAGGTTAAATTGACTCTTTGCGATGAGTCGAAAAATTTTATTGTGTGCGATGTTTTTATACTGATTATCAATATAATACTAAAATAAATATTTTTTAAAAAATTTGATTTAAAATGCTTGCCATATAAAAAACATATTCTATCTTTGTGTCGGTAAGGTTATAGTTCTTTGAAAGCTTGTTGTAAGGTCTCTTCTATATGTCTAGCTATGACCTTATCTCTTCTTTAGGGCTACAGTATTTTTTTCATGGGTTAATTAATTTGGTTGAATAATATTGGACAATTGCCTTACAACAAGCTTTTCTTTTTAAGCCCTTCTTCCAACAGACAATATTAAATCAGCAAGCAGATAAATGATGTTTGTCGTTTGTTTTTTTGTTAGCATTATCACGTTGCTGATTTTGCTCGTTTTTTGCTATTTTTCACTCGAAAAACATCACTTTTATGAAACGCTTAATTACATCATTTTTAGGTATTTTACTTGCCTTGTCGGTTCGTGCCAACGAAGGAATGTGGCTGCCTTTTCTGCTCGAGAATAACATTGGCGAGATGAGCGAGATGGGGCTGCACCTGTCGGCCGACGATATTTACAGCATCAATCAGCAGTGCCTGAGCAGCGCGGTTGTGGGCTTCGTCGATTTGGACCGCCCATACTCGCATTTCTGCAGCGGCTCGGTCATTTCGGCGCTGGGTTTGGTCATCACCAACCACCACTGCGGGCTCAGCGTTGTGCAACAGCACAGTTCGCTCGAAAACGACTACATCACCAACGGCTTTTGGGCTATGAATCAGGCAGAAGAGTTGGGCGGAAACGACATTGGCGTCTGCTTTCTGCGACGAATGGAAGATGTGACGGCGCAGGTTCTCGAAGGCGTGAGCGACACTATGACGATTAAACGTCGCAATGAAGTGATAAACAGCAATATATCGCAAATTGAAAGTCGGGTGTCGGACAGCACAGGCCTGAAGGCCCACGTTGATGCATTTTATTGCAACAACGAGTATTATCTGTCAGTGTATGAGATTTTTGAAGATGTTAGACTGGTTGGAACGCCGCCCATTTCGGTGGGTAAGTTCGGCGGCGACACCGACAACTGGGTATGGCCGCGCCACACGGGCGATTTCACCATTTTCCGCATCTACGCCGACAGCCTGAACCGCCCTGCAAAATATTCTGCCGAAAACGTGCCGTATCGCGCAAGCAACTATCTGAAAATTAATGCAAAAGAAAAACACGAAGGCGATTTTGTGATGCTGATGGGCTATCCTGGAACCACCAACGAGTATCTGCCATCGTTTGCCATTGCAGCCACGCAAGATGTTTACGACCCGATTGTGGTGAGCGGCCGCGGCAAATCCATCGATATTATCAAGGAACGGATGCGCGCCGACAAGGCTGTGATGATAAAATACACCAGCAAGGTGGCCAGTCTTGCCAATGCGTGGAAGAAACTCGATGGCGAGCGCCGCGGACTTGCCGCCAAGCGCGTGATTGAAAAGAAACGCGAACGCGAGCGGTTGATGAGTGAGTGGATTACCGCTGACGCCGCCCGCACCGAAAAATACGGCACTCTGCTCGATGATTATACCAAAGAATACGCTGTGTATCAGAAATATAGGCGCGCGAAACTGCAAATCGACGAGACGTTCTACAAATCGGAAATGATTAATTTGTGCAGCGACATCCGCACCATTCTGCAAAGTGGCAGTTCCGACGAAGAAAAACGCACTAAAATCGTTGGCTGGCTGCGCGATTTTTATGCCGATTACGATTTGAAGACGGACCTGGCGGTCACACAAATGCTTGAATTGGAATATCTTGAAAATGCGGACACGCTATATGTGCCTAATTCGCTGCGCGGGGCCGTGGGATTTATTGGTGGATTGACTGGCAAGTTGCTGCAAAAATCGCTGTTGGCCGATTCCACAAAAGCCTTCGCAACCTTCAGAAACTACACCCAAAAATCGCGCAAAAAGATTGAAAATGACCCGCTTTTCAAATTTACGGCCGAGATTGACGCCGCCTACTCAAACATTAAAACGCCGATGCAAAAATCGCTTAAGAAAACCGATGATTTTCAGCGGCTGTTTATGCAGTTGCAGCGCGAGTGTTTTGCCGACAAGCGTTTCTTTCCCGACGCAAATTCCACATTCCGTGTGGCTTACGGCCAAATCAGCGGCTATCGGCCAACTGATGCTGTCAGTTATGCGCCGTTCACAACGCTCGGCGGCGTAATTGAAAAGTGCGACCTTGACGTTTATGACTACACCGTGCCCGACCGCCTGAAACAACTTTCGGAGGCGCGCGATTTCGGTCCGTATTGCAATGCCGATTCGTCGCTAACTGTTTGTTTCCTTAGCACTTGCCACACCACTGGCGGCAATTCGGGCAGCCCCGCGTTCGATGCCGACGGCAACCTTATCGGCCTGAATTTCGACCGCGTTTGGGAAGGCACAATGAGCGACCTGCAGTTCGATGCCGACATCTGCTGCAACATCTGTCTCGACATCCGCTTCGTGCTATTTTTCATCGACAAGTACGCTGGCGCCCGCCATCTGATTGATGAGATGGAAATTGTTAAGGATTGAAGGAAGGCGGACTACGGACAACAGACTACAGACAACAGACGTTTGTTTTTAGTGGCCGATAGAATGGCGTGTGTGGCTGATGTATAAACAATACATCTAATCTATTGAATATGTGACACGTACATTAAAAAGCAATATTTGTTGAACCAAAATATCGGGGCAAATAAAAATTTTTTGTGCTCAGTGCGTATCGAATAAAACTTTCATTTACTTTGGCGCTACTAATTCATATTTATTGATGCAATAAATGAACCCTATCTTGAAAAAACTCAGTCTTACCGGCGGTAAGACCGTTTTGATTCTCAATTCCCCCAAAGAGTTTCTGCAATTGGTTAAAAATGAAGGCATTGATGTGCACACCGAAGTGGAAGACTACTACAGTTACGTGCAGATTTTTGCCGAGAGCCGCGACGAAGCCGACGAACTTCTCAGCGAAGCGATGAACGCCGTTGAAACCGATGGCAAACTCTGGTTCTGCTATCCCAAATCGGGCACCGACCTGAACGAGAAAACCGTGTTCAACCTATTGAGCGAGTACGATTTATCGGGCGTGGCCAAGGTGCCTTTGAACGACAAATGGGTGGCCATCCACATCAGTTACAGCGACGACGAAGACGATGACCACGGGCAGGAAAAAGGCGGGAAGTTCCGTGACGGATACGATGAGTAAACTGTCGTTTGGCAGCTATTAAAAAAAAGACCTTGCAATTTGCAAGGTCTTTTTTGTGATAACTATGTTTCGCCACTTCGGGTTGAAGCAATCAGTTCAGTTTGAAGTAGATGGGCACAGTGTATATCACACTGACCGGCTTGCCGTGCTGAAGTCCCGGACTGAATTTCGGAAGGCTCTCAACCACGCGGATGGCCTCTTTGTTGAGAGAGGCATCAACACCTCGCACAATGCTGACATTCTCAACATCGCCCCGTTTGTTGACCACAAACTGCACGTATACTTTTCCTTGCGTGTTGTTTTCTATTGCAGTCAGAGGGTATTGCAAATGTGAAGCAATGTATTTTTGCAAGGCAATGTCTCCTCCGGGGAATTGAGGCATCACTTCAGCTGTGTTGAACGGAATATCTTCCTCCTCTTCTTCCTCCTCATGTCGATAGATTTGATCCACACGGGTTTCCTGTGTGGCCTCAACATCCTCAACTTCAAGTTCGGTGTCAAGTTCCTCATCCTCAACAATGTTGATTACCTCGGCCACCTTGGGTAAGGCTGGAGGTGGCGGCGGGGTTGTTTGCGTTTGGTGAGTGATTGGCATAAGTTCCATGTCATCAATCACATCAGCCAAATTGCCAAAATCGGCAAGGTTTCTCGTCTGGACGGTGTAGCTGAAAGCACCCAACACGGCGCAAAACGCGACAACGAGTCCAATCTCAAAGAACAATCCTGCGAATCGTCCTAAGTCTGCTTTGGGATTTTTTTTCGCTTCCATAACGATTGATTTTAAAGTTAAGTCCTTAAAGATAAGGAATGTGATTTGAAAAAGCAAATCCTGCACCCGATTTTTTCGACAAACTTTTTCGGTGCCCATATATTAATATGTATGGCGCATTAGGGAAGCAAATTAGAAATTGCTTGTTCGAGTGAGAAGTTCTATGCGCTAATACATACTAAAATCAATAGGAATGGTGAACGATACACGCACAGGTTTGCCGCGCTGTGTGCCAGGCTCCCAGGTTGGCAGAGATTTGATAACACGAATGGCTTCGACGTCGAGCAAAGGGTCGATACCACGGGCAATTTTAACGTTTTCGGGCTCAACATTGCCGTCTGTACCAATCACAAACTGTACGAAAACCTTTCCTTGAATCTTTTTTGCTTTGGCTTCTTCGGGATAGACAACATTATCTCTGATATACTCGCGCAGAGCAATATCTCCGCCGGGAAATTGGGGCATGTGTTCAACAATGAGGAAAATAGGTTCTTCTTCTTTTTCGTCGCCTTTGACCGATACTTCAATAGGAATCGACTTGGATACCCGCGCAAGCACCTTCATCACTGTGCCGTTTTTCGATTCGAATCGCATACCGGGCGTCCATTTTGGCATGCTCTTTAGCAGGCGGATTACTTCGGCATCGATTTCATCGTTGATACCGACCGTAACAGCCGCGCTTTCAGGCTCAACCATACCGTCTTTGCCAATTACAAACTGCACGAAAACTTTCCCCGATATGGATTTTTTCGATTTAAAATTTTGCAGATTGTCAGCGATATACTTTTTGAAAGCCGATTCGCCGCCCGGAAATTCCGGCATTATTTTAACTGAAGTGTAAATGGTGTTGTCATCGTCGATAATTGGCTGATTGACGGCGGCTGCACTATCCTTTGGAACAATGATTGGCTGATTGCCTGCGGTTTGGCACACGCCGTTTGTGCAAACGGCCGCAAATGCAACGGCCAGAATGGTTTTGAATGTGCGATTTGCTTTCATATTATTCCCCCTATTTTATCTGAAAACTGACAGGTACAGTGTACGACACACGCAAAGGTTTGCCACCTTGCGTGCCTGGTTCCCATTTTGGCAGAGTTTTGATAACGCGAATGGCTTCGGCGTCGAGTAGCGGGTCAATGCCGCGGTATTTGCCATCGGAATCAACAGCAATTTTTACGCTTTCGGGCTCAATTGCACCGTCTTTGCCAATCACAAACGTCACAAAAACCTTTCCTTGAATCTTTTTGGCTTTGGCTTCTTCGGGATAGACGGTGTTTTCTGCAATATATTTGCGTAAGGCGAGTTCGCCGGCAGGAAATTCCGGCATTTTCTCAACAATAACGAAAACGTCGTTGTCGTCTTCTGTGGCTGTTTGCTCTTTTGGAACAGCAGACTCGTTGGCGTTGGTGCTGTTTTGTGCGTAGCCATTTGTGCAAGCGGCCGCAAATGCAACGGCCAGAATGGCTTTGAATGTGTGTTTCGTGTTCATAATGTCTTGATTTAATTGTTAGTAGTGTCAAAGATAATGAAAAGAAATTCAACTTATCATCTTGTCAGTTGTTTTTAAGCCGGTTATAAGAAACGCGCCTCTATCTGAGGGCGAAATCGAACCAAAGGGGCTGCAATGATTTTACAGGTTTGCCACGAATTTTGCCGGGAATCCAGTTTGGCATATTCTTCACCACGCGAATGGCCTCACGGTCAAGGGTGGGGTCAACGCTATTCGAAATCTGCACATCCTCGATTTCGCCATTCTCGTTTATCACAAACAGAACATTGACCGTTCCCGAAATTTTGTTTTTCGAAGCCTTTTTGGGGTATTTTGTGTGCTCAATCAGATATTTGCGCAGAGCATCTTCGCCGCCGGGGAATTCGGGTATCTCATCAACAATTATGAAAATCTCATCCTCATCTTCTTCCTCCTCTTGCCTTTCGACAACTATAACATCGGTCTCTTGGTCGGGCTCAATGTCTTCAATATCAGCATCGTCTTCAATGTCAACATCATCGTCAACAATATGGATAACCTCGGCCACTTTTGGCGTTTCGGGTGGCGGCGTTTCGGTTTGCTGACGGGTGATTGGTATTATCCCTTCTTCGGCTAACACGGTTTCGAGTTTGCCGAAAACAACAGTGTTTTTCTTTTGAACAGAGTAGTTTAGGGCGAAAAGCACAGCGCTTATCGCGACCACCAGACCCACTTCAAGGAACAATCCGCTGTAGCGTGTCAAATCGTATTTGGGATTCTTTTTCGGTTCCATAGCCGCTGATTTTAGTGGGGAAATAGAATGAACTACTTATTCTGTTTTGAACCCAACACCAATAGTATGCGTGAATTTTATAGGTTTCCCGAACTGTTTGGCGGGTTCCCACTTTGGCATACTTTCTACTACGCGAATGGCTTCTTTATCAAAAGCCTTGTCAACACCACGAACAACCTTCACATTCTCAACATCGCCTTCCTGATTGATTACGAACTGAACAAAAACCTTTCTTGAAAGGCTGTCCTTTTTTGCGTTTTCGGGGAATTTCACGTTTTCTGCAAGATACTTGCTTAAACCATCTTCGCCACCAGGGAATTCGGGCATAGTTATTCCCGCTCCAACGTTTTCTTTTGTCAAAGTGGTGCTATTTTGTGAATCGCCCGCCGACAAATCGTTGCTCTGCGCGTAGCCCGTTGTGCAAAACGTGGCAAGCGCAATGATAACCAGTGCGCTTGATTTTGCGAGTTTGTTTAGTTGTTTTTTCATAATTAGCGGTTTTTAAGAAGTTTGCGATAATCTGTTCAAATATACAAATAATTGATATTCGGAACATAATGTCAGGAATATTTCCTTACTTTGTATCATTAACTAAACCGTTAGGACTATGACAACAATGCAGTTACGTGCGGAATTATTGCGAGAGATGAATCCGTTGCTCGACAACGATGTGGCAATGAAGAAGATGCTGGCGTTCGTCAAAACCCTTGCGCCTGCAAAGAAAGCAAATGCCGAGACTGCCGTGACAGGATGGGCAGACCGTTTCGTGGGGGCGTGGAAGGATGACCGCTCTGCAGACGAAATTGTCAACGACATCCGCAGTGCCAGAACAGCAAATAATATTGATATGGCGTTATGAACGGCTATCTGCTTGATACAAGCACTTGTGTCGCCATTTTTAGGGGCGACCGAAATGTGGCCTCAAAAATGAATGAGATTGGCAAAGACAAATTTTTCATTTCTGATATTGTAGTGGCCGAATTACTTTTTGGGGCTTACAGAAGCAATCGCGTTAATGAGAACCTAAAACAAACTAAAGACTTTATAAAAGAAGTGCGGGTTCTGCCTATTGGGAATTGTTTGGAAGTTTTTGCCAAAGAAAGAGCGCGATTGTGGGAAACAGGGAAAAAGATTGAAGATTTCGACTTGCTGATTGGTTGTTCCGCCAAAGCCGCCGGATTAACGATAGTTACTCACAACGCAAAACATTTCAGTCATATAGACAATCTGAAAATTGAAGATTGGATTAACTAAATCCACTCAATCTGCGTTCACAAAAAAAGGACGCAAGCATCGCGTCCTAATAATTATGTGATAATCTGTGTCCCCGATAGTGTCGGGGGCAGTGTTGTCAGTGCGAGAATCTGATTTCCGTTAGCATCAACCCAGAATCTCTTCCGCCAGCGCTTTCAAATCGGTGCCAGCAAAGTTGCCCGAACTCAGGAACAGCAGAACACAATTCTTGCCGTCAATGGTTTTTAAATCGTTCAGCATCAGTGAAATGTCGCTGTAGGCTTTGAGCCCGTCTTTGGCAAAGGCCTTCTCAACCTGCTCAATGGTAATGCCAGGCAAGCCCTTCAACTCAATGGCGTGCGGGTTGAAATAGACGAGCGAACGGTCGGCCAGGTCCATTGTGCCAGCGTACTGCTCAAGAAAGTTGCTGCTCAGGCTACTGTAGGTGTGCAGTTCCATACAGGCCACAATCCGCTTGTCGGGGAACTGCTTGCGCACGGCGGCAATGGTGGCTTTGAGTTTCGACGGCGAGTGGGCGAAATCGGTGAACGACAGGCTCTTTTTGTTGCTGTAAATCAGTTGCAAACGCTTGTCGGCACCTTCGAACGTGGTCATTGCGCGGTAGAAATCGGCCTTGCTGACGCCCAGTTGCAGGCAGACCTGCATTGCGCCGGCAATGTTCTGCAAGTTGTGCTCGCCAAACACCGACAAGCGGTAACGGTCATCGCCGTCGGTCAGGTAGGTGACGCCGTCGGCAATGGCGTAGGGGTGGGTGTTGTAGGGCAGCAGACGAATGTCGGGGCGGACCTTGGCGGCAATGGCACGCAGGTTCTCATCGCCTTCGAAATAGACGAGCGAGCCCTGTGGCTCAATGAGTTGCGCAAACCGCTCGAACTGCCAGACGTAATCGGGGAATGTCTTGAAAACATTGATATGGTCCCACGCAATGCCCGTTATCAGGGCGATATTTGGCTTGTAAGGTGGAATTTCGGCCGCGGGTCGATTGGCGACGTCAGATACTCGTCGCCTTCAAAAACAGCCACTTGCGCATCGTTGCTCAGACCCACCATTGTGTCGAAACCCTTCACGCGGGCGCCCACCATATAGTCGAACTTTATGCCGACGGTTTTCAGCACGTGCATCACCATTGCCGTGGTGGTGGTTTTGCCGTGGCTTCCGCCGATAACCACCCGAGTCTTGTTTTCGGTCTGATTATAAAGGAATTCGGGGTACGAATAGATTTTCAAACCCAGTTCCTGCGCGCGCAGCAACTCGGGATTGTCGGCCTTGGCGTGCATTCCCAGAACAACCGCGTCAATGTCGGCTGACAGTTTTTCAGGGAACCAGCCAGGCTGCTCGGGAAGCAGTCCGCAAGCCGCAAGCCGCGACCGCGACGGCTCAAAAATCTCGTCGTCGGAACCTGTGACGGTTTCGCCTTTTGTGTGCAGCGCTATGGCCAGGTTGTGCATCGCGCTTCCGCCTATGGCAATGAAATGGTAGTGCATATCGTATGTTTTTTATCGTTTCGAAAATACTAAATCATACAGGCGGAATTTTCACAAACAACTTTTTTTATTAACCACGGAAATCACCGAAAACACGGAACTTTTTTAAGCAAAAAACGCAATTGAACAAGTCCAATTGCGTTTCTGCTTTCCGTGTTTTTCGTGTGTTCTGTGGTTGAAAATCAATTGCTGAAGAAGTTCCGCATACGCTCAAAGAAGTTTCGGTCGTTTTTGTCGGGTTTCGGCGTGAAACTGCTTGACTCTTTGAGTTTTTCAATGATTTTGGCTTCGTCGCGGGTGACGCTCTGCGGTGTCCAGACCTGAATGTTCACAAGCAGGTCGCCGCGGCCGTAGCCGTTGATTTCGGGGATTCCCTTTCCGCGCAGCCGCAGAATCTTGCCCGACTGCGTGCCGGGGTCGATTTTGATTTTCACCCGACCGTCAACCGTCGGAATCTCGGCTGTGGTGCCCAAAATGGCATCGGGCATCGAAAGGAACAGGCTGTATATCAAATCATTGCCATCGCGAATAAGTTCGGGGTGCTCTTCTTCCTGAATCACAACCAGAAGGTCGCCGTTGATTCCGCCGTGGCGCGCCGCGTTGCCTTTCCCGCTGACCGACAGTTGCATACCATCGGCCACGCCAGCAGGAATGTTGAGCGTCACAATGTCCTCTTTCTGAACAATTCCCTCGCCGCCGCAGTTGGTGCATCGGCGGGTGATTATGCGTCCGTCGCCGCCGCAATTCGGGCAAACCGACGACTGCTGCATCTGTCCCAGAATGGTGTTGGTGATACGCGTCACAACGCCCGAGCCGTGGCAGGTTGAGCAGTTGCTGTACGAGTTTGAGTCGAAGGCGCCCGTGCCGCCACACTTGTCGCAGGCCACGTATTTGTTCACCTTTATCTTTTTGGTGACGCCGTTGGCAACCTCCGCCAGTGTCAGTTTCACCTTCACGCGCAGGTTCGAGCCTTTGTTCACTCGCGTTTGCGGACCACCACGGCGGCTTCCGCCGAAACCGCCGCCAAAGAAACTGCCAAAACTTCCGCCGCCGAAAATGTCGCCAAAGTGTGCAAAAATGTCATCCATCGACATTCCGCCGCCGCTGAAGCCGCTCGCGCCGCCCATTCCAGCGTGTCCGTATTGGTCGTAGCGCTGACGTTTCTGCGGGTCGCTCAGGACCTCGTAGGCCTCGGCCGCCTCTTTGAACTTCTCCTCGGCCGCCTTGTCGCCAGGATTCTTGTCGGGGTGGTATTTTATAGCCTGCTTGCGGTAAGCCTTCTTGATTTCCTCCGCCGTGGCGGTCTTTGGCACCTCAAGCACTTCGTAATAATCTCGTTTCTCGCTCATTTTCTTAATATTTAGGATTTAGGAGTTAGAAATTAGGAGTTAGGATTTAGAAGTTAGAAACTTATGAATTCAAAAATCCTAATTCCTAAATCCTAATTGAACATTATTCTCCCACCACAACTTTTGCGTAGCGAATCACCTTTGTATCAATCTTATAGCCTTTCTGAATCACGTCCACAACCTTGCCTTTCAGGTCTTCGGTGGGGGCGGGGATTTTGGTGATTGCCTCGTGCAGGTCGGTGTCGAAAACCTGATTCATTGCATCGATTTCGACAATGCCCTTGTTCTTTAAAAATTCTTGTATTTTGTTGTAAATCAGCACAACGCCTTCGCGGACGGCATCCACATCGGTTGCCTTCTGCATACTCTGCATTGCGCGCTCAAGGTCGTCGAGCACTGGCAGCATACCCGACAAAGTGTCACCATTGACGGTTTTCAGCATATCGGAACGCTCCTTCAGAGTGCGTTTGCGGTAGTTGTCGAACTCCGCCGACAGCCTCAGATAGCGGTCTTTCTGCTCCTCGACCTGCGCCTTAAGTTCTTCTATTTCTTTGTCTTTTGCCTCGTCCTCCTTGCGTTGGCGGCGGTTCTTTTTCGATTTCTTCGAATCGTTGTCAGCATCTTCGAGTTCGGGTTGCGCGGTCTGCTCCGTCTCAACCTTCACTTCTTTTTCCTCTTGTTCTGTATTCTCCATATCAGTATGATTTATATTGTTTTACATATATTCAATACAATTTGGCACTCCCTTGCGGGAATGAACCGACAATGTGCCATACAAAATGCCGACCAAACGCAGTTTTGCGACAAAGTGGCAGAGTGGGTTGGGATTTAGGATTTATGAATTAGGATTTAGGATTTGGGCAATGTGTTTGGCGGTTTTTGCTGAAATTTTCAAAATGTTTGGTTTGACAGGGTTGTCTTTGTTAGTTGTTATTTTTCTGTAATCAGTTTTTAATATTAAAATTTTACGAAATAGCGCCCCCAGATAATAATGTCCCCTTGTTGCATGTTTTGGCCTTTCATTCCTTTAACGTATAGCCTTTATGGTTTGTATAGGTTAGCAGGTTTTATATTGTATATGATTAATTGTTAGCGATTTGTTCGAGAAAATGTAAGAATAATACGTAGAAACGGTAAGGCATTTATAGTATTGGTTAACACATTTTATCTTATCAGTTTGGTCTTATTTTATTGATAACGACAATTGTTGCTTTATAGTAAAAGGTACAAATTCATCGTCAGATTGAAATTTTGATAACAGTTTATACACATCAAAATAGCAATCCGTATTATTAAATAGAATTAAGAATAATGCTATTTCATTATTTAAATAAATATAATCTAATAAGTTGACATCTTTTTGTAATGAATTGTTCTTTTTGTGAAAACACAAAACTTGTTTGCAAAAAGATAATAATGTATGGTTTAAATGATTATTAATAGAATTAACATATAAAAACAGTTTATCTATTATCTCATCAAATTTAAATTGGTTAACATGAAAATTGATATCGCAATAAATATAGGAAGCACTTGCATATATATTATTAAGACTAGTATTTATTATTGACGGATTATTAATAGTGAAATTATAATCCATCATTTTACTAAATGCCCCTATTTCGCTTAAATCAAAATTTGAATTAATCAAGCGTAATACGAATGTATTAACAAAGTTCTTAAGGTTGGAAGAAACTCTATTGTTTAGTAATTCTTCCGAAGCAATAGAATCAATTTGTTCTTTATAAAACTGAATATTATTTATTATTTGGTATTTATTCATGGTAGTGATATTTCAATAGGTTCTAAGTTATCAAAGAAACTTATGAAAGTGTTACAATCTCCTTTTTGTATTACATTATCAGAACCGACTAACACGCCCCACACAAGCATTCCCCAAAGATAAAACAAAACCAATAGCAAGGTAGCGGCTAATACATAAACCCGAAAAGCCAGAGCGGAATTTTGTTTCCCAAAGCGTATTCCATTCCGTCGGCGGCAATGAATGCGTTCGGTGTACCGGCAATCTGCCGGCCGTCCTTGCTTTGTCCTCCAACCTCAATGGTATAGATTCTGTCAATCACAAAATCGGCTTTTTTGCTATATTCAACTGTGTGATTATGTGATAGTTGATTGACAAAGAACGACTCGCGTTCGGTGCCGGGCTCAACCTGCGTAAGCGACAGAGCGTGAAGCAGATTGGTATTCTCCATATAGATTTTATCGGGTTTCTGCATCCGCTTCAGATTAACGGCATCGTAATAGAGCAGATTGAGCAATTTTGCGCGTTGCAGGTGAGCCAGATAGGTGAGAATGGTATTGCGGTTGAGTTCTGTTGCTTGTGCTATCTTGCTGATATCTACTGTAAATGGTACACCACTACTCAGCACTGACAGCAGATTGCGCAACTTACGGGCATTGCCTACATCGACGTTGCCCAACTGCGGCAGTTCAATCTCCAGAATCATATTCACTACTTTCTGAAGTTGAGTCAGATAATCGATATTGTCCTGCAAAAAGAAAGGGTAGTAGCCCTCGCGCAGATAGTTGTTGAAATACTGCAACGGCCGGCATTGGGAAACAACCGCTTGCGACGCTTCGAGCGGGTGCTGCAGTATATCGTCAAGGCTGAAAACAGGCAACGATAAATCGTTTTTGAACAGCAGATATTCACGAAACGACAGACCTTGCATATCGTAACTGACGCATCGGCGTGAAAGGTCGGCTTCGGCATTCAGAATGTTGAGCAGCGACGAGCCGGTAAATACGATTTTCAAATCGGGGAAAGCGTCGTATATATTCTTAATCTCGCGGCTCCAACCATCGTATTTATGTACCTCGTCGAGACACAGACACTGACCTCCACGTTTGTGAAACTCTTCGGCAAACTCGAGCAGAGAGTGGCGCGAGAAATACAAGTGGTCCAAACTGGCGTATAGGGCAACATCGGGTGCCGCCCCATAACTCTCTTTGACGTGCTGAAGCAGCAGGGTCGTTTTTCCAACGCCGCGCGCTCCCCTGATTCCAATAAGGCGTGCGTTCCAGTTGATTTCAGCCGCCAAACTGCGTTTGTACCGTGTATCGGTATATGACAGCAGCCGCAAATGTTGTGCATAAAGTTGTTCCATTGCCAATCGTTTTTACTGATAGCAAAGATATAAATTTGCTTAATGTGTTAAGCAAAAAATATTAAAATTTGCTTATTCTGTTAAGCAATTGTCATCCAATTTCCGCATCTCTGTCTTAACAAATTTGTATCTAAAATCTATGCAAATTTGGCATTGGATTCCATAATTGCATAAAATGAAGATATGTTAACTATAAGAATTTGAGCAAATTATTCAACAAACAAGGTTGAGTTTGCTGAAATTCTCAAAATGTTTTTGGCGGTTTTTGCGGAAATTCTCAAAATGTTGCACTGAACGGATATGTATAATATTGATTTTTAGAAATATAAATATATGACAGGTTTAAATTTGTCTTTTAACAAGTAGGGCTGCCATAATATGACAGCCCCACATTGCATATAATCAACCGTTTAATTCGATTTTTCAATTCACCATAACACGTTTGGCCACATTGCCAACCTTCACAATGTAAAGGCCTGCTCCGTTCACATTGATTTCTGTGCGGACGCGATTAATCGCGTCCCTACAAATCAATTTGCCCATTGCATCATAAACGCGGATTTCTTCGGTGGCGTTTTCAACAATAATGGTGTTGCCGTGGGCGTAGATATTGATGGCGTTGGCGGCTGATTCGGCAACAGCAGTGCCAGGATTGTTTTCACCACCTTGGTTCTCGTTTCCTTCATTGTTTCCGCCTTGGTTTTCGCCCAATGCTGGGATTACTCCTTGTGCTACGATTACAGCACCACATACAGAACAATGAGAGCCTTCAGTTAAGCCCGTTTCAGATGCCGTTGCTGCTACAGCGGCATCTGTAACTATTGTGTGTTCAACCATTGGTATTTCAGTTTGCTCTACAAGTACGGCATTGCAGACTGAACAATGTTTGCCTTCAGTTAGGCCTGTTTTTGTACAAGTTGCTGCTACGGCTGCATCTGTAACCTCTGTGTGCCCATTGGCAGGTATTTCTTCTTGCGCTACCAAAATCACATTGCATACTGAACAATGTTTGCCTTCGGTCAAACCTGTTTTTGTGCAAGTTGGTGCAATGACCGCATCTTTAACCTCTGTATGCCCATTGGCAGGTATTTCTTCTTGCGCTACCAAAATCACATTGCATACTGAACAATGTTTGCCTTCGGTCAAACCTGTTTTTGTGCAAGTTGGTGCAATGGCTGCATCTTTAACCTCTGTATGACCATTGGCAGGAACAACTTCTTGTGCCAACACGATTTCACCACAAACTGAGCAATGCGTTCCTTCGGTTAAACCTGGTTCTGTGCAAGTTGCCGTCACTGCTGAATCTGTAACTATAGTATGTGTCCCAAACAATGCAACTACTGTAGTATCTTTTGCTTCTGTAAAAGTGCGCGGATTATCCTTATTTCCATCGCTCCAACCAACAAAATGATAGCCTTCTTTTGGTGTTGCAGTAATAGTTAGTAAATTGTTTTTCAACAAAATACTATCACCAAGAATCGTTCCCATTGTTTCATTATCACTTTTTACAGAAACAATTCCAAATGGTAAAATTTCTTTGCGTTTCCAAATAGAGGCTGCTTTATAAGATTCTACCGATTCGGCAGGTACATAAATGACATCAATCGAAGTAAATGGGTCATCTGTTAATGTTGGTGGCATTATACTATGGCAAACAACCAAAGAAAGACTGTTACATCCACTGAATGCTTCGGAGCCAATGCCTGATATGGAATTACCTATATTTACTGATATCAAACTTTTACAACTGTAAAACGCCAAAGAACCGATGCTAGTAATTGAGTCAGGAATAACAATTGATGAGAATTTGCACCCGTAAAATGCCAATTCACCAATTTCTTTAACTGATTCAGGAATTGATATTGATGATAGACTTTGGCAATTCCAAAATTCATGGTCGCCAATGCTTGTTACCGAATTTGAAATACTGACAGAATTCAGTTTTGTACAAGAATAGAAAATGCCTGAACCTATTTGTTCAACAGAATTAGGAATAACTATTGTTGATAAAGAGGAACACCCACTAAATATATAATTTCCCATGCTTATAATAGTATTGGGGATGTTGATTGTTTTTAAACTGCTGCAATTAATGAATGCATTATCATAAATGATTCTGCAACCATCCTTTATCTCGCAAGTTTCTATGTTAGTCCTTTTTGCAGCAATTAATACACAGTATGGATTCTTGTCATTACCGATATAATATGCATTATCATATGATGTGTAATCTATATTATCGCAACCCTCAAATGCTTTTTTCCCAATATTCGTTATTGAATTAGGAATATTTATTGTTGTTAGATTACTACAATTCTGAAATGCATAATCACCAATGGTTGTTACATCATTGCCAATAATTACGGTTTTTAACGAAGTTTTATTTTTGAACACACAACCAATAGCATTTGTATTATATGTCAAAGTAGTAATGTTATTACACCCTTCAAATGCAGACTCATCAATACTGGCTACAGATTTAGGAATGCTGATCGATGTTAGATTGCTGCAACCATAGAATGCACTCCAACCTATATTTGTAATAGATTCTGGGAAAGATATTGATGTCAAACTGCTACACCCATAGAAGGTGCATTGGTCAATAATTGTTATGGTATTAGGAATAGTAATCGATGACAAATCACAACATTCATAAAATGTATGATGACTAATTCCTGTTACAGAAAAAGTGTTGCCAGCAGTTACCATAGATGGTATTACCACATCTCCTGAATACGAATTAGTTCCATTTTGATATTTGGAAACAACTTCAACCGAATCTTTATTAAGCACGTGATAGCGGATGCCATCTTTAATAAAAGACAATTCGGCATTGCTAAAATCGACATTATTAGATTTAGATATAGTTATCGATTCTAAATTATCATAGCCGCGAAATGCGCTTTGAGCAATGCTCGCAATTTTATATTCAGAACCATCTATCATCACAGAAGATGGTATATTCGCATGAATGCTGTCACCTACATATTTGTATATTTCAATTTGATTAGGGGCTTTATCTTTAATATTATATACAAATTCATCAGTTATTATTGCTTTTACCCCCCAATAAACGGTCCCTTTATAATTGTTCCAAGATGAAGACCAATCTGCGTTTTTTATCTCTGCCTCACAATAGATTTTCACATTGTCACTATCGAATGCGGCTCGGCCTATGTTCGTAACGGAATTAGGTATTACTACCGTTGTTAGTTCGCTACAATTATAAAAAGCATAATCACCAATGTATGTTACAGATTTAGGAACAATTACAGTTTTCAAACTTTTGCAATTATAAAAAGCAGAACCTAAAATTTCAATAACAGAATACGTTATTCCATTAAAAGTAACGGTTTCTGGAATTATGGCCGTAGTTATACCATAATCATTTCCACTTGTTCTGTAAGAGATATATGATACTTTAACAGTATAAGGTTCTGTATTACTTGAAATACCGTAATAGATTTTTTCTCCACTGCTACATTCTGCGTAAAAATCATAATTGGCTGCCCATACTTGCCCTACAAACATTGCAGTTAACAACATCAATAATAACTTTTTCATTGTCTGATACACTTGTTCGTGTCGTGCGCAACTTTTTGTTAAACAAAAATTTGTGCTTGCGACTCCCCAGTCAGGCAATGAAAAAAAGTATGTCGGCTATCCATATAAAAAAACGTGGGAATCTTGTTACTCGCTCCCACTGTTCGAGGCCTTCGCATTGCCCATCATCGTAAGATTGAGCAACGCGAAGCCCACGAAGGAATACATTGATTATTAGGTCAATATACACCAACATAGGCGTTCACCGCTGCTTTTTCTTTGACGATGATTCAAAAGTTGCGAAGTTTCGAACAGCCAAAGGAAAACGTTAGTAAACGTCTTTCTATATGTCACTCTGCAAATTATGCTTTGCTGCATAAAATGCATAGCATGACAAAGGTATAAAAAGTAGGTTGGAAAAGGAAAAAGAATTTTTGATTAGGCGAAATCGATAAATTTTGCATCAATTTCGCCCTAAAATTGCCCATTCGGGGCGAAATCGATTAAATTTTTACCGATTTCGCCCTGACGGATGTCCTCAATGATTCAATTAGGCAATAGTCCGACGAACAACTGAACTATATTTTTGTATTTATCTGAAAGACAATATTTCCATAACCGTAGGCGAGAGAATCGTAACCTACGGTTTGCAGATACCGTCTTTCAGACGGATTCACAAATTACCATAATATGTGAGTTTGCTCAATTCCGCAGAAAATCATATTTTTGCAACAGTGACACATTAAACGTTTTACTGCTATGGCACGTCCAATTAAAGAGACACCGATTTTAACAGGCAAAGACGCTGAAAGATTTGTCGAAGAAATGCAAAGAGTTGAGGCTATCAGCCCCGAAGAGAAAGCATCCAATCGAGACAAGTTGGAACGCGATTTTAAGGAAATCAGCAAACGAATAACTTTTTGCTGGTAGGCCATGAATGTTGTTCCTCTTACCCCCGATTATGAGTTAACTGCTTTCGATTGCGGCGACAGCGACTTGAATGAGTTTTTGTTAGACGATGCGAAACATTTCCTTGAAAAACGCATCGCCAACACGTTCGTTCTTGAAGACAACGGACGTATTGCAGCCTATTTTTGTCTGCTAAACGACAAGATTAGCCGCGTTGAAGTTACAAACAGCCAATGGAAGAAGGTCAAGGACAGTTTCCCCGACGGGAAGAGGTTTCGCAGTTATCCTGCCATAAAAATCGGACGTTTT
>JAFVGW010000049.1 GCA_017474765.1 Salinivirgaceae bacterium | reverse complement strand
TTATACACCCAAAACCACCTCAAAAATCCAACCAAAATCCAAGCAAATGTACAATTCGTTTTCTTGGCCTGTTGCAGTATAATACTGAGATATAATATTTTATGAATTTATGGGAGTGTACGTTTTGTTGTGAGCCTTATAGTTGTTTGATAATTCTGTAGACAAAATCCGCTGAATTTGGTCTATTGCTTTTCTAAATTCAACACGTTTGTGACGTTACCTCTCGCGATACAAAATGCAGACAAGACAAATGTATAAAAGGTAGAATGGAAAATGGAAAAGATTTTTGGCTCGTAGAGCGAAGGTATCTTTCGCCTACTGGTTATAGTCTCGCCATAATATCGGCAATGAAACTGGAATCGAACACATCGAAAGCAAAACAACGCTTGCCCAAATCTTTGAGTGAAGCGCCAATATGATAGAGCGTTTGGTTGTCGATAATCAGAAAGCGGTCGTGCATAGTGGTGGTGTGTTTCACTTCGAGCAACGGGTATTGCGCATTGAAACGTTGGACATCTTGCTCTGTAACAGCTGTTTGCGGATTGGTGTAAATGGTTACCTGCACGCCAGCGTTCTTTTTTGTGAAACGTTCAAGAACCGAAAGGTCGATATAATTATCAATCAAAACAATAGACTGTCGCGCTTGCGCAATGAAACTTTCAAATTTTGCGTAAGCGTCGAAAATCTGCCCTTGAAAGAATATGCCTTGCGTGTCGTCAATGGCATAGCGGTCCATACGGTCGAAAAGTTCGTCGATGCGTTTGTCGGATTCAATACGGTGCATTTCAAGCGAATCAAGCCGTTGGAATATCTGAGCGTTGTTGAGAAGGAATTTACGCATTGCCACAAAAGCTCTCATAATCTTGATGTTAACATCAACAGCGGTTTGGCTTTTCAATACAGATGAAAGCATAGCGACACCTTGTTCAGTGAAAGCATTAGGCATAACTGTTGAATGTTTCAGCGTGTTGAACCGGTCGCAATTTGCGACCAGTTCGTCTTTCTCCGCTTTATTTAGGGCAAACATAAAATCCGCAGGAAACCTTTCAATGTTTCGTTTCACTTGTTCATTTAAGCGTTTCGTCTCCACTCCATACAACTCGGCAATGTCGCGGTCAATCATAACTTGTTGGTTACGAATCACCAATATCTTATTTTGTATGATTGCTATTTCGTTTGCCATTGGTTTAAACGCAGAGCAAGACAAATGTATAAAAATTCGAATGGAAAAGGGGAATGTTCAATTCTCGAAAAAGTTTTGGCTTTCCGCACAAATCGCATCTAAAATCTCTAAGCCTTCGCCGTTGGCGTGCCAAAACCGCCCATTGGGAAGCGGCCAGCGGGGCCATCAGCCAGGTTTATCTTGCCGAACGATGCCTCGTACTTCGAGATGTTGTTCTGCAGGGCAAAAAGCAGACGTTTGGCGTGCTCTGGCGTCAGGATGACGCGCGATTTCACACCGGCTTTTGGAACGCCAGGCATAACGCGCGCAAAATCAAGTACAAACTCTGAAGTTGAGTGTGTGATGATTGCCAAATTCGAATAGATGCCCTGTGCCACATCGTCGGTCAGTTCAATGTTCAACTGTTTGTTTTGCTGTTGTTGTTCGCTCATAGTCAGATATTTTTTTCAAAAGTAACAAAAACAATTAACCTCCATCCGATTATCCAACAAAAAAGGCCACCCTATTGGGCAGCCTTTTTCATTGAATATCTTGAAGATTATTCTCCGTCTTCAACATCAGCGCCTGTTTCCGAAGTCATTTCCATAATATCCTGGTCAACAGTGTAGTCATCGTCGTCGATGCTGTCGTGTCTGTGAGTCAGGGCGTCATACTCCTCTTTCGAACCCACAATCAGGTCAGAGAACAGACGGGTGCCTGTACCTGCAGGAATCAGGTGACCAACAATAACGTTCTCCTTCAAGCCCTCCATCGGGTCTGACTTGGCGCAGATGGCAGCCTCGTTGAGCACTTTGGTTGTCTCCTGGAACGATGCGGCCGAAATGAAACTCTTGGTCTGCAATGCGGCGCGGGTGATACCCTGCAGCACCTGGTTCGATGTTGCAGGAACGGTGTCGCGGGCCTCAACCAGACGCAAGTCCTTACGTTTCAAGATTGAGTTCTCGTCGCGCAGTTTGCGGCTTGTCACAATCTGACCGGGTTTCAGTGTCTCAGAGTCGCCGGCATCGGTAACAACTTTCTTGTCCCAAATCCAGTCGTTCTCCTCCATAAAGTCGTTCTTGTCAACCAACTGTTTCTCAAGGAATTTGGTGTCACCTGGGTCGATGATTTCAACCTTGCGCATCATTTGGCGGACAATCACCTCAAAGTGTTTGTCGTTGATTTTCACACCTTGCAGACGGTAAACCTCTTGAACCTCGTTCACAATGTACTCCTGAACTTTGGTCGGGCCCATAATCGAAAGGATGTCCTGCGGGGTGATGGCGCCGTCAGACAACGGAATGCCTGCGCGGACGTAATCGTTCTCCTGAACCAGAATCTGCTTCGACAGCGGAACAAGGTATTTAGCCTGCTCGCCCGAGCGCGATGTGATGATAATCTCGCGGTTACCACGTTTGATTTTGCCGTAGGTCACCTCGCCATCGATTTCGGCAACCACTGCCGGGTTCGACGGGTTACGTGCCTCGAACAACTCTGTAACACGCGGCAGACCACCGGTGATATCGCCCGCTTTACCAACGGCGCGCGGAATCTTAACGATAACCTGTCCTTGTTTAACGTCCTCGTTTTCAGCAATCACAATGTGAGCGCCTACCGGGATGTTGTACGATTTTATCTCTTCGCCAGCAGCGTTCTTGATTGAGATGGCCGGGTTCTTTGTCTTGTCGCGGGTTTCGATAACCACCTTCTCTGCAAAGCCTGTAGCCTCATCCGACTCCTCGCGGTAGGTAACGCCCTCCTCAAGGTTGACGAAATCTGCCTTACCACCAACTTCCGAAATGATGACTGCGTTGTAAGCGTCCCACTCGCAAATCAGTGTGCCCTTCTTAACTTCGGTTCCGTTCTTCACGAACAGTTTCGAGCCGTAAGGTATTGCGTGATTTGAAATTACAAGACCAGTGTTGACATCAACCAACTTCATTTCAGCCAGACGGCCAACAACGATTTCAATGTCGCCGGCGTTCTCGTCTTTATAGGCGATTGAGCGAAGTTCTTCAAACTCAACGCGGCCATCGTAGCTTGCAGTCAAGCTTGAGTCAGAAGCGATGTTGCCTGCAGTACCGCCCACGTGGAATGTACGCAAAGTCAACTGTGTACCAGGCTCACCGATTGACTGTGCGGCAATCACACCCACAGCCTCGCCAATCTGTACCATTCGGCTGTTCGAAAGGTTACGTCCGTAGCATTTAGCGCAGACGCCGTTCTTCGACTCGCAAGTGAGCACTGAACGCATCTCCACTTGCTCGATCGGTGAATCCTCAATAATTTGAGCGATTTCCTCTGTGAACTCCTCACCGGCCTTGATAATCAGTTCGCCGGTAATCGGGTGATAAATATCGTGTACCGATGTACGGCCCAAGATTCTGTCGTACAACGATTCAACAACGTCCTCGTTTTTCTTCAATGCGGTTGCCACCAGACCACGCAGTGTGCCGCAGTCCTCTTCGGTGATAATCACATCGTTCGACACATCAACCAGACGACGGGTCAGATAACCTGCGTCGGCGGTCTTCAAAGCGGTATCGGCCAAACCTTTACGTGCGCCGTGGGTTGAGATGAAGTACTCGAGCACCGACAGACCCTCTTTAAAGTTGGCCAAAATCGGGTTCTCGATAATCTGACCGCCTTCAGCACCTGACTTCTGCGGTTTCGCCATCAAACCACGCATACCGCACAACTGACGAATCTGCTCCTTCGAACCACGGGCTCCAGAGTCAAGCATCATAAATACAGAGTTGAAGCCTTGGTTGTCTGAACTCAACTGTTTCATCAGAATTTGAGTCAGTTTGGCGTTGGTGTGTGTCCAAATATCAATAATCTGATTGTAACGCTCGTTGTTGGTGATGAAGCCCATATTGTAGTTGTTCATCACCTCGTCAACCTGCTTGTAACCCTCGCTAACCAATTCGGCTTTTTCTGCAGGAATGATTACGTCGCCAAGGTTGAACGACAAGCCGCCTTCGAACGCCATACGGTATCCAAGGTTCTTGATGTCGTCAAGGAATTGAGCGGTAACGGCTGTTCCGCAAGTCTTGTAAACCTTACCGATGATGTCGCGAAGTGACTTCTTTGTCAGCACCTCGTTGATGAATCCAACCTCATCAGGAACAAATTGGTTTACAATCACACGGCCTACGGTTGTCTCAAGGATTGTGTCCTTAACCTCGCCGTCAATCAGGTCTTTAGTCTTAACTTTGATAGTTGCGTGAAGGTCAACGCGTTTCTCGTTGTATGCGATGTTCACCTCTTCAGGCGAGTAGAACGTAATGCCCTCGCCCAGAGCGCCTTTGCGGGCTTTGGTGATGTAGTACAGACCGAGCACCATATCCTGCGAAGGAACGGTGATAGGCGCGCCGTTGGCCGGGTTCAGAATGTTGTGCGAACCAAGCATCAGCAACTGTGCCTCAAGAATGGCAGCGTTGCCCAGTGGCAAGTGAACGGCCATTTGGTCACCGTCGAAGTCGGCGTTGAATGCCGTACAAGCGAGCGGGTGCAACTGAATTGCCTTACCCTCGATGAGTTTCGGTTGGAAAGCCTGAATACCCAAGCGGTGAAGGGTCGGGGCACGGTTGAGCAGAACCGGGTGTCCTTTGATGACGTTCTCAAGAATGTCCCAAACAACAGGGTCCTTGCGGTCAACTATCTTTTTGGCTGATTTCACGGTCTTTACAATACCGCGCTCAATCAGTTTGCGGATTACGAATGGTTTGTAGAGTTCGGCAGCCATATCCTTCGGCAGACCGCACTCGTGCATCTTCAACTCCGGACCAACAACAATAACCGAACGGGCCGAGTAATCGACACGTTTACCAAGCAAGTTCTGACGGAAACGTCCTTGCTTGCCTTTAAGGCTGTCACTCAATGATTTGAGAGCGCGGTTGTTTTCGGTCTTAACCGCATTTGATTTGCGCGAGTTGTCGAACAACGAATCGACAGCCTCTTGAAGCATACGCTTCTCGTTGCGCAGAATCACCTCAGGTGCCTTGATTTCGATAAGGCGTTTCAGACGGTTGTTGCGGATGATGACGCGGCGATACAAATCGTTCAAGTCAGATGTTGCGAAGCGGCCGCCATCGAGCGGAACCAACGGACGCAACTCCGGCGGAATCACGGGGATAACCTTCAGAATCATCCACTCCGGACGGTTCTTACCCTGCGATGCGCGGAACGATTCAACAACCTGCAGACGCTTCAGAGCCTCGCCCTTACGCTGCTGCGATGTCTCGGTATCGGCTTTGTGGCGCAAATCGTACGAAAGGTCGTCAAGATTCAGTTTGGCGAGCAGGTCGTAGATGGCCTCTGCGCCCATTTTTGCAATAAATTTGTTGGGGTCAGTATCCTCAAGGAACTGATTATCTTTTGGAACTTTCTCCATCCAGTCAAGGTACTCCTCCTCTGTCAGCAGGTCAAGGTCGTTGATGCCCTGCTCTGCCATTTGGCCGGCCTGAATGACGATATAGCGCTCGTAGTAAACCACCATATCGAGTTTCTTTGTCGGCAAACCAAGCAGATAACCGATTTTGTTCGGCAGCGACTTGAAATACCATATATGTGCTACAGGCACAACCAGTTGGATGTGTCCCATACGCTCACGGCGTACCTTCTTCTCTGTAACTTCAACACCGCAACGGTCGCAGACGATGCCTTTGTAGCGGATGCGTTTGTACTTGCCGCAGTGGCACTCATAGTCTTTTACAGGACCGAAGATGCGTTCGCAGAACAGACCGTCACGCTCCGGCTTGTAAGTACGGTAGTTGATTGTTTCCGGCTTCAGCACCTCGCCGCTCGAACGCTCGAGAATCTCTTCCGGCGATGCCAGGCCTATTGTTATGTGCGAGAACTCGCTCTTTGTTTTAGTTTCCTTTCTAAATGCCATAGATGGAAATTTTAAGAAGATTATAAAGATGGTATGGCCTTTCAGCCATACCAGTCATATTTTACTCTAAATTAATGCTCAATCCCAAGCCGCGCAACTCGTGCAGCAATACGTTCAACGATTCAGGGATGCCCGGTGTCGGCATCGGCTCACCCTTGACAATCGACTCGTAAGCCTTTGCACGTCCCATCACGTCGTCCGACTTAACAGTCAGAATCTCCTGAAGAACGTTGGCTGCGCCGAATGCCTCGAGTGCCCAAACCTCCATCTCACCAAAACGCTGACCACCGAATTGTGCTTTACCGCCCAACGGCTGCTGAGTGATGAGTGAGTAAGGACCGATTGAACGTGCGTGCATCTTGTCGTCGACCATATGGCCCAGTTTCAGCATATAGATAACGCCCACTGTGGCCGGTTGGTGGAAGCGCTCGCCGGTTCCGCCGTCGTACAGATATGTGCGGCCGAATTCCGGAACGCCTGCCTTGTTGGTCAGTTCGGTAATCTCCTCAAGCGATGCGCCGTCGAAGATTGGTGTGGCGAACTTCAAGCCAAGTTCGCGGCCTGCCCAACCGAGCACGGTCTCGTAAATCTGTCCAAGGTTCATACGTGAAGGCACGCCCAGCGGGTTCAGCACAATGTCAACCAGTGTGCCGTCTTCAAGGAATGGCATATCCTCGTCGCGGACAACCTTTGCCACAATACCCTTGTTACCGTGGCGTCCGGCCATCTTGTCACCCACGCGAATCTTACGTTTCTGAGCGATGTAGACTTTTGCAAGTTGGACAATTCCGTTCGGCAGTTCGTCGCCGACCGAGATGTTGAACACCTTACGTTTGATGTCGCCTTCAATCTCGCGGTTCTTGATTGTATAGTTGTGCAGCAGTTCTGCGATTGTGTCGTTTTTCTCCTTGTCGGTAGTCCACTTGCAAGGATTAACGTTCAGATAATCAACCTCGAGCAAAAGTTTCTGCGAGAATTTTGTTCCTTTCGGGATGATGTCGGTGCCAATCATATCCTTAACACCTTGCGACACCTTGCCGTTCACAATCGAGAAGAGTTTGTCAACCAGACGGGCCTTGAGTTCGCCCAGACGCTGCTGACGCTCCTCCTCAATCTTCTGCAGAAGCGGTTTCTCTGCTGCTTTCAGTTTCTTGTCCTTAACCAGACGTGAGAACAATTTTTTGTCGATAACAACACCTGTCAGCGACGGACCAGCCTTCAACGAAGCGTCTTTCACGTCACCGGCTTTGTCACCGAAGATGGCGCGAAGCAACTTCTCCTCTGGCGACGGGTCTGACTCGCCTTTCGGTGTGATTTTACCGATAAGGATGTCGCCCGGCAGCACGTGTGCGCCAATGCGGATAAGACCGTTGTCGTCCAAGTATTTGGTTGCGTCCTCACTAACGTTAGGGATGTCGGCTGTGAGTTCCTCCATACCGCGTTTGGTGTCGCGCACCTCAAGCATATATTCATCGATGTGAAGCGATGTGAACAAATCCTCGCGTACAACACGCTCCGAAAGCACGATGGCGTCCTCGAAGTTGTAACCCTTCCAAGGCATAAAGGCCACCTTCAGGTTGCGTCCCAAAGCGAGTTCGCCGCCTTGTGTTGCGTAACCTTCTGTCATCACCATACCCTTCGTCACCTTGTCGCCTTTCGACACAATCGGACGCTGGTTGATGCACATACTCTGGTTGGTCTTCTGGAATTTTGTCAGTTTGTAGCGGACAACATCGTCATCGAAACTTACAAAACGCTGTGCGTCAGTGCGGTTGTAGCGAACGACAATCTCGTCGGCGTCAACATACTCAACCACACCGTCGCCTTCGGCACTAATCATATTGCGCGAGTCTTCGGCAACACGTTTCTCTATGCCTGTACCAACAATCGGCGATTCCGATTTCAAAAGCGGAACGGCCTGGCGCATCATATTCGAACCCATCAACGCACGGTTGGCATCGTCGTGCTCAAGGAACGGAATCAGTGATGCGGCTATTGACGAAATCTGGTTCGGCGCAACGTCCATCATCTGAACGTCGGCGCGGTCGGTCAACGGGAAGTCGGCCTCCAGACGTGTCTTAACTTTCGGATTCTTGAAGCAACCTTCGGCATCGAGCGGCGCATTGGCCTGCGCGATGATTTTTCCCTCCTCGTCCTCGGCTGTCAGATAAACAACATCGTCGTTGTTCAGGTCAACTTTGCCGTTCTCAACCTTGCGGTACGGGGTTTCGATGAAGCCCAGATTGTTCACTTTCGCAAACACGCAAAGCGATGAAATAAGACCGATGTTCGGGCCTTCAGGTGTCTCAATCGGGCACAAACGGCCGTAGTGAGTATAGTGTACGTCGCGGACCTCGAAGCCTGCACGCTCACGCGACAGACCGCCAGGACCCAACGCCGACATACGGCGCTTGTGAGTAAGTTCGGCCAACGGGTTTGTCTGGTCCATAAACTGCGACAAAGCGTTGGTGCCGAAGAATGAGTTGATGACGCTCGACAATGTCTTTGAGTTGATAAGGTCAACCGGTGTAAACACCTCATTGTCACGAACGTTCATTCTCTCTTTGATTGTTCTTGCCATACGAGCCAGGCCAACTCCGAATTGGTTCTGAAGTTGCTCGCCAACGGTACGCACACGGCGGTTGCTCAAGTGGTCGATATCGTCAACGTCGGCCTTGCTGTTGATAAGTTCAATCAGATATTTGATAATCTCAATAATGTCTTCTTTAGTCAAGACCCTCACGCTCATATCGATGTCAAGGTTCAATTTCCGGTTGATGCGGAAACGGCCTACGTCTCCCAAGTCATAACGCTTGTCAGAGAAGAACAACTTGTCGATAACGTCGCGAGCGGTTGCCTCGTCAGGCGGCTCCGCGTTGCGCAACTGCCTATAGATGTAAAGCACCGCCTCCTTTTCAGAGTTGCAGGGGTCTTTCTGCAATGTATTGTAAATGATACCGAATTCGGCCAAATTCACATTCTCCTTGTGCAGAAGGATGGTTTTTGCACCCGAATCGACGATGGCATCAATATGCTCGTTTTCGAGAATTGTCTCACGATCAACGATAACCTCGTTACGCTCGATAGAGACAACCTCGCCGGTATCCTCGTCAACAAAGTCCTCAACCCAGGTCTTCAGGACACGGGCTGCAAGACGGCGGCCGGTAACCTTCTTCAGGCCGGCCTTCGAAACTTTGACTTCATCTGCAAGATCGAATATCTCCAAAATGCTGCGGTCACTCTCGTAACCGATGGCACGCAACAATGTTGTAACCGGCAATTTCTTCTTGCGGTCGATGTAGGCGTACATCACATTGTTGATGTCGGTTGCAAACTCAATCCACGAACCCTTGAACGGGATGATACGTGCCGAATAGAGTTTTGTACCGTTAGCGTGAATGCTCTGACCGAAGAAAACGCCAGGTGAGCGGTGCAACTGCGACACAATGACACGCTCCGCACCATTGATAACAAATGTACCGCGCGGTGTCATATAAGGAATGGTGCCCAGATAAACGTCCTGCACCACAGTGTCGAAATCTTCGTGCTCGGGGTCGGTGCAATACAACTTCAGTTTGGCCTTGAGCGGAATGCTGTAGGTCAGGCCACGCTCGATGCACTCCTCAATGGTGTAACGCGGCGGGTCGATGTTGTAGTCCAGAAACTCCAGAACGAAATTGTTGCGGGTGTCAGAGATAGGGAAGTTCTCATTGAACACCTCATACAAGCCCTCATTTTTTCTCTGATCAGGCGTTGTGTTGATATTGAAAAAGTCGTTGAAAGATTTCAATTGGATGTCCAGAAAATCAGGATATTCCAATTGGTTTTTATTCGATGCGAAGTTTATTCTTTCTTGATAACCAGTTGAAGCCATTGTCTTAAAAAATAGGTGAACTTAAAAAAAACAACAAAAAGGCTTAGTGTTGGAGACCAACACTAAACCTTATCTTTATCCTAATATGGAATCCTATTTAAGCTCAACTTCAGCTCCAGCTTCTTCCAATTTAGCCTTTAATGATTCAGCTTCTTCTTTAGATACGCCTGTCTTAAGTTCTTTCGGAGCGCCGTCAACTACTTCCTTAGCCTCTTTCAAGCCAAGACCAGTAAGTTCCTTAACAAGTTTCACAACTTGCAATTTCTGAGCGCCAGCCGACTTAAGGATTACGTCGAACTCAGTTTTTTCTGCAGCGGCAGCCTCACCAGCTCCAGCAGCTGGAGCGGCAACAGCAACAGCGGCAGCAGCCGGTTCAATACCATATTCGTCTTTGAGTATTGCAGCCAACTCATTTACCTCTTTTACAGTCAAGTTAACCAACTCTTCTGCAAACTTTTTCAAATCTGCCATTTTAAATCTATTTTTAAAAAATGTTTACAAATAATGTTTATTTCTCTGATAATGTTTTTAAGATACCCGTCAAGTTCTGACCGCTCGATTGCAGAGCAGAAACAACGTTCTTGGCAGGCGATTGCAACAGTGCGATAACATCGGCAATAAGTTCGTTCTTCGACTTGATGTGAATCAAAGCCTCGAGCTGGTTGTCGCCAATGTAGAACGACTCCTCAACGTATGCGCCCTTAAGAATCGGTTTGTCACCTTTTGCACGGAACTCCTTAATCAGCTTACCCGGCACATTGCCTACTTCGGTAAACATGATTGAAGTTGAGCCCTTAAGTTCGCCAAACAGTTCCGAAAAGTCGGTGCCTGTTTTTTCCATAGCTTTTTTAAGCAGGGTATTCTTGACAACCACAAGCTCGATGTCCTTCTCGAAGCATTTTCTTCTCAACAGACTGGTCTGCTCTGCGTTCAGATCAGAAATGTCAGTCAAGTAGAAATGATTAGCCTCTTTCAGACGAGCGGCCAGATTGTCAATAATAACAGCCTTATCTTCGCGCCTCATAACTCTAATTTTTTACTCTACTGATTTAACATCAACTGGAATACCAGGGCTCATTGTGCTCGATAAGCTGATACTCTTAACGTAAGTACCCTTTGCTGTCGAAGGTTTCAGCTTGATGATTGTGCTAAGAATCTCCTGTGCGTTCTCCTGGATTTGTTCCGGAGTGAAAGATACCTTGCCAATACCAGCGTGGATAATACCGAATTTGTCAACTTTAAAATCGATCTTACCTTGTTTTACTTCTTTAACAGCTGAACCAATTTCCATGGTAACCGTACCACTTTTCGGGTTAGGCATCAAACCACGGGGACCCAGCACACGACCGAGAGCACCGACTTTTGCCATGATTGAAGGCATTGTTATGATGACGTCAACGTCAGTCCAACCGCCCTTAATCTTCTCAATGTATTCATCAAGACCTACATAGTCAGCACCAGCGGCTTTTGCCTCAGCCTCCTTGTCAGGAGTACAAAGTACCAAGACTCTGGTTTGTTTACCTGTACCGTGAGGTAAAGAAACGACACCACGAACCATTTGATTTGCCTTGCGGGGATCGACACCCAGACGGACATCGATATCGACAGAAGCATCAAACTTTGTGGTAGTAACCTCTTTAACCAAATGCGCAGCCTCAGACAAAGTATAAACCTTTAACGGCTCAATTTTGTCTGCTACTAATTTTCTGTTCTTTGTTAGCTTTGCCATTTTTACACGAGGTGTTTAATTAATTATTTACCTGGGAACTCTCCAGTAACTGTAACTCCCATACTGCGAGCTGTACCAGCAACCAAACGCATTGCAGACTCAACCGTGAAGGCATTCAAGTCTGGCATTTTATCTTCAGCGATTTCTTTCACTTGTGCCCAAGTCAAAGAAGCCACCTTCTTGCGATTTGGCTCTGCAGAACCGCTTTTTACTTTAGCGGCCTCCAGAATCTGTACAGCGACAGGAGGACGTTTAACAATAAAGTCAAACGATTTGTCGGAATAAACAGTGATGACAACTGGAAGCACTTTACCAGCGCTGTTTTGAGTCCGGGCATTAAATTGCTTGCAAAAATCCATGATGTTCACGCCCTTAGAACCTAAGGCCGGACCAACCGGAGGAGAAGGGTTGGCTGCCCCTCCCTTAATTTGCAGCTTAATCATTCCTGTAACTTCTTTTGCCATAACAAGTTTTTTATTCTTTTACTACCTGCATAAAACTCAGTTCTACCGGAGTTTTTCTGCCAAAAATTTTGACACTCACCTTGAGCTTCTTCTTCTCTTCATTAACTTCTTCAATGATTCCGCTGAATGTATTAAACGGACCATCGATGACTTTAACCGATTCGCCAACAACAAAAGGCACATCGATTTCCTCACCGCTATCGGCGAGTTCATCAACCTTGCCTAATATTCTATTGACTTCAGAAACTCTCAATGGTGTCGGATCACCATTACCCTCAGTTAAAAAACCAAGGACACCCGGCATATTCCTAAGAAAATGAGGAACCTCGCCGACCAAAGCTGCCTCGACTAGCACGTAACCGGGAAAGAATGTTCTTTCCTTACTAATCTTTTTACCGTTGCGGATTTGATAAATCTTTTCTGTAGGAATCAAGACTTGGGAAACATATTCCTGCAGATTACGGTGAACAACTTCGCTCTCGATTTGCTCCTTTACTTTCTTTTCCTGGCCACTCAAGGCTTTCAGAACATACCATTTCTTTTCCATTTGTCTACAACTGAATTATTTAACTGAATAAACCGTAAATGAATTCCATTATATGAGCAAATGAAAAATCCATTATGTAAATAATGAGGGCTATAATTAAGGAAGCAACCATTACAACAATAGCACTATTTTGAAGGTCGGACCATGATGGCCACGACACTTTGTGTATCAGTTCGTTGTAAACCTCTTTGAGATATACTTTGATCTTTTGCATTGTTACCACTAATTAAGGCACGGGAGGAGCGACTCGAACGCCCGACACCTAGTTTTGGAGACTAGTGCTCTACCAACTGAGCTACACCCGTAAATAAAGGATTCCAATTACTTGGAATCCTTTTCTATCTTATTATTAGTCAATAATCTTGGTAATCTGACCAGCACCTACTGTACGGCCACCTTCGCGGATTGCGAAACGCAGACCTTCGTTGCAAGCAACTGCTGTGATCAGTTCTACGGTGATTGTCAAGTTATCGCCCGGCATTACCATCTCAGTTCCTTCTGGCAACTTGATTTCGCCAGTAACATCCAAAGTACGGATGTAGAATTGAGGACGATATTTGTCGTGGAACGGAGTGTGACGGCCACCTTCTTCTTTCTTCAAGATATAAACTTCAGCCTGGAACTTCTTGTGAGGAGTTACCTGACCCGGTTTTGCGATAACCATACCACGTTTAACTTCGTCTTTGTCGATACCACGAAGCAACAGACCTACGTTGTCACCAGCCTGACCTTCGTCAAGAAGTTTGCGGAACATCTCAACACCAGTAACGGTTGATTTTTTGTCCTCGCCAAGACCAAGAATCTGAACTTCGTCACCTACATGGATAACACCAGTCTCGATACGGCCTGTGGCAACAGTACCACGACCTGTGATTGAGAACACGTCCTCAACCGGCATCAGGAACGGTTTATCAACGTCACGAACAGGCAGAGGAATGTACTCATCGACAGCGTCCATAAGTTCCATTACCTTCTCAACCCATTTCGGCTCACCATTCAATGCGCCAAGAGCAGAACCCTTGATGATTGGGGTGTTGTCGCCATCGTAACCGTAGAATGAGAGAAGTTCGCGAACTTCCATCTCAACCAACTCGAGCAACTCAGGATCGTCAACCATGTCGACTTTGTTCAAGAAGACAACGATTTTCGGAACGTTTACTTGGCGTGCCAAAAGGATGTGCTCGCGAGTCTGAGGCATCGGGCCGTCAGTAGCGGCAACAACCAAGATTGCACCGTCCATCTGGGCAGCACCAGTAACCATGTTCTTCACATAGTCGGCGTGACCCGGGCAGTCAACGTGCGCATAGTGGCGTTTCTCTGTTTGATACTCAACGTGAGCGGTGTTGATGGTGATACCACGCTCTTTTTCCTCTGGTGCGTTGTCGATAGAGTCGAATGAACGCAACTCAGAAAGACCCTTCTCTGCCAATACTTTGGTGATGGCAGCTGTCAAAGTGGTTTTGCCATGGTCAACGTGACCGATGGTACCAATATTAACGTGAGGTTTGGTTCTTTGAAATTGTTCTTTAGCCATAATAACCTATTATTTACAATTAGACAATAAATCCCAGTCTTGGAGCCGACAATGGGAATTGAACCCATGGCCTCTTCCTTACCAAGGAAGTGCTCTACCCCTGAGCTACGTCGGCCTGCTTGAGCGGGAGACGGGATTCAAACCCGCGGCCCTCAGCTTGGAAGGCTGATGCTCTATCGACTGAGCTACTCCCGCTTAAACACAAAAAGTGGGAAGAGCAGGATTCGAACCTACGAAGGCGTAAGCCAGCAGATTTACAGTCTGCCCCAGTTGGCCGCTTTGGTATCTTCCCAAACAAATCAATATTAACAAATGAGCCGATGGAGGGATTCGAACCCACGACCAGCTGATTACAAATCAGCTGCTCTGGCCAACTGAGCTACATCGGCAAACATTTACAGAACGTCATTCCCCGTCTTGGAAAATGGTGTGCAAATGTAGACATATTTTGATAAATAAAAACCTTTTGCGATATTTTTTTTGAAATTATAATCCACGTTGCTTTTCCTTGGCTTTCTGAAGCTGCTTGCGAAGAGCGTCAACCGAAAGATCCACAGCTTCTTCGAACGTTTTTGCCTGACGGCTGCAGAACACGTCATCGCCTGGTATTTGCACCCTGATTTCGGCTATTTTGTTCTCAGAAATATCAGATTTCTCGAGTTTCAGAGTCACATCGGCGGCGATTATTCCGTCATGGAAGGTGTCCAACTTGCTTACTTTTGCGTTCACGAAGCCTAATAGTTTCTCGCCAGCATCGAAATGCAGCGAATGAATGTTAATTTTCATAATTACTTTTTTATGCTCTTGGATGAGCTTGGTTATACACTTCTTTCAATTTCTCAAATGTTGTATGGGTGTAAATCTGCGTCGCGGCAAGATTCGCATGTCCCAGCAACTCCTTTATGGCGTCAAGTTCGGCTCCGTTGTTAAGCATGTGCGTGGCAAATGTGTGCCGCAGCACGTGGGGGCTTTTCTTGTCCAAAGTTGTCACTTCGCCCAGATATTTGTTCACCAGCCGATAGACCAACTGGCTGTAGACTGGTTCACCCTTCGAAGTTACAAATAAATAATTATTGTCAAGTGCAATTTTATCGCGTTCTGCAATATAAGTTTTCAGATTGCTGCTCAGTTCAATTCCAAAAGGTATGATGCGTTCTTTGTTGCGCTTGCCCAGAACCTTCAGCTGAGAGCTGTGAAAATCTATATCATTCAGTTTTAACCCGCACAATTCGGAAAGACGCATGCCTGTGCAGTAGAATGTGAGCAGAATGGTTCGGTCGCGATGGCCTTCGAAATCGTCAGGAAATTGCAAACGGTCGAAAAGTTCCTGCATCGCACCTTTGTCGACAAAATACGGCAGGTTTTTCTCGGTTTTTGGCCTGATGATTTTTTTTGTCGGGTTGTCGTTGACAAGACCTTCGCGCATCAAGTATTTATAATAGGTGTGCAAGGTTGTCAGTTTGCGGTTGATTGAGCGCGGCTTGTCGCCGTTGTCGAGCAAAAAAACAATCCACTCACGGATGAGTTCATGGTCACCCTTGAGTGGATTGAAATTTTCGTCGGCAGTTTGTGCGAAATCGAAGAACTGCTGCAAGTCGCTCTCGTAGGCGCGAAGAGTATGCGCCGAATAACGTTTCTCGTTTGCTATATAACTGGAAAATCCGTGGTCAAACATAGCAATCACAGCCGAAACAAATTCTGCTGCGGGAAAACAATTAGTTCTCTTGGCTTGCGTCCTGCAATTGCTGGATGTAGGCAGCTTTGATTACTTCTCTGCGGCGAACGACAGAAGGTTTTGTGAAGGCCTGGCGTGTTCTCAGTTCTTTTACCACACCTGTCTTCTCAAATTTTCTTTTGAATTTTTTCAAGGCTCTGTCAATTGTCTCGCCTTCCTTTACTGGTATTACAATCATAACAAAATACTATTGTTTAACATTCCTAAAACAAGGCTGCAAATATAGGGAATGATATTCAATTACAAAATATGACTGGAATTTATTTTTAAACTTTTCACAATCGGCTTCAGCGGACTTCAAGATACGGCGATATTTTTTCGTACGTCAGCGTATCGACGAGTTTGTATTGCAGCAAATCATTGACCGCCTTAAAGTTGCCCATCAGCTTCTTGTAGTTCATTATTGAGTTCAACTGCGCCACCGACATATACGGATGGCTGCTCAACTGCTTGTATTTGAAATTGTTCAAATCTATTTTAACAATTTTTGCGGTATCGATGGTGAACTGCGGAAAGAGATTGGCATAGGTTTCGGGCGACAGATTTCTAATCTCGCGCAACTGTTCAACAGAATGGAATCCACCCAACATCTCGCGATAAGCGATAATACGGCGTGCGAGCACACTGCCTATGCCCCGCAAAGCAACGAGCTGCGCTGAATCTGCCGAATTGAGTTCCACCAAGAGTAGTTCCTTGCGCTCGTAGGCGGATTTTGCGGTCTTTTCCGCTTTTTTGCCGTCGGAATATTTCTTTTTTGCGGTCTGCCTTTGCGATTCGGATGGTGCTTTTGCTGCAATGCTGATATATGGCTTCAACCGCGAATAAATCGAATCATTTATACCATAAATCCTGGCAAAATCGTCAGGCGTGCGGAATTTACCGCCTGATTTTCTGTATTTTACAATGTTAGCCGATATTTTTTCAGAAAGCCCCATGCAAAGGAAATCATCGTATGTGGCTGTGTTCGGGTCGAATGTGAAGACGGTGTCGATGTTTCGGGCATAAGTAACTGGCTCACTTGTTGCAACGGGCAACGGCTCGTAGTTTGCCATTAACGAATCGAAACGGGCGAAATCGGGTTGCGAGCGGTTGGCGTTATATCGAGCCACAAATCGCGGAAGCAGCGACACCGCAATAATGAGAAAAATCAGCACTATTGTGCCGCTCTGCTGCATGCGGTTCATGTTGAAATACTCGATAAAAAACTGTTTCAGCTTCATTTTTCTCGCGGTTAGAATGGGTAGCCGATACCAAACTGCCAGGTTATACTCTTGAATTTAAACCTGTTATGAAAAAGCACCCAACTGTCGGGGCCTTCAATGGCGGGATTTTTCACTTTTACGCCAGCATCGAGACGGATGACGGCGAAATTCAAATCGAGACGCAAGCCCATGCCTGTGCCCAAAGCCAGCTGTTTGTAGAACTTATTCATCTCGAATTCAGCGCCAGGACGGTCGTCGTCTTTTTTCAGGGCCCAAATGTTGCCTGCATCGACAAACAGAGCGCCTTTGAAATTCTTGATTATGGTGTAACGGTACTCAAGATTACATTCCATTTTAATATCGGCTGTCTGGTTGGGGTATGACGATGCTGTATCACGATAAGTGCCAGGGCCCAAATCGCGGACGTTCCACGCACGGATTCCGTCGGCGCCGCCCGAATAATACTGTCGCACAAACGGCACGGCGGTGGCGTTTCCGTAAGGAATGGCAATACCCATAAAGACTCGGCCCACCAACTGGTCGCGGTCAGAGAAATAGTGGTAACGGCGGAAATCGACATCGGTGCGGACAAACTGGGCGTACTGCAAATTTGCAATCTCGTAGTAGCCGCCAGCCACAGTATCGCCCATGACACCATTTTTGTGCAGCATGTGAACCAGATTGCCAGCCAAATCAAGATTCCATCGAAAATAAGAAAAATCGGTCTGTTTGTCGGTGTTACGATTCTGATACAGAATACTATAGCGGCTTCCGATTATGAAATAGTCCTTGTAGCTGTTCTCAATGTACTTGCCCTGAATACGCTTGTCGAACGCTTCGGTGCGGACAGGTATACGCACTGTGTTCAGGTCGACAGGACTGACCAGAAACCTTAGATGCTCGGTCTTTTTCCACGAATAAGTGACGAGCAACGATGTGATTTTCCGCGTGTAATCAGGACGTTTCTGATAGTTATAGGCCACGGTGAGCAGTGTTCGCGGCTCAATGCGCTTGTACCAGTTCGATGTGCGGAACGGCAGCACGAACGACGGCGTCTCGAGCGACGACTCGGCACCGAACTCAATAATGTTAAATGCTTCGGTTGTCTCGGTCTCAGTCTGGCGCTGCAACGACCCCGAAAGCTTGATGTTGAAAATCTCGGCGCCGTGGAACAGATTCTTGTGCTGATAACTCAGATTGCCGCCGACACCCATATTACCTTCGGTGTTGGTGGCTTCAAGATTGACAGAATAGTTCTGGTAAGTCGACGGTGTGAGCAGCACGTGACAGTCGAGCAACGTGTCGCAACCTGGCGTCTGTTGGAACGATATGGTGTTCTGACGGAAAATGCGCAGCGAGCTGATGTGGCGGCTCGTCTGCTCAACCTTTCTGACATCGTAGAGTTGTCCTGGTTCCAACAGATTGGCTTTCAGAATTGTACGTGGCGTGATTTTCCGTTTCCCCGAAAACAGGAAGACATACGGGTCGCGATACAAGGTGTCGAGATTGGCGTAGTATGCCGTCTTGTTGCGCAAAGCGTCCTGCGGATTGTAATCGGGGAAGAAAGTCACGCTGTTGATTTGGTACTGCCTGGCGTTGGTTTTCTCGAGATAGCCGTCGGGGTTCTGCTCGACTGGACGTTCGACAATCACCTCAACATCAGCCAGATAATTGCTGGTATCGACACTGTAGCGAACCAAATCGGGGCTGAACATATAGTAACCGTTGCTCTTCACCAAAGCGACAATGCGGTCGCGCTCGGCTTGAAGCGACTCAAGCGTGAACGGGTTGCCCCGATGCAGCACCGATTCGGCAGTGTCGGCCATGATGATTGGCTCAATCACCGTGTCGCGGATTGTGTAGTATACATTATTAATATGTGTAGGCTTTCCTAAAATGACATTGTAGGTAACCTTCGCTTTTTTCTTCTTTCTGGCGATGTCGTACGTAACAGTCGCGTCGTAGTAGGCGTTGTTTCTGAGAATGATGTCGAATTGCTTGAGTGTGCGGTCGGCCAGCGACGAATCCAGAATCACAGGCTCTTCCCCCACCACCCTTGCGAGCCAGTTTTTCCAACGGCGCTCACGGCCGATATGGGCGAAATTGTATGTTTTCAGAAAGAACGGATAGTAGCCGAACACGTTGCGGTTGGCTTTCTGGCGGTAATACGATGTGAGCTCGTCTTTGTCGAACCCGCGCTCATCGATTTTGGTCTTGTTGCGGCGCAGAAGATACTCATTGTCAGGCACCATACGTGTGACATCGCAACTTGCAAACAAAACTGCTGCAAGCACTATAGCGGCCAACCATGTCAGAAACTTCTGCATAAAACTGAATTGTGCAAATATAGGCTACTGCGCAAAATAATAGGTAGGTTTAGCGGATTTTTGCCGAACCAAACTCGCAAAAAAATTACATTTGCGGAAAAGTGATTATGCTTACCAACAACAAAATAAAACTGATAAAGTCGCTCGACAGGAAAAAATCGCGGACAGAATCAGGATGCTTCCTGGTGGAAGGCGAAAAAATGGTGCGCGAACTGCTGCAAAGCAGATTCGAGACCGTTGAAGTGTTTGCCGTTCAGCCCTACATCGACGAACTGCCAGCCACGCTCAAGCGCAAGACTGAAATCACCGCCGTGAGCGAGCGCGACCTTGAGCGCATCAGTTTTCTGAAAACGCCAAATAAGGCCGTTGCGCTGGTTCGCCTGCCCAACAGCCACACCGCGCCCCTACCCGACTTGAACGGGCTGAACATCGCTCTCGACAATGTTCAGGACCCAGGCAATCTGGGCACTATTGTCCGCACGGCGGCGTGGTTCGGCATAAAAAATGTTTTTTGCTCGCCCGACACCGTTGACGTTTACAACCCGAAGGTTATCCAATCGACTATGGGTGCCATTTTCAAGGTGAATGTCACCTACTGCGACCTTGCCACGCTGGCCGCAACCGCCCGCAAGTCTGACGTGCAACTTTTCGGCACTCGGCTCGACGGCGAGAACATCTACGCATCAAGTCTGCCGAAAAACGCAATTGTGGTAATGGGCAATGAATCGAAAGGTCTGTCGGACGAGATTAGCGCACTGACTGACTGCAACTTAAAAATTCCTTCGTACGCGCCGCCAACGGCTGATATGGAATCGCTCAATGTGGCAGTGGCAACGGCTATTGTATGCGCCGAATTCCGCCGCCAAAACGGCTGAACCGTGCAGTTACAATTTATCAATCAATAAAATAGAATTTATTCGGCTTTGCCTGGATTGAGTCGGACTTTGACCACAACCTTTTTCACAACCGACGGCTTGCCGTTTTTCAGACAAGGCAAATGCAAATCTTCGGGGTAGAAAATGACAAATTCGCCAGCGTTTAAGGTAATAGGCTCATAATCACCTTCGTAAAAGGCTATATCGCGCTCGTTAGAATATGGAATTGTCTCTTTCTGGCCATTTTTCGGTGCAAAGCCAATAATTTCGGTCCCTTTCAGAATATACTGAATATCAATATATTCCACGTGACCTTCGAGTTGACCTTCGCCCTTTGTGACATATTCGCTGATTGAAGCGTACATATCGTTGCCGTCAATCGGGTATTTGCCTTCGTCGTAGTCAATCAAATCGGCCGACTGCAAGTACTCGAAAGCCTTTGCGAACAACGGGTGCAGCGAGTGATACTTTTCGTGATTTGTGAGACTATCCTTAATCATACTCTCTGTTTTTAGCGGCACAAATATAGTGGGAAAACGAATGCTTGCACCGCTATCGGCAGTTTTTAATGAACAATGCCGCCTTTTCGGCGCAACGCTATCATTTAACTCACAAAAACACTAAATACCTTTTGAAATCAATCGCTACTTTATTGAAAAAAAAATATATTTGTTTCAATTAAAAAACTAATGTTATGATTGTAGACATAGAAACTATTGAAAGAATCAAAGAATCCACCTTTGGAGAATCTTTATTAGTTAAAACTCACCCCATTATTGATTCACCATTTGGATGGGGTGGTTGTAAAGATTTGACGAGAACTATTTACATGCTATACCCTAATTCAGATAAGAATAATTCATTTCTATTACAGGCAAAAAACAATACTGAAGAGTATTTTGAATTATGCGAATCCGCGTACAAAAAAGAACACACTGATTATGGTATTTGTTTTGTACATAATTCTTTTTATGAAAAATCATCATATACAGCAGATGATGGAGTTCCCATCGATTTAGGACTTTCTGTCTTATGGGCTGATAAAAATGTGGGAGCGACTACAGAT
This sequence comes from Salinivirgaceae bacterium, assembly GCA_017474765.1. Classification (GTDB taxonomy): domain Bacteria; phylum Bacteroidota; class Bacteroidia; order Bacteroidales; family SZUA-534; genus RUG13583. Next base: position 33,957 of record JAFVGW010000049.1, on the reverse strand, counting down.
AGTGATTATGGCATTTTATTTGGCTATGGTGACATAAGTGGAGAAATAACTGCTGAAGATGAGAGTGCATATCCTGCATTTGATCTAGTTAATACTGAAAATGATATTGCAAAATCCGTATGGGGAAATGGATGGAGAATGCCCACAACAGAAGAAATTAAAGAATTATGCGATCAATGTAAATGGAAGAAAACTATAAAAAATGGTGTGGCGGGTAGCCTTATAACTGGCCCCAATGGAAATAGCGTTTTTTTCCCATTTGCAGGATGTCGTATGGGAATAAATACGTATCGTCGAGGAGAATGGGGAAATATATGGTCTGGAACAATGAGCAATTTTAATAGTCCTGTTGAAATGTTTTTCGATAATTTGGGTGGAAGTATAAATTATGGTGCAAGTGCTAAAAATGGCAATAGTGTCCGCCCCGTAAAAGACAAGTAACCCTCACCTAACTATTTTTCCAAAAACTCGGTCGCCTTTTCGGCGCAACGCTGGCCATCGAGTGCCGATGAGACGATGCCACCTGCATAGCCCGCGCCTTCGCCGCAAGGAAAAAGGCCTTGAATCTGAACGTGTTGCAGTGTTTCAGGGTCACGCGGAATGCGCAAGGGCGAACTAGTGCGGCTCTCGACGCCAATCAGCACGGCATCGTTGGTGTAGAAGCCGCGCATTCGGCGGTCGAACTGGCGAAGACCGTCCTGCAGGCGCTGGCGGATAAAATCGGGCAACCACTGGTGCATCGGCGACGAGATTATGCCTGGCGTGAACGACGTGCGCGGAAGCGAACCCGACACTCGCGACTCAACAAAATCGACCAACCGCTGTGCGGGCGCAATCTGGCCGGCACCGCCATTGTTGAAAGCCAACCGCTCATATTGCATCTGAAACTCAAGTCCGGCCATCACCGGGTCGGCAGATTGCGGAATATCCTCAGTGCGCAACTCAACTACAATGGCCGAATTGGCCCACTGGCTGCCACGCGCCGACGGCGACATTCCGTTGACAACCATCTCATTATCAGCCGTTGAAGCGGGAACGATAATTCCGCCTGGGCACATACAAAACGAGTAAACCCCGCGCCCACCCGACTGCTGCACAAGGCTGTAGGCCGCTGCAGGCAGATACGGTCCGCGCTGGCGGCACGAGTACTGAATACTGTCAATCAAACTCTGCGGGTGCTCAACGCGAACGCCCATTGCAAAGGCCTTCGGTTCGAGCGCAATGCCCTGACGGTGAAGCGAATAATAGACTTCGCGCGCTGAATGGCCTGTGGCCATAATCACGGCATCGGAACGTATTTCGTCGCCTGAAGTGGTGCGGATTCCGCGAACGCGGTCGCCATCGAGAATCAGACTGTCGAACGACACGCCGAAAAGCACCTGGCCGCCGTGCTCGATTATGGTTTTGCGGATATTTTCGATAATGCCTGGCAGTTTGTCGGTGCCAATGTGCGGGTGGGCGTCGACCATAATGTCGGGGTTGCCGCCGTTGGCATAGAGAATGCGCAGGACTTCGGAAATGTCGCCGCGTTTCTTCGAACGGGTGAAAAGTTTTCCGTCGGAATAGGTGCCAGCACCACCTTCGCCGAAACCGTAGTTTGAGTCGGGATTGATGCCTTGGTTGCGGTGAATGGCGGCAATGTCGATACGGCGCGAGTGCACGTCTTTTCCGCGCTCAACAATTACTGGCTTCAGCCCCGACTGCAAAAATTTGAGCGCGGCAAACAGTCCCGCAGGCCCCGCCCCCACTATCACAGCTGGCTGGCAGTGTTCAACATTTGGATAATCAGGCACTTGCCACTCATCGGGCTTCGGCAGTTCATCAATATAGACATCGAGCCGCAGATTGATTAGCACACGGCCGTGACGCGCGTCGATTGACCGTCCGCGCAAGCGGCAGAGCGAGATTTGCTCGGTGGAAAGGCCCAATTTTGCGGCAGCGGCGGGCAGATAAAATTTCTCTGACGACGCCTTTTCGGGCGACAAGGCCAAAGTGATTTCCTTAATCATTCGAAGCAGAGCACTAAAGTGACCATTTTTGAGCCCAAACGGCGGTAAGCGCGGGTGTATTCGGTACCGTCCTGCTTAACCATATCGAGCAGTCCGTAACTGAATTTCAGTTCGGTAGAGTATTTGAAATACTTCAGATAATTGTCGAGTCCGATACCTATTTCGGCATAGACATCAAACTTTTTGAGTCGGATTTTTGGCCGTTCTTCGGGCTTGACCTTCTTACGAGCAGCCAAATCGACAACGGGGTTCAAGCCCCAGTAAATGTAAGGCCGATAGTTGCTCTCGCGCGTTGAGCGGTATTTAATCAGCGTTGGGAACTGCAAGAGCGTGGTCTCGATTTTCATATTGTGCGAGCGCAGTGCCCTATCAGGTTCAACAAGTTCGTCATCAAGCAGATACGTGAGAGTTCGCTGACTGAATGCAAGGCCTGGCAGTGTTCGCAAGTCCCAATTGTCGGCCAGTTTCAGGTTGAAAACCATGCTGGCACCGAAAAGCGCGCCACCGCTGTACTCAACCGAATAGACGGTATCGAGAAGGTTGAACTCGTCGGAATGGCTGATACTGAACGACATCTGCCCCAACGAAAATGCGAACCCGAAATGGTACGGCTCGGCATCGTAGAACGGCTTGCACCACGGACGCTTTTTCTGCGCCGACGCACCGCCCGCCACCGCAAGCAGAAGAATTATGAATAGCAGTTTTTTCGCCATACCATTTTTGAAAACGCAAAAGTAGGAAAATAATTGTGGCAAGCGGATATTTCATAAAATACGCTGAGTATATTAGCGGCAAATCGGAAACAAATGAACAAATCGATAATGATAATGCGCCATGCACTCACCGAGGGCGGGGCATGGAACGTGCCCGACACTGACCGCCATATTTTGCCCGACGGCGTAGAGCAAACCGAACGTGTGGCGCAGAAACTGCTGGCTGCCAGTCTCATTCCCGACGCCGTCTGGACCAGCCACGCACAACGGGCAATGGAGACAGCGCAAGTGGTGATGAATGTGCTGAATATCAGTCTTGAACCCGAGATTCTGCCACTGCTCTACGATGAAGACGAAGACCGCGCTGTTAGTGCCGTCTGCAGTTGCGACAACAGCATCAACCATCTGCTTGTGGTGGCGCACAATCCGCTGGTTTCGAGGCTCGCGAGCCAATTGTCGGGCAGTTCGGCATTTGGCTGGTTTGCCACAGCCGATGTTGTCTGGCTTCAGTTCGACACCGACGACTGGAGCAAAATTCTATCTTCGCCAATCACTGGCATGACAAAATTTTCATCAATAAGAAATTGATTACAAACACGTTGCCATCGGAATAAAATATTTTTCAAGAAATGGTGCAACTTTTTGGCAAAAAGCCATCATAAGGTTAAAAAACGCGTTTAGAAATGGATTTTACGACTGACTTTTGGACCAAGGCCTACAACAGGAACATCAGCAAACTGACAGGTGTCTGCTACCGCTACGTAACTGACCGCCAGTTGGCTGAAGACCTTGCCCACGACGCCTTTATGGCTGCTATGGAAAAATCGGACTCGTTCCGCGGAACGGGCGAATTTGACGCTTGGCTGCGGCGGATTACGGTGAACACCGCTCTCCAGCATCTGCGAATGCAAGCCGCTAACCAACTCTACGAAAACATTTTAACCGATGACGACATGGACAACAAAGACAATATGAACATCATAGCGCAAGTGGATTTCACACAGGAGGAACTGCTTGCCGCCGTCAACCAACTGCCAGAGCACCATCGTTTGGTCTTCAACATGTATGTGATTGACGGATACTCACACGCGCAAATTGCCGATGAGTTGGGAATCAGTGAGAACACGTCGAAATCGCACCTGATGCGTGCCCGCAAGCGTCTTCAGGAGATTCTGACCGAGGAGGCGCACAAGAAACAGCGCCGCCGCGCATGGCTGCTGTTCTTCATTCCGCGCCGCGAGGGCTACATTGACAAGATGTTCCAGCACAGTTTCAGCGATTTCAGTCTGGCTCCCGCTGCAACACCCGCCATCAACTTTGGCACCGCCGCTGGACACGTCACCGTTGGCTCCACTGCCGCTGTGACCACTGGCATCGCAACCGCCACAGTGGCCGCTGGTGTGGGCATTGGCGCTGTGGTGATGAACAACGCCGACAGTGAGCCAGTTCAGGAACCAACGCCGATTGTCGTTACAGTTGACAGCAACGCATATCAGATTGATACACTGACCGATGTATTTTCGCCCGACACGCTCAACCTGGCCGACACGCTGGCAAGCCTGCCACCCGAACCAGAGCCAAAAGTGACGAACACTGAAAAGCCACAGGAAAAGAAAAAGACCGTTGTGGTGAAAAAGAAGATTATCAAGCATCAGAAGGTTATAGTTAAGGACACTATTAATTAGGTGTTGGGTGTTAGATTTTTGGTATTGGTGAGTTATAGTTGTTTATTGGTTAGAAATTAGGATTTAATTGGATTGAAACAAAGATTTAGTTTTACTTTGCATCGGTTATAATCTTTTATGCGCTTTCTGCCGAAAATTGTGTTGGCGTTGGTAATGGTCTGCATATCAAGTTCTTTGATGCGGGCTCAGGACACCATATACATATACGAGGAAGAAATCATCTACGACACTGTGTATGAATATGTTGAGAGGCGCGTCAACCCGTTTGAAGGCACTACGGCACTGCATCCCATCCACCCGAGCGCACTTTCCACCAACCCTAATCTGCTAATATTCAGCCGACAAGCCTATACACTCCCTGTTGCCACCGAATGGGAAGAACCTGCCGACAGTACTCGCCGCAACCGAGTCGTCGGTTTCATTGTTGACAGGAGCACGCTCGACATGTTCATGGGCGTTGGCGCCTGGACAAGCCTTTGCAGCCCGATTATTGTTGAAAATCACCTGGCATGGAATGAGGACGGCAACGGCACAATCAATTTCGGTGTGAATTACGAAACAAAATTTATCAGACGACTCACGCTCGGCACAGGCGCTAGCATTCATTTTCTGTTTGAAAACGAAGGACTTAAAGGAAAATTCACTTGCAATTATCCCGATTGCAACTCTTGCAGCGACGATGCGAAATACACCATAAATATCAGCACATTCAACATCGAAAAAGGTGAAAGCGGGCACGGCGAAGGCCTTGATATGCATTGGGATGAAGACGAAAACGGACATTATCAAGATTCAGTCGGACTGAAAGAGTCGGAGTCAAATTACGTGATGTTCGCCGTACCTGTGCGGCTTGGATTGCGCGTCGGTAAATTCACTCCCTACGCGGGTGTGGAGTACAACATCAGAATGGCAATGGAAAACGATTTGAAAGACCTGCACTCATTGGGCATTATCACTGGCATACGCTACGATTTCGGCAAGCATTTTGCCGTATCGAGCAACTTCTACGCATCGCTGACCAAAGACATGTCTCACACTGGGTCGCTCTACAGCCGCGCCGACGGGTCTTTCATCAGATCCGACAAATACACATGGCACACTTTCAGGTTCGAATTGATGGGGCATTTCAGGTTTTAGGCAGATATAAGTCCTGAAAAAGAGCATCATTAGTAACTATCTGAATTACAAATATTAACTTCCAAAACTAAAAAAAATATTGCATCCCGACTGCAACCTTTTCATAATTCAACATCACAGTTGTGTAATAACACTAAAAACTTTGAATTATGAAAAAGATTTGTTTTCTGGGCATCATGCTCATTGCTGCACAAGGCATCGCTTTAGCGCAAACATCATTCAGCCTAAATGCAGGTGCTGGAGTTTGGGCTCCGACCTGTAATCCGAACAAATATGACGGACAGACCGTCTGCAAGTTCGAAGTGGCTCCAACCGCCTTTGTTGGTGCGGCCGCAAGCAAGACTTTCAATTCGAACCTGACCGCAAGCATCGGAGCCAATTTCCACTTTCTGATGAGCAATTATGGCTACAAAATGCACTTCGACAATGAATGGGATGGCGACAAAACAACAATAGACTATTGGTGGGACGACAGTGAAACCAGCAGTTTTGGCGATTTCGAGGCTGCCGCAAACTACTATCTGATTGCCCTTCCTGTCCGCATCGGCTACAATTTGGGCAAATTCACACCCAATGTGGGAATGGAGTTCGGCTACCGTTTGAACGACAACGATGTGGACAAAAACGGTTCGCTGAGTTTCAGTGCGGGAGCGGAATACCGCCTGTCGCCGAAATTTGCCCTGACTCTCAATTATGTGAGCAACGTCACAAGCGACATGAGCCACACTGCCCGCAAAGTGAAGAAAACTTGCACTGAAACAGAATATGGCTGGGTTGAGAATGCTGAAAAACTGGATGAACAGAAAATCAACTGGCACTCGCAAAGGCTTGAAATCGGCGTGAACTATCGTTTGGGCAAGTCGGAATAAAAATTTTTCAAAAAAATTGCAACCAGACTGCAACCTTTTCAAAATCGCGCATCATATAGGCAAACGATTAAAAACAAAAAAACTCAAAAAAGATGAAAAAGATTGGATTTTTGAGCCTTGCGCTCATCGCTTTGCAAAACATTACAATGGCACAAACATCGTTCGACGCCAGCATTGGTAGTGGCGTATGGACTGCCGTATGCACTCCTGTTGCGGTTGAGAACCGTCTGGTTTGGAATCCTGGTGCAGGTGTAACAACCCACTTAGGCTTTGGAATGAAGAGCGTTTTGAACAGCCATCTTACAATCGGCATCGGCGTACGCGGGCACTATATGTCGCAGAACGAAAGTTACCGCACCAAAATGGAGGGCAAATACGGCAAGGACGGATCCTATTGGGTGAGCGTAGGAAGTTTCAGATACGAATATGACTACGACGATGATGACTGCTGCGACAACCAGGAGATGTTCATCAACTGGAACGAGCAGGACGGCGAGGGTGAGAAAATCGTTGGCCGCAAAGAGGGTTCAACCGATTACGCCATGGTATCGGTGCCGCTGAAAATCGGCTACCAGATTGGCAAATTCAACCCCAACTTCGGTGTTGAGTACAACTACCGCGTGGGCATCGACAAGAACGTTGGCGAACTGCACTCGGTTGGTTTCACCACTGGCTTAAGGTTCGACCTCAACGACAAGTTCGCCTTCTCAACCGATTTCTACAGCGGCATCACCAAGGATATGAGCCACAAAGGAACGCTCTACTACGGCCGCCGCGACGACGAAAACCCCGAGAAAGTTGAGATTCGCGACTTCAACTGGCGTAGTTACCGCGTTGAATTGAGCGTACACTACAAGTTTGGCGGCAGCAGCGCGAACTAACGCACGCTCATCATAAAATAATTGGTTAAAAATAAATTAGTTACAGGGAACACGGGGCATACTCCGTGTTTTCTGCGTTTAAAACAATTTGGCGCTGAAAATGTCGTTATATTTGTACGAGAAATCGAAAAACTTCTGTTAAAAACCGTATTATGAGAAAATGTATTTATTTGACAACAATGCTGTTAAGTATTGCGTCAAGTTGTTTCGCTGGCAATCCTCATTGGGCGATGAACACATCTGTTGGTGTCAATTTCTTTGGCACCAAGGATAAGGATATGGACAACGTAAGAGCCTACCTGTCGTCGAGAGACTACCAGTACGGCTGGGACCCAAAAGTTGCCACAAGTTTTCATTTTGGCTTCACGCCAGAATACTACATCAACAACCGTATAAGCCTGTCGACGGGTTTGCGCCTGACAAACACATGGAGCAAATACGAGTCGAAATACGACTTTTTCTACTACAAAACGGAAAGCGAAGGCTACAACACTTATTATTACACGGTTAGGTCGATAAGCCAAAGCAACACGTATGTCGGTATTCCGCTCGAATTCCGCTTCACAATACGCGGCAGCGGCCGCCCGACACCGTACATACGCGGTGGAGCAACATTCAATTTCCGCTGCACCACATCGACAACAACGCGTATGTACCATTATAACAACGAGCCTGGAGTCGATATTAAAATTCCTGACGGCGACAATTTCACCATGCCCGTATATGCCGCGGCAGGCATTCAAATCGGCCGCAAAAAATCACTCTGCGCAGAGTTTGTGTTCCCCTATGTTGTGGCCGTTGGCACGATGACAGGCTTCGGCTTCAGCGACAATCTTGGCGGCGGATTCCAAATAAGTTATCAATTTGCAAAAAATAAATCGGAGGAATAAAGATGAAAAAGCAATTGGCAATAATCTGCATGGCGGCCATAAGCATGATTGCCGCCTGCGACACGGACGACAGCATTGACAGGTCGATCTGGATAAATGACTCGGAAGACTATAACCTGCCCGAATACAGCGAATGGGGCTACAATACGTTCGGCGCTAAAATGGGGCGCAACTATTTTGTGTCGTGCTGGCACGAAAACCCTTGCATAATGGAGTGGCACGACAGCGACAAAACTTTGGAACTCACCATGAACGGTTGTCAGAAATACAAAAAAAACTCGTCTTATGACTCATACGCTGCAACCAAAGAAGATGTGTCGCTCACGATAATCTTCCCGTGCGATTCGGTAATCAATAATTGCAAAAAACTCTATCTGCTCAACGGAAAAAACTTCGACCTAACCGACCCAAACATAAAGGTGTTAGTCAAGCGCGGCGACAATCTGCAAGAGGCCATCACCGACATCCGCAGCGGCGAACTACATTTCAAGCGCGTGCAGATTCTCTATGTGAATGATAGATTCGAGGAGGCCATTGTTTCTGGAACTTTCGACATCCGCTATGTGAGCAACGGTGAGAAAACATGGCTGTCCGACGGTCGCTTCGACCTTGGCGTGACGCCCGACCTTTTCTGGTAGAAACACGACGCAACAGCATAAAAAAAGCGGCCCGCATGAGCCGCTTTTTTGTTTTTGAGCCATCCGTTTTAGAACGAGAACTGCAGACGCGACTGAACCATTGTGTAGTTCTCGCCGTCTTTCACAGTTGCGTAAATGGCGTTGAGTTTCAAGTTCAGATTCTTGTTGAAGAAATAGTTGCAGCCGATGGTGAAGTCGGTATGCTGACCGGCATTTACATGGTCGGCATCGAGATTGAGGTGGCTCACACGGGCCAGAACCTCAAGGCTCTTGGGAGATGCGTTGGCTGCCAAACCTGTCTTTTTGTTATAGTTCTGCTGGTCGCCCTTTATCAGGAAACTGGCCTGTGCGTAAAATCCGTCGACATAAGCGTTGTTGCCAGCGCTGTCCATCTTTTGCAGCGATGCAGCCATGTAGTGGCCCTCAACATAGAGTTTTCCGCTGATGAAGATTGCCTCGGCCTCCATGCGCAGATAGTTGTCGGGGTTAAAATTGGCTGTGCCGATGAGTTTTTGTGTCACAACAGTTGTCGGAATCTGGCCCGAGAACGACACTGCGTTGGGCGATTGCACAAACATTGGAGCAACACCGATGTGAAGAATTGTTGACTCGTCGACGATTGGGCGGATAATAGCCTTTGCCGCAGCCGACCAGCCCTTATCAATGTTCTTACCATTGTCAACATTGCCGTCGCTGAACAAACCTGCAGTCAGGTTGAAGGCATCGGAAGTGTAGGCGTATGAAACACCGATTTTACGCGACGGGCAGAAAGTGTAGTCGACCGAAGCGTCCTCAACAAACTTGTATGACAGACCGAGCGGTTTTGCGCCATAAGGCTGGAAATGGTTTCCTGCAGTGATTGTGCTGTTGTCGTTCAGTTTGTAACCAATCCACAAGTCGCGGAACGAGATGGCTTTCGATGCGTAGCAAACCTCGATTTTGGCGCTGAACTTCTCGTCGAAGTTGGCCAGAACGCCCAAACGGGTGTCGTTCATGGCAATGCCGTTGTGGTCACTCAGATTGTCGTCAGATGAAGCAATGAAAGTGCCAGCATCGAAATTGGTGCGGCCCATAAAGCGGACATTCATATCGCCCGACTCGGTTTTGACTTTGATTTGGCCGAACGAACTTGCCGAAACTGCAAGCGCAACAGCCGAAAGAACAAATGCTTTGAATTTCATAATCAATATTTTAACAATTAAACTTTCTTTCCGAAAAAAACGGTGCAAATATCGGTAAAAGGCTATTATACACAACAGTTACTTCAAAAAATAAATTCGACTTACGTATAATATGTACGAGAAATCTGTTCAAATCGGTATTAGGAATGGAAAGCTCTACAATGCTAATTGTTTGTTGAAAAATCAGTCAATGGCACCGCCCACTTTCGACTATTGCTGATTAAATTGTGCGCTCAAAAAATCGCTACACAATGAAACAATATCTCGATATGCTGTCGCACATTATTGCGACGGGCGACAAGAAAAGCGACCGCACTGGAACGGGCACCATCAGCACCTTCGGCTACCAGATGCGCTTCGACCTGAACGCGGGATTCCCCTGCCTGACGACGAAAAAACTGCACTTGAAATCGATTATTCACGAATTGCTGTGGTTTTTGGCGGGCGACACCAACGTTAAATACCTGCAGGACAACGGTGTACGAATCTGGAACGAGTGGGCCGACGAGAATGGCGACCTTGGCCACGTCTATGGCTATCAGTGGCGCTCGTGGCCCGCACCCGACGGCTCGCATATCGACCAAATCAGCAAACTCATCCACGACATAAAGACCAACCCCGACTCGCGCCGCCTGATTGTGAGCGCCTGGAACGTGGCCGACATCGACCATATGGCTCTGCCGCCCTGCCACGCGCTGTTTCAGTTCTACGTGCGCAACGGCCGCCTGTCGTGCCAACTCTACCAGCGCAGCGCCGACGCCTTTTTGGGCGTGCCGTTCAACATTGCGTCGTACTCGCTTTTGACAATGATGGTTGCGCAGGTCTGCCACCTACAGTTGGGCGAGTTCATCCACACCTTCGGCGACCTACACATATATAACAACCACCTTGAGCAGGTTCAACTGCAACTCACACGCGAGCCGCGGCCGCTGCCCACAATGTGGATTAATCCCGAAGTTGACGACATTTTCAAGTTCAAATTCGACGATTTCCGACTCGACAACTACAACCCGCATCCGCACATCAAGGGCGAAGTGTCGGTGTGATAAAGGATTGAATGACTGAAGGATTGAATGACTGAAGGATTGATTAATTAATAGTAATACAAATCCAACTATTGTCCGTTGTCTGACGTCTGCTGTCTGACGTCTGCTGTCTGACGTCTGGCGTCTGTTGTCTTCAGTCTGTTGTCTTACTTTTTCCAACGAATCGGCGCACATCGTCGGCCATCTGCCGCTGCCACACGGCATTATTATAATTGTATGAAACAGATGGCCGCGTTTTCGATTTTTTGAGCATCCGCAGGTAAGACGCCAACCCCGAGCCTGAACCCACAAGATTTAGCGTTTTCGACGGGTCATACATTCCCGCATATTCCAAGCGGCGAGTGTAACTTGCGAGTTGCCGCATCGGCCCCAATTCTGCATCAAGAATCGGATGCGGCGCGCTGATTGCCAACTTGACGGCGTTATCTATATTGTTGATAGCCAAACTGATATTCTCGTCGGGTGGCATATTGGCCACTTCGTATTTCAATTGCGCATAGGTGATGAACGGCAGCGCCACAACTTCGCCCAAAAGAATGGTATCGGCCGACATCAGTATTCCAACCACGCGGCTGCGACCGATGAGCGAATCGGGAATGGCAAACGTAACACGCTGATATCCAACGCACGAGAAGATTATCGTATCGCCCGAATGACAAGGCAGTTCAAAATATCCGTTCTCGTTCGATGCCGTGCCATATCCGTGCCTGACATAAACGCTGACATACGGAATAGGCTGCAAATCAGCGGCATCGAGAATGCTTCCGCGGATGATTGTAGCGGCAGGCTGCAGTGGATCCTGCCCTTCGGCAACGACCGCGAAAAGCAAAATGACGGACGCAAACGCAACTTTTTTTATAAATTTCGACATAAATTTGTCAATCAACTCACAAATAAATGTGTTTTTGCTATTTTTAAACGCTTTTTCAAGGCAGTTTAACTTTTATTTAACGTTTACAGATTATGCGAGCATATTATAAAAGCCTGTTGTCAGCCGCAGTAATCGGCACAATATTAGCAAGTTGCAGTCAGAAAACAATCGAGATTGAATCGAACGTAACGCCCCTGTCTGACTACGGCAGCAACGACGGCTCAATAGCGATAACCATCAGCGGCGGCAAAGAGCCGTACGCCATCCGTTGGTCGAACAATCAGGCTGTGGCCGAAATCAGCAACCTGGCGGCAGGCACCTACATTGTCACCGTCACCGACGCCAAAGGCCGCGTTGGCGCTGATACTATTGAAGTTACGGGACCCGACTGCCCGCTCTGCATCGACAACGAAGGCAACAGTTACCGCACCGCCATTGTTGGTGAGCACGTTTGGATGACCGAAAATCTGAAGGCGAAAACCAACGCCAACGGCGACGAAGTGAAATATTTTGAAAACCCCGACGCGCCCGAGAATGGACTGCTCTACACGTGGGACGCCGCAATGAACGGCAGCACCGATGAAGGCGCCCAAGGCCTTTGCCCCGACGGTTGGCACATACCCACTCACGCCGAACTGACAGACCTTTCGGTGGCTCTCTGCAACGATTCGGTGGTTGAAAATCTGATAAATCCGTTCGACCTTGTGTATGCGGGATTCTACAACGGCGAATTTCAGAATTCAGGCAGTTCGGCCTCGCTGTGGTCATCGTCGAAATCGCACGACAACATTTGGAAACTCTACTACCACAAGAACCTGAAAAAGCCGTTCATCTACTACGAGAAACCGCAGAACGCTATTTCGGTAAGGTGCGTGAAGGATTAAGACACTAGTTTACAGGCACTAGGCACTAGATTTTGGTGTCGGGTTGTTAGTCCCGATAGCAATCAGGATTAGGTGTTGGAAGTTGAGATTTCCTATTTCTCATAAATATCGAGCAAGCGGATGACTGTGCCCACGCGGCACGACGATTTTTGGTCATCATCTTCAGCGTATGCGAAACGGACTCGCAAACTGTCAGACAAATCGATGGCAAACTCATTGACATTCAATGGCTCAAATAGTTGATTGTCAGAATCAATCACCCAACCGCAGCCATCGAATGCGGTATAATCGATGAGCAACCCATCGACATATCGGGCAACATCGGCATCTTCAGAACAGCCGAGACTTGCAGCCGAAATCGCGCCAGCCAAAACCGATATTTTCAAGAGCCCCATTTAATTGTCAATTATACAATACAATTGTAGGAAACTTGTTCTGCAAAAGCAAGACTATTTTTTAATAGTGCGAGTTTTACTGACAAAAATCACAAAAAATGCCGCCCCACAATCGCGAAGCGGCATTCAGGTCCTTAAATAAAACGCGCAATTATTTGATTTTCAATTCTTCTTCAGCTTTCTCGGCTTTCTTAACATCATACAAGCCCTTTATAAGAATTGCTATCACTATAGCAATCAGAACAATTCCACGCAGGTTAATTATCGAATAGAGTTCCAATAACACGTACAGTATCAACGACATCCATAGTGAAAGAACAGGGCGTTTCTTCAGCAGAAAAATGCAAACCGAAAAAAGTATGGTGATAAGAATCGACGGACTGCACAAAATCAATATCTGATAGAAATCCAATCCTTTGAACAGAATAGCAAATCGCACTGTGATACAAGCATATAAGCAAGCCAGCACAATCAAAACCACTTTGGCACGTTTTATACTACTCTTCGATTCGTCAATATCGCCTTTCATCAAGATTCGTTGCCCCACAAATACACCTTGCTCATCTTTTGTGCCTGTAATTGGATAACCACAGTGCGGACATTTATTCACTTGTCCAGTGTATTCTTTTTTACAATACGGACATTGCACAGTTGTTTCCATTACAAATTCGATTTTTTGTAAAAATAGTATTTTCTCCATACAAAAAATGCCGCTCCGACAATCACGAAGCGGCTTTTGCAATAGGTTATTTGTCTAACAATCAATATTCAACCAGAACATTTCCGTTCATTTCGGCAGGAATGTCGAGCCCCATAAGCGTGAGCACGGTTGGTGCAACATCGGCCAGGCGCCCGTTGTTAACCTTTTTCACATCGTCCGACACAACAATAATTGGCACCGGATTGAGCGAGTGGGCAGTGTTTGGCGTGCCGTCGGGGTTGATGGCGTTGTCGGCGTTGCCGTGGTCGGCAATGATGACGGTGTTGTAGCCGTTCTTCTGTGCAGCAGCCACAACCTCACCCACGCATTCGTCAACGGCGCGGACAGCCTTGCAGATGGCCTCGTAAACACCAGTGTGGCCAACCATATCGCCATTGGCAAAGTTCACCACAATAAAGTCGAACTTGTTGGTGTTGATGCTTGCTATCAGTTTGTCTTTCACCTCGTAAGCGCTCATTTCGGGCTGCAGATCGTAGGTTGCAACCTTTGGCGATGCCACCAGAGTGCGCTCCTCGCCTTCGTATGGTGCCTCGCGGCCGCCGTTGAAGAAGAAGGTCACGTGAGCGTATTTCTCGGTCTCGGCAGTGTGCAACTGCTTCAGGCCCTTGCTGCTCAAATATTCGCCTAAAGTGTTGGTAACGTTCTCTTTCGGGAACAGAATATGCACGCCAGTGAAAGTTGCGTCGTACGGCGTCATACAGTAGTACTGCAGGTTCGGAATGGTGTTCATTCCTTCTTCGAGCATATCCTTCTGTGTCAGCACGATGGTGAGCTCTTTGGCGCGGTCGTTGCGGTAGTTGAAGAAGATTACCACGTCGCCGTCTTTGATGCGGCCGTCAACCTTGGCATTGATGAGCGGCTCCATAAACTCGTCGGTATTCTTATGCTCCTCCGAGTCGGTGTCGTAGCAACTCTGCACGCCAGCCACCATATCGTCAACCTTGCGACCGATGCCGTTAACCAGTTGGTCGTAAGCCACTTTGATGCGGTTCCAGCGTTTGTCGCGGTCCATAGCGTAGAAGCGGCCGATGATGCTTGCAATGTGTCCGATGTTGGCGTCGCAGTGCTTCTGCAGGTCGGCAATAAAGCCCTTGCCGCTCTTGGGGTCGGTGTCGCGGCCGTCCATAAAGCAGTGAACGAAAGTATTGCTGATGCCGTACTCTTTTGCAATCTCGATGAGTTTGAACAGATGGTCGAGCGATGAGTGCACGCCGCCGTTCGAAGTCAGGCCCATCAAGTGGATGCTCTTGCCGTTCTTTTTGGCGTACTCGTAGGCCGAAACAATCTCCGGATTTTTCAGGATGCTGTTGTCGGCGCAGGCACGATTGATTTTCACAAGGTCCTGATACACAATGCGTCCGGCACCAATGTTAAGGTGACCGACCTCAGAGTTGCCCATCTGTCCGTTAGGCAGACCAACATCCTCGCCGCTTGTAAGCAACTGTGCGTTAGGGTATTCCTTTGCCAGACGCTCCATATTGGGCGCTCCTGCAGTGTAAATTGCGTCACTTTTTGTCTTGTTGCCGATTCCCCATCCATCGAGAATCATCAACAGCGTTTTTCCTTTTGCCATTTTATATTTCTTTTTAATTTAACATTCTGACATTGAACGAATTGCACACAACACACAATCCACAAAATCCGAGTGCGAAATTATTCAAAAAAAGGCTACAGCAAAACACAAAATATGTATCCGCTAAAACAAGAAGCGGCAGGCGGGAAAATCCTCGATTTATTTCAACAATTGCGCGGTATGATTCTTAGTATCAACTTTTGCTATCGCATCAATAATCACCCCTTGCTCATCTATCACATAAGTTGAACGTATGGTTCCAATGGTTGTCTTGCCATACATTTTTTTCTCACCCCAAGCTCCGTAATCTTTAAGTATCACGCAATTGGTGTCAGAAATCAAGTGAAACGGCAGATTGTATTTAGCAATAAACTTCTGGTGCGATGCCGAAGAATCTTTACTCACCCCCAACACCTCATAACCCAACGACAAAAAACGCTGGTAATTGTCGCGCAAATCACACGCCTCGGCCGTACATCCAGGAGTGCTGTCTTTCGGATAAAAGTATAGAACCAACTTTTTACCCGAAAAATCGCTCAATTTGACTAAGTTTTCATTTTCATCGACACCTTCAAAATACGGTGCTTTTGTTCCAATTTGTAACATGATTTATTCTTTAATAAAAATCAAACAGACGGGATAATAGCAAAAAAAAGCCACCAAAAGGTGGCTTTTAATTTAATGGATTCTAATACTATTCTTTAGTAAATGTTAGCTCAACTTTCACAGCCTCAGCCACGCCGTTCTGAACGCCGAACGTTAATGTCTTGCCGATTACTTTTTCAAAGCCACTCTTAACATCAACATACAAATCATTATTTGAAAGACTGAGAATTACAGCAGTTTCATCATTATCAGCTTTTAAAACAGCACCATCTACAGTAAAGAACAGAACATCATCTTGGAGTACTACAGCTGCATCACCCACAATCTTCAACAATCTAAATTGTTCTTCATCTTTAAACAAGCCATTGAGCTCAACTTTATATTGTCCCGTAGTCGCTTCTAATTTAAGTGTTTTTTGAACAGTTCTATTTGGCTCAACATCAGCCTTTTTCTCAACATCACCCGACATCACCATGTCAGAGTTAATATGAACGTTACCATTTTCAACAGCCAGCAAGTTCACATCACCCATATCAGATACAGAGAATGATGAACCTTTGAATTTTGTACTTGAATTGTTCATTGAGAGCAAATCAACATCGGTGTCTTTTTCTTTTACAAGGAATTCTGTTGATTTGAACTGCGTTGAAGTATCTGTGATAGACAAGTAATTAATAACAGCATCTTCTTTAGCGGCTCTGCGACCACTAACAGCAAAACCTGTACTCATGGCTTTAGTTTCGTCATCAATAAACACTTGTGTACCATCACCGTTAACCTTAAGCAGCAATTCAGGCTCACCATCTTTGGCTGCTCTGCGACCGGCAACAGCAAAACCTGTACTCATGGCTTTCGAAGGATCATCATCAACATATACCATTGTACCATCGGTAGTATTGATTGTGAAGAAATCTTCAGCCTCGTCCTTAGCTGCTCTGCGGCCGCTAACTGCGAAACCCGTGCTAATTGCCTTATCAGAATTCTCATCAATAAATACTTGGGTTCCTTCGCCATTAACAGTGAACAGATTAGATGAAGAACCATCTTTGGCTGCTCTACGACCGGCAACTGCAAAACCTGTACTCATGGCTTTCGGATTCTCCTCATCAACATACACTTTTGTGCCTTCTGAATCGATAGTGAAATAGTCATTTGCAACACCATCTTTTGCAGCTCTACGACCACTTACCGCAAAACCTGTACTAATAGCTTTTGAAGAGCTTTCGTCATCAATATAAACTTGAGTACCACTCGTAGTATTAATGGTGAGATAATCTTCAGTTGCACCATCTTTAGCTGCCCTGCGGCCGCTAACTGCAAAACCTGTGCTGATAGCTTTGTCAGCATCATTGTCAATATACACTTGTGTACCCTTGTTGTTTACAGTAAACAAATCGGCCGAGCCGTCTTTTGCTGCCCTGCGACCAGCAACTGCAAAACCTGTACTCATGGCTTTGGCGCTGTCTTCTTCAACATAAACTGTTGTACCCTTGCCATTAACCACAAAGTAATCATTGGTTTCTCCGTCTTTTGCTGCTCTGCGGCCGCTAACTGCAAAACCTGTGCTGATGGCTTTTGAAGGATCTGTATCGTCAACAAAAACCTTTACACCATCATTATATACTGCAAAAACAAGCTCGCCTTTATCATCTTTTACAGAGAAGATGGGTTCTTTTTCTCCAGCATTGTTATTGGTAAGTGAGCCTGCACTTGCTGCATAGAAAGCATAAGGAACAGGCTGGAGTTGAATCTCACCAATCTCTTTAAAATCAGTTCCTCCGTTGATGTCAATTTCAACCTTCATCATAACGTTCATGGTGTTCCATGGCACTTTGTTAAAATCGCCGTCAACCTTGGTACCACTACCCACCATTACAGAAATATTTCCGTATTGATTGGTTTTGGCTGTCTGTGTTTCCACATACACAGCAGATTTGCCTTGCTCACCAAGACTAAACTTCGCGTTTACACTTTTATCTTTTACTAATTCTCCATTAGAATCTCTAATGACAGCCTGATAGGCGAATGAACCTTGCGCCAACACCGAAGATGTTGTTGCCACTACAACTGCGAACAATGCAGCAATTTTCAAAAATGTCTTTTTCATAGTCAATTAGTATTTCATTATTTTTTTATTCACTACAGCACCGTCTTCCGATTCTACCCTAACAAAATAAGCGCCCTGAGGCAGGTCACTCATGTCAACCGACAATCTACTGTCATCTCCGAACTCACTCTCTTTTATCAGTTGACCAGCCATATCAAAACACTTGACAATACATCCAGCAGCCTCAATATTCGACAGTTCAACATACATGACAGTGTTCACCGGGTTAGGATAAACTTTAACATCCACGGCCTCTAACTGATTAATACCAGGATTTACTTCCGCCGTGGCAACATATCCCTGTTGGAAACCATGAACCACAATCAAGCCATCTTTCACGACTGTTCCTGCAACAGGTTCACCGATGGTGTAGCTCACTGAGACATTATCCTTTTCTACATAGCCTCCAGCTGCGGACACCACCTCACTTTGTTTAACTTGTGCTAATGCGGGTACTGACACCATCAATATAGCCGCAACAAATAGTTTTCTTTTCATAGATTCTATTATTTTTCGAATTACAAAGTTAGAAAAATAAAATTACAATCGTCCAATTGTTTGCAAAAAGTTTAAATAATTACATGTTTTTTTCTTAAGTGATTTTATAATCATCAGAAAGACTCCTCTACGTTCATCATTTTGGAAATCGCTGATTCATAGATATGAGGGATGTACTTTTTATAATTACACTCAAAAAAAATCCCCGCCAGCCCAAAAGCCGCGGGGATTTGTCAATATCAACCTCGGAAGAATTATCCGCCGAAGTTATCGAAATGAATCATTTCGTCTTCAACGCCCAGACTGTAGAGCAGGTCCAGAACGGTCTTGGCCATCATCGGCGGACCGCACAGGTAGTACTCAATGTCTTCAGGCTCTTCGTGTGCCTTCAGGTAGGTGTCGCCCATAACCGGTGCAATGAAGCCTGCGGTGTACTTGATTCCAAGTCCGTCGGCTTTCGGGTCGGGACGGTCGAGCGCCAAGTGGAAGTGGAAGTTGGGGTACTCCTTCTCCAGTTCCAGGAAGTCGTTCAGGAAGAACACCTCGTCGATAGCGCGGGCACCGTAGAAGTAGTGCATTTCGCGGTCGCGGGTGTGCAGAGTCTTAAGCATATGCATAATCTGCGCGCGCAGCGGGGCCATACCGGCGCCACCACCAACCCAAATCATTTCGCGCTTGCTGTCGAAAATCGGGTGGAAATCGCCGTAAGGGCCGCTCATAATCACCTTGTCGCCCGGTTTCAGGCTGAAGATGTAGGTTGAAGCGATACCGCAGGGCACGTCCATAAAGCCCGGACCTTGGTCTTTCGGCTTGAACGGCGGTGTGGCGATACGCACAGTAAGCGTAATGATGTCGCCCTCGTCGGGATAGTTGGCCATTGAGTAGGCGCGGATTGTCGGGGTGTCGTTCTTCTGATGAAGGCCGAACAGACCGAATTTCTCCCAAGTTGGAACGTAAAGGTCGCCAATCAGGCTGCGGTCGAAGTCGGCGTAGTTCAGGTCGTACTCCGGAATGCGGATTTGCGCGTACGAGCCCGGGATGAAGTCCATATGCTCGCCAGCCGGCAGTTTCACCTTGAACTCTTTGATGAACGAAGCCACGTTGCGGTTGCTGATGACCTCGCACTCCCACTCTTTGACGCCAAGCACCGACTCCGGCACCTTGATGGTCATATTGCTCTTAACTTTGGCTTGGCAGCCCAGACGCCAGTGGTCCTTAATCTGCTTGCGGGTGAAGTGGCCCTTTTCAGAGTCGAGAATCTCGCCGCCGCCTTCCAGAATTTGGCATTTGCACTGTCCGCACGAGCCCTTGCCACCGCAAGCCGACGGCAGGTAGATGCCCTCGTTGGCCAGTGTCGACAGCAGGCTCGAGCCCGATTCAACCTCAACTTCCTTGTCGCCATTGATGGTGATTTTCACCTTGCCCGAAACGACAAGGTAGCGTTTAGCCACCAGCAGGATGGTCACAAGCAAAAGGATGATGACAAGAAACACACAGATGCTTGCCAATATTAATTTCATATCCATTGTCTTATCCTTTTAATTACATTTTTAAGCCAGAGAAACACATAAACGACATAGCCATCAAACCCACAGTGATGAAGGTGATGCCAAGTCCGCGCAGGGGTGCGGGAACGTTGGAGTATGCCATTTTTTCGCGAATGGCGGCCAGAGCCACAATGGCCAGAAGCCAGCCAATGCCAGAGCCCAGAGCGTAAACCACGGCGCTGCCAACCGAACCAATGTATTTCGGGTCGCTTGGTGCAAGGCCAATGCGCTGCTGCATAAAGAGCGACGCACCCATAATGGCGCAGTTCACGGCAATCAGCGGAAGGAAGATACCCAGCGAAGCGTACAGCGACGGACTGAAGCGCTCAACCACCATCTCAACCAACTGAACAATGCCCGCAATCACACCAATAAAGAGTATGAAACTCAAGAAACTCAAGTCCACGCCCTCAACAAGGCAGTTCGGACCCAGAACCTTGGTCTGAAGCAGGTAGTTGACCGGAAGTGTGACCACCAAAACAAAAGTCACAGCAATGCCTAATCCCAGGGCTGTCTTAACAGTCTTTGAGACAGCAAGGTATGAGCACATACCAAGGAAGAAGGCGAATATCATATTGTCCACGAAAATCGAGCGGACAAACAAACTAATCAAACTGTTATCCATCTTTCTTTAGTTTTAATGGTTCTACTTCTGTTGCAAATCCTTGTTGTGCGCGCGCTGCCACCAGATTATGCAGGCCACAATGATAAGCGCCATTGGCGGCATCAGCATCAGGCCGTTGTTCACATATCCGGCGTTGGCAATGCAGTCGTAGTTCAGAACATTCACGCCGAACAGCGTGCCCGAGCCGAACAACTCGCGGAAGAACGCAACAATAATCAGTATCTTGGCGTAGCCCAGACCGTTGCCGATACCGTCAAGGAACGACGGCCACGGCTCGTTCTGCATTGCAAAAGCCTCCAGGCGGCCCATCAGAATACAGTTGGTAATGATAAGACCAACATATACAGAGAGTTGCACGCTAATGTCGTAGGCGAACGCTTTCAGAATCTCACTCACGATAGTCACCAGGGCGGCAACCACAACCAACTGCACGATAATACGGATACGCAGCGGAATGGTCTTGCGCAGGCACGAAATGACCACGTTTGAAAGGGCGGTAATGATTGTAACCGATATGCCCATCACGATTGCCGGCATCAGTTTGGCCGTTACAGCCAATGCCGAGCAGATTCCAAGCACCTGCACCGTTACAGGGTTGTTCAGCCCCAGCGGCGTCAGCAGCGCTTCTTTATTCTTTTTCGAACTCATATCTCAATCCTCCTACCTTTTTAAAAATTTAGTGTAATTGCCAAGGCAGTTTTTCAGCATCGCATCGACACCTGTTGAAGTAATGGTGCCGCCCGAAATGCCGTCAACCTCGTATTTGGCGTCCTCAACCTTGCCGTTTTTGACAACGCTGATTTTCACCGAAGTGCTGTCGCCAACCAGTTTGCCCTCAAATTGTTTTTGGAACTTGACTGATTGAATTTCAGCGCCAAGGCCCGGGGTCTCGCTTGCGTGTGAGAAGTAGGTGCCGAAGACGGTGTTCTTGTCGTCGTTCAGAGCCACATAGCCCCAAATGGCGCCCCACAGACCGGCTCCGTAAACCGGAATCACATATTTGGTCTGTCCGTTAAGGTTGCAGACAAACACGTGGTAGCGGTTGGCTTTGCCCTCGTTCTCGTAAAGTGTTGCGAAATCGCCCTTGTATTCAACGATTGTATCGCCTTTCAGAATCATATCTTTCACGTTTGCAGTGAAATATGCGTCAGCGTCGGCAGTCTCCACATTGAGTGAGTAGAGAATCTGCTTTTTGGTGTCCAGTTTGACGTTGGCGTCTTGTTTCGCGCGAAGCGACGACGACACAAACGACAGCAGGAACGCCACAACAACCACCATCGCGGCAGCGTAGGCAAACGTGTATGCGTTGCTGCTTGTTGGCAGTTTCTTTTCAGCCTTCAATTCGACAAAGGCCGAAGCCGGTGCGTTGCATTGCGGGCAAGTTTCCAGTGCTTTGTCACCCTCGTGGATATATCCGCAGGTGGTGCATTTGAATTTCTTGTTAGCCATTGTGAATTATGCTTTAATTGTTACTCTTTTTTTGCGGCGGTTAATGTTCGCCTGAATGAAGAAATGGTCGATAAGCGGTGCGAAGGTGTTCATCAGCAGGATTGCCAGCATCATACCCTCGGGGAAGCCCGGGTTGAGCACGCGAATGACGATTGCCAACGCGCCAATCAGGAATCCGTAAATGAACTTGCCGCCCTCGGTGCGTGCCGAAGTGACAGGGTCGGTTGCCATAAACACGGCGCCGAAGCAGAATCCGCCGTAAACCAGGTGGTTGTACCACGGTATAAGAGCCAGATTACGTACCGACTCATAGTTTTCTCTAACTACTCCGTTTTCATCGAGCAGCCAACCAGCATCTGCGCAGGTGTTGAACAGCCAGCCCATTGCAATGCCGCCCACAAAGACTGAAAGCATTGTCTTCCAACTTGCCACGCCTGTGTAGAGCAGAATAAAGGCGCCAATCAGTATGGCAACGGCGCTTGTCTCACCCACGCTGCCCGGAATCAGTCCGAAGAATGCGTCGGCAAACGAAGTGTAGTTGCCTGCGTTGGCCATTGCCAGCGGTGTGGCGCCCGAGAAACCGTCAACTGCGGCTTCGGCGCTGTAGTTGTAGTACCAGGCTGTCTCGCCCGACATTTTGGTCGGATAGGCGAAGAACAGGAACACGCGGGCCAGAAGGGCCGGGTTCCACATATTCATACCAGTGCCGCCGTACACCTCTTTGCCGAAGATTACGGCGAAAGCGGTTGCCACGCCAACCATCCAGAGTGGAACATCGGCAGGCATTACAAGCGGAATGAGCATTCCCGAAACAAGGAAGCCCTCGTTAACCTCGTGGCCGCGCATCTGTGCCGAAGCAAACTCAATGGCCAGACCAACGACGTATGAAACAACAATTATCGGCAGAACGGCCAGGAAGCCTTTGAAGAAAATCTGCCAGAAAGTGACGTCGGCCAACTCGCCGGTCATACGGAAATGCTGATAACCAGTGTTGTACATTCCGAAGAACAGCGCCGGCATCAGAGCCAATACCACGACAATCATCGTTCGTTTCAAATCGACGGCGTCGCGGACGTGAACACCACATTTGTTGGTTTCATTCGGTGTGAAAAGGAACGTCTCGAAGGCGCCGAATGTCGAACGGAACTTCGCGAACTTTCCACCCTCCTGAAATTTGGGCTTCACGTTATCCAAAAAATTTCTTAAAGCGTTCAATGTTTTAGATTTTTGGTTTATAACTAATTATCATCCAACTTCTTTCATCATCAGATTCAAGCCGTTGCGCAATGTCTTTTGGATTGCGATTTTCGAAGTGCAGACGAACTCGCAGAGCGCCATATCCTCCTCAACAACCTCGTAAATGCCCAATTGCTCCATTTTGTCGATATCCTCGGCCATAATGGCTTTAATCAGGTGTTCGGGGTAAATGTCCATCGGGAATACCTTCTCCATCTCGTTACTGACCACAAAGGCGCGAAGTTCGCCGTGAGTGTTGGCGTTGAGTTTGTACTCGTGCTTCTTGCCTGTGAGCCACGAGAAGAAGGTGCGCGACGCGCTGAACTTGTTGAAACCGGGTGCTGCCCAACCCATAAACTCGTACTCGTCGCCTTCAGGAATGGCAGTGAGTTGGCTGTCGTAGTAGCCCAGATAGCCGTCGGGCTGAACTTGTGTGCCGGTGAGCACGTTGCCGCTGATAAGGCGCACGTGGCCGTCGGCAAGGTTGCCGTTGACCATTGTGGTGAGTTGCGCGCCGAGAATGGTCTTCACGTAAGCGCGTTTCTTCATTTCGGAACCGCAGAGCACAACCACGCGTGTGAAGTCGTGAACGCCAGTGGCAAATAGTTTGCCGATTGTCACAACCTCCTGCGGCTGAATGGTGAACACCTTCTCGCCGGCGTTAATCGGATTGGTGTGGTTGATTTGAACGCCCACGCAGCCAGCCGGGTGCGGACCTTCGAAGGCGGTAACCTTCTCGCATTTTGCTCCGCTGAAGGCTTTCGAGCAGCCGTTGTTGTGAGTGCCAACATACACCGGTGCAATCTTCGACAGAACGTCGAGACCTTTTTGGAAGAACTCCTCGTTGGTGCTGACAATGAAATCGTAGTCAGGCGCCAGCGGTGCGCTGTCGAAAGTTGACACGAAGATAGCCTTCGGTTCGGCCGTTGGGTTGGCCACAATGTTGTAGGGGCGCTGCTTGAAGTAAGTCCACGCGCCCGACTCGAGCAGTTTGTCGACAACCTGCTGACGGCTCATAGCCGCAGGGTCGCTCTTGCCGAAGTCGATTGGTGCTGCCTTGCTGTCGGCCTTGACAACAATCTCCGTAATAACCCGTCTGTCGCCACGGTTGACTGCGACCAACTCGCCGCCTACCGGTGACACGAACTTAACCTCGGGGTGCTGCTTGTCGAAAAAGAGCACGCTTCCCGCTTGCACCTTGTCGCCCACTTTGGCCACCATCTTCGGGGTCAAGCCCTTGAAATCGGACGGCTTAATGGCGAACAATTCCGGCAACGGAATTTGGGCGAAAACCGTTTCGGCTTTGCCCTGCAAACGAATGTCGAGGCCTTTCTTGAGTTTTATAACATCAGACATTTGTTAAGTATTAATAAAATTTTGAATTAAAAATTGTTCGGTTCAATGCAATAAACACTTCTCCAAAAAACGGTGCAAAGAAAATCAAACTCGCTGTGATTTGCGAATTTATTGGGTACGATTTTTTCGGAATTTTTAACAAAATAACGCGGAGCGGAATTTTGAACACTGATAACGCAGATTGAACTGATTTGAACAGATTTTTTCAAAAAAAACTACGCGAAATGAACGGGTATTTTGAGCAAAAAAAAGCCGCACCAAACGGTGCGGCTCCTACTATTAACCTTAAAACTTACAATTTATTTCTTCAAATCAACTTTAATCTGCAACTCGTCCATCTGTTTTTGGTCGATTTCGCCTGGGGCGCCGAGCATCACATCGCGGCCCTGGTTGTTCTTGGGGAAGGCAATGCAGTCGCGGATTGAGTCGAGACCTGCGAACAGGCTCACAAAGCGGTCTAAGCCGTAGGCAAGGCCTCCGTGCGGTGGCGCGCCGAACTTGAAGGCATTCATCAGGAAGCCGAACTTGGCCTGAGCCTGCTCGGGTGTGAAGCCCAATATCTCGAAAATCTTCTGCTGCAGTTTGGCATCGTGGATACGGATTGAGCCGCCGCCAACCTCAACGCCGTTGATAACCATATCGTAGGCGTTGGCGCGAACGCTTGCCGGGTCGGTGTCGAGCAATGGAATGTCCTCGGGTTTAGGGCTTGTGAACGGATGGTGCATTGCCATCAGGCGCTGCTCCTCGTCGCTCCACTCATACATCGGGAAGTCGATAACCCACAGGCACGAGTATTTGTCTTTGTCGCGCAAGCCAAGTTGCGAGCCCATCTCAAGGCGAAGTTCGCACAACTGCTTGCGTGTCTTCATCGCGTCGTCGCCGCTCAAAATCAGAATCAGGTCGCCGGCCTCGGCATTCATAGCCGATTTGAGCTGCTGAAGCACATCCTGCGTGTAGAACTTATCGACACTCGATTTGACGCTGCCGTCGGCTTCGACGCGGGCGTAAACCATTCCTTTGGCGCCAATCTGCGGACGCTTCACAAACTCGGTCAACTGGTCGAGTTGCTTGCGGGTGTAGGTTGCGGCACCCTTGGCGCAGATACCGCCAATGTAGGCGGCGCTGTCGAACACGCCGAAGCCGTGGCCTTTGAGCACATCCATCAACTCAACAAATCGCATATCGAAACGGGTGTCGGGTTTGTCGGAACCGTAGTATTTCATTGCGTCGGCCCACGTCATACGCGGCAGTTTGGGCAGGTCGATACCTTTCAGAGCCTTGAACAGGTGGCGGCTCATACCTTCGAACATCTCAAGAATATCTTCTTGCTCAATGAACGACATCTCGCAGTCAATCTGGGTGAACTCGGGCTGACGGTCGGCGCGAAGGTCCTCATCGCGGAAGCACTTGACAATCTGGAAGTAACGGTCGATACCCGAAACCATCAGCAACTGCTTGAGCGTTTGCGGGCTCTGCGGCAGAGCGTAGAACTGTCCTGGATTCATACGGCTGGGCACCACAAAGTCGCGGGCGCCCTCGGGTGTTGAGTTGACCAAAACTGGGGTTTCGATTTCAAGGAACCCGTGCTCGTCAAGGTAGCGGCGAACCTCGAAGGCGAACTTGTGGCGCAGCTCAAGGTTCTTGCGTACGGCCGAGCGGCGCAGGTCAAGGTAGCGGTATTTCATACGCAGATCGTCGCCGCCATCGGTGTTGTCTTCAATGGTGAAGGGCGGCACTTCCGACGGGTTGAGCACCGTCAAACGGCTCACGGCAATCTCTATGTCGCCTGTGGCCATTTTCGAGTTTTTGCTCTCGCGCTCAATCACTTTGCCCTCAACCTGAATCACAAACTCACGGCCAATGGCTTTCACCTGCTGAACAAGTTCGGGTTTGTCGGCGTCGAAAACCAACTGGGTAATTCCGTAGCGGTCGCGCAAATCGACGAAGGCCATTCCGCCCAACTCGCGTGTTTTCTGGACCCAACCGCACAGCGTGACGGTCTGGCCTATGTTAGCGGCATTGAGTTCGCCGCAAGTGTGTGTACGATACATAATGTTTTATTTTTTGCAGCGGCAAAGGTAATTAACGTAAACGAAAAACGTAAACGAAAATCACAAACGGGAATGATAACGCAAACGCTGACTAAAAACGCGAAGTGAAAAAAATGCCGCAGGCGTTTGTTGCTGATTACGCTTGCGGCACGTTTTTTTTACAATTTCTCTACCAAACTTGTTCCTCGTTGATAATGATTCGCATATTGCTGATAGTGAACGTTCCCCGGCCATTAAGATGAATTCCTTCCCCGTCTTCAATCCCGGCAAGGTTGATTTCAATACCGATGTATTTCTCGCCTCGCTCACCAATTGTTCCGCCCCACTGAATGTGCTGACTTTCAGCACCAACCGTGAACCTTTTGCCCATTCCGCTAGTGAAATCATCGCCAAAGATGAGTTCGGTGTTATATTTCGGATTCCAAACATCGCTGACATTAGTTAGAGGAACGAATGTTGGGTCGGTTTCGGAAATTGGCATATAATTGTCCACTCCCGAACAGATGCGGAAACCTCCGGTTGTGTTGTCGCCAGTTCCCTCCCACGCTATATCGAACTCCAACAGGAACTCGTTTCCCTCAACTTGGTTTTTCAATCCGTGAAGGACAATTTCAAGATTGTCGTCCCAGACTTCACCCTTGCCTTCAACATTGATGACAATCTTACCATCCTCAACATATCCATGGATGGCGTTCTGACCATCAACGAACCATTCATTAGTACCAGGATAACCTTTGGCAAGCACATTCTTACTCTCGAAAAAAGCCACCAATTCAATATCGCCATCAACAACCACATTACGAGGATTTTCTGTGCTGCCGTCGCTCCAGATGGAAAAAACATAGCCGATGTAGGGTACGGCTGTCAGGGTGACCGTCTCACCATAGTTATATATGCCTGTGCCCGTAACACTTCCACAGCTGCCGTAAACAGAAACCAAATATTCTCCCTGTAGTAAATCAGAATAGCCGTATGCATAATCGGTATTGCCGAAATCTGATAACCGCACACAAAACATAAAACCATAAGTCCCGTTGGAAAGAGAACCCAACGCCTCGGCAACCTCGGAGAACGTCAGGTTGGCATTTTGGGCGTTTACTTTTTTCACAAATTTAAACGATTCGCCGCCAAATCCCGATGTCACATAAATATCATACGCCAGTGTTTCCTCGCTACTTACTGCCAGATAGCCCTTATTAGTGTATATTTCGGGTTGGTCCCAGCTGAGGCGATAGTTTCCGTCGCTAACATAAACACGAACCTCGCCATAATTGCCGATGCTTGTAATTCGCGCTTTCTCCATATCCGAGTCCCAATCGCCGCACGATGCGACCAAAAGTGCCACGGCAGCCATAACATTTATCAATCGTAATGTTTTCATGTCAGTATCAGTCTTTTATGTTGATATTCAGTTTTACACCAATGGTGAATGTTGTGGGGCGGCGCAGAGCATAACCAAAGTCAAAACCATTATATAATTCAGGCTCGCGGCCAACATATTGGGTGAAAACCGCAGGATTCCGCACGGCAAAATATGCACGCCCCAAAAGTTTCCTCTGATTGCTGAACTTGTATCCCACAACAATATCGTCGATGCGCAGAAACGACGAGTTGTGGATATTGTCGGAGGTTAATAACTCATTATCCAAATAAGAGTCAGATGTGGACCAACTCTCCTCTAAATGCCACTCAAAACCATTCGAAGATTGATTCTGTTCATCGCTTGGATTAGAATTCTCAGTAACGTTGTGACGATTGAGACTTGTGTGGGCGTTGGCCTGCAGATAAATACCTTTAACCTCCAGATACGCGTGTAACCCGCCGATAACCGACGGCACTGGACTGCGTTCCGACGATATGCAGTCGCCATTGCTGAGTCTGCCGTCGCCATCGTAATCGACATACAATCCTGGAACACGATTGCCATCCTGGTCATAGACAGGGGCATAAATACCATACGAATAAGGTTTTATAACATCAGTTGTTCCAGTTTCTCTCTTTTCATCATTAAAATAATAGGTATATCCGCCAATTGATATATATGCACCCTCATAGTGACTGTACTCTGTACCATTGCTCTCAAATTCGAGACTGACATTGGCCGCGAGATTACCACCAATACGCAATTTAACATCCTCAGTGTCAATAAGTTTTATATTCAACCCGAATTCTGCGCCCAACGAGTTGAGTGACTCTTCGGAAGTGCTGTAACTCGGAGCTTCGCCATTGTGATGGAAATAGAAATCGGCCGACCCGCTGAAACGTTTTTTTGGCGTGCCTGCGTCAACTCCAAAATTGTAGGTGAACGTTGAAAGTTCGCTGTGGCCGTCCGGCGTTTTGCCCAGCACCGCACCCAGAAATCCAAAACCCGTGCGCAGAGTCACAACATTTGCAGGTTTCACACCGAACGACACCGCGCCCGACAGTTTCGAATAATCGCTATATTCAGAATACATGTTCACGCGGGTGTGGGCATTCATAAAGAAACGGCTGACGGCCATATTGAACTGCCCGTAAACCGACTTGACATCATAATCCGCGTTATCCAAATCGACACTGTTATACGCCGTACCGGCCCTAAACTCAAGATAATGCCTTTTTCCAAACTGATGCTCCAGACTGACATTGCCGTCAATCAGAATGGTTTTGAATCCATCGAGATTGGTATTGGCGCTCGTCTTAAGGTTAAGGTGCAGAAACTCCATCGAGTGGATGGCATAATCGGCATTGAGCGTAGCGGACAGCCACCGCACGTCATCATTATTTATATCGACATCGCGGAAGGCACTGTTGACATCAATGCTGAGATGCTTGTCTAGCAGACGCGGCCCCACCCAAAGGCTCGCCGAGTAGATGTCGGTTTCATCGCCGGCAACAATACCATTTATGGCATTATAGCCCATTGTGGCCCTATACGGCAGCAAATCAGCCGCTATACCCGATACTCTTACGTTGTGTTTGGTACTCATCGAGTTGTCGTAATTATAAGACTCCCACTTGCTGTCGGCG
Organism: Salinivirgaceae bacterium; assembly: GCA_017474765.1. Taxonomy (GTDB): domain Bacteria; phylum Bacteroidota; class Bacteroidia; order Bacteroidales; family SZUA-534; genus RUG13583. The sequence continues at coordinate 3,980 of JAFVGW010000049.1, read as the reverse complement.
CCCGAGGGAATGTTGAGTGAGGCGTTGCCATCGTAGCTGAAAGCCAGCACTTTATTTGACGGACGGCGGGTTTTTATGACTATTGCACCACCCTTTGCCACCTCTCCATATTGTGCTGTGGCAGTAGCATCCTTCAGCACGCGAATCGACTCAATATCAGTTGGATTGAGCGATGCCGCGAGTGTATTGGTATAATAGTCGTATGCGCCATCAACAACAAACAGCGGCGAGGCATCGTCCCAGCCGGTGAGCGAATTGCCGCCGCGCAGACGATACTGCCCGTCGATAACCTCAAGTCCAGGAACGCGCCCGAGCAAAAAATCCTGAATGCTGACCTCAAGACCAGTTGAAATGTCATCAACCACAATCAGCGTGTTCGATGTGGTGAGCGCGTAATAGTTGTCGTTGCCGTAGAAGGCTTCTGTGTCAATCAGATTTTCTGGTTTGAGCTGAAGATTGGCCGTGGGCAAATCGGCAACAGCCACCTCCATGGGCTGGTACCCTTCGTAAGTTATAACCAACACAGCATCGCCGGGCGCACTGATGTTAAACTCTCCGTTGATACCTGGAATAGTGGTGATGGTGGTTCCTTTCACACTCACGTTTGCACCTATAAGCGGTTCTCCATTACGGTCCTTGACAACACCATTCACTTTTTGCTGCGCCAATACAACACAAGAGACAAGCATTATGCACAATGCTGCAAATATTTTTTTTGTAAAGTTCATAGAATGTGCGTTTTTGAAAAATTTATGCAAGATAATAGAATATGTTCGAAAATGATTGTTTCAACAAAAAAAATCGGGTAAAAATCGGGTTAACTATTTTATGATTCGACCATCGACCGCAAAAAAAAATCGCTCTGTACCTAAAATCGGCAATCGGATTGAAAAAATCTACGATTCGCTGTCGGAAATCGTCCAAAATCAATCAGTTTTGCACAGTTTGTAACTATTTTTATTGCGTTGTTGTCTGCCAGTTTTGTTTCGGACTTCGCAGAAACGGTAAAAACAGCATTCGGTATCATTAACCAGAAGTCCATCAGAATTTTATGCGAAAAATCTTATTCACAGTTGCATTGGCGGCCGCATTGGTCGGTTGCAACAACAGCGGACAAGTGGGTTCAAACAGTGTGTCGTTCGACGATGTGATTAAAACACGCCGCAGCGTGCGCAGTTACGATGCCACCAAAACCATCGGCGAAGCCGAAGTGCGCGAACTGCTTTTAAGCGCACAGGAAGCACCATCGTGGGCAAACCAGCAGCCCACCAAATACTATGTGGCTCAGAGCGCCGCGATGATTGACTCGGTGAAGAACTACATCGGTGGCAACCGCCGCAATGTTGAAGGTGCGCCTGTGCTGATTATCTCGACTTTCGAGCGCGGCAAATCGGGTTTCTTCCGTGAAAATCCAGCCAACGAACTGGGCGACCAATGGGGTGCCTACGACAACGGTCTGGCCAACTGCTACTTAATTCTGAAGGCCCGTGCAATGGGTTTCGACACTCTGATTATGGGTATGCGCGATGCCGATGCTCTGCGCCGTCTGTTCGGAATTCCTGAAAGCGAGACCATTACAGCCGTAATCTCGTTGGGTTACCGCAGTGGTGAGCCCCGCCAGCCACAGCACAAAAACCTTGACGATATAGTCAAATTCTTCTAATGCAGACAGTTAGAGTTTAGCCAACTTCTACACACAAACCAGGCTGTTCAAAATTTTGGACAGCCTGGTTTTGTTTTCCACCGCTCCGTGCCTTTGGGTAACAATTTAGTTATCGTTTAACTCCCAATTTTTACGAAAAAACCGAAGTGCCACTTCCGATTTTTCAAGAAAATCGGAAGTAAGGGTTCAGATTTTTATTAAATAAGAAAATGATTTTCAGTATATTTTAATCAAAACGGGTAGTAATTGTTTTTTATGATTTCTATTATTGTTGAGAACCTTTTCCGTTATCCATAAGTTTTTTCAGTTGCTCAATGTCGGGCAGAGCGCTGCGCAGATTTTCAGGCAAGTCCTTGGTTGTGCGGTAGGTTGCCACACCCATTGGTTTCGATGTGTCAGAAAACGATAATTCCACAATTTCCTCGTTTTTCGATTTGCAAAGAATGATGCCAATTGACGGATTCTCGTCGGGCAGGCGGACGTAACGGTCAAGTGCGGCAAGATAGAAATTCATCTTTCCCGTGTATTCAGGTTTAAACTCTCCGCGTTTGAGCTCGAAGGCTACAAGACTTCGCAGACGGCGCGAAAAGAACAGCAAATCAACAACAAACTCCTTCCCTGCCACTTCCAGACGGTATTGATTGCCGATGAACGAGAAATCCTGACCGAAAGCCATAATGAAATTCTTGACATTCAGCACAATGCTTTGCTCAATTTCCCTTTCGTCGATTTGTTCAGCATCTTCAATATTGATGAAATCGAGCATATATTCGTCTTTAAACGACTGCAAGGCTTGTTTCTTGAAATCGGGTTCACTGATTGTACTTTCAAAATTGGTCTGTTGGATTGCGCCCTGTTTTTTATAAAGACCTTCGGCAAGGTGGTATTTGACTTGCTCGCAACTCCAAAATTCTTTTGCGCTGTGGCGGATATAGAAAAGCCGCTCGTCAATGGTTGTTGTTTTTCTGATTATTTCTCTGTGAATCGAAAATCCAACTTTCAGGAAACAGTCCAAATCATCATCGCTCAAATCGGCAGATGTTATCTGCCGATTTAACATCTCGTTAATATTAAGCGTGTTATTCAAATCGGCAGAAGTTGTCTGCCGATTTAAGACGGGCGACCACGCCTCATAAAAAATGCGCATATTCTTGATATTGGTTTCCGAAAAGCCTGTCAGACCAGGCAATTCCTGCTGCAGCATTTTTGATATAACAGCAATGGCATTGGTGTTCCATGCATCAACGCGACTATGCACCGACACATAGTTGCCCACCCAATAATAAAGGGCGAGCATCTCCTTGTTTACCAATCTTGCAGCGCGGTAGCGGCTCTCCAAAATGGCCTGTTTAATTGCCCTTACCGCTAACGTGTATTCTGCTGAAATTTGAATATTCACTTTGTCTTTCGACATAGCCTCACCCTTTTTGTTTCACAAACATACAATATTCCAACGAAATAAAGAACAATTCGCCCCACCCACAAAAAAAGCCGCCTTGTTGAAAGCAGCTTCTATACCCATTCAGCACCAATGCCCACCCTTTCCACCTCGAACAGTTGCTCGCTGTGGTCGGCGTTGTCCTCAACAATCCGTATCTGACCTTTGCCCAAAGCCGAAACTATCGGGGCGTGGTTGTTCAGTATCTCAAACGCGCCCATAACGCCAGGAACACTCACCAGCGTGAAACATCGCCTTAAAACGGATTGTAATCCTTATCACCAAACACCAACTCTCGGCGCTCGTCTGATGCGAAGATTAGCAGATAGAAGAAACGCAGAATAACAAATATGCAGAATAATGCTATTGGCGCAGTGATGCAAAACGGAAACCAACCGACATCGTAATATGAAATCTCGTGGGGATCGTGATATGAATAGCTGCCGTCTTCAAGTTCGATATCGTGAATAACAAGTTTGCTTTTTTGCAAGTAACATACTTTTGCATATTTGCCTTCAAATTTACTTTCCCAATATGTCTCTTTCCCCATAAAGATTTTCCTTTCATCGTGCAAATCAAAATCCAATCTTATACCATCAATTATGATGTAATAAGATTCAATGCTATAAGGTCTAGCACCCCCCTTTCCCATGCCACCACATCTTACTATCTCCTCTATATATTCACTAATAACACCTTCAATATATAGTTCTTTTGGAGTATAGGGTTGTAAAATTAGGCCTAATGGACATTTTTTAGGATAAAAAACCTTGCAAGGCCCATCATCAGTAGCTTTGCGACACATTAATGTTTAGTATGGCAAAAAAAATGTGTGTATTGCGGTAGCGAAGACACCGTAAAAAACGGACATGTCGGAGT
>JAFVGW010000048.1 GCA_017474765.1 Salinivirgaceae bacterium | reverse complement strand
TGAACGCCCCGATATTGTATCGCGAATCGACGATGCTCGGAATCTTCTTCTTGCCGGAGTAGCGGGTAATCAACTTGCGGGCATTTTGGGTTATCGTGCCGGAGCCGTAGTCGCTCATGATAATCCCGTCGACCTTCGGCAAAATTTTATCAATCTTAGCAATCAGTTCGGCTTCGACTTTCTTGCTTAACGGCTCTTTGCTCTCCTCGTCAATGCGGTCGACAATATAATAGTTACCAGGCAGACGGAAACGGTCGTCAGACTCAAATGCCGGACTACCATACAACTCATCAATATTATTGATGAAGCCTCTGTCGATAAACGAACGGTACTGACCGATGGCGTAACCTTCCTGTTTCTGATAGTTAGGCATCAGAGGAGCATCGTCTTTCTGAATAATCTCATTCTCATTGTGAGTCAAGCTGAAATTACCATACAAACGAGTTTCGCGATTGAACTGTTTGTTCAAACGAAGCTCAATTTCGTAACCTTTTGCGTGAACCTCACCAAGGTTCGACACTGGCACATCAAATCCGAAATAAGACGGAACTGCGCGGTCGCCACCATTAAGAAGCACATCGTAACGTTTGTCGCGGAAGATTTCGACACTACCTGCAAACAAACCCTGCAAGAACGAGTAGTCGATACCAAAGTTGAACTTGCGCACTGTCTCCCAGTGAACATCTTTGTTACCCAACTTCGTCATACGATACCATTTATATATACTTGCGCCTCCATCGTCTAACACAGTCGGTGTTGCATCGCCGTAGTTCCATTCATCCATATAGAGGAACGAACCGGCATTATCACTACCAATCTCACCCAACGATGCACGGATTTTCAAAAGGTCAATATAATGTTCCTCTTTCAAGAACGACATAAATTGCTCTTCTGAAAGCATCCAACCGACGGCACCCGAGTTGAAGAATGCGAAACGGTTGTCAGTAGCGAATTTCTCCGAACCGTTGTACGCACCATTATACTCCAGGAAATAACGTCCTGCATAACTATAGGTTGTACGGAAGGCCCACTCTTCACGATACGATGGAATGCCGTCACCATTCAACTGTTTGTTGCGCGCGAACAATCCCATAGCAGTTACGCTATGAGCGCTGAAATCGCGAGCCCAGTTCACCTGTGCCTGATAGTACAAACGGCGGTTCACACTACCCATCGAGCCACCACTTGTGCCGAATGATGTTCCCATTGCCCAGTCGAAACCTGTCTCGCCGTCAATATCATTACGGAGATATACCAGACCTGTTTTCGGATCAATCCATTTTTGCTGCGGGCTGTCGAAGTCGCCATTGATACCACGGCCGTTCTCCTGGAAGTTGTTATCCATTGAGACATTGGCGCGAGCGCTCAAGCCTTTCAAGAGGAAATCAAGTCTTTGCTCCAAGATGAAGTCGGTGGTGATTGAGTTTGAAGTTGACTTCGTCATACCTGCGTATGCCAGGTTCTGAGCAGAGTTGGTTACATTCGAAACTTGCGGATAATAACCCCAAGCGCCGTCCTCATACTTCGGCAGGAACACATCAGGAGCGATGTTGTAGGCACCAGCCCAGCGCTGGCCTTCCTGCCAAACATCGCCTGCATTCATTTGCGGTGCTTTCTTAATACCAAGCGAGCCTGCAAGGTTCATCTTGAACACTGTTGTTTTGGTAATGTTGAAGTCAAGGTTGCTGCGGGCGTTAACACGCTGATAGCTGTAACCTGTTTCATAACCACGACCGTTGTCGAACAAGCGCATAAGGTCGTCCTCATACACATAGTCGGCCGAGCCATAGTATCTTACGGCTCTCGTACCACCACTGATGCTTAAGTTGGCGTTGTAAGATAATGCGTGATGCTTAAACAACTCCTCTTGCCAATCAACGTTGGGGTAACGTTCTCTGTTATAACCCTTCACTTCCTGACCTTTTTCAATCAAAGTGGTCAAGCCGTCAGGGTCACGATATTTTTCAATCTCGCTCTGCGGTGTAATGTACGGCCACGAGTCCTTGTCAGTTACCGGCAACTCCATTTCGATGGTTTTGTTGCGAGCCATCAAGGCGTCATAAGAGTCGAACTTGTTAGGCAGTTTCGAAACGCGTTTTATAGTGGTAGTGAAACCTGCGTCAATACGAGCCTTGCCTTCCTCACCACGTTTTGTTGTGATAAGAATAACGCCGTTGGCACCCCTCACACCATAAACTGCTGTTGCCGAGGCGTCTTTCAAAACTGAAATACTCTCGACAGAAGTAATGTCGACTGAACTCATCGGACGCTCAATACCGTCCACCAAAACCAGCGGGCCGCTGTCGTTCCACGAACTTGTACCACGAATGACGATTTTCTGCTTGGCGTTTTCACCCTCGTCCAACTCAGAACCCGGCTGACCTGAACCTTCCATTGTGATAACGCCAGGCAAGTTACCTGTCAAGGCTGCACCAATGTTAGTGACACCTGCAGCACGTTGAAGTGTGGCACCTGTGGTTTGCGCAATGGCACCCACAACTGAGGCTTTTTTCTGCTGGCCGTAACCTACGACCACAACCTCGTCCAAGCCCACCACATCGGGCACTAACGAAATGTTGTAAGGTCCAGCGCCTTTTACGGCCACCTCCTGTGTGTTATAACCAATGTAGGTAATAACTAACACATCATTGTCGGCAGCCTGCATGCTGAATGTACCGTCGCCTGCTGTAATTGTACCAATCGTTGTTCCTTTAATAACAACGTTGACACCCGGAACAGGCATTTGCTCCTCATCCAATATTTTACCCGAAATTTGATGCCTTTGGGCAAAAACACTGAATGATAGCAACATCATTGGCAGCACCATAACCGCCAATTTCCATAGTCGATGTTTACTCATTTTTAAAATGTTTGGTTATTAAATGTTTATAGTCACTTTTCAAATTCCGCATTTTATTGTTGAATTTGTTTTTATTTCTATTTTCCAAATTCTCAAATGAATCCTCTTCGTCAGTCATTCGACGCGTTTTTTTCTGCAAACGATTCCATTTTTTATAAAAAACAGAATGTATTCACACGGCGTTCAAAAATAAATAAAGTATTTTTTACCTTTATTATTCCGTATGAATCAATTCAATACATCAGATTGTTCAAAAAACGCTTGACTCCCCCACGAATTCACTATCGAACGCCGCAAAATAATAAATAAATCAGATTTGAAACATTATGTACAAAAAAAAGATTGAGTCTTGGAAAAAGCGTTTGTTTTGAACATTCGGAGACAGTTTTTTGCGACTATGATATTCAGCCTCGCGGCGGCTCCGTGCCGGCTGTATGCTGATACATATACTCAGTCGGTGTCATTCCATACATATCTTTGAATGCGGTTGAGAAATATGCGGTGTTGGCAAAACCAACCACGTCAGATATTTCTGAAACGCTGTGCCGTTTTTCGCTCAGGAGCACCGCTGCCTGCTGCAGTCTGACATTTCTGATAAAATTATGTGTAGACTGGTTGGTAAGTTCCTTCATCTTACGATGCAAGTGCGAACGGCTGATGCCGACAGTTGATGCAAGCATATCCACATTCAAGTCGGGATTGCTCAAATTGGCGTTAATCACCTTCATTATACGCTGCATCAAACGGTCGTCAGGCGAGACCACATCACGTTTGTCAACCATGGCGTCCTGCGTCTGGCTTCCCTGGAAATTGTTTTTCAATACTATTCTGCCCTGGAGTTTGTTCAGCAATGTATGGCGCAGCAACTCTATACTGAATGGTTTTGTAATGTAGGCGTCGGCACCCACATCGAGTCCCGCTATGATGTCGCGCTCATCAGTGAGCGACGTGAGCAAAACTACAGGGAGCGAATTCACTGTTATGTTCTGCCTGATTTTCTTACACAAGGTGACACCATCCATAACCGGCATCATCACATCACTGACCACAATATCGGGCGTTTTCCGCAATATCAACTCAAGAGCTTCGGCACCGTTTGTGCACACCTGCACATGAAAATCCGCTGAAAGTTCGTTTTTCAAATACTGTCTGATTTCCACATCATCCTCAACCACAAGCACTTGATATTTGGTCTTGGCGTAATTTTTAGCATTGGCCGCACTATCTGCCACAGCTTGCGGCAGCGCCGGAGCAGACTCCTCGCTATTTTGCACTGGCTGAACCGCCCTGTCCTCATCAGCCAGATGACTGCTGCCAAGTGGAATTCTCACTGTAAAGCAGCTGCCAGGTTTGCCAACATTGTTTTTCGCCATGATTGTACCATGGTGCAACTCGACAAGAGATTTTGTCAGGTGCAACCCCACCCCGGTTCCTGAAACTGCCTTTCCGCTTGACGGCGACTGGTAGAATCGTTCATAGATGCGGCTCAAATCATCAGCACTTATACCAGGACCGCTATCCTCAACCTCAATAACAACATAACCATCCGACACTTCTGCCGATTCTTTCCTGACAGAAACTGTGATTGTGCCATTTTGCGGTGTGAATTTGAAGGCATTTGAAAGGATGTTGACAATTATCTTGTCGAAATGGGCCGTGTCAACCCAAGCCATTATCGGTTTTTGAACAATTTCCAAGTTCAAGCTGACATTCTGCAATGAAGACTGAAGACTGAAACTGTCGCAAACGTTCTTAACTATTTTAACCACGTCAGAACACTCAAAATGCAGTTTCATCTGTCCTTTGTCAATTTTACGGATGTCCATAAGTTGATTGACAAGTCCAAGAATTCGTTCGGCATTTCTATATATTATATTATATGTGTGCTGCCTTTCAGGATTGTCATCGGTATTGATGAGCTTCTGCATGGGGCCAATAATCAACGATATAGGCGTGCGAATCTCATGCGATATGTTAATGAAGAACTGCAACTTTGCCTCATTTATGTCTTCCGCATGACGATGCTCCATTATCTTCATTTTCAGTTTGTTATCGCGACGCATATATAGCAGCACAATTGAAACTGCAAAAACCAGCGCGAAGGCATAAAATGCATAGGCAAGCCGCGAGGCATACCATGGCGCTGCTATTTGTATAGTTAGCCGCCTGATTTTTGAGAACGATATGGCATCTGCGGTCATTATTCCCGACCTGACACAGAATTCATGTTTTCCTGGCTTAAGATTGCTGAACGACACCTTGTTATTTCTGGGTTGCAAGCGAATCCAACCTTTGCCGTCCATATTATACCAATAGCTTATACGGTCGCGTGAAGCGTATTCCATTGCCGTAAACTCGATGCTGAAAGAATTGTCAGAATTCGACAGCCATACTTTATCCGCCCTGGTAATGTCGCAATCAACAATTGGCCGTCCACCCGACAACACATCCGTCGTTACAGGAATATTATTGACATAGAAATTTGATATTCTGACTCTTGGTATAGAGCAATGCTTCTCGATTTTTTGAGGATAAAAACAAATCAGCCCGTTCATGCCGCCAAACATCAGCATCCCGCCAGGGCTTACGTCTGATGCAGACTTGCTGAACTCGTTAAATTGCAAACCGTCTGATGCATAATAATTGGCAAAATAGCCATTCTGACGGTTCATGCAAGAGATTCCGTTACCTGTACTGATCCACAAATTATTATCGGAGCCCAGCCGCAACGACACGACGAAATTGCTTGGCAAACCATTGTTTGTTGTGTATCTGACAGATTCGCCATTTTGAGGATTCAGGCTGAATAGTCCGTTTGTCGTGGCCAGCCAAATAGTTCCGTCTTCATCAATCAATATGTCATAAATAATTTCGCCAGCAAGCGCGCGGTTGGTTCCAAACGTTGGAATGAACTCATCTTTTTCAGTATCAAAGCAGTACAAACCATCATGAGTTCCCAAATATACTTTATCACCACATGCAAGCACCTTATCGATCCACGCATTCGGCAGAATGTTGCTGTCTGGCGAAGAACTGATATCGTGTTCGCTAGTTCCATATAGTTTCTGCTCCATCGTAATCGTATTGATACGATAAAGCCCCACCCTTGAAACAGCAACCCACAAATTATGCTGAGCATCTTCAGCAATGCTGTTGACACTTGCTGCCGAACGCGAACCATGCTGATTAAGCAGTGGTATTGACTGGCATTGCCCGGTTTTCTCATTAAGCTTGAAAAGTCCTGACAAATATGAGCCGACCCAAATATTGCTGCGGGAGTCGCGTAAAATAGCCAATGTGGTGCGCGGCACATTCAATCCGCTTTCAACCGAAAAATGCTTTTTTTGCGAAAAATCCTTGTTCAACAAATAAATGCCGTCATTGTCCGTTCCAACCCAAATATCACCGTTTCCGTCACTGAAAACTGATGTCACACAACATGAACCAATATTGTTAGCCACTGATGATCTGCTTCCAACGTAATAGAATTCGTTTTCAGTAGCTGGCTCCATTATCACGCCATGCTGATAACAACCTATCCATAAATTTCCTCGGTTGTCGCGCATCAATGAACGAATCTTAAACTTCTTATTATCAATTCCTAACAGGCCAATATTATAATCATTCAGCACGCCAGTTTTAACATTGAGAATCTTTAGTCCATCACCATCTGTGCCCAATAGAATAGAGCATGAATCGGCATCAACCATATCCGTCAAAGCACTGCTTATCAGACCATTATTCACAATTATGTTGTATCTTTTCGATTCTGGATCAAAACGCAAGCATTTTCCCTGCGACGTACCTATATATATATAACCATCGGCCGCCTCCAACAACGAGCTACACGATTCATCACCAACAAAACTGTAAAAGCTTACTATTTCCCGTTTCGCATTAAGCACATAAACACCTCTGTCTGATGTGGCGACCCACAGATTACCTTGGCTGTCGTGCATCATTTTGTTGATATAAAAACAATTGGGCAGCAAATCGGGATCTTGGCGCAATATCATGTCACCTTCATTCTCCTCCAAAACGAAAATTCCATATCCCAACGTGCCTATCAAAATCGAACTATCACATTCAACAATGCATGCCACATTAACGCTGCGCTTATATCTCAGATTATCAACACATTGAGGTATCGAATAGAACTTGCGCAAGGCCCTGTCGTAATAATGAAGTCCCGCAAGTGTGCCAAAAAACAGCCGTCCTTTACGGTCTTCGTAGGAGAACCTCACATAATCGTTTTTCAAGGATGTGGAATCAGACTCATCACTATGGTATGTGACAAAATCCTCACCGTCGTACATCGACAAGCCATCGCCAGTAGCTATCCATACCAACCCATCACCATCTTGAAACACATGATTAACCCTGTTCGACGGCAAATGTTGCTCTGACGTATACAAAAAACAATTGTTTGCATCCGACAAGAAAGGAATGACAAGCAACAAAACCGACAATAAACCACGAAAACTCATATCCCGAAGTTAAAACACCATCATTTTATGCCGCATCAACATGTTGAAACGTCGTATTTGAGACCACTAGATCGTTCCTTAAATCAAAAGGAAGATTAAAATTGCTAATCACCATTAAAACACATTATTTTATTATAATACAATTGATTAAATTCAACAAATGAGCAATAATCAAAATATTATGAGACAAATATACAAAATAATGAGACATTACAAAACAAATATGAGACTTGTTTTTTATGGCACTCCAAAAGCATTGCGGAAATTCGTGTATGCAAAATAAACGCGCGCAAACGAGGACATTTTTAAAAGATAAACTGGCAAGTTCTATGGATTTGCCAGCAGGTGACTAATCTATTTAATAATTAACAAAAACTTTTGTATGATGAAAATGCATCTATTATGGAAAAACGCAGTGCTTGCACTGTCAATGATGCTGCTATCCGTCGGAGCTTTTGCCCAACAACATGAGATAAAGGGTAAGGTTATCGACGAAGAGCAACTCCCTATTCCGGGAGCAAACGTAGTTATTAAGGGAACCACAACTGGTACCATTACCGCAGGCAACGGTGAGTTCACTATGAACGCAGCCGACGGTGATGTTCTCCAGGTTTCCTACATGGGCTACACAACCGAAGAAATTACCGTCAATGGTAATGGACCTTACAACGTTAACCTTGTTCCCGACATGGTGGGCTTGGATGAGGTTGTGGTTGTAGGTTACGGTACAATGAAAAAGAGCGACCTTACTGGTTCGGTTGCTTCTGTAAAAAGCGAGGATTTGGCAAACCGCGCCACTTCTGACGCCGCACAAGCACTGCAAGGTAAAGCCGCTGGTGTTCAAATCATCACTTCATCAGGTGCTCCTGGTGCTGGCGCTGAAATCCGCGTTCGTGGTGTTTCCTCGAACTCTGGTAGCCTCGGCCCTCTCATGATTGTTGATGGTTTGAAAGTTGACAACATCCAATACCTCGATCCTGAAATGATTGAGTCTATTGAGGTACTGAAAGACGCCGCATCGGCAGCCATCTATGGTGCACAAGCTGGTAACGGTGTTGTTCTTATTACCACTAAAAAAGGTAAAAACGGTGGTAACGATGGTACCATTTTCTACAACGGCCAATGGCAACGCAGCAGCCTCTCACGCGATTTGGAGGTCATGAATGCAGAGCAATATATTGACTTTGGTAACAAAATGGGCTTCCTGAAAAAAGGATGGGAAGAGCAGACACACTATGATGGTGCTGACATTAAATGGAGCGACGAGGTATTTGAGCCAACTTGGAGCCAGCGCCACACCGTAGGTTTCCAAGGTGGAAACGATCGCGGCAGCTACTTTGCAGCCATCAACAACGTTAACATGAACGGTATATTCAAAGGCGACAAAGATGTGTACAAACGTTTGTCGTTCCAGGTGAATGCCGACTACAAAATCAAGAAATGGCTGACCGTAAGCACCAACAACTCAATTGAGAAATGGCGTACAGAGTCTATCAGCCAGCAATCTGACAACGGTTCAGCCCTGCTTGCCGCTATCACCAGCGACCCATTGTTCGGTCCTTATGTTGATCCTGACAAACTTGACGAGCAACTCACTGGCGATCAAAAAGCTGCTATAGAAAGCGGGCTGTCTAACGGCGAAGAAGGCTACAAATCTGTACTTGGTGAGGATGGCAAATACTATCGCATATCACCTATCAGTGGTCAGACTCAGTCATCGAACCCATTCATCCAACGTGACCGCCGTCAAGGATATCGCCAAGGCATCACTGTTCGTGGACAGGCTTCTTTGAACTTCAAACCTATTGATGGTTTTGTTTACACATCGCGTCTGGGCTACCGTTTGGGCTTTAGCAACACTCACAACTATGAGGTTCCGTTTGTTGCCAACGAGTTCGTTTACAGAAATGACTACTTAATGAGAGTCGAGGCTAGCACAAACTACTTCTATCAATGGGAAAATTTCGTTACTTATAGCAAGACTATTGCCGACATGCACGACGTTTCAGTCATGGCTGGTATGTCATGGGAAGCAACCCATTCTGACAATGTTTGGGGACAAGCTCAAGGCAATGACATCTTGAAAGGATATGATGACAACTTCCGCTATTTGGATTTCTTGAAATCAGGTGACGATGTATTGAAATCAACTGGTGGCGTTGAAAATGAATCAAAAGCACTTGCATACTTCGGTCGTCTGACCTACAGCTTCGACAACCGCTACAGCTTGCAAGCTAACTTCCGTGCCGACGCATTCGACTCGTCGAAACTTGGAAAAGACAACCGCTGGGGTAAATTCCCATCATTCTCTGCAGGCTGGACACTCAGCAACGAAAGCTTTATTGCTGACAACATCAGCACAGACATACTCTCGTTCTTGAAACTGAGAGCATCGTGGGGACGCAACGGTAACATCAACGTTCTCCGCAACTACCCGTACGCAGCTGTTATCAACAGCAACAACGACTGGTACCAACTTCCTGGCAAAGACAGCAACTTTGAACAACATTATGGTTCGCAGCCAAATGGTCTTGCAAACCCCGACCTTGTATGGGAGGAGTCAGAGCAGATTGACCTTGGTTTGGACGCACGCTTCCTCAACAGCCGACTCTCTGTTGGTATTGACTGGTACAAGAAGACAACTAAAGGCTTGTTGATATCTATCACCCCGTTGCTTGAAACTGGTGTTAGCTCAACAATGGCTAACGCAGGCGAGGTTTTGAACAGAGGTCTTGAAATTGAACTTGGTTGGAAAGACAAAGTTGGTGACTTCAATTACTCTATCAACGCCAACCTTGCAACACTCCACAATGAGCTTACCTACCTTGACCCGACTGTTGACAAGCTTACTGGTACTGGTCTCCAGGGTTCAAGCATCACAACTGAGTGCGTTGTTGGCAAGCCACTGTGGCACTTCCTCGGCTTCAAGACCGATGGTCTTGATGAAGAAGGCTATGCAATATACAGAGACGTCAATGGTGACGGCAAATTCGAGCCAAATGAGAGCGATATGACCGACCTTGGCTGCGGTCTGCCAAAACTCAACTATGGTATCACAATCAATATGGACTATAAAGGATTTGACTTAGTAGTCTTCGGTACTGGCGTCAGCGGTAACCAAATTCTGCCTCAGGCTTGGCGTACCGACCGTCCGTATTGCAACAACTATAGCTACTTCTATGAGAATGCATACGATCCCGAGACAAATCCTGGAGGAAAATTCCCAATCATAAGCAAAAAAGGATGGCAGAAAAATACCTTCAGCTCAGATATGACTATGTTCAGCGGCGCATTCTTCAAAATCAAACAAATACAGTTGGGTTACTCGCTGCCTAAAGAACTGTTGAGCAAGGTTTACATCAGCCGTCTGCGTGTTTTCGCTTCGCTTGAAAACTATTTCACATTCACCAAATATCCAGGTCTTGATCCTGAGGCTTCAAACGCTAACGTAAACGGCGTATCAAGCTCACTTGGCATCGATATGGGTACATATCCGACAGCAAAACAAGTAATCTTTGGTGTTAACCTTACCTTCTAAAAATTAAGAATTATGAAAAAGAATAAATATTTATTATTAGTTGCAGCAGGAGCACTGGCTCTTACTACTGGTTGCAACCAAGATGAATTGGATATTCCTCAGAAAGGTGTAATATCCTTCGAAGATTTCTATAAAACCGATGATGATGCAGAGAGTGCAATGATGGTAGCTTACGCCACAACTCAGAAATACTTCTCACACTGGACTCATCAATACAATTATGGACCATACTTTGCATTGACAAACTGGATGGGAGATGACATTTGGTTGGGCGGTTCAGGTACCGATGACTGCGTTGAGCAGCGCCAGATGCACCAATTTGTATATGGTTATGACAATATTGACATAGAAGATGCCTATTATGTATTATACGCTTCGATTTTGAAGTGCAACTATGTGATAAACAACTTTACAGAAGAGCGCTTAGGCTCACTAAGCGAAGTGCAAAAGAAATGCGTAGCCGAAGCTCGCGCACTGCGCGCCTTCGACCACATGATTCTCGGCATCTATTGGGGTACTCCTCCGATTGTTGAAACAGTTCTGACTCCTTCTGACCGTCCTGCAAATTCAGAATCTCAAGAAGCTGTGATGGAGTGGGTGGCAAACGAGGCTCAAATGGCTGCTAACGACCTGCCATGGCGCAATGGCCCAACCGATTACGAAGGTGCAGTTAGAGTAACCAAAGGTTTTGCTCTTGCCGTAAAAGGTAAAGCTCTGCTTTGGAAGAGAGACTATAGTGGCGCAAAAGCTGCTTTGAAAGAAGTTGTTGAGTCAGGCAATTACGAACTGGTTCCTTCTGAGAAGATGATCACCATTGGTCATGCCGACGGCAAAGGCTCGTCAGAGGCTGTGCTTGAATTCAACTACGACGGCACCAACCTTACTGGTGATTATGAACGCTCAGAGCGTGGCGGCTGGAACGACCACAGCACATTCACTTGGCGTGGTGACTATGTGAACAATTCACAACTTAGCGACTCTACCATCTTTGCTGGTGGTTGGGGCTGGTTGAACCCTGCAGGTCCATTTGCTGAGGCTCTTATCGAAAATGATGGTATGGAATCAGCTCGCCGCAAGGCTTGGATTAAAACCTACGATGAAATGCTTTATGACTTGAAGTGGAAAAGCGACGGTGATAACTTCACTCCTGGTAAAACCGCTGACAAAGAAAAAGATAAGAAGCGTGGTCTATCGCATGACATCTATGCAAACGCAGGTTATTTCACCTACAAAATCAATGCTCACCCGAGCCAAGGCGACCAATTGGATGACAGCAAACTGAACCGTAACGCAAGCATTATGCGTTATGCAGAGGTTCTGCTTATGTATGCTGAGGCATGCGCACAATTGGGTGAAACCAGCGGTGATGGTCTGAAAGCTTTGAACGACATCCAGAACCGTGCTCAATCGAAAACCGTTTCTTCAGCACTTTCTCTTGAAGCAGTACAGAAAGAAAAGGAATTTGAGATGTGGCTTGAAGGTTGCCGTTTTGCCGACCTTGTTCGCTGGGGCAAAACAGAGACTCTGGAAAAACAAGATGCTTATCTGCCAACATTTGCCGACCTTATCAACGGTCCTATTGGCGAGCACGCAAACGGTACAAGCGTACACACAGGTGTGATTGTTGAGCAAATTGGAAACCAGGAGGCTGACCTCTGGGTTCAAACCTACGGCAGTTCGTTAGGATTCAAGAAAGGCAAACACGAGTTGCTTCCTTTCCCGAAACGTGCAATGTCTCTTAACAATGCTCTTAAACAGAATCCTGGATGGGAATAAAAATGTAAGATTGTAAATCTTATATATGAAGAGATGCCTGATTTTCAGGCATCTCTTTTTTTTATATTATTATATCAAGAATGGCTTTGAACACAATACGCTTGTCATAGATAGGAAAAATAAAAAATCGTTGAAAAGGTTGCTCTTTTCAACGATTCAATAGTATGAGAAAGCTAGTTGTTTTCAATCAATTTCAACAACTCTTGCGGCGCCACAGCTTCGTCAACACCGCGTTTCACAAGCGTCTTGCCTTTGTATAGGTTCACCTTGCCTGGACCAGCGCCCACGTAGCCGTAATCGGCATCGGCCATCTCGCCAGGGCCGTTTACAATGCAGCCCATCACGGCAATTTTCAGACCAGTCAGGTGCGCCGTGGCTTTCTTCACTTCGGCAAGGCCTTTTTCTATGTCGTACAGAGTGCGGCCGCACGACGGGCATGAGATATACTCAGTTCGTGTGTAGCGGGCGCGCGCCGACTGCAGAATGGTGAACGCCGTCTCGCTAACAAGGCTCACTTTGGTTGGCGCGAAATTGGTCATCCACAAGCCATTAGCCAATCCGTCGATAAAGAATATACCATTATCGGCGGCGGCTTTCAGTTGGAATTTCGCCGTGTCAGGTTCCTTGTAGATGCTGCTCACTACCGCCGGCAGGTTCACACCGTTGGCAATCAGCGTGTTGAATATTGCGCGTTGCTCGGCAGCCTGATTCACGCACATTGAGCAGACAATGAGCACGACAGTCGGGTCGGATTTCAGCACAGCCATTGCTTCGGGCGTCAGTGTGCCGAGACTCACCATCACCCAGTTGCGCTTGTCCGATTTGTATTTAGCTGTCAAATAAGTGTTTAATCCGTAGAGCGGCTCATAATTGCTGTCTTTTATCCAAACTTTGTAATCGATTAATAGCGAAATGTTTTTAGTCTTGAAATCGGGCAAATCAATTTCTGGCGCACCAAAATACAGAACATCAGGCGATTGCGCACTGCCGCTGATAGTCATTGTGTTCAGGTCGAAGCTGATACCGAGCGACTGCAAGGTTTCCATCGAAAGGTCGGGCAAATCGCAGATTACCAGAGGTTTCTTGTTGTCGAACGACGGATTTAGGCTTGTGTCGCGCTGGCTGAAACTGAACGGATTGAGTACCACCGGTTCGTTGTATTTGATTTTCACGTTCTTGTCGCTACTTGCGAAGTAGTCGGCAAGCATCTGTGCAGGTGCTATTTCGCTGGCCGGACTGCCGGTGAGCGACACACGGATTGTATCTCCAATGCCGTCGGCAAGCAATGTGCCAATGCCCACTGCCGATTTGATTATGCCGTCGGTGCCTGTTCCTGCTTCGGTCACGCCCAAATGGATTGGAAAACTCATCTTTTCAGCGGCCATCTGCTTGACAAGCAAGCGGTAGGCCTGCACCATAACCACAGTGTTGCTCGACTTGAGCGAAACCGCAACATTCTGAAAATCATATTTTTGGCAGACGCGCAGAAATTCCATCGTTGATTCAACCATTCCGGCCGGTGTATCGCCGTAGCGCGACATTATGCGGTCCGACAGCGAGCCGTGGTTAGTGCCTATACGCAGTGCAGTGCCGTGTTCTTTGCAGATATTCAGCAGTTTAAGCAGTCGCGCATCAAGTTTCTCAAGTTCGGCTTGATATTCTTCGTCGGTGAATTCAAGCGTGGTGAAAGTGGCGCGTTTCTCAAGATAGTTGCCGGGGTTAATGCGCACTTTGTCAACAAATTGCGCAGCGATGTCGGCCAACTGCGCATTGAAGTGCACATCGGCCACAAGGGGTTTGGTGTAACCCTTCGCCACCAGTTCGTTTTTAATGTCGCGCAAGGCGTAGGCATCTTTCTCATCAACAGCCGTAAAACGCACCAGTTCGGCACCCGCATCAAAAATCTCAATTGCTTGGCGCACTGACGCTTCCACATCGTGAGTTGGCGTGTTGGCCATCGACTGCACACGAACGGGATTAGTGCCGCCCATTTGCAGGTTGCCTATTGTAATTTCGTGAGTTTCAAAACGTTTGTCGGCAAACGACAGGTTGACAAGGTCCATTGTTGAGTTGTTTAATCGGTGAATCGTTTAATCGGTTGTGGTCGGCCGCACGTGTTGTGTAGAGACGCGGCGCGCAACGTCTCTACTCCTGCGACAATTTTGTAATCTGCGCAATGTACTTCCCAATAATGTCGAATTCCAGATTGACAACGGTTCCTTCTTTGATTGTGTGGAAGTTAGTGTTGTCGAAGGTGTAGGGAATTATGCAGACTTGGAACGAGTTGCGCGTTGGGCGGCAGACGGTCAGGCTCACACCGTTGACGGTTACAGAGCCCTTATCCACAGTTAGATAGCCGCGTTTGGCCATCTCTTTGTCGAAATCGTACTCAAAGGTGAAAACGTGGCTTCCTTCTGCGTCTTCAACTTTTGTGCAGCGTGCCGTTTTATCGACGTGGCCCTGCACAATGTGGCCGTCCAATCGGCCGTTCATCAGCATAGAGCGCTCAACATTCACCTTGTCACCAACCTTCAACAGCCCCAGATTCGAGCAGTCGAGCGTCTCCTTCATCGCCGTTACGGTGTAGGTTCCGTCCTTGATGCGAACCACCGTCAGGCAGACGCCGTTGTGCGCCACGCTTTGGTCGATTTTCAACTCGTTGACAAACGAGCATTTCAGCGTGAAATGCAGATTTTCCTGGTCTTTCTCAATGCCGACAACTTCGGCAAACTCTTCAACAATTCCTGAAAACATAGTTTTCCCGTTTATTCATTAATAATCCATCCCGTCAACAGGCACAACAACCAGCTGACTATCAAAAGATTGCTTTTTATATTGACAATCCAAACATTGTCTGCAAGGTACTAAAGTTTCGTTAAAATAACGTGAGGACACAGGAAATAGACCTAACACCATGCATCAAAAGAGTAAAGCTCCAAAATGGATGAACTGTTGCGTCATGCTGAATTGTAAATATAAGCCATCAATCAACAAGGATTCTGAAAAACGAAATGTGTAAAAAGCAAATGAGCATTTTGTCTTTTATAGATATTGTGTTATTGAAATATATACGTTAGATTTACAATCGTTTAAGTTTTATAAATTATGAAAAAGTCAATTATTATTTCGTTCGCGTTTTTGCTCGCAGGGTGCTCAAACCAGGTTGACACCAAGCTGGATGTTTCACTCAAGGATGCATATTCCGATAGTTTTATGATTGGTGCAGCCTTCAGCACTTACAATTTCAGCGACCGCAATAAGGAGACCAGAGACCTTATTCTCAAGCATTTCAATGCCATCTCCCCCGACAACGAGCTCAAACCGGAAAGCATCCACCCTAGCCCAGATGTGTGGAATTTCCAACCAGCTGATGCCTTCTGCCAGTTTGGCAAGGACAACGGCATGTGGATTCTTGGGCACACTCTGTGCTGGCACAACCAAACTCCGGCGTTCTTATGGACCAAACCCGACGGACAAACCATGTCGAAAGAAGAGATATTTGAATCAATACGCAGCTATATCGAGACGGTCTGCACCCATTTTCTGGGCAAGGTGGATGCTTGGGACGTTATCAATGAGATTGTTTCCGAAGATGGCGGATACCGCGACCTTGGTTGGGTACACGCTCTCGGTGCCGATCCCGCTGTGGTTGACGAATTTGTGAAACACGTGTTCAGGTGTGCTGAAAAATACGCTCCCAATACCGAGCTATATTACAACGAGTTCAATTGCTGGCGCCCATCGAAGCTGACCGGAATTGTGCGGTTGGTCAAGATGCTCCAGGCCGAAGGCATCCGCATTGACGGGGTGGGCATTCAGGCTCACTGGGGACTCGGCTACCCGAAGAATGAATATATTGTTGATGCCATAAACCAATTGGCGGCACTCGGCGTCAAGGTTAATATTTCGGAGTTGGATGTGGATGTGCTTCCTATTTCCAAAGACGCCCAGGTGATCGGCCGCTCGCTTCAGGACCCCCAGTATCAGCTGGAAGAATTCGAAGCTTTCCTCGACCCCTACAAAGACGGCCTTCCCGAGAATGTAGAGAACCAATTAGCCGCACGCTACGAGGAGCTTTTCAAGATTTTCTATGAGCACAGAAATCAAATTGCCAGAGTAACTTTCTGGGGCGTTCATGACGGCACTTCGTGGAAAAACGATTCTCCAATTTCACACAGAACCAACTATCCGCTCTTGTTTAAACGCGACTTTACCCCTCACAAGGCATACTATTCTGTCATCAATGTTCCATCTGGGAAATAACGTTCAAGCCACTTGAACCCAATTTGTCAGGAAATAAAAAAGCCAGTCGTTTTCACGATTGGCTTTCTTTTGTAGCGGGGGCCCGACTCGAACGAGCGACCTCTGGGTTATGAGCCCAACGAGCTACCAACTGCTCTACCCCGCGATGTATAGGCAAAACCGTTATCCGATTTGCGACTGCAAAGATAGACACTCTTTTTTTAAAAACAAATTTTGTTTTCGCAAATATAAAATCCGCAATCGAACTATGACACAACCGATTGGGCAAGCTGGCGGAATATTTCGGCAAAGAACCGAGCTATTCCATCACATCGTCGGGCGTGAGTTTCGGGAATTTTATCTTCGAATTCACAACGTAAGAATCGGGGTATAGCTCGCGGATTTTGTGATAGAAAGCGTTTGCCTCGCCGCGGCTACGGAAATCGCCCACGCAGAGCTTGAAATAGGGCGTTTTATATTCGGGATAAACCTGAGCGGGATCGAAATCGGGGAAATTTTTCAGAAACTGCTGGCTGATGGTCTGCATTGTGGCGCGGGCATTCTGTCCCGAACCCGAATAAATCTGAATGCGATAGCCTTTTATGCCGTCGCGGCTGTTGGCATCGGCGTAAGCCTCAATCAACTTGTAGAGCTTGGCGTCCTGCAAAAGCGTGATTTTGCCATAGCCCGGCTGTTCGTCATTGAGCTGGTAAAAAAGTGCGTTGTTCTGCGCGAAAGTGGAGGATGCGGCAGTAAGCAACATCAGAATGACAGAAAACAATCTCGCTTTCATCTTTTTTCGTTTTGCGTTGCAAAGATATAAAATAGGCCAATGTATTACAAAAAATGGTCTGAAAGTATGCTTCCAGACCATTTAAGCTATTTAATTTACTGAAATCTACTTCTTTACCAAATGCGAACGCGATTGTCGGCAGGTATGAACATTTTGTCGCCTTCTTTCACGTTGAATGCCTCGTACCAAGAGTCGATATGCGGCAAAGTACCGTTGACGCGCCACAGTCCGATTGAATGCGGATCGCTTTTGGTGCGTTTGCGGATTTCCTCCTCACGAATATTGTTGGCCCAAACTGTTGCATAAGCAATAAAGAACCGCTGCTCAGGGGTGAACCCGTCCTTGTCCTTAAGCGGAGCGTCTTTGGTTGCGTTTTTAAACGCCTGGAACGACACTTGCAGACCGCCATGGTCGGCAAGATTCTCACCCAAAGTCAGCTCACCATTGCCCTTCAAATCATCAAGCACGTTGATATTGCTGAAGAAATCGGCCAGAGGCTTAACGCGCTGCATGAATTTTTCGGCGTCCTCTTTGGCCCACCATTCGTGCAAGTTGCCTTCCTTGTCGTACTGGCGGCCTTCATCATCGAATCCGTGAGTCATTTCATGACCAATAACAACGCCGATGGCACCATAGTTAAACGCATCGTCGGCTTCCATGTCGAAGAACGGATATTGCAGAATACCAGCCGGGAAGCAAATCTCGTTGGTGGTTGGATTATAATAGGCGTTGACGGTTTGCGGTGTCATAAACCACTCGTCGGGGTCGACAGGCTGCTTGTACTTCGTCTTCACCGCATGCTCAATGTCGCTGACATTCACAGCCAGAACATTCTCCCAGAGGGATTTGTCGGTTGTCACATTCATGCCGGAGTAGTCGCGCCAAGTGTCGGGATAACCGATTTTGACATGGAACGTATTCAATTTGTCGATGGCAACGGCCTTGGTTGAATCGCTCATCCAGTCTTGCGCAAGAATGCGCTCACGCAGAGCCTCCTGAAGGTTTTTGACAAGCTTTGTCATACGCTCTTTGTGCGAAGCGGGGAAATATTTCTCAACATAAAGTTGCCCGAGCGCCTCTCCCATTGCATCGCTGCAAAGGCCCACGGCGCGTTTCCACCGGGGCTGGTCCTGCTGGCGACCTCTCAGCACCTTACCATTGAAATTGAAGTGCTCGAGTCTGAAATCGTCGGAAAGATAACTTGCCGCCGCATTGATGTAGTTCCACTCCATATATGACTTCAGCGCCTCGACATCCTCGGTTGCAAACACCTTGTCAACCTCGGCATAGAACTCTGGCTGACCGACAGTAAGTTGCTGCAAATCATCCAATTTCAATTTCTTGCAGAACGTATCAAAATCGATATTGCTGTATTTGGCTTTGAAATCGGTGTATGACATTTTGTTATAGTTCGACTCAGGGTCGCGGAGCTCAACATTGGTGCGTGAGGCTTTGGCCAGACGGGTCTCGATGCGGAGCACATCCTCCATTTTCTTGCTGGCTTCAGACTCGCCGTACCCCACCATTGAAAACATTTTAGCCACATGAACACGATAGGCCGCCATTATTGACAATGTGTTCTCATCGGTATCGATATAATACTCTTTGTCGCCGAGCGTCAGGCCACCTTGCAGGAAAATCACGATGTTGTTTTTGCTGTCTTTCGCATCGGCACTGAGACCAAAATAGAAAAAGCCAAAAATGCCTTTTCTCATCAGCTCTGCCGTTTCGGCAAAAACACCGCTGCGGCTGTCAACAGCCCGAATGGCCATCAAATCGGCCTCCAACGGTTTGAATCCGTTGCTGTTGAGCGTGGTGCTGTCCATCATCTGGTTGTAGAGGGTGGCAATTTTGTAGGCAATAGAGCCTTCCTGATTTTGTTTGCCGGCAAGTTCCTCAATCAGGTCGTTGAGCTGCTTGCGTGTGTCTTCAGCCACTTTGTCGAACGAGCCGAACCGCGAATATTCGGGCTGCAACGGATTGTTTTTCACCCAACCTCCGCAAACAAACTGATAAAAGTCGTCGCCAGGCTTGGCTGTCTTATCAAAATTCTCCAATCTTATGCCCGATTTCAGGTCGGAGCCACCGCATGCTAAAGCTGTTATTGCGATTGACATCAGTAATAAACTTTTAAAACGATTTTTCATATAGTTGCAAATTTGATGTTCGAACTTATCAAAACGAAATGCAAACATACGAAAAATGATTATCAGTTTTGTGTCAAAAAATGCCTTGATTTTAATAAATTATCATTAAGCCAACATAAAGGGAACATATAGGAAAGCCAACGCCATTTTTTGATTTGGAAAAATGACAAATCCGCGGGGCTGCAACACAGCTGAGCAACTTGCGTTTTTTTCTGCTTTCGGTTGTTTTATTTGCGATAAAGTGGTTTTGTGCGTTTTTGTGCGGTTTGCTTTCGGTTGCGGTTGGATTGTGCGGGAAAGTTTGCGATAACCGCCCGAGGGGATTACTCGGTGATTACTCGAGGATATGACGATGAGGCAGCACGGCGCATATAGTAAAATGACAAAAATCCGCAGGCCGCCACCAACGAACAACCTGCGGATTCGTTTTATAAGCTCGAATCTATTATTCAATCTTTGGAGATAGACATACCATTTTAATGGTATTTGTA
>JAFVGW010000047.1 GCA_017474765.1 Salinivirgaceae bacterium | reverse complement strand
GTGTTAGGTGTTAGGTGTTAGGTGTTGGGGATTTAAACCTGTTCAACTTGTTAAACCCGTTAAACAATTAAACGATTCACCAATTCACCGATTCCCCGAAAAAAATATCGACAAAAACTGCCAAATCACACTATTTGTAATACATTTGGCGCAACATAAATTTAAAGTAATTAAACAGATTTATATGAAGACAAATTCAATTATCGCCTGTGCAGTCGCAGTGGTTGCAATGGGCTTTCTTGCAACAAGTTGTGCAAATCAGACTCAAACTTCGGCCGCAGCCGTGGCAAACGATTCAACCTGCGTTGGCGCGTGCGACATTGCCTTTATCGATGTCGATTCGATTCTGGTGAACTACAAACTCTCAATCGAGTTGAACGACGCCATTATGAAGAAGTACGCCAATATGCAGAGCAAACTCGAGCGCGACGCCAAATCGCTGCAGAAGGACATTGAGACCTTCCAAGACAAGGTTCAGAAAGGCATTTTCCTGACCACCCAACGCGCCGAAGAAGAGCAGCAGCGCCTGGTTGTACGTCAGCAGGAATTCCAACGCCTTCAGGACGAGTACTCGAACCAACTGGCTGTTGAACAGCAGAATATGAACAACCAACTGTTCGAGAAGATTTCGGAATATGTTAAGAAGTACAACACACCCGAGCGCTACAAGTTCATTCTCACCCGCACCATTGGCGGCAGTATGTGGTATGCCAACGAGTCGTTCAACATTACCAACGACATTATCAAAGGTCTGAACGACGAGTACGAAGCAAATAAGAAGAAGTAAACGCTTGATTGATTTGATTTTATAAGCCGTCTGCTTTGCGTGGGCGGCTTTTTTTGTTGACCAACCAACAATTAAAAAGGCTACTTTTGCGCGAAAAAACAAGAATATGGACCATTTGCCATTAAATGACACACCAATGCTTGTGTCGGCCATCAATTTTCTTCTGCGTGACGAGGAATTCGACACTCTCGACGAGATTTGCTTTCACTTCAACGTCAACCGCGACGAACTAGAGCAAAGGCTTGCCGCCGAAGGATTCCAATACTCCGAAGAGCAAAAACGGTTTATTTAGGAAGAGGAAAGTGAAAAGTTTAAAGTGTAAGGTTTTAAGTTTTAAGTTTAGGGCGTAAAGAGTAATGATTTGTAATTTGTAATTTGTAATTCGTATCTATTGCCTAGTGCCTAATGCTTAGAGCCTAGTGCCTAATGCCTAGTGCCTAATACCTAGTGCCTAATGTCTAAACGCCTAGCGCCTAACACCTAGTACCCATGAAACACAGCATCGAGTCGGCCTATTGCTTTTTCCACCAGAAATGGCGTGTTTACCAGTATTCCAACAGCCCGCAACAGAAGGAGGAGATTGAATACGCCATTGCCTCGTATGTGGAAACCATGAACAGCGAACTCTACAAGCAACTTGCCCAAGGCCGCACCGATTTCCTGCTTTCGCACTCCACATTTTCCTCTGACATAGCCAACGCCGTAAACCAACTTGAAGCGATGCTTTAACTGACTGTTCCAAAATTGTTAGTTTTTGTGGGACGGGAGCGAAGCAAACAATTGTTTTTTTGCGTATCTTAACACCACTTTTTGAATTTAAATGAACATTTTTGAATCGAAATAAAAGAGAAAAACCGATGAACAAAAAATTTGTCAATTTACTCGGAATCTTGTGCGCCTGTCCGGCACTTCTGATGGCGCAAGAAGTTGAAGATGAGACTAATATGGTTCTCAACCCGAGTTTCGAACAGTATGAGAAGTGCCCCGAAAGCTACATTTACAACGACAAGTCGCACCGGCTCATACCGCACTGGACTTATCCGTCGTACACCACGCCCGACTATTTCAACAAGTGCAGCACCGGCGATGTGAAAGTTCCTGACAACTTTGCCGGCTACAGCCAGCCGCACAGCGGAAATGGCTACATGGGCGCCATTCTGACAGGCTCCGACCGCGACTACCGCGAGTATATCCAGGGCGAGCTTAAAAGCCCTATGAAAGCGGGAGAGGTTTACTGCGTGTCGTTCTGGTACAAACTGGCCAATGGCTCAATGTTTGCGGTTGACCAGCTGAGCATGTACTTCTCGCAGGAGAAAATCGCCAATGGCAACACCACCTATCTGAACTACAACGGCCAACTGAACAACGAGTCGGGCCTGTTCCTCGACAATACCGACGAATGGAAGCACTACTGCATGCTCTACACCGCATCGGGCAACGAGATGTTCTTCACCGTGGGTAACTTCAAGAACTACGAGAACACCAACTACGTGGTGACTGGCAAGGACGTGCAGAACAAGAAGGGCAAGAAATACGCATACTATTTCTTCGACGATTTCGAGATTCGTCCGCTGACCACTTGCGAAGTGTGCGCCTGCGTGCCTAAAGGTCTTGAAACAGTGATTGTTGACTCAGCCTACACTGGCGGTCTCGACCCTGTGACGGGCAAAATCCAGCGCATCATCGACGACGGCGTTATCAGCCTGGGCATTTCGGGCGGAACACCGCCATACAACATCAAATGGTCGAATGGTGCGACAGGGCAGAAGCTCACCAATCTGCCGGCTGGAACCTACACCTATACCGTTTCCGACCAGAACAACTGCCACAACAGCGGCAAGGTGGTTTTCGTTCAGCCTGAAATCCCCGAAGACCCGTTCACCGACGGCCTTCGCAACATTGAGGAGGGCTCTGCGCTCATCCTGAACAACATCTTCTTCGAGACTGGCAAGAGCACGCTGCTGCCGCAGTCGAACGCCGAGCTCGACAAGATTGCCGCATTCCTGGCCGAAGGTACTGTAAGTCAGATAGAAATCAGCGGCCACACCGACAATGTGGGCTCTGACGAGCTGAACCTCAAGCTGAGTCAGGTACGTGCACAAGCCGTTGTCAACTATCTGGTTTCGAAAGGAATAAGCCCCAACATGCTGCAGGCAAAAGGCTACGGCAAAACCCGCCCAATCGACACCAACCTGACCGACCAAGGCAAAAGCAACAATCGCCGAGTTGAATTTTTTGTTTTAAAGAAGTAATCTAAATAGTTATGAACAAGCATATTATATTCGCATTTCTGATGTCGGTGGCACTGTCGCTGCCAGCTGTGGCACAAAAACCCGACAAGGCTTTCGAGGACATTGTTGCAGGAGTGAAGGCCAAAGACCGTCAGCCCGATGTCGACAACAACATGAACAAGGCCCGCGCCACACTTGAAAAGGTTCTGGCCAAAGACGCCAACAACGCCATGGCAAACCTTGGAATGGCTGTTATTCTGTCGTACGACGCTTACTCGCAGAAGGACTATTTCCGCGGCTGGCACTACTTCAAAAAAGCCGATGCTGCAGTGTCAACATTTACTGCCGACGACAAGAAAGTGCTCGACACATATTTTATGGCTCAGAAACTTGAGCGTCGCGGAAAGCCAATCGACAAGAACATGGAAATTGAGCGTAACTTGGTGGAGGAGAAGCTTATAAAGTTTGTCCGTGAGGAGAACAATCTGCAGTATGCCGAGAAATTCCTTGAGGAGTTCCCCGATTCGAAATACTACAACAACGTGGTACACATCCGCAACTACATTGAGTTCCGCAAGGCCGAGAATGCAGGCACTGTGGATGCCTTCAACTATTTCCTGAACAAATATCCCGACGCAGCGCAGACAATAATCGCCAAAGAGGAGCGTAACGCATTGGCTTACAAGCAGACAGTTGAAGCCAACACCTTTGCGGCCTACAAGAATTTTGTCGATAATTATCCCGATGCCGTCCAATATGAGGAGGCAAAGAAGAAATTAGGCATTCTGGCCTTCGACGAGGCTGCGCAGAAGCACACTCTCGAGGCCATTGAGCAGTTTATGGAGCAATATCCGAACTCGCCCAAAATGCCCGACGCAAAACTGATGAAACGCCAGTTGCTCTTCGACTGGGCAAAATCAGTCAACAGCATTGAGGCCTACAACAAGTTCGTATCGCAATATCCTGAAGGTGAGATGTTTGTGGACATCTTCAACCTGAAATCGGCTGCTCTGGGACAGTCAATCGCCGCCGACCTGCCAATGGAGAACTACAAGGTCATCCGCGGCTTCGACAACAAACAGGCTCGCGATTTTGGTGGTTCAATTGCCACTTTTGCCGACGGCTCGCTGATGGTCATCGCCAACACTCCGTCGCTCAACGATGATATGGACGACGTTTGGATGATTAAACTCGACGGCGAAGGCAAAATGCTGAAAAACGATATTTTAGGCAACGATTTCGATGACCGCGTAAGCACAGCCTTCATCGACAAAGCCGGCTCACTCTACGCCGCCGGACTCACCAATGCCATCAAAAACAATGTTCCTGGCCAGTCGTGGTTCTTCAAAATGAATCCGCAAGGCAAGAACGAAATCAACGCCAAATTCGAAGGCAACGAGGTGCTGGCAATGGTGGTTTATGCCGATGGCAAATCGCTGCTTGGCGGCTATGTTCAGGATGGCGACACCGCACAACCGACTCCGCTCATCACCAAACTCAACGCCCAGGGCCGCAAACTCTGGACTCGTACCTACGCACCTGGCAAGAAGGTTACTTCGCTTGCTCTCGATGTTACAGGCAACGTGTGCAGCATGGCTTTCAACGACAGCTGGGTGGCTCAAATCGACGAGCTTGGCTACATCAAATGGGACAACATGCTTGAAGGCTGCAAACTCTCAGCAGCAGCCATTGCCAACGGCAAGACCATCTACACAGGAACCAAAGACTCGAAAGGCTACGCAGTGGCTTTTGACGCAGCAGGAAAGAAACTCTGGGAGGCACAGTTCGACATTCCGGCCGACGGCAGTTTCAAAGAAAGCAGCATTCTGCCCGACGGCTCTGTTGTGAGCGGCGGAACATTCGGCAACGCCATGGTTCTGGTAAAGATTGACGCCAGCGGTAAGGTTGTATTCACAAAAACATTCGACGGCTCGAAATCAGTGACTTTCAACGGTCTGGCAGCCTCAGCCGACAACGCAGTGTGGGTGAGTGCCACCTATAACGACGCCGACATTGTGGTGTTTAAACTCGGATTATAACTTGTTTTCACAATAAAATGCGTTCAAGCGCATTTATGAGACCGCCCGACATTTTCGAGCGGTCTCTTTTTCAGACAGTTACAAACTAAAAAACGTACAATCATTAAAAAAACGGCAAATAGAGGTAGGGTAGAAGCCCCAAAATTTGTCTTATATACGAACTGAAAAAAGTTCAATTATGAAAAACAAATAAAAACAGTGCAATTATGAAAAAAGTTTTGTTATCAATCTTCGCAGTTTCTATGAGCCTGAGCTTGTTTGCAGGCGATTTTACTGCAGCGCCAACCGAAGGCTATCGCGGTTTTGCCGGGATGAATGTTTTCTCAGGCACTAGCTCGCATCCGTACGACCGTTTTGCAATCACAAGCGTCCACGGAATCCAATCGAACAATCTGTATCTGGGCATGGGCGCGTCAATGCAGTTTGTCACCAACAACGAAGATTTTTACTATAGTACTGACGATGAGTGCTATAGCGATGATGGTTTTGATTTTGCAATGCCATTCTTCTTCGATGCAAGATACGAGATGCCGATGGGCAAATTCGCACCGTTTGCCGACCTGAAACTAGGTTATGCCGTGGGCGATGTTAGCGGAATGTATTTGCTGCCTGCAGTTGGTATCCGTCTGACGCACTTCAACATGTGGTGCGGTTACAATCTGCTGCAAGACAAAAACGTACACAATAAGAAAGTTGACATAACCAATTATCAATCAATCGCCTTTGGCATCTCGATTGACTGGGGCGGACGTAAAGATAATGACTAAACCAACCAAACCAACTATATAGCAAAACAGGAATCTGTTTATTGAGCTGTCACAAAAGTGGCAGCTTTTTTTATACACATCTTATCGGTAGGGCATTTTTATATATATTCTATTTAACATAATATAAATTATCAAACAAACGAATATACATAAAATAACCAGTAGATTTACTAACAAAGGAAAATTGTGCATAATTCAGCTGACATTTTACTTCAAATATCTCTGCCTAAAATTCGCTTGTCTCTGATTTCAGCATATTAAGTCACAAAAAAAGCGAAGCTCCCATCCGACTTCGCTTTATCAAAAATACAGTTAACTCACTGTCAATCAATTAATATCGTGTCCAACATAATAATTATGTTAAATAGAATATGCGAAAATATCCCCTAATTCAGCGAAAAGTTATCGCACAGATTACACTGATAACACTGATTTTTAGCGCTAACCAAACGAATCCAAATAGACAAAACTTTTGCATAAAGCTGAAAAAGCTCGCATTGCGTACACCACACAAAAAAAGCGAAGCCCCTATCCGACTTCGCTCTTTTCAATTATTCAATCCTTCTCTCCTTCAATCCTTTACCTGTCCTGCAACGGCACATAGTGGTACTCGTTTTGCAGAATGTTCTTGTAGGCGGGGCGGATAATGCGGCGCGATGCGAAGGTCATTTCCTCAAGGCGGTGTGCTGCCCAGCCCGACATACGTGCGATGGCGAACATTGGTGTGAACAGTTCGTGCGGAATCTCGATGGCCTCATACACAAAGCCGCTAAAGAAATCGACGTTGGCACAGACGGGCTTCACGTTGCCGTTCTTGTACTCGGCAAGCGCCTTGGGCGCCAGTTCCTCAATGTTCAGATATAGTTGCAATTCGGCTTCCAGACCTTTGGCTTTGGCCAGTTCTATCGCTTTGGTTTTCAGCAGTTGGGCACGCGGGTCTGATAGCGTGTACACGGCGTGTCCGATGCCGTAAATCTTGCCCGAACGGTCGTAAGCCTCCTTGCGCAGAATCTTCATCAAGTACGACTTAATCTCCTCCTTGTCGTTCCAGTTCTTCACGTTCTTCTTGATGTTGGTCATCATCTCCAGAACCTGAAGGTTGGCACCGCCGTGCAGACGGCCTTTCAGCGAGCCAATGGCAGCGGCTGTGGCCGAATAGGTGTCGGTCATTGCCGACGACACAAGGCGCATTGTGAACGTTGAGTTGTTACCGCCGCCGTGCTCTGCGTGCAGAATCATCATCAGGTCGAGAATCTCGGCCTCGAGCGGCGTGTATTTGTTGCCCTTGAGCAGATACAGGAAGTTTTCAGCCGCCGACAGATTGGCCTGCGGGTGTCTGATTACCAACGATTTGCGATAGAACGAGTGGCGCATTCCCTGATATGAGTAAGCCACGATTATCGGCAGTTTGGCAATCAAATTGAGCGACTGCTTAACGAGCGACGGCAGCGAATAGTCTTCGGCCGTATCGTCCAAAGTGTAGAGAATCAGCACCGAACGCGACAGCATATTCATCAGGTCGCGGCCGCGAAGGGTGAGAATCATATTGACAAACGAATCGTCCAAATCGCGCTTGCTTGCCAGATGGGTTGTCATTTCGGCCAATTGCAGCGATGTGGGCAGTTTGCCAGTGAGCAGCAGGAAGGTTGTCTCCTCAAAGCCGTGGCGGTTCTCCTTCTGAAAGCCCTTCACCAACTCACGGATTGGGAATCCGCGGTAGCGCAAGTCGCCCTCGGTGGGTATCAGCGTGTCGCCCTCACGGCGGTAGCCAACCACATCGCCGATGCTTGTCAGCCCGACCAGAACGCCCGAACCGTCGGCATTGCGCAGACCGCGCTTAACGTTGTACTTGTCGAACAGGTCCTTGTCGATTTGGCACGATTGGCCAACTAATCTTGAAACGTCGGAAATGAAATTCTCCATTTTCTTGTTGTTTAATCGTTTAACTGTTTAATTGGTGAATCGGTGAATCGGTGAATCGGTTGTTTCGGCAATTCGGACGCAATGAATCGCGTCCCTACCAACACCTAACACCCAATACCATTTACATTTTCGTTATTCAAAACTCTTTAATCTAATGCCTAATGCCTTAATTACAAATTTTTAATCAGCGCGTCAGCGAATTCCGATGTCGAGAGTTTTGTGGCGCCTTCCATCATTCGGTGCAGGTCGTAGGTTACGGTTTTCTGCGAGATGGTTTTGCTCATAGCCTTGCGGATGCCGTCGGCGGCTTCGGTCCAGCCTATATAGTCGAGCATCATTGCGCCCGAAAGCAGCAGCGAGCCAGGGTTCGACACGTTCTTGCCAGTGTATTTCGGCGCCGTTCCGTGAGTTGCTTCAAAGATGGCGTATCCGCTCTGATAGTTGATATTGGCGCCAGGTGCAATGCCGATGCCGCCCACGCAGGCTGCCAGAGCGTCCGAAATATAGTCGCCGTTCAGGTTCAGCGTTGCAATCACCGAATACTCGGCAGGACGGGTCAGAATCTGCTGTAGGAAAGCGTCTGCAATACAATCTTTTATGATGATTTTGCCCGATTTTGCGGCTGCGTCCATTTCGGCGTTGGCCGTCTCCTCGCCAACTTCCTTCTTGCGGGCCTCCCATTGGTTCCAGGTGTAAACCTTGTCGGCGAACTCGCGCTCGGCCAGTTCGTAGCCCCAAATCTTGAACGCGCCCTCGGTGAACTTCATAATGTTGCCCTTGTGAACGAACGTAACCGACGGTTTCTTGTGGTCGATGGCGTACTGAATGGCAGCGCGTACAAGGCGCTCGGTGCCTTCCTGGCTCACGGGCTTGATGCCGATGCTCGACGACTCGGGGAAGCGAATCTTCTTAACGCCCATTTCCTCAATCAGGAACTTCTTGATTTTCAGATTCTCAGGCGTGCCGTTCATATATTCAATACCAGCGTAAATATCCTCGGTGTTCTCGCGGAAGATGCACATATCAACCAACTCGGGGCGCTTCACAGGCGACGGTGTGCCCTCGTAATACTGCACGGGGCGCAGGCATACGTAAAGGTCGAGTGTCTGACGCAGAGCCACGTTGAGCGAGCGGATGCCGCCACCAATCGGGGTTGTCAGCGGGCCCTTGATGCCTACCAGATATTCGCGGAAAGCGTCTAGAGTCTCGTCGGGAAGCCAACTGCCAGTGGCGTTGAAGGCTTTCTCGCCCGCCAGAACCTCTTTCCACTCAATTTTGCGCTTGCCGCCGTAGTATTTCTCCACAGCCGCGTCCATTACTTTTTGCGATGCAGGCCAGATGTCGCGGCCAATTCCGTCACCCTCGATGAAAGGGATTACGGGGTTGTTCGGCACATTAAGTTTGCCGTTGCTGATTGTGATTTTTTCTGCCATAATATTCAATTTATTTTGATTGTTTACGAATTTGATTCAATGCGCCGCCCAACTTGAACCACTCAATTTGAGCCGCGTTATAAGTGTGATTTACAGTTATTTGCTCTTGAGTTCCGTCGGCGTGGCGGATGGTCATTTTCAACGGCACGCCAGCGCTGAACGATGTCAGGCCGCTGATGGCGAAGGTGTCGTTCTCGCGGATTTTCTCATAATCGGCCTTGTCGGCGAATGTGAGCGCCAGCATACCCTGTTTCTTCAGGTTGGTCTCGTGGATTCGGGCGAACGATTTTGCCAGAACCACCGCCGCACCCAGATGACGCGGCTCCATAGCGGCGTGCTCGCGGCTCGAACCCTCGCCGTAGTTCTCGTCGCCAATGATGATGCTGCGCAGCCCGCGAGCCTTGTACGAGCGTGCAAGGTCGGGAACGGCTGTGTATGAGCCAGTTGCGGTGTCGAGCACCTTGTTGGCCTCGCCGTTAAACGCGTTGATGGCGCCAATCAGCAGGTTGTTGCTGATGTTGTCAAGGTGTCCGCGGAAGCGCAGCCATTTGCCAGCCATACTGATGTGGTCGGTGGTGCACTTGCCCTTTGCCTTGATGAGCAGTTGCAGATTGTCGAAATCCTTGCCGTCCCACTCGGCAAACGGCTCCAGCAGTTGCAGACGCTCGCTCTTCGGGTCCACCTTAATCTCGATTTTCGAGCCGTCGGCGGGCGGTGCAATAAAGCCCTCGGGGTCGGTGATGAAGCCCTGTGCAGGCAATTCGTCGCCAACAGGCGCGTCAAGCATTACCTCGCGGCCGTCTTCGGTCAAAAGTTTGTCTTTCAGCGGGTTGAACAGCATTGAGCCCGAAATCGCCATTGCCGTAACCAGTTCGGGCGAAGCCACAAACCCGTGAGTGTTGGGGTTGCCGTCGGTGCGTTTGGCAAAGTTGCGGTTGAACGAGTGAATGATGCTGTTCTTGGCCGTCGGGTCGTCGGTGTGGCGTGCCCACTGACCGATGCACGGGCCGCAGGCGTTGGCCATAACAAGCGCGCCAATCTCCTTGAAGGCAGCAATCTGACCGTCGCGGTCGGTGGTTTTCTTCACCTGAGTTGAACCAGGACTCACAATAAATTCGGCTTTCACCTTGATATTCTTCTCTTTAGCCTGACGAGCCACCGATGCTGCGCGGTCCAAATCCTCGTACGACGAGTTGGTGCACGAGCCAATCAGGCCAACTTCCATTTTCTCAGGATAGTTGTTTTTGCGGATGTAATCGGCAAACTGCGAGATAGGCGTTGCAAGGTCGGGCGAGAACGGTCCGTTCACGTAAGGCTCTATTTCTGAAAGATTTATATCGATGATTTGGTCGTAGAAATTCTCGGGATTGGCGTAAACTTCGGGGTCGCTTGCCAGATTGGCGGCGTTCTTCTCGGCCAGTGCGGCAATCTTCTCGCGGCCAGTGGCGCAAAGGTATTCGTGCATTTTCTTGTCGAAGGCGAAGATTGAAGTTGTTGCCCCGATTTCGGCGCCCATATTACAAATGGTGCCCTTGCCCGTTGCCGACAGCGTGGCGGCTCCCTCGCCGAAATACTCCACAATGCAGCCCGTTCCGCCCTTCACGGTGAGCAGTCCAGCCACCTTCAGGATGATGTCTTTTGGAGATGCCCAGCCGTTGAGTTTTCCCGTCAGGCGGATGCCGATGAGTTTCGGCATTTTCAGTTCCCACGGCAGGCCAACCATTACGTCGACAGCGTCGGCGCCGCCAACACCAATGGCCACCATTCCCAGACCGCCAGCGTTCACTGTGTGCGAGTCGGTGCCAATCATCATTCCGCCAGGGAAGGCGTAGTTCTCAAGCAGCACTTGGTGGATAATTCCTGCTCCAGGTTTCCAGAATCCGATGCCGTATTTGGCGGCCACGTCGTGCAGGAAGCCGTAAACCTCGCGGTTTTGGTCGTTGGCCACGGCAAGGTCTTTCTCGGCGCCCACATTGGCCTGAATCAGGTGGTCGCAGTGAACAGTTGACGGCACCATTGTGCGGCTCTTGCCAGCGTTCATAAACTGCAGCAGAGCCATTTGTGCGGTGGCGTCCTGCATAGCCACGCGGTTGGGCGCAAACAGTGCGTAGTCGGCTCCGCGCGTGTATTTGCGGACCTCGGCCTCAGGCGACAGGTGCGCGTATAGGATTTTCTCACTCAAAGTCATCGGACGGCCCAGCATTTTGCGTGCCGCGGCCACTTTCGCGGGCAATTCGCTGTAGAATTGCTCAATCATCTCTAAATCGAATAGCATTATTTATTTGTGTTTTTTGGGAAGATGGCCTCTCCCCGATTATTGTAAATCAACGTTTTATACCTTTTCTTAAAAATCAGCGTTAAAATATTTATGCAACCATTCTGCATAAATGTGAAACACCGCTTTTAAACTACAAAGATAGCAATTTGGGGGCATTTTTCCTACCGTTGCGGCTTTTTACGTTTTTTGCTTAAAAATATGCGTGTTTTGCCTTATCTGAACAGGCGAAAAAACGCAGTTTCCTTAGCACTTTCCGCACGGTTTAACGTTTCGTTAACTCTTTTTAACCTGTTCTTAACCAGCACATACTGTGTGCCTGCTTACTTTTGCATCGTCTGATAAGGACATTGTTTCTTCATAATAGTTTTTTAGTTGCTAATGCGGACTCCCCGTCCGCCACAATCAGAAACGGCTTCCGACTCCCAATCGGAGGCCGTTTTTGCATTACAACGCCAGTTGTGCGGCAATGTGGTAATCTCAATCATCGGGCAAAGTCCACGTTCAAAAAAGGCACAAAAAAAGCCCCTGCGATGCAGAGGCTTCGGGGTGCCCAGAACAAGACTCGAACTTGCACAGCCAAAACGGCCACTACCCCCTCAAAGTAGCGTGTCTACCAATTTCACCATCTGGGCAAACGATTAAAGAACTTTGTGGTGCCTAAGACAGGACTCGAACCTGCACGTTATTGCTAACACTAGTCCCTGAAACTAGCGCGTCTACCAATTCCGCCACTTAGGCTTTTGAGCGGTGCAAAAGTAAACATTTTTTAAATTTTGCAAGCAGAAAACAGCCCCGATTGAAAAAAACTTTAATTAAAAACACAAACCACTCTTTATCAAATATTTACAGGTATGGTCAAACGGAATATCGTTCCTTTTCCGAGTTCCGACTCCACGGTTAGTTGGCCATGAAGCATCTTGGCGAACGATTGCGAGATGGCAAGTCCGAGTCCTGTGCCGTGACTGCTGGCCTTGTTGGAGGTGACTTGGAAGAAACGATCGAAAATACGGCGTTTGTCCTCGTCGGAAATGCCGATGCCAGTGTCTTCAACATAGAATTCAATCTGCTTGTCGAGCAGCGTATAGCCGAACTTCACTCCTCCCTTATCTGTGAATTTCATGGCGTTTGTGAGCAGATTCGATATTATTTGCACAAGCTTGGTCTCGTCGGTATAGATGGCAAGGTCAATATCCACAGGTTCGGCATATCGGAGGCTGATGCCCTTGGCCTGCGCCTGGGGCAGGAATATGCCGTGCAGCCGCCTGAGCATCTCGTGAGGGACAATGCGGCTTGTTGCCACCGACACCTGCCCCAACTGAATGTCGGACATCACAAGCATGTCGGACACAATGCCCATGAGTTGGTTGCAACTGTTGCTTATTATATTGGTGTATGATTTCAGCGTGTCCTCAGGCAAGCCGACGCTCTCGTTGATGATTTCGGCAAAGCCCGATATGGCGTTGAGCGGTGTCCGGACTTCATGCGAAAGGTTCTGCAGCAGCATCTCCTTCATCTTGTCCGACTGCTCGGCCTTGCTCAAAGCCTTCATCAGTTCCATCTCAATGCTCTTGCGGGCTGTAATATCCTCTTTCACTGACACATAGCCGCTAATCTGCTTGTTTTTGTCGTAGATTGGCGATATGCGGACCGAATACCATATTACTATATTGCCGTTTCGCACTTGGAACTCGCCATTCACGCTGCCCGTATCCATAAGCTTTTGATACAAAAGACTTTGCTGCTTGTTATCTAAATCAAATTCCTTTATACGCTGGCCAATGATGTCCTTCGATTCGTAGTTGTGCACCATGAACACCTTGTCGTTGGCATAGACGGCAATCCAGTTGCTGTCGTAGATGATGAATTCGTTCTGCGACTGGTTGATAGACTCAATCAGCTGATAATTAGTTTGTTGCGCAATTTTCAGTGCAGTGATGTCGGTAACGGATATGATGCTGCTCCGCGGAGAGCCGTCGGTCTGACCGAAGACTGAGAAATTCAGCAGTACGTTGACTTTCCGCCCTGTCTTGCGCAGGAAAATGGTCTCGAACGAGTGAACCGTCACATTGTCGTTCGACTGCAAGCCCTTGCGGTTCAGCCTGTCGATTTCGCTCGGCGACATCAGCCGCTGCAGACCTCTGTCTTTCAACTCATCGGCCTGGTAGCCTGTAATTCTGTAGAACTCCTTGTTGCAATCGAAAATGTCGTAGCCGTGAATCAGGCCAATGGCTGTTGGCGAGGTGGCGTAGATGGCGTCGATGCGGGTGCGCTTCTCCTCCAACTCGAGTTCCAACTGCTCCTGGCGCGTAATGTCCTGAACAATACCCACTATACGCCCCGCCTCTGTCTCCCATTTCATAATGTCGCCCGTGACAAAAATGTGCCGAGTGTTGCCCTCCTGAGTGGTTATATGGCAACTGAAACTAATGAACGTATCGCTCTGATTGTTCGATTTGATGCTTGCCCGCAGGCTGTCGCGGCCTTTCTTGTCGAAGAAGCGCAACAGACTGCTGACGGGCATGGTGTGGCTGCTCCGCTTGATGTCGAAAATCCGACAGGCGGCATCATCCAATTTGACCGACCTGCCATTGCCCGTAGTCTCCCAGCAGCCAATGTGGGCGGCCTTCTGCGTGTCTTTGAGCAGGGCGTGGCTTTTGGCGATTGACAGCGACGCCTGCTTCTGCGCGGTGATGTCGGTGATGGTCCAGACAACGCTCTCGTCGGACAGCATTTTACCCGTCACGTGAATCCACGCAAGCGTGCGGTCTTTCCGATATACCTCAAACTCAGTTGAATACGTCACGCCGATGCGCATCAGATTGTAGCCGTCGCCACGCAGTTTTGCAACCATTCCTGGGTCTTTGAACACATCCTCGAACTCATAGCGCTGCTGGCGCATATCGTCCTCAGTATAGCCGAAAGCCTCTTTCTTGTTGAACCACTGTACGCGCCCTTTGCTGACCAACAGCACGCCGCAGTCGATGGCGTCGAGAATGGTGTGCTGCAGTTTCGAGAGTTCGTCGTATTGGCGTATTATCTCCTTCTGCTCAGTGATGTCCTGCATGGTGCCGAAAAACGACTTGACGTTGAAATCCTCGTCGAAGATGAAGTTTCCCGTCACGCTGAGGGTGCGTTTCTGCCTGTCGGTCTGGCGGATAATCTCGCAATCGAAATTCTCGAAGATGTTGGAGTTGATAACCTTATTAAGGTGCGAAACAACAACCTCGCGGCCCTCAGGCGTGAGCACGAACTCGAGATTGCGCAGAGTCTGGCTGATTTGATATGGCAGGCCGAACATCTCATAAACATGCTCGTCGCCAAAGAATTCGCGTGTCTCGAGATTGACCTCCCAAAGGCCGATGCCCGAGTCGCTGCGCCGCATATACTGACGGCGGATGTGCTCAATGTTGCGCATCTTCTCCTCCTGCCTCGTCACATCAACGCCAGTGGCATACATGATGCCGCCCGACACTGTGGTGGTCCATTGCAGCCATTTGGTCGAACCGTCGCGGTGCGGGGCTTTGTTTCTGAATACGAAAGTGGTGTCTTCGTTTTCGAACAGTTTCTGCACATGCTCGTCGGAGCGCGCCATGTCGTCGCCATGAATGAAATCCTGAATCCTTCGGCCTTCCATATACGATGGCTCGTAGCCGAAAACCCGCAGGCAGACCGAATTGACACGCAGAATGCGGCAGTCGCGGTCAACAATCATCAGCAAGTCGTTGCTGTTCTTGAAAAACAATTCAAAAGCCCTGTGGTCGTTAATCTTGTCCATAACAAAAGTGTTTCGGGAACAACCTTGAAAAATAGGAATAAAAACGATTGGTTGTGTGCCTATTTTCGCCCTGGAAGTACTTTTTTGTTTTTTTTCAATATGCTATTGCGTATTAAAAAACTGCACTTACCTTTGTGGCACAAAAATTTAAGACGAAATGTTACAGCATCATCACCACCATCATTACTTTGGTTAATCTAACAGAGCATTGACTGGTTGGTTCTATGTAAATTATACAAAAGGCTTGCAGCAATGCGAGCCTTTCTTGTTTAGGGGCTTTGAAAACAGTGTTTTGAATATTTAATTAAATGATAAATAATATGTTACGAATTGCAGTACAGGCCAAAGGCCGATTGTTTGACGAGACAATGACAATGCTTGCGGAGTCGAGCATTAAGGTGGAATCGGGAAAGCGCACCCTGCTGGTGCCCGCAAAGAACTTCCCCGTTGAGATTCTTTATCTGCGCGACGACGACATTCCGCAGGCCGTGGCTAGCGGCATTGCCGACGTGGGCATTGTTGGCGAGAACGAGTATGAAGAGCGTCAGGAAGACGCGGAGATTATCAAGCGCTTGGACTTCAGCAAGTGCCGTCTGTCGCTGGCCATCCCTAAAGAGATTGACTACAAGGGACTTGAATGGTTCAACGGCAAGAAGATTGCCACTTCGTACCCTGGAATCCTGAAGCGTTTCCTTGACCAAAACGGCATCAAGGCCGAAATCCACGTGATTACTGGCTCGGTTGAGATTGCGCCTGGTATCGGCTTGGCCGACAGCATTTTCGACATTGTTAGTTCGGGAAGCACGCTGGTGAGCAACAACCTGAAGGAAGTGGAAGTGATTATGAAATCGGAAGCCATTCTGATTGGAAATAAGAAACTTACGGCCGACAAACGCGAGATTCTGAACGAACTGCTGTTCCGCTTCGACTCGTACAAAAACGCCGAAGGCAAGAAATACATCGTGCTGAACATCCCGAACGACAAGATTGCCGCCGCAAGCGAACTTCTGCCTGGTATGAAGGCCCCCACCATCACCAAACTGGAGACCGACGGCTGGTC
Organism: Salinivirgaceae bacterium; assembly: GCA_017474765.1. GTDB lineage: Bacteria > Bacteroidota > Bacteroidia > Bacteroidales > SZUA-534 > RUG13583. The sequence goes on along the minus strand of JAFVGW010000047.1, from coordinate 1,524 downwards.
GTCAATGGCTTCGGTGATTGAGGAGAAACACTTCTGGGAAATCATCGGCAAACTGAAAAACCTTGGCGCTGAAGGCATTCTGGTAATGCCGATTGAGAAAATGATTTATTAACGGTAAGGGGTAAGAGGTAAGGGTTGAGATTTTTGAATTATGAATTGCGAATTACGAACGAATGCAAACTGTACAGACGTAGCGCGCTACGTCTCTACCGCAGCGTTGCAACTATCTAAACTCTAAACACTTCCCCCTAAACTCTAAACATTCAAAACAATGAACATTATAATCAACCCCGAAAGAATTGCCTGGAAGGATATTGTGGCGCGGCCGCTGATTGACCGTCAGAGCCTGGCGCCAATGGTGAACGACGTGCTGACGCAGGTGCGCGAGCACGGCGACGAGGCTTTGCGCGAACTGACGCTGAAATTCGACAAGGTGGTGCCCGAAAGTTGGCTCGCAAGCGAGCAGGAATTCAATGAGGCCGAGGCCAAACTGTCTGATAATCTGAAAAATGCCATCCGCACGGCGAAAGATAACATTGCCAAATTCCATCAGGCGCAAATGCCCAAGCAGGTTGAAGTGGAGACCGCCGAAGGGGTGCGCTGCTGGCAGAAGGCAACGCCGATAAACCGCATCGGGCTTTATGTTCCTGGCGGTTCGGCCCCACTCTTCTCAACGGTTCTTATGCTGGCCATTCCCGCGCAGATTGCTGGCTGCGGCGAGGTTGTGCTCTGCACACCGCCCAACAAGGAGGGCAAAATCAACCCTGCCATTCTGTTCGCCGCAAGGCTGACGGGCGTTCGGCGGGTGTTCAAGGTGGGCGGCTCGCAGGCCATTGCGGCTATGGCGTTCGGCACGGAGACCATTCCGCAGGTTGATAAGATTTTCGGTCCTGGCAACCAATATGTTACGTGCGCCAAGCAACTCGTTTCGTCAATGGGCGTGGCTATTGATATGCCCGCTGGCCCGTCGGAGGTGCTGGTGGTGGTTGACGACCAAACGCCTGTGCAGTTCGCTGCCGCCGACCTGCTCTCGCAAGCCGAGCACGGGCCTGACAGTCAGGTGGTTCTGGTGTCGCTCTCGCAGCACAAGATTGAGGACGTTTGGCAGGAGACGCAGCGCCAACTCGACGAACTGCCGCGCCGTGAGTTCGCGCAGAAGGCGCTGGCCAACTCGCGGTTTGTCTGCTTCAACGATATTGACACGGCAATGGATTTTGTGAACGCATACGCACCCGAGCACCTTATTCTGTCGGTGAGCAACCCCGACGACTGGGCACAGCGCGTGCGTCAGGCGGGCTCGGTGTTTATGGGCTATTACTCGTGCGAGAGCGCTGGCGACTACGCGTCGGGCACCAACCACACGCTGCCCACCAACGGCTATGCCCGCGCCTACAGCGGTGTGAATATCGACAGTTTTATGAAAAAGATTACCTTTCAGCAACTTACAGCCGACGGAATCCGACATTTGGGCCCCGTGATTGAGACAATGGCCGCCGCCGAAATGCTCGACGGACACAAGAATGC
>JAFVGW010000046.1 GCA_017474765.1 Salinivirgaceae bacterium | reverse complement strand
TGATAAAATGAAAAGAGTCATCAGAAAATTCTTTTTTGCGGCAGCCATAGTTGTTGCTGCGCTTGCAAATGCTGAAGCCCAAAACAGTTTTGCCTATCAGGCAGTTATCCGCACTGCGGCAAACTCTCCGCTCACCTTTCGGCCATTGCCCACCTCAACCTTCACGTTGCCGTACTGGCTGGTGGTCGGGGTTTGCGTCTCGCAATAGACTACTTTTCCGTCGTAGATGAGACTGAACTGCATCGCAATCTCCTTGTTGCTGACCAATTCGCCTTTGGCTGTGCGGATAACTGCCTGATAGGCAAAACTGTTTTGGGCTTCAGCATTTGCAAGCGCAGCAACAACTATGGCTGCCGCAAAAAAGAATTTTCTGATGACTCTTTTCATTTTATCATTAGTTAATATGTGTCAATACAATGGCAAACGCTTTTATTTTCAACAAGTTAGTTCCACCAATACAGCAAACTCACTAAGGTTGAAAATCAAAATCATAAATGCAAAAATAGCGATTTAAGCACTTAATCGCACACACTTCTTGCAAATTATGGGCTTTTTTATTCACAATTACACAAAAAAAGAGATACCCCGACAGGCATCGGGGGTGGCGCATTATTACCGTCAGTGTCAAATGCTTAGTTCGTAGGTTCCCACTCCTTCAGAAGTCGATACCTCGCGGAAACCCACATTCTTCAAATAACGCGCATGATACGCGCTGCCTGATAATGCAACTATCTTTTTGAATCCGTTATCTTTAAACACCCCACGATTGGTCTCGAACAGGAATTTGCCAACTTTTGAATCGCGATACATCGGAATCACATAGTCAAGCTCAACCAAGAGCGTGCCGTTGCCCATGTCGTTGGCAAGGAATATGCCGGCAATGTTCATGTTGCGCACAATCATAAACGAGCAGGCATACGGGTGGCCACTGAACGTGAATTCGGGAAAATTCTTATCAATATCTGACTTGTAGTGGTTCAGAAATGGCTCCACAAGGCTGTCGTCGTTCTTAATCGACAATAGCCTGAAAGTGTGTTTCGAGAAAAGGCCTCTGGCAATATGCACAATGTTGACACAGGCAATGGCGGCATTCATCATGGCTACGGGGTATGAGCCGATTTTCAGACCGTAAACAATATAGAGTATGCAGCCAATCGTGTTCAGAATGCGCAGCCTGATAACCGATGTCATCATCATGGCCAGCAGCAGCAGCCCCGACGCCACATAGCCGATTATCTCAACATTACTCATAAGCCATTCTCCTCTCTTTCAGCAACTTCCTGTGAATCGGCCTTTCGTCCGAGCGAGATATTTTCAAGCCTGGCTATCGGGCGGAAGAAAACACGATAGAACCGGCTGATGAACCGCGTGCGAATGAGCGGTATCAGCACCGATGTGGTCAGAATGCTGACAAACACCACATTATACACAATTATCTGAATCTCAGCACCTTCAGGAATACCATATTGAAGTGGCAAGCCTGCCAAAACGGCGGCAGCCAGTCCTTTGGGCACCATGGCCGACATAATCGATTTGTCCTCCCACGTGATGTCGGTGTCGCGCACCAGAAACCGAGTTGAGAAAAGCCTTGCCAGATAGATGGCACCCACCAGCGCCGCCGCAATAATGAAGAAGTACGACGACTCGAACGGTATGGCCATTCCCAGATAGACAAAGAAGTAGATTTTCAGCAAGAATACTATCTCGCTATAGAGTTTGCGCTCCAGCTCGGTGATGATGCCGTCGGGCAGCTTGCTCTTCATGCGCTCGGGAAGACGGATTTTGCTGTAGTTGCCCAGCACAATGCCGAACGCCAGCGCCGTGATGGCTCCGCTGAACCCGAAATATTCGGCCAGACCGTAAACAATGAACATGAACGCAAAGGTGGTGAACTGCGTGTTGGGGAACGTCTTAATCCAGTTCATCAGGCGCAGCCAGATATAGCCCGCTCCTATTCCCAATGCCGATGCCAGCACAAGCGACGAGATAAGCGAACCTGCTATCTTGCCAATCTCGACAACGCCAGTTGAATAACTGCCCAAGAAACTGATTGCAAACACGATACACAACACATCGGTCAGAGCCGACTCAAGCACCAGAATGGTACGCGGCTTGTCGCTCATGTGAAGCAGGCTCACCATTGGTAGCACCACTGCCGACGATGTGCCACCCAGAATAAATCCTGTGATGAACGACAGCAGCCATGAGTAATGCAGCATATAGTGCAGCAGCAGCCCTACAATCATTGCCGTGATAAAGAAGAAACTGATTGTCAACTTGGAAGCAGTGCGCATGGAACCCCAAATGTTCGAGAGTTCCATATTCAAGCCACCCTCAAACAAAATTATGATAAGCGCCACACTTGTAAGCACTTGCCCCAACATTCCAAAACTGTCAACCGATGCCAGTTTGAACACAGGCCCGATAAGTATGCCGACGATAATCAGAATGAGCACATCAGGAATGCGCGTCTTTTGATAGAGTATGGTCAAATAGTGCGAAAAGAAGTAAAGCAGACCAATACAAATAATGGTTATTTCCATAGTATCAACAATTTACAGCAAAACAAACGGATGCGCGGCTGCTATTGCCTCTCCTCATCCGAAACGTTCAATAAAATTACAAATTCTATGAATAATCAAAACGTTTTCGGAATTTATTTATGTTGCCGGAAAAAGTTTGGAATAACCATTGCCGAATTGCGGTCCGCAGCGCACAAACTCACCCCATTCGCAACGTTGCAAAACATTTTTTCAATAAATTTGAATTTCGATAAAAAACACAAATACTATGAACCGTAAACATCTTTTTATTGCTGCCGCACTGGCAGTTATGGCTTTTGCGCCGCAAGCGCAGGCACAGCCCGCCCAAGGCGATGACACCCCTACTCTTGAGTTTGTATGCGAACTTCACGTGAAATTGGGCCAAACCTACACAGTTGGACAGACAGCCCACGGCGCACGGGTGGTTATCCCCATCACAGGCGGAACATTTGAAGGCCCAAATATGAAGGGCACCGTTTTGGAAGGCGGCGCTGACTATCAGCTTGTCGACCAAGCCAAAGGCCGCAACGAGATTGAGGCCATCTACTCAATCAAAACCGACGACGGCGTCTTCATCCACATCCGCAACTGCGGCCTGATTATGACGGGCAAGAACGCCGACGGCTCGCCCAACTTCTACTTCCGCTGCGCGCCCAAGTTCGAAGCGCCAAGCGACAGCAAGTACGACTGGCTCAACAACTCGCTTTTCCTTTGCAAACCGGGCGGCTTCACCCCCGAAGGCATCTCGCTTCGCGTTTGGCGGGTGCTCTGATTGAAGGATTGAATAACTGAAGGATTGAAGGATTGAATAACTGAATGTGTTTTTGGCGGAAGCCTAAATAACAGAGACGGGGGCGAAAGTCCCCGTTTGTTTTGCGCCGCCATTTTCTCAAAGCCGCCAAGTGGTGACGGGGTTTAAAACAAAACAGCCGGAACCCGATTTGGATTCCGGCTGCCTTGTTATCTTATCACTCTGTTATTCATAGACAATTGTGTGGTAAGTTGTTGACGTCGGTTCTTCTGTTGACGTAAAACCTTCGCCATTATAGAATCCGTAGTTATATGTAATATAAGTCAGTGTGTTGCCATCATAAACATAATCTGTGCTTTTCTCGCTTATGCTTCCATTCACATACTCAACACTTCCTATCATATTTCCATTCTTATCGTATGTGCATTCTATTTTTCTTTTTTCATTATATCTTAATTCGTTAGTCGATTCATACGTCAGTATCTTTTCTCGATTTGAATCGGTATAAACTGTTTTAGTCTGAATGGTATTTTCTACACTGCCATCAGCATAATCATATTGCGTGGAAATTTCCACATTTCCATTATATACATTCTCAGTTTTTCTTATCAGTTGTCCGTTTCCATCAAAAGATTCATAGTTAATTACATTTCCGTCTTTTTCATAACTATGCACCACCTTGGAAAACGATTGTGTGCTTCCGTCGGCATTTTTTGCTTCAACTGTACTTGATTTAATCTGTTTCTTCTGCGAATCGGCATACTCTTCCACATAATAAGTGGTAGAAGTCTCGTTTCCGTCAGAATAATTATGGACAGTTTTTTTTGTGCTATTTACATCGTAAATGTAATCGCTTTTTGATATTATTTGACCGTTGAGCAAAGTTTCCGTCACATCACCTTGTTCGTTGAATTTGGCTTCATATTTATTTTCAGTTACGGTGCCTGAATTATCAACAGTTGTGTGCTTGTTTTCAATCATATTTCCTCGACTATCATATTTAAACTCGTTTTTCGAAGTCCAGGTACTTCCATCGGCATCTTTAATAACCATCGACTCCGACAACTCTCGTTTCTTGCTGTAATCAACTCCTGACTCATCATCGTCTTTTGAGCAACCGCTGAACATGAATGCCGCCATCAGGCTGGCAGCAAAACCAAATTTAAATAAATTTTTCATAACCGTTTAATTTTAAGTTTGTTATAAAATAAAATCCTTTTATCAAGAATCTGCATTGAAATTACTAATTGTGTAGGAAATGGCGAAATATTTATCGAAGTTTTGTATATTATGGTCGGCAAATGATGATTTTGCAACGATAAGCAGTAAAAAAATCAGAAAAAAGCCTGTTTATTCCTACTAAGCACCATCAGAAACCGCATTAATCGCCATCCTTCGGCAAAACATATTGCAAAAACAAGAAATCGTCTATAACAAATAAAATAGTCGGCAAATAAGTATAGATTTGCCGACAATTGATTTTTAATTTAATATTAATAACTATGCGTAAACCACTATTTAAAAGTTTGTGTATCATTGCATTAGCAATGAGTGCAGGGGTTTCAATGGCACAATTCCCATTTGGCCGCCCCGAACCTGAAGATCCCGATGGATTGAAAGACGCCTACAAAGATTACTTCAAGATTGGCGTGGCTGTGAATATGCGTAATATGAAGAATCCGGACGAGATTGCAGTTATCCTGAAGGAGTACAACAGCATTACGGCCGAGAACGATATGAAACCGGGCTCGCTGCAGCCGAAAGAGGGCGAATGGAACTGGGCCAACGCCGACAGCATCGCCAACTTCTGCCGCAAGAACAACATCAAACTGCGCGGTCACTGCCTTGTTTGGCACAGCCAATTCTGCGACTGGATGTTCACCGACAAAAAGGGTAATCCTGTTTCGAAAGAGGTGTTCTATCAGCGCCTGAAAACCCACATCACCACTGTTGTGAACCGCTACAAAGACGTGGTTTACTGCTGGGACGTTGTGAACGAGGCTATGGCCGACGACGTTCGCCGCTCGCCCTGGAACCCGAATCCGTCGCCTTATCGCAACTCGAAACTCTATCAGTTGTGCGGCGACGAGTTCATCGCTAAAGCGTTCCAATTCGCCCGTGAGGCCGACCCGAACGCCCAACTGTTCTACAACGACTACAACGCTGCCAATCCCGACAAGCGCGACCGCATCTTCGATATGGTTAAGAAAATGAAAGACGCTGGCGTGCCAATCGACGGTATCGGTATGCAAGGCCACTACAATGTTTATGGCCCGTCGATGGAAAATATCGCTGCTGCGATTGAAAAATACGCCACAATTGTTGACCACATCCAATTCACCGAGCTTGACATCCGTGCAAACGAGGAAATGGGCGGCCAACTGCAGTTCAGCCGCAACGAGGGCGTTACCATTGAGCCGTATGTCCGCACTCTGCACGACAACCAATACTCGCAGTTGTTCCGCGTTCTGCGTCAGCACAAAGACGTGATTGACGTGGTTACTTTCTGGAACGTCAGCGACAAGGATTCGTGGGTAGGCGTGAACAACTATCCGCTGCTGTTCGACAAGGATTTGAAACGCAAATCGTCGTACCGCCTTGTTAAGCGCTTCAACGCCGACCTTGACAATGTTGAGATTAAAGAGGACTTCAAGCCATCGGAGCTGAACCAACCTGGTCAGGAGTACCCAATGGTTAACTCACAGGGATATGCCCGCTTCCGCGTTGTTGCACCGCAGGCTAAATCAGTGATTGTCAGCCTTGGACTTGGCGGCAATATGGGTGGCGTTGGCGCTACCGTTCTGCAGAAGAACAAAGACGGTGTTTGGGAAGGCACAACCGAGGGCCCAATGGACGAGGGCTTCCACTACTATCACCTGACCATCGACGGCGGCGTTGTTAACGACCCAGGCGCTCTGAACTACTACGGTTCGGTTCGTTGGGAAAGCGGTATTGAGATTCCCGCTCACGACGCCGACTTCTACGCTGCCAAGAAAGACGTTCCGCACGGACTGGTTCAGCAGGTTATCTTCTGGAGCGAAAGCACTGGCAAGTTCCAACGCGCCTTTGTTTACACCCCGCCGACCTACAACAACAACCCGAAGGAGAAATTCCCAGTTCTGTATCTGCAGCACGGCTGGGGCGAGGACGAGACCGCCTGGAGCAACCAAGGCCACGCCAACCTGATTATGGACAACCTGATTGCTGAAGGCAAGGCTAAACCATTCATCATTGTAATGGCTTACGGCCTGACCAACGACTTCAAGTTCGGCTCAATCAACAAGTTCGATGGTATGGATTTTGAAAAAATGCTCTGCAACGAGTTGATTCCTTACGTTGACTCTCACTTCAAGACCAAAACCGACCGCAACAACCGCGCTCTTGCAGGCTTGTCGATGGGCGGAATGACTACGAAACTCATCTCGGGCCGCCGTACCGACTTGTTCGCATCGTTCGGTCTGTTGAGCGGCGGACAGTTTGCCCCCACCGACTTCAAAGACAACAAGGCTGTCAACTATCTGTTTGTCGGCTGCGGAAGCAAGGAGAGCCCCGACGCTATCAACAAATCGGCTGCCGATATGAAAGCCGCTGGTTACAACTGCGTTGGCTACGTTTCGGAAGGCACCGCTCACGAGTTCCTGACCTGGCGCCGTTGCCTGCACCTTATGGCACAGGGCTTGTTTAAATAATTGAACACGTTTATTTGATTGATTGTAGAGACGTTGCACGCAACGTCTCTACTTTTTTTGTGCCACGCCTATCCCTTTATCCGCTTGCGAACAATCTTCCGTTAAGTTTGGATTCGTTTGGCTATAGATTAAATACAATGTTGTGAGTGTGTTTTTTTTAGATACACCCTCATTGAAATGGCGGATTTATTCATAAATTGCAACACTATATAATTAAACAATATGAAACCACTATTCACCACTCTTGTGGCCTGTGCGGCCATTACAACTTTTGTTGCGTGCTCGGGAACAAGCGAGCAGTCGCTCAAAATCAACGACCTTGAGTATTTTGAGGAACGAGGCGTCAATGTGCTGGTTTACAGCAACGATTACAACGGAATGTTCTGCGACGAGAAAGAAGCGGCGGTCGAAATCATTATGCGGGGCGTCAGGATTGCCACGGGCGGCGGCGTCAGGCTAATGAACACGCCCGAACAGTGGGACATCTACCCGAAACTCATCGAGCGCACGGTTGACCGCGACAATCAGACCATCGAACTAGTGCTCGACTATGCCGACTACGACTTCAAGCCAACAGTGAAGGTGGCGGCCAAGGACAAGGGCGTGCTTATGTCGGTTTTTGTTGACAAGCCCGTGCCCGAAAAACTTGTGGGCAAGGCTGGAATGAACATCGAGTTTTTCCCCGCAACCTATTTTGGCAAGACGTGGCTAATGGACGGCCAACCGAACATTCTGCCGCAGCATCCCGCTTCGGCAACCGAAATGCATCCTAACAGCGAGAAAATCACACAGATATACGGCCTTTCGACGTTCGACGACCGCGGGCGCGACGAGTTCATTGTGCCGCTGCCTATCAGCACTGGACATCAACTTGTTATGGCGCCTGAGGACGACAATCTGCGCGTGACGTTCAAAAGCGAGGGCGAACTAATGCTCTTCGACGGCCGAAACCTGTCGAACAACGGCACTTTTGTTGTGCGCACGCTGCTCGAAGGCGGCAAGACGGGCAAGGTGGCCGAATGGTATATGGAACCCGCCGCCGACCCGAACTGGACCCGCAAGCCGAACATCGGATTCTCGCAGGTGGGCTACACGCCGTGGCAGAAAAAGGTGGCCGTGGTTGAACTGGACAAAAACGACGAGGTGGCACCAAAGGCAAAAATTGTGAAAGTGGCTGCCGACGGCTCGCAAAGTGTTGTGCTTGAGCCAAAAGTTGAAGAATGGGGCGTTTACTACAACCGCTACAACTACGCTCGAATCGACTTTTCGGCGCTGACCGACATCGGACTGTATTATATTGAGTATAAGGGCGAAAAGACCAACATCTTCCCTATCGCCGAATCGGTTTACGGCGACAAGTGGCAGGCGTCGCTCGACGTGTGGCTGCCTGGCCAAATGGACCATATGGAAGTGAAAGAGGCATACCACGTCATCCACGGCCGCTCGAATATGGACGACGCGCTTCAGGCGCCCATCAACTACAGCCAGCAGGACGGCTACTCGCAAGGGCCTGTGACCAACACCAAATATAAATCGTATGAACGGATACCGAATCTGGCAGTGGGCGGCTGGTACGACGCTGGCGACTTCGACATTCAGGGCGGAACGGTGACGGGACTGACAATGCAGTTCGCGCACCTTTGGGAACTCTTCGGGCTGAAGCACGACCAAACTTATATTGACCAACGGACGCAGTTTGTGGGCCTTCACCGCCCAGACGGCGTGCCCGACGTGATTCAGCAGGTTGAGCACGGCGTGCTGAACGTGATTGCGCAGGTTGAGAATATCGGCTTTGTGGCGCAGGGAATTGTTCAGCCCACAATGTGGCAGTACGCTCACATTGGCGACGGCTCGACGCAGACCGACGGCAAATTCTACGACCCGTCGCTGAAGCGTTACGAGGTGCGCGGCAACCACTCGGGCACCCGCGACGATAGGTTGGCCTTTACGGGCAACTTCTCGCCGTCGAACACAATGCCCGACATTGCCGCTTTGGCCGCCGCCGCACGTGTGCTGAAGCCGTTCAACCCCGAAGTCGCCGAACGTGCTCTGCGCAACGCTAAATCGCAGTGGGACAAATATTTTGAGACTGCCGCGCCCGACCACCCCGCCAACCGAAGAAGCCGAAACTGGGACTATCAGGGCGACCTTCGCATTATGCCAGCCATTGAACTCTGGCGCACCACGGGCGACAAAAAATATCTCGATTTCTTCCGCCCCATTCTGCTCAATCAGTTGAGTCAGAAGCCCGCTGGCACCGACCGCGCGCTGTTCGGCAACGGTGGTGCTGTGGCTCGCGCTCTCGAGGTTTATCCGTATATGGACGACGAGTTCAAGGCTGCCGTGAAAGCCGCAGTGCCCGCATTCGTTGAGCAGGCGGAAAAAACCGCAGAGCAGACACCCTACGGCGTGCCAATCTTCGGCCGCGGCTGGGGTGGCACCGAAATTGCAATGAACTGGGCCTACAACAACTATCTGGTTTGGAAATACTTCCCCGATATGATTGACCCCGAACTGGTTCTGAACGGAATGCACTTTATGTTCGGGCGGCACCCCTATTCCAACGTCTCGTTTGTGACTGGGCAGGGCGTCAACCACAAGAAAGTGGCCTACGGCAGCCACCGCGCCTTCTACAACGCCATGGCAGGCGGCATTGCACCTGGACTGATGATGTTCAAGCCTGATTTTCTGGAACATAAAGACGACTATCCGTTCCTTTGGGGCGAAAACGAATGCTGCACCCGCAACATTCCGACGTATATCAGTTTTGCTTTGGGCTGCGAAGAGATTACGCAGTGGATGAGCAAGAAAAAGTGAGAAACAATTGTGGATTTTCCACTTATAACTTTAGCCTTCCGATTTGTTTCGGAAGGCTTTTTATTTGAAAAAACTTGTACCTTGCACCTTATAATAATCTGTAAAACGATGAAAAAAACAAATCTTCTATTAGCAGCCATTGCGCTGACTGTTTGCTCGTGTGCAGAACAGCAGCCAGGCGTTGTCGCCGTTACGGGTGGCAAGATTCAAGGCACGGTAACCGACAGTATGACCATCTTCAAAGGCATTCCGTTTGCCGCGCCGCCAGTGGGCAATTTGAGGTGGAAAGCGCCGCAGCCCGTTGTGCCGTGGGACAGCATCCGACAGACAACGCAATACGCCGCCATACCAATGCAGGGCGGACAATCGCCTTATGGTGTAAGCGAAGATTGTCTTTATTTAAATGTTTGGACACCGGCCAAATCGGCAACCGATAAACTGCCTGTTTTAGTGTGGATTTACGGTGGCGGATTCTCGTTCGGCTCAACATCAGAACCGACATACGACGGCGCCGACCTTGCAAGCAAAGGCGTGGTGTTTGTCAGCATAGCCTACCGCGTGGGGCAAATAGGATTCTTCTCGCACCCCGAACTTTCGGCTGAAGACCCGAACAACGTGTCGGGTAACTACGGCTTGCTCGACCAGATTGCCGGTCTGAAATGGATTCAGGACAACATTGCGGCTTTTGGCGGCGACCCCACAAAGGTTACCATCTTTGGCGAGTCGGCTGGCGGAATATCGGTTAGTATGCTGTGCGCATCGCCGTTGGCAAAGGGGCTGTTCCGCGGCGCCATATCGCAGAGCGGCGGCTCGTTCGGGCCCACCCGTCCGACAACCTATCCTGGCGAGAATATGAAAACTCAGGCTCAAGCCGACGACGACTGCCTGAAGATTGCCGAACAACTTGGCGCAAAATCGATTGCCGACCTGCGTGCCCTTGATGCCAAAGAGTTTCTGAAGTTCGGGATGAACGGTGGCGGCGCGTGGCCGATTGTCGACGGATATGTGATTCCTGGCGACCAGTTCGAACTCTACGAGCAAGGCCAGTACAACGATGTGGCGGTACTTATCGGTTATAATTCCGACGAAGGCGCAAGTTTCAACTTCGGCGGCAATTCGCCCGAAAATCACGAAGCAAGCGTCCGCCAACGCTACGGCAAGTTTGCCGACGACCTGCTCAAAGCCTACCCGATGACCGACGGCAAGGTGATGAAAACCGCCCGCGACCTGATGCGCGACGCAGCCTTCGGTTGGCAGACGTGGTCGTGGGCTCGACTGCAGGCAAAGACTGGAAAATCAGACGTTTATCTCTACTATTTCGACCAGCACCCCAACAATCCGAACCCCGATGCAGGCTCACCGCACGGCCAGGATGTGGGCTTCGTTTTCCAGCATTTGGACGGCAACAACTCGTCGGATTCTGATGTTGCGCTCTCGAAAGCAATGGGCGACTACTGGACCAACTTTGCCAAATACGGCACACCAAACGCCCCTGACTCCAAACTGCCCGAATGGCCGAAATTCACCAACGACAATCCGCAGGCAATGTACCTGACCGGCCCAACGCCGTTTGTCGGTCCTGTTCCGTCGGAAGATGCGCTCAAGGTGCTCGACGGCTATTTCGCCTGGCGCCGCACCGATGAGGGCAAAGAGTGGGCTAAATGATTGTGCAGACAGATTCATTTCTAATGGACAGCAAGAACAATAAACTATGAACCAGACATTTAACTTAAAACGATTCTTTAAGTATGTTGTCAGTTATCTTTGGCTAAACAAATGGTATTTGACAATAACCGCTTTGCTTTTTATGGTTTCGGCCACGTTGTTCTCATTGTTTAATGAGGCGCCGGGTGTGTTAATGACGCTTTCGCTTGGAATAGCGATTGTGGCTTTACGGACCAATCTCCCTGACGGACCTCAACGTCATTTGCTACCCGAATCAACAGTCATTGAAAAATTTGTCACAGAATCGCTAATTAAAATTGCATTTGTTGCTATTCCATTTGCCATTCACGCCGCATTCATTGACGGTTCACAATCCTTGTTTACTGATGGTTTTCAGATTGAATATTTGGCACTTATATGGGTAGTAATGTGGGCTGCCACGCCATTTGCAACTGTTAATTTCACAAAAAAAGATATCGGCTCCACCGCAGCCAGATTCTGCCGTGCAATAATGACCTTGAATGTTGTTTTTATGGCTTTGAATTTGGCACAAATAACAACGCACGCGCTTGATTCGGTACCAGATTATCCTGCATTGGTAAACTGGTTATTGCTGACTGTGGGCACAGCGTTGTTTGTATTGTCATACTATCTTTTCAAAAAGCGTTTCGACGACTACAACAAATCAGATAAAATCAACGAAGATTAAAAATATCAGCAACTTACGTCTACAGAACAAAGCCTTACTAAATTCAAAAAACAGAATAATTTTGAAACAAATTGAAGCAAGTATTTTAAATCACACAATACACTAAACTACAATTTATTATGAACATTTTAAAAAAATCGTCAATGCTGGTTGCGGTATGCGCAATGGCATTGCAAATTTCGGCGCAGCCTGGCGGACCGCAGGTTCAGTCGCCAGTTGTTAACAAAGACAACACCGTGACATTCAATTACAGAAACAACACCGCACAGAAAGTGGAAGTTGACGTTCAGTTTGCTGGCCGCCACGAGATGAAGAAGGACGACAAAGGCGTCTGGACAATCACCCTCGGCCCCACCACACCTGACATTTACCCCTACTGCTTTATTGTTGACGGTATGCAGGTTATGGACCCGCAGAACGCCGAATGGTTCCCAAACGAGGGCTTCAAAAACAGCCTTCTGGATATGCGCGGCGACTTCAACCTGCCCCACGCGCTCAAAAACGTTCCTCACGGCAGCGTTGAGTATGTAACTTACTGGTCCGACGCAGCCAGAACCTACTGCAAGGCAATCATTTATGTTCCGCCTACCTACTACAACGGCAAGAACGCCAGTTACCCTGTAATGTACCTTATCAGCGGCACAACCGACACCGAAGAGGTGTATTTCAAGGTGGGCAAGATGAATCTGATTCTCGACAACCTGATTGCGGCAGGCAAGGCCAAAGAGATGATTATTGTTCTGCCCTACGGCAACCCCAACCGCATTGCTGGCGAGGGCGACACTCCCGCTATGCAGTTCGATATGTTTGGCAAGGATTTTCTCGACTACCTTATGCCGTTTGTTGAGAAGAACTACCGCACTATCAACGATGCCGCTCACCGCGCCATTGGCGGATTCTCGCGCGGCGGCAACCAGGCTCTGAGCATTGGCCTGAACAACTTGGACAAATTCTCGCACCTCTGCTCCTACAGTTCGTTCACCCAACTGCGTCCTGGCCAGTTGGACGATGCCAAATCACTGAATGCTAAAATAAAACTCTTCTGGCTCGGTGTTGGCAGCGACGACTTCCTCTACGGCAACGCCCGCGATTTTATGGTTGAACTCGACAAGCACCACATTAAGAATATGAAGATTA
>JAFVGW010000045.1 GCA_017474765.1 Salinivirgaceae bacterium | reverse complement strand
GGACGATTTTTGTGAGGTAGGCATTAGGGGGTAGGCACTAGGCATTAGGCACTGGCATCAGGCACTAGGAATTATTATGTATGAAATTGGTGTTGGGTGTCAGGTATTGGGTGTTGTAGGGACGCGATTCATCGCGTCCGAATTGCCGAAACAACCGATTCACCATCCCGATAGCTATCGGGACACCAATTCGCCAATCCTGTCCGTAGTCTTATTCAATCCTTCATCGCCATTTCAATCAGCCTTTCAATGTGAATATCCACGCTGTCGAGGCAGGGGACGGGGCTGTTGCTGTTGTTCAAGAGCAGCGGCAGTTCGGTGCAGCCAAGAATTATGGCTTCAATGCCGTCATCGGTGCGCATCCACTCAATTATCTGCTGAAACTCGCGCAGTGTGCTCTCTTTCACAATGCCGTTTTCCAGTTCTCGGTAGATGCGTTCCGCAATTAGTTGGCGTTCAGTCTGTTTAGGGATTATAACGTCGATGCCAGCGTTGGCAAACGGCTTCTTCATATAGTCTTTTTCCATTGTGAAGATGGTGCCAATCAGCCCCACTTTGCGGTAGCCTTTGGCTGCTGCCGCGTCGCACACCGCTTCGGGAACCGACACCAGCGGCGTGTTGGTTTTCTGCCTGATGCGGTCAATCACAATGTGGCCCGTGGCGCAGGATAGCGACACCACTTCGGCGCCAGACCGTGCCAGACAGTCGATTTTCTCAACCAGATAATCGGTCAGCAAATCCAACTCATTGTCAGTAACATAGCCCCAAAACCGATGGAAATTCACGCTCTCGATGGCAATGTCGGGCATAGCCTTGCCGCCCGTCAGCCTGTCGATGCGTTGGTTCAGTTCCTTGTAATACATCAGTGTCGATTCGGGGCCCGTGCCGCCTACTAAACCTATCTTTTTCATTTAGTTTTGGACTTTAGACTACAGACAGCGGACAACAGTCCCAAATTTGTCTGAATTGTTAATTATCAAATGTAATATTTATCTCTCACAGAGTCACAGAGAACACAGAGTTTAGGGTGTCGCTTCGCGAGAAATTATTGCAAAATTTTGTTTTAAAATTTTATAAAAATTCCCGCCCGTCAGGGCGCAACCCGAATTGTATCCGTGCCTTCATTGTTAATTATTAATTGTTAGTTGTTCATTTAGCGAGTCAATAATCTCTTTGCGCAAATTACTGATTTCTTGCCGTTTATCGGCCTTGATTCGGCGGAAGCGGACCATTCGGCAGGTGCGTTTCAGGAATTGCCAGTAGTTCCACGCAAAGATGCCCAATGCAGGAAGCATACAGGTGTAAATGATTGCTGCCCAGATGTTTGCCAACCAAAATAAGAGCACGAATGTCAGCGTGTAGAATAGCGGAATTGTGAGCAGAACCCATACCGTGTAGCGGATTGTGCCTTCGAACATTTTGTCTTTCAGTCGGTTGATGAATATGTTTGGCACAATGTAGATTAGCAGGTTAGGGCAGAGGCTCACAATCCAGGCAGGGGCTAAGATTATCAGCGACAGCACGTTAGCCAATGTTTGTGCACCGTTGGCGTTGCGCGCCACTTCAAGGTCGGTGATGCGGCTGTTGGTTAGCATCTGTTTGTATTCCAATGCTTTGCTATAGATGCTGGCAACGGCATCGGGCTTCTCGGCTTTCAGCGAGTCGAGTTGTGCCACAAGCATTTTGTCGGCTTCCAACTGGTCGGGGAAATGGTTGGGATTCAGGTTGTTGGCCGAAGCAAACCGCCGTCCGTAAATGCCGCGCAGAAAATCGATGGCTTCGTAGTTGTCCAAATCGGTAATATCCAGCATCATACTTTCTATCTGACTGAATACCAATGCGCTCACTTCGCGTTGTGCGGTGCGCGGCTTGGTTTTGTACAACTCGTAGAAAGGTGCTATGGAAACGGGTTTGCCGATTTTTATAATCAATTCATTTTGAATGCCATAGTAGTCGGAATAGTGGTTGCAGCAGGGCAGAATGAACACTTCGGTTTGGAAATTGTCCATCTGCGCGGCTTCGAACGCCATTTTGGTGTAGCCCGACGAGAACGGCCCAAGCCAGCGCTTGTCTTGGTGCACGCCTTCGGGGAACATTATAATGGTGTTGCCGTCGATTAGTGATGTTTCCGACTCGCTGAAGGTGCTGTTGTTCCGCGCAAGCGCTTCTTCACCATCGAAGTTGAGGCGGAAGGTTGGCAGCAGCCCGATGCTGCGTAAGAATTTGCGCGTCAGGCAGTTGTATTCAATCACATCGGCGCGGGCCAGAATGTGCGGCTTGCGGTCGCGGAAGCAGAAAATCAGCCCCAGCGGGTCGTTGAGGCAGTTTTGGTGGTTCGATGTCACAATGAGCGGCACCCCTTCGGCGGGCATATTTTCAAGCCCGATGCGGTGCACACGCTTGTAGAAAAGCCTGTCGTGAATGAGTCGCAGATAACATCTGAACAGTTGATATATAATGTTTTGCTTGTGCGTCTTCGGCATATTGTCGTTAGTTTTTACGAGCGCAAATATATGAAAAAGCGGCGTTGGCGGGTTAATTAATCCATTTTCCAAACCATTGTGCCAGCGGCGACGGACAACTCAATAATCCGTTGTTCGACTGCAAATTCAGCGATGAAAAGCGAATGCGGTTTTTCGGCTGGTATTTATCGTTGTAAACGCTTAAACTTCTGCCACTTACCGAGTTTTCGGCTTTTACTTCAATTGGAATTATTTCGTCGTTCCATTGAATGACAAATTCCACTTCGGCGCTGCTGTCGGGCGACCAATAGTTTGGTGTGATGCCGTTGAGTATTGGCATAAATGATTGCAAAACAGCATTTTCGGCCATCGCCCCTTTGAATTCCGTAAAATTCGACGTTGGGTCTAAAATTGTTGTGGCGGGCAGGTTTGCCATTCGTCGCAGCAGACCGCAATCGCAGGCGTAGAGTTTGAATGCGTCAGTGTCTTCATACGCTTTAAGCGGCATTGCGGGTTTTGTGATGTTGCAGATGCGATAGACCATACCTGCTTCTTCGAGCCATAGCAGCGCATCTTCGTAATCCTTTGCCCGCGCACCAGTTTTTAGATATTTGTATATGAATTTTCGGTTCTCTTTTGCCAATTGCGATGGCAGCGAGTGCCAAACGGCGTGTATGCGCGGAATGTCGCGCGGGGCGGCATACTTTGCGAAATCAAGTTCGTAAAGGTCCAGAATGTTTTGCAGAACATCGTCAACTGCCTGCATTCCACGGTTTTCCAACATTGCCACCACGGCTTCGGGCATACCGCCGCTAATCATATATCTGCGATATTCGAGTTTGAGTTTATTCAGCACAATTTCAGGCAGATGCTGAGGCTCGGCCAGCGAATCGACGTATTGATAGGTTTTCTCATCGCTGGCACGCAGAAATTCCTTGAACGAGATAGGGTAGAGACGCACAATATCGACTTTGCCCACAGGAACCGTCATTTGCCGTTTTCTGACGGCCACACCCAGCAGAGAGCCTGCCGCAATGATGTGAAAATCAGGCAAATCTTCGCAAAAATACTTCAGACTGTTGAGCGCTTCTTTGCATTCCTGAATCTCGTCGAAAATGAGCAGCGTGCGGCCAGGAATCAGCGGTACGTTGCAGTAAAGTGCGAGTTCGCGAACGATTCTTTCAGGTTCTTTCGATGTCTGAAAGACCGATTTAAGTTCGGGCTGTCTGTCGAAATCGAATTTGGCGCAATACTCAAAGCATTCGTTTCCAAATGTTTCCATTGCCCACGTTTTGCCAATCTGCCGAGCCCCTTTCAGCAAAATCGGTTTGCGGTTCGTGCTGTCTTTCCATTCGCGGAAAATACCGATAACATCTCTCTCTATTTTCATTATTTTACACTTTTAAGTGCGGAAAAATGTAAAAAATCACATTTTTCCTGACTTGTTTGTGCAAAAATAGAAAATTTTAATAATTCCGAGCGCCCCAAACCACTTCAAATAAATATCAATTTAAAGCCCGACTGAAATCTTATCACAATTTGAGAATCTTATTTACACGTGCAGATGTGGTGAAAGGCTTGATTTTGCCGTTTGCCCATCTTTTTTTAGTTTTAGTGCATTATGTTAATAACTATCGTGCAAATTTATTTTGTAGTATTGCGATTACTAAATATATTTGTGGTGTAATTATTGTCGGTAAAATTAAAAAATGTAATTTTGAAATATGAGTATTGATTGTACTAATGTTAAGTTGGGGTCGATTGCGGCGGTTCAGTCGGGGGTGTATATGAAAAATGAGCCCCTGGGTGATGTTGTGTGTTTGCAATTGAGCGATTTGCTTTCTGATGCACCAGAAAAGATTGCGATGAAAGTGGCTCGAACCAAACGAATTGACAACTATCTATTGCAAAAGGGCGATTTGCTTTTCGCGGGTAAAGGTACAACTTATTATTGCGGTGTGTTCGATTTGGATGTGCCAGCAGTGGCGTCGACAACGCTTTATTCGATTAGGTTGCAGACGGATGCCGTCAGTCCAGCATATTTGTGCTGGTATTTGAACCATCCCAATGTGGTGGCTGCCATAAAAAAAGAACAGGCTGGGTCGGGCACGCCGCTGATTAGAAAACCCACGCTTGAAAATCTTCAAATTGTTGTTCCTGCCGCGCAGTTGCAAAGTAAAATTGTGGAATTGTCAATTCTTCAAAAAAGAGAGGCATATTTGCATAAGGCTATTGCCGAAAAACAGACTATGATTATTAATTATTTATTATTCAATAAAATAAAATAGAAATGGAAACAAAGAAAATCTCACAAGACGACATCAACCGCACGGTTTGGAAAGCGTGCGACACGTTTCGAGGCGTTATTGACCCAAGCCAGTATAAGGATTATATACTGACTATGCTGTTTTTGAAATATGTGAGTGATGTCTATAAATCCAAGTTTAACGACTATCTTGCTAAATATGAAGGTGATAAGGAACGTGCCGAGCGAGCAATGCGACACGAGCGTTTTGTGGTGCCAGAGAAAAGCTCTTTCGATTTTCTTTATGAGCACCGTACGGCTACCAACATTGGAGAACTGATTGACGAGGCTTTGGCCGACCTTGAAGATGCCAACCGTGAGAAGATGAGCAGTGAGGACGGCAGCAGCATCTTCCGAAACATCAGTTTCAACAGTGCTAATCTTGGTGAAACCAAAGAGAAAAACGCGCGATTGAAGAATCTTTTGCAGGATTTCCAAGGTGTTGATTTGGACGAATCGCATTTGGAAAACAACGACATCATCGGTGATGCCTATATGTATCTTGTATCGACCTTTGCTGGGGAGGCAGGGAAGAAGGCTGGCGATTTCTTCACGCCTGCCGAAGTTTCCACGTTGCTGGCAAAACTCACCAAGAGCAATCCTGGCGCACGTATTTGTGATGTTACCTGTGGCTCTGGCTCTTTGCTGATTAAGGCAGGAAAGGAGGTTGGCAACAACAACTTCTCGCTTTACGGACAGGAGGTGAACGGCAGCACGTGGGCGCTGGCTATGATGAATATGTTTCTGCACGGGTTTGACAACGCTGTTATCCGCTGGGGCGACACCTTGCGCAATCCGAAACTGAAAACCAACGACAAACTGATGAAGTTTGACACGGTGGTGGCCAATCCGCCTTTCTCGCTCGACAAATGGGGCGCCGACGAGGCCGAAAGCGACCCCTACAACCGTTTCTGGCGAGGCATTCCGCCAAAGAGCAAAGGCGACTGGGCTTTCATCAGCCATATGCTTGAAGTGGCCGACGACAATGGCGGCAAGGTGGGCGTAATTATTCCCCACGGTGTGCTGTTCCGTGGTGGCAGCGAAGGTAAAATCCGTCAGTATATTCTTGAAAACGAGCACATTCTTGAAGCAGTGATAGGCTTGCCCGCCAATCTTTTCTACGGCACGGGCATTCCTGCCGCAATCGCAATTTTCCGCAAGGGACGCGGTTCTGAAAATGTTCTGTTCATTGATGCCAGCCGCGAATACGAGAATGGCAAGAATCAGAACAAGTTGCGTCCGCAGGACATTGACCATATTGTTGGTATATATCGTAAATTTGCCAATGGCGAGTTGCAGCCAGGTGTGGTGGAGGACAAATACGCCTACGTGGCCACACCCGACGAAATCCGCGAAAACGACTATAATCTGAACATTCCGCGTTATGTTGACACCTACGAGGAAGAAGCCGAGATTGACATTACGGCCGTGCAGAAGGAGATAGACGCTTTGGAAACCGAATTGGCTGAGGTGCAGGGGAAGATGAAGGAATATTTGAAGGAGTTGGGATATTAACAGACCATTTCGTGGATATGCACGAAATGGTAAATGCAAACAAATAGATGATATTCAATGTTTTATATATGATTTTGCACAAAATATATTCATAAATATAATAAGCAAATAATAATATAACAACCTATGAATAAGATAGAAACATTATACAAAGAATGGCAGTCGCTTCAGCCACTCAAAGAGCAAGACCAAAATCGTCTTGACCAGAAGTTCATGCTGGAGTTCAACTATAACTCTAACCATATAGAAGGCAACACGCTTACTTACGGTCAGACGGAGTTATTGTTGCTTTTCGGACGAGTGGTGGGCGAGGCCACAATGAAAGATTTGGAAGAGATGAAGGCTTCCAATGTTGGATTGAAGATGGTTAAGGAGGCAGCCTTAGATAAGGAGCAACCGCTCACTGAATATTTTATCCGAACCTTGCACCAAACTTTGCTTCGAGAAGACTACACAGAATATCGTCAACTTCCTGATGGTACCAACATTTCGTATGTTGTACATGCCGGACAATATAAAACTCGTCCTAATTCTGTCATTACACCTACAGGCGAACGCTTTGAATACGCATCACCGGAAGAGACTCCCGCACTGATGACGGATCTGCTTCAATGGTATAATCAGGCAGAAGCAGAAGGAACAATTTCACCCATTGAACTGGCATCCCTCTTCCATTACCGTTATATCCGTATCCATCCATTCGAAGACGGAAACGGAAGAATTTCCCGTTTGATGGTCAATTACATTCTGTACCGTCATGGATACCCCATGATTGTTGTAAGGACAAAAGACAAGAAGAATTATCTTGCAGCATTAAGCAAATGTGATGCTGTCGTAGGAAAAATACCATCAGACGGAGCACAGGCATCTTTAGAGCAAACCAAGCCATTTGTTGACTATATGACAGACGTTCTCTGCAAGGACATCAGTACAAATATCGCCATTGTCAAAGACAAAGACAGGTCTATATGGTGGTATAATGGTGAACTCATCACCTTTAAGAGTCAAAACACAATTAATTTATTAGATGCTCTCAATGAAAATGGTAAGATTACTGTTCGCGATTTGGCAGACAAACTTGGGATTAACAAATCAGCTGTTCAAAAACAACTCAAAACCCTACAAGATAAGGGTTATATAATTAGAGTGGACGGGAGGAGTGGTTATTGGAGAGTTATTATTGTCTGTACTACTTAAAATGGTGGTACAAAAAAATAAGGTGGTACATATTGTACTAATTAAAAAAGTGGTATAATTAAATATGGTGGTACAAAAAACAATATAATGAAGAACGAAAAACAACATATCCCCGCAGGCTACAAACCTTCGCCATTCGGCCCTGTTCCCGAAGATTGGGAGCATAAGAAAATGGATGACTTTGGACAGTTGGCAGAGTTGATTCAGCAAGTCCACAATGCTACTCAAACCGAATCAGTGAAATCCATAAACCGTATGCTGACCTTGCGCAATTGGATTATAGGCTACTATATTGTTGAATATGAGCAAAAAGGAAGCGACAGGGCGCAATATGGCGACAGATTGCTGAAGGCGTTGGAAAAATCGGTGAATACCAAAGGTTTGACAGCCACGCTCTTTTATCACGCAAGAGAGTTTTATTCCGATTATCCACAGATAAGGGATTATATCTTGAATACAATTTCACCGACAGTGTCGGTGAAATCTCAATCGCGAATTTCACCGACAGTGTCGGACAAATTAAAGACACCTGCGGAAAAACTCATTTCGCATTTGTCATTTTCGCACATTGTGGAAATTCTTGCCGTTAAAGAGCCCTTGGCCCGCTATTTCTACGAGACAGAGTGCATACGCTGCAACTGGAGTGTGAGGGAACTGCGCCGACAGATTGCCACAGACCTATATGTACGTGCAGGCGCGAGCAAAAATCCCGAAAAACTTCTCAAACCATTGGAACTACCCGCAAGGCAGATTCAAGATGAAATCAAACAGCCGTTTTTCTTTGAGTTTCTTGGATTAAATGCCCGAGATGTAATAGAGGAGAAAGATTTGGAGCAGGCGCTTATCAACCATTTGCAGGAATTCTTGTTGGAGTTGGGTAAAGGCTTCTGTTTTGAGGCAAGGCAAAAGCGCATTATTATCGACGACGAATATTACTATGCCGACTTGGTGTTCTACCATAGGATTTTGCATTGCAATGTGATTGTTGAACTGAAAAACGATGAGTTCCACCACGAATATCTGGGACAACTTAATGCATACGTGTCGTACTATAAAGAAAACGAGATGAACAACGGCGACAATCCGCCCGTGGGTATCCTGCTTTGCACCAAAAGCGGCAAAAAAATGGTGGAATACGCATTGGCAGGTATGGACAACCATCTGTTTGTCTCCACCTACAAACTGCAATTGCCCGACGAAAGCACATTGGAAGAATTTTTGATGAAACAAACGAAAGATTATGAATAATAATAACCAACATATCCCCGCAGGCTACAAACTCTCGCCTCTCGGCCCCATTCCCGAAGACTGGGAGGTGAAGAGGTTGGGAGAAGTAGCAGAAATGACATCAGGAACTACTCCGTCGCGAGCAAACATAGATTTCTATTCTAATGGTTCTATCCCTTGGGTAAAAACCACCGACTTAAACAACGGCATTCTTAACTCAACAGAAGAATCCGTAACCAATAAGGCCCTTGAAAAAACATCATTAAAATTGTTACCCAAAGGAACTGTTTTAGTCGCAATGTATGGTGGTTTTAATCAAATTGGCAGAACTGCAATGCTTGGAATGGAAGCAACAATAAACCAAGCATTATCGGCATTAATTTGTAATGAAAAAATATACAACGCTTATTTGTTATCTTGGCTAAATTGCAGGGTAAAGGAATGGAAACATCTTGCAGCAAGCAGTAGAAAAGATCCGAATATTACAGGAAAAGATGTAGCAAGATTCCCTATCGCCGTCCCCCCACTTCCCGAACAACACCGCATTGTTTCGATTTTGGAACTTTGGGACACCGCCATATCCAAGCAAGCCCAATTAGTTGAGAAACTCACCCTGCGCAAGCGCGGCCTTATGCAGCAACTGCTCACGGGGAAGAAACGGCTGAAAGGGTTTGGAGGAGAGTGGAAACTTATTAAACTTGGAAATATAGCAGAACGCATTACGAGAAAAAATGAAGAAGACAACAAGAATGTTGTAACTATTTCTGCCCAAAGAGGTT